>CAZWAY010000005.1:42363-117668 GCA_964631945.1 uncultured Planctomycetaceae bacterium
AGATCAGCGCGCAGCCGTCACCCGCGAACTCGCGCACGGCCGCCACGATGTCCGCGACCTCGTCCAGCACCAGCTTGCGCTCGTAGCGGCACTCGGTGGCCAGGTAGGCCCGCAGCGCGGCCTCGATCGCGGGACCCGAGAGGTCCTCGTACTGCCCGCGCGTGGCGCGGTCGGAGATGGTCAGGATACCGATGCGGGGCGGTTCGGAGCGTTGCAGCTCGGAGCGTTGCGGCTCGGGGATGGGTACGGGGGGAGCCATGGCGCACGAGTCTCGCCGCCCGGACGCGCGCGGGCAACCGCGCGGCCCGTCGGGCTCAGGGCGCGATCAGCTTCCGCAGATCGGGCACGGGCGACTGCGGGCCCACCGGGATGCGCGTCGCGCCGGGCGCGAGGTGTCCGAGCTCGACCTCGTGCTGCGTGAGGAGCGTGCGCACGCTGCCGTCCGAGTAGAGCACGTTGACGCCCTCCGCATGGGGCAGGCGCGCGCCGCCGTCGCAGGCCGCCAGGGGCTCGAGCTCGGCACCGCCCGAGGGGAAGCGCGCCAGCGGGAAGGCGAGCGTGTCGCGCCTGGCGTAGGCCGACTCCGTGCCCGGGCAGCGCAGGCGCTCGCGATTCTCGGGCGTGTCGGCCCAGGCTCCGCTCGCGATCAGGGCCTGCAGGAAGTCGCCCTCGGCGGCCGAGGGCGCGTGGCCCGCGCGTTCCTGGAAGAGCGTGATCCCGGCGTAGACCTCGCGCAGGCGCTGCATGCACGCGCTCGTCCCGGCGGACACGCGCAGCACCGGCGCCTCGCCCGGGGACCACAGCCACAGCGCCGCCGCCAGGGCCAGGACCACGAGCGGAACCAGGATGCGGCGCGTCGGCATGGCTACTCCAGTCCGAGCTCGCGCACCAGGAAGGCCTGCCGGTCGGCCTCCTCCTCGATCAGCATCGCGGTGGGCTTGCCGGCCCCGTGTCCGGCGCGCGTGTCGATGCGGATGAGGATCGGCTCCGCGCCGGCCTGGGCGGCCTGCAGCGCGGCCGTGAACTTGTAGCTGTGGGCCGGCACCACGCGGTCGTCGTGGTCGGCGGTCGTGACCAGCGTGGGCGGGTAGCGCGTGCCGGCGCGCACGTTGTGCAGCGGCGAGTAGGCCTGCAGGGCGCGGAACTGCGCGGGGTCGTCGGACGTGCCGTAGTCGCCGGCCCAGGCCCAGCCGATCGTGAAGCGGTGGTAGCGCAGCATGTCGAGCACGCCCACCGCCGGCAGCGCGGCCCCGAACAGCTCGGGCCGCTGCGTCAGGCACGCGCCCACCAAGAGGCCGCCGTTCGAGCGCCCGCCGATCGCCAGGCGCTGCGGCGCGGTCCAGCCGCTCGCGCACAGCCACTCGGCCGCGGCGATGAAGTCGTCGAACACGTTCTGCTTGGCGAGCTTGGTGCCGGCCTCGTGCCAGGCCTCGCCGTACTCGCCGCCGCCGCGCAGGTTCGGCACGGCCAGCAAGCCGCCCCTCTCCATCCACACCAGGTTGGGCACCGAGAACGCAGGCGTGATCGAGACGCCGAAGCCCCCGTAGCCGTAGAGGTAGGTCGGGACCCGTCCGTCGCGCGCGAGCCCGCGCCGGTGCGTCAGCAGCATCGGCACGCGCGTGCCGTCGCGGCTGGCGTAGAAGACCTGCTCGCTCTCGTAGTCGGCCGGATCGAAGGCCAGCGTGCTGCTCCGGTAGGGCGTGTTCGTGCGCGTGGCCAGATCGAGGCGGTAGACCGTGCTCGGGGTCGTGTAGCTCGTGAAGGTGTAGAACGTGTCGCCGTCGGCGTGGTCGCCCGCGAAGCCCGCCACGCTGCCGATCCCCGGCAGGGGCACCTCGCCCAGCGCCTGGCCGGTGGGGTCGAACAGGCGTACGAGGGCGCGCGCGTCCTGCAGGACCTGCACGATCAGCCGGCCGCCGACCTCGTCGGCGTCCTGGATCGCCTCGTCGCTCTCCGGCACCAGCTCGCGCCAGTGCGCGCGCCCCGGCGTCTTGGGGTCGATGGCCACGATCCGTCCGCGCGGCGCGCCCAGGTCGGTCTGGCACCACACCCACGAGCCGTCGTCGCCGATCGGGAAGGTGCGCGTGTCGAAGCCCTGCACCAGCGCCTCGGGCTCGCCGGCCGCGCGCCAGCCGCCGGGCGCGGCCACCAGCGCCACGCGATAGAGCTCGTTCGTGCGCGTGGCCACGTCGAGCACGCTCTGGAACAGCACCGTGCCGTCCTCCGACAGCGAGAAGCCCTGGCTGCGGCCGGCCTGGGCCGGGCGCCGCACGATCAGCTCGTCGGCCGACTCGGCGGTGCCGAGCCGGTGGAAGCACACGTCGGGCGGCGCGTTGCGCGCCTGGAGCTCGGCCCCCGGGGGCGGCACGTCGTAACGCGCATAGAAGAAGCCCGTGCCGTCGGCGGCCCACGCCAGGGCGCCGAACTTGTTGCGCGTCAGCACGTCGCCGAGGTCGGTGCCCGTGTCCACCTCGCGCACCCTCCAGGTGCGCCAGTCCGAGCCGCCGTCGGAGAGCGCGTAGGCCAGGCGCTTGCCGTCGCGGCTCGGCACGAAGCTCGCGAGCGCCACGGTGCCGTCGCGCGAGAGCGTGTTGGGGTCCAGCAGCAGGCGCGCCTCTCCGCCCGCCGACTCCGCCACGAACAGCACCGACTGGTTCTGCAGGCCGTCGTTGCGGCGGAAGAAGACGCGCCCGCCCGCCTGGGTCGGCAACTCGGTGCGCTCGAAGTCCCACAGCTCGGTCAGGCGCGCGCGGATGCGCTCGCGCGCGGGGATGCGCGCGAGGTAGGCCGAGGTGAGCTCGTTCTGCGCCGCGACCCAGGCACGCGTGGCGGGCGTGTCGGGCTCCTCGAGCCAGCGGTAGGGATCGGCCACCGCCACGCCGTGGTACTCGTCCACCACCTCGGTCCGCAGCGCGCTCGGATAGGCCGGACGCCCGGCGCTGCTCCGGCAGGCGAACACGAGCAGGGGAACGAGCGCGAGGGCCAGCAGCGGGCCGGGGATGCGTTGCTTCATGGGGGGCCGGATTCTAGCCGCTCGAATCGACGCTCCCGCCGCGCGCGTCGTGCCACCGAATCGTGACAGGGCCCTGCGAGCGGCAGCCCGGCCGGAGCTCAGCGCGTCAGGCGCAGGCCGACGACCAGCCCGAGACCGGGCGCGTCGAAACCCGAGCCGTGGATGCGGTAGCTCTCGTCCAGGAGATTGTGGAGCCCGAGGAACCAGCGTGAACCGCGCCGCGCGGAGCCGAGCGGACCCTCCAGGTCGAGGTCGAGCGTGAGCCAGCCGTCGGTACCGTCCGGATCGATGCGCGGGTCGGCCAGGTCCTGGGGCGACAGGCGCTGCTGCGCGGCGGCCCAGGCCGTGCTCAGCGCGAGCGTGTCGAGCCAGCGCGAGTCCAGCGCGCGCCGCAGCACGAGCCAGCCGTGCAGCGGCGGGATGCGCTGGGCGGGCTCACCGTCGAAGGGCCGCGCGCCGGTGTTCGGGTCGACCAGGTCGCTTTCCTGCCGGCCGCGCGTGTACTCCAGCGAGCCCGCGAGGCTCCAGGGCGAGTGCGCTCCGCCCAGGCGCGTGTCGGCGCGCAGCAGGGCGCCGTGGATCGCCAGCGTGCCTATGTTCTCGCGCAGGTAGAGCTCGTCGCCGGGTTGCGGGCCGCCCGCGTCGACCAGCACGCTGCCGACCAGCTCCGAGATGCGGTTCGAGAACACCGCCAGCGCGCCGTTCCAGCTGGGCCGCTCGAGTTCCAGCGCCAGCTCGCCGTACAGGCTCGATTCGGGCTCGAGGTCGGGGTTGGGGAGCTCGGTCCCGGCGAAGAAGCTGGCCTCGCGCGCCAGCTCGGCCAGGTTGGGCGCGCGGAAGCCGCGCGCGAGCGTGCCGACCGCGCGCAGCCCCGGAGCGAGCTCGCGCGCGAGCGCGGCGCTCCCGCTGAGCGCGCCGAAGTCCCCGTGTTCGGCCGCGCCCGTGGCGGGGTCGTCGAAGCCGAAGGCGAACCAGCCGTAGCGCAGCCCGAGCGTGACCTCGTAGGGCGCCAGCGCGAGCAGCTCGTCCTGCACGAACACGCCGCTCGACAGGAAGCGCGAGTCCGGCGCGAAGGCGCCGTCGCGCGGCGTGCCCGCGCCGGTGCCCAGGTCCACGTCGAGGCGGCGCGAGTCGACGTCGTCGTAGTCGAGGTCGAAGCCGAAGGTCAGCAGCTGGGCCGCGCCCAGGGCCTTCTGCAGGTCGAGCGCCAGGCCGAGCGTGCGCGTCTCGTCCTGCTCGTTGCGGCGCGTGGAGCTGCCGAAGGCGCGGATGTGACGCTCCTCGTCGTAGCTCCGGAACGAGAGGCGTGCCTCGAGGGCGTCGGCCCAGGCCGCCTGCGGCCGCGCGCCGTAGGCGAGCACGACCCGCCGGCGGTCCTGGAGCGCGAACTCGTACTCGGAGTTCGCCGGCTGGGTCTGCCCGAAGCCCGCGTTCAGGCGGTCCGTGCGCGGCACGTCGCGGTCGCGCGTGAGCGACGACGTCACGCGCAGCCAGTGCCCCGCGCCGAAGCTCGTCTCCCACGCACCGAACAGGGCCTCGCCGCCGTAGGCCGTGTGCGCGACCGTGCCCTCGGCCGAGCGCAGGTCGCCCCAGTCGTGCGCGCTCGCGAGCGCCAGCCAGCCCAGGCTCGCGCTGGCGTCCGAGACCTCGAGCGTGCCGGTCCCGCCCCGCGCGGCGCCGTCGTGGCGCCCCGCCAGCGCGCCCGCGAGCCGTTCCGCCGCCGGATCGGCGCCGCTCGGAGCGCGTCGCTTGGTCCACACGGAAACCAGCCCGCCGAGCGCGTCGCTGCCGTACTGCACCGAGCGCGGCCCGCGCAGCACCTCGATGCGCTCGACCGTGGCCGGGTCGATGCCGTTCAGCATCTGGTTGACCCCGTTGCGCGTGGTCGCGTCGTTCATGCGCACGCCGTCGACCAGCAGGAGCACCTGGTTGCCCGACAACCCCTGCAGGATCGGCGAGCCGCCGCCCAGGTTGGTCTCCTGGATCCAGACGCCGGCCGCCTTGCCGAGCTGGCGTGGCAGCGAGCGCTCGCCGCTGGCCGCCAGCTCCTCGGCCGTGACCCGCACGCGATCGGCGGCCGTGTCGGTGTCGAGGGCGGTCGAACGGGGCGAGCTGACGACGGTCTCGGGCGCCTGCGGAGGCCGGACTTCCTGCGCTGCGGAGAACGAGAGCGCGGCCACGAGCCAGAGGCACACCGGCGGGAGTGTAGCCCGAGGTCCCGGCGAGCGAGCGAGTGCGGGGGTCGTCCGAGCGCTGGCGTCGCGCCCTCTCCGGCGCCACAATTGCGCGGATGAGCCCCCTCCGCACCCTCGCCCTCCTCGCTTCCACGACCCTGCTGGCCGGCGCCGCGGCGCCGCGCGCGCTCGACAAGACCTCCCTGCCGCCCGAGGCGGCCGAGGCGCACCAGCTGCTGAGCTCGCGCACGCCCCTGACCAAGGCCATCACGGCCGCCGAGCAGGACACGGGTGGCCTCGCGCGCGAGGCAAGCTACGGGGAGAGCGGCGACGTCAGCGTGGACGTGTTCACGCCCGCCGAGCACTTCGAGGTCGTGGTCGACGGCAAGAGCGGGGCCGTGAAGTCGAAGCGCACCATCCCGCGCTTTCCCGGCGCGCCCGTGAGCGGGCAGTGGACCGAGCTGCCCTCGGGCCTCAAGTACTTCGACCTGGTGGTCGGCACGGGCGAGAAGCCCTCCGGACCCACCGCCAGGGTCAAGGTGCACTACACCGGTTGGTTCACCGACGGCGGCCTCCCGTTCGACAG
Organism: uncultured Planctomycetaceae bacterium; assembly: GCA_964631945.1. Taxonomy (GTDB): domain Bacteria; phylum Planctomycetota; class UBA1135; order UBA1135; genus JABFRZ01. Next base: position 48,137 of record CAZWAY010000005.1, read on the forward strand.
CTCGGTCGAGCGCGGGGAGCCGGCCGTGTTCGGGCTCAACCAGGTCATCAAGGGCTGGACCGAGGGCGTCGGCACGATGAACGTGGGCGGCAAGCGCAAGCTGGTCGTGCCCCACGAGCTCGCCTACGGCGTCAACGGACGCCCGGGCATCCCGCCCAAGTCCATGCTGATCTTCGACGTCGAGCTGCTCGAGATCGTCAAGTAGCGCGGGCCGTCCGCGCCGCCGCGGCGCGCGGGAGGCTCTATACTGGGAGCCCCCGAAACCGCGGCGTTTGCCGCCCGCATCCAGGCAGAGGAGACCCCATGGAAGACACGAGTGCGACGCTCCGGCCGATGCCGCGCATCGGCGACACGGCCCCCGACTTCACCGCCAACACCACCAAGGGCGAGCTGACCCTCAGCAAGTGGCAGGAGGGCAACTGGGTGCTGCTCTTCAGCCACCCGGCCGACTTCACGCCGGTGTGCTCGACCGAGCTGACCGAACTCGCGCGCCGCTCGGGCGAGTTCACGAAGCGCAACGTCAAGCTGATCGGGCTCTCGGTCGACTCGATCCACAGCCACCTGGCCTGGCGCGAGAACCTGCGCCAGATCTTCGACGTCAGCATCGACTACCCGATGATCGCCGACCTCGACACGAAGGTCGCGCAGGCCTACGGCATGATCCACCCGGGCGCATCCTCGACCGTCACGGTGCGCACCGTGTTCGTGATCGACCCGAAGCGCACCATCCGCGCGCTCGTCTACTACCCGCTCTCGGTCGGGCGCAACGTGGACGAGCTCGTGCGCCTGATCGACGCGCTGCAGACCACCGACAAGCACGCCTGTGCCACGCCCGTGAACTGGAAGCCGGGCGAGAAGGTCATCGTGCCCCCGCCCAAGACCGAGGCCGACGTGGCCGAGCGCGCGACCCACAAGGAGTACGAGCGCTTCGACTTCTACCTGAACAAGAAGTCGCTCCCGAGCTGACCCGCGCTCCGCCTCCTTCCTCGGCGCCCGTGGGCTGCAAGAGCCGCCGAGGAAGGAGGAGCCGGCGCCGCGCGCCTACGGCATCTGCACCGGCCGCTGGCGCTCGCGGTGCAGGCGGCTCTGGCACTTCAGGAACTTGACCTGGCTGGCGTGGGCTTCGGGGCGGCCCAGCGCGGCGTAGATCTCGAAGGCGATGCGGTAGTGGCTCGTCAGCCGTGACTCGACGCGACCCGCGCTCAGTCGGTCGAGGTCGCGGGCCAGCGCCAGCGCGACCTCGGCCCCGGTCTGGCCGCGATAGACGAGCACCTGGACCTTGCCGAACGTGCGGCTCGGCGCGGAACTCGCCAGGTGCGGCTCGTCGCTGAGCACGATCAGGCGCAGTTCGCCCCCGGCCGGGCCCAGCTTCACCAGCGCTTCCGCGTCGACGAAGCGCGCCTCGTACGCGCGCTCGTAGCCCGAGAGCTCGTGCTCGAACAAGGGGTCGATGGTCAGGAGCCGGTCGCGCCCGCCGAGCTCGGCTTCGAGCTGCTGGCCGAGGGTTGCCCAGGGATAGTCGCGCTTCGCCGCGAACAGCTCCACGTGTCCGGGCAGCCAGGCGAGGAACGGGATGCCGGCCAGCACGAACGAGGGGGTCCGTCGCCCGGGGTGCAGGCAAGCGAAGGCGATGAGCACGATCAGGAGCGGGAGCCCAGGGATCAGGAAGCGCGCGTAGGCCCACGGGAAGTGCGAGACGCCCAGCAGCGAGGCCAGGATCATCGGGACCACCACCAGCAGCACGAGCCGCAGCAAGGCCCGATTCTCCAGCGAGGCCCGCCACGCGCCGGCCGCCAGGACGAGCAGGCTCACCAGCGAGCTGTAGCCGCCCGCGAAGTAGTTCTGGAACATCTCCGGCAGGTAGGAAACGTCGGTCGGCGGAGTGTACGACCACACCCTGCGGAAGACGGCCATGTCGTGGAACAGCGGCCGGTAGACCAGGAGCGCGAGCCCGAGCATCACGCCGGCCGGCACCAGCAGGCTGGCGAGCTCGCGCAGCTGGGCCCGCGTCCAGCTGAGCGGCAGGTCGAGTCGCCGCCACAGCACGAGCCACGTCGCCAGCGCCACGACCGAGTAGCTCCCGTTCGGATGGATCAGGAAGGCCGCCGTGCAGGCGGCCGCGACCTTGCCTCCAGCGCGCCAGCCCGGCGCGCGCTGCCAGTCCAGGAACCACAGGATCGCCAGCAGCGCGAACAGCGTGAGCAGCATGTAGGAGCGGATCTGCACGCTGTAGTGCACCAGGAACGGGTTGTAGGCCACGAGCGCGGCGGCCAGCAGCGCGTGGCGCGCGCTCGACAACCGCAGCGTGAGCGCCGCCACCAGCGGCACGACCGCGATGCCCGCCAGCAGGCTCGGCGCCACCAGCACCCACGACGAACTCCCCGCCACGGCCGTGAGCGCCTTCAGCCCGACCATGTAGACGTTCATGGTCAGCCACGAGCGGAACTCGCTCAGCAGGACGCCGTAGTCCTCCTTGAGGAACAGCAGCGTGCCGATCTCGTCGCCCGTGAACGGCCGGTTCCACTGGTAGGCGATGCGCAGCAGCGCGCCGGCCAGCACCAGCCCGAGCAACAACACGCGCTGGTCACGCGGCAGCTGGCCGAGCTGCGTGGGGGCCCCCGGCGGGTGCGCGCCGCTCGATTCGCCGGCCGTCATCGCGTCGGTCGGCCCGCTACCCCGAGGCCGCCAGCGGCCCGCTGCGGCGCTGGCCGCCGGTCGCGAACTCGAGGATCGCCTTGGCCACGGCGTCGGGCGCCTCCAGCGCGGGGAAGTGGCTGCGCGCGTCGATGCGCTGCACGCGGAACCACGGGTTCGCGCGCGCGAACTCCTGCTGGGCCGCGAAGTAGGCCGGATCGCGCGGCTGCGAGAAGAGGTGCAGCGTCGGGCAGGGCGCGCTCAGGCGCTGCATGGCTTCGAAGGGCGTGCCGTCGCCGTAGGCGCTCTCGATCGCGCGCGCCGCGCGGGCCCACATCTCGAAGCCATAGCTGCCCATCTCCTCGCGCACGTGGCGCACGACGTGGGCGTCCTCGCAGTCGGCGATCCAGCGCCGGAAGAGCTCGCCGCGGGTGGCCAGCCACGCCTCGCGCTCCTGCAACCCGAGCAGCGTGGCCCGGAACTCCGCGGGCGGCATGCCCAGGATCCAGTCGAGCAGCACCATGCGCGGGACGCGTTCGCCCAGGCGCTGGCGCAGCGCCAGCGCGAGCCAGCCCGCGTGCGAGACGCTCACCGGGATGACCGTGCCCACGCTGGAGGAACGCACCACGGCCAGGGCGTCGTCCAGCAGTTCGGCGTGCCCGAACTCGCCGCCCTCCGCGGCCGACTTGCCGTGCCCGCGCCAGTCGAGCGCGATCACGCGGTGCTCGCGGCCCAGGGCGTGGGTGATGAGCGCGAAGGCGTTCTTGTTCTCGCACCAGCCCGGCAGGCACAGGAAGGCCGGGCTGCCTCGCGAGAAGTCGTTGTACTGGATGCGCAGGTTGCGCGAGAACGCGGTCGGCACGGGGGTGTCCTCGGGCGCGGCATGATACCTGCGCGCGGCGCCAGCGTCCGCAGGGCCCGCGTCCGCAATCGCCGCGCTGGGTCGAAAGAGCACCGGCCCGCCCGAGCCGAGCTCGGACGGGCCGGGCCCGGGAGTCGACGCATGGCGGACCCGCGGCCGCCGCCGTCCGTCAGGGGACGGCCTTGAAGTGCAGGGCGTCGCTGAGACTCCAGCCGCGGGGTGCGGCCGGATCGTGGACCCGGAACTGGGCGTAGAGGTCGAGCCCCTCGCCGAGCGCGGGGGGGAACGGGATGCGCTTCGAACCGGCTCCGGCCACGCCTGGAGTCCCGCCCAGCGCGGTCACCAGCGAGATCGAGTTGGCCGGGCCCGGACGCACGAGCAGCGTGCCCCCCAGGAACGGGCGCGCGCCCGGCGCGAGCGCGAGCGTCGCGATCGCGAGCGCTCCGCCGCGGCCGCCCTGCAGCTCGAAGGCGAAGTTGGGATTGCCGCTGCGCGCGGTCCCGCCCGAGACCGTGATGTGCGGCACGATCCCGCCGGTGCCGGCCAGGCCCGTGCCGTAGTTGTTGGGCGTCGTCCAGGCGGGCAGCACCCCGTTCAGCGTGGTGTTGGCCGTGACCAGCACGTTCGTCTGCACGTCCGAGCCCAGCGGCACGAGGTAGCTCGGCGGCCGGAACACGACGCGCAGATTCGTCTTGGGCACGATCACGGAGTAGGCGCCGGTGGCGCTCGTGTTGTCACCGGGCGTGGGGTAGAGCTCGCCCGTGGCCTGGGAGTACACGTCGACGTCGGCGTTCACCTGGAGCACGTTGGCGGCGGACCTGACCGTGCCGCTCAGCACGGCTCCGGCCTCGAGCGTCACGGTGTCGAGCAGGCGGTTGGCGGAGATGGCCTGGCTCGCCAGGCGCCGTCCCGCCAGCAGCGTGGCGGAGGGCGCGGCGAAGTCGACGTGGTAGTTCCCGGCCGGGACCACGACCGAGTAGTCACCGAGCGCGTTGGTGTTGTCGTTCGGCGTGTAGAGCGTGACTCCGGTGCTCAGGTCCTTGAAGTCGAGGTCGACCCCGGACACGGCCAGGCCGTTCGCGGCGCGCTGCACGTGGCCCGTGACGACCAGACCCGGCTGCAGCACGAGCGTGCCCAGGCTGGTGTTGCCGGTCGGGGTGAGCTCGAGGATGCGCGGGACCAGCACCTGCAGCGGTACGGCGCCCGGGTCGAAGGCCAGCGAGATCGCGTTCTTGGGGGCGGCCACGAGGAAGTTGCCGAAGGCGTCGGTGCGGTGGACCAAGAGCGGCACCTCGCGTCCGGTCACGAGGTCGGTCATCACGAGGCCGACCTGGCCGACGGGCGCGCCGCCCTGGTTCTGCACGTGGCCGCTGACCACGGACCCGGCCACCAAGCGCAGCGTGCCGAGGTTCTTCGTGCCCGTCACCAGGACGTTGCGCACGACCAGGGTCACGTGGGAGTTCGCCGGCGGTGCGGGGGGGAAGAAGTAGAGATCGTAGACGTCGGCCGGGATGGTGGTGAGGAACGCCCCGGCGGCGTTGGTGCCGTCGTTGGAGAGGTTGATGTTGTTGCCGTTCGAGAGCCGGATGGCGTCGATGTTGACGCCCGCGACCGGGACGCCGTTCGAGTCGACGACGGTTCCCGTGATGAAGTCGGCGGCGGCGCGGGGAGCGAGGGAGAAGAGGGCGAGGAGGGCGAGGACGGTGGTGGTCTTCAAGATGCGAAGTGGGGGGAGGCTTCGGTGGTGGAGGAAGCCCTGGGAGCGGAAGTCCGCTCGCGGGGTGGCCGGGGAGCAGCGCGAAAGGAATGCCACCCGCCGGCCACGACCCCCCAGGGCCTCAGGAGGCTGCTCCTGGCCCCTCGCGTCCGAGAGCTGGTCGCCGCGTCCGAGGTTTCGACGGGCGTGACCCGGGTGCTAGGCTGGCCCGGCCGTGGTCGATCGCCGTCAGTTCGTGCTGGGCCTCGCCGCACCCGCCGTGGCCTGCGCCGCGCCGCGCCTCGAGCCGGGCTCGGCCCGCGCCGCGCTGGCGCGCGCGGCCGCGGTCGATGCGGTCGAGGGCGATGCGGAGCTCTTCTGGGGCGAGATCGCGCGCGCCTTCACGGTCGATCGCGGGATGGTCAACCTGAACAACGGCGGCGTCTCGCCCAGTCCGCGCCTGGTCCAGGAGGCGATGAAGCGTCACCTGGACGTCTCGAACGAGGCGCCGGCCTACACCATGTGGCGCATCCTGGAGCCCGAGCGCGAGGGCGTGCGCGCGCGCCTGGCCCAGACCTTCGGCGTCGATCCGGAGGAGGTCGCGATCACGCGCAACGCCTCGGAGAGCCTGCAGACCTGCCAGTTCGGCTTCGACCTCCAGCGCGGCGACGAGGTCCTGACGACGACCCAGGACTATCCGCGCATGCTCACGACCTTCAAGCAGCGCGAGCGGCGCGAGGGCATCGTGCTGGTGCAGTTCTCGATCCCGACCCCGTGCGAGGACCCGGGCGAGATCGTGCGCCGCTTCGAGGCCCACATCACGCCGCGCACGCGGCTGATCCTGGTGTCGCACGTGGTCTTCCTGACCGGCCAGATCCTGCCCGTGGCCGAGGTCGTGGCACTCGGACGAAAGCACGGCATCCCAGTGCTGGTGGACGGCGCCCACGCGCTCGCGCACTTCGACTTCGAGCTCGCGGAGCTCGACTGCGACTACTACGCCTCGAGCCTGCACAAGTGGCTGTTTGCGCCGCACGGCACGGGCCTCCTGTACGTGCGCAAGGCCAAGATCGGCGGGCTGTGGCCGCTGATGGCCGCGGACGAGAAGCAGCAGGACGACATCCGCAAGTTCGAGGAGATCGGCACGCACCCGGCGGCCAACGCGTTGGCCATCGCCGAAGCGCTCGTGTTCCACGAGACGCTCGGGCCCAAGCGCAAGGAGCGGCGCCTGATCGAGCTGCGCGAGGCCTGGGCCGAGCCGCTGGCGCGTCACGAGCGCGTGCGCTTCCACACCAGCCGCAAGCCCGGCTTCGCCTGCGGCCTGGCGCTGGTCGAGCTCGAGGGCATCGACTCCGAGAAGCTCGCGGCGCACCTGTGGGACAAGCACAAGATCTTCGTGGTCGCCATCAAGCACGCCGAGTTCCAGGGCATCCGCGTCTCGCCCAGCGTGTACACGCTGAAGAGCGAGCTGGCGCGCTTCGTCGAGGCGATGGAGTCGGTGATCCGCGCCGGCTTGCCGGGCTAGGTCCGGCCACGGCTCTAGGCGCTCCGCGGAGGCCAGATCACCACGTCCAGCTCGCGCGCGAAGTGGAGTCGAGGGCTTCCATCGGGGCGCGCGAGGCCGCTGGCCTGGGCCAGCGTGTCGCGCTCGAACTCGGCCTCCGCGCGCTGCAAGGGCCACGGGCGGTGGTGGATGTCTCCACGCAGGAGCGCGCCCCGTGGGCTGGCGGCGAACAGGCAGTAGCGCTCGGTCAGGAAGTGCTCGAGCGTGCCCGGGCGCGCGAATTCGACCGGAGCGAGCGGGGCATAGCGGGCCAGGAGCTCTGCGGCCGGTGCTGCGCGGTGCGTGCGCACGGAGTGGTAGCGGACCCCGTCCACGTCCTCGCCGCAGTCCATGCGCGCGTGGAAGTAGGGCAGGTGGAACCATGCGCGCGCGACGCGTACCGCCAGCGAGCTGGCCGCGTCCAGACTGAAGAACCACACGCCGCGGTGCTCGCCACGGCGCACGTAGGTGCGCAGGTTCAGCTCCGGAAAGGCCGAGAGCCCGGGCAGCGCCGGCGTCCCGCGCAGGCGCACGGCGCTCATGCGGAAGGGCACGAGGCCGAGCCAGGCCTCGCCTTCGAACGTGTCGAGCTCGAGCCCGGCCGGAAGACGCGCGCGCAGCGGCGCGCTCGGCACGGGCCAGTGCGCGAAGAGGAGCTGGTGCCAGCGCTGGAACATCACCCACGGTCCGCGCGGCAGGGGCGTCGGGCGGTGGGTGATGGCGCGCAGCAGCTCGCCCGCGCGCGCCGGGCGGATCGGGGGCGGTACCCTCACGGGGCGCGAGGATAGCGCCCCCGCTCGGCGCCGTTGCGAGCGGAGCGCGCCGCGTGCGAAGCTGCACCGATGGCCAAGGCCGCCAGAGGCGCGCGCAAGGAGACGGCGACCCCAGCGAAGGAAACTGCCCGGGCGAGACGCGCGTCCCCTGCAGAGTCCCGGACCGTGGCGGGCGAGGACAGCTCCGAGCTGCGCGCGCGGCTGGCACGCGCGCTGCCCGAGCCGCGCTGCGAGCTCGACTTCGCCGACGCCTGGCAGCTCCTGGTCGCCACCATCCTCTCGGCCCAGAGCACGGATGCGCGCGTGAACCAGGTCACACCCGCGCTGTTCGCGCGCTGGCCGACGCCGGCCGCGCTCGGCGCGGCGACCCAGGCCGAGGTGGAAGGGGTCGTGAAGAGCACCGGCTTCTTCCGCAACAAGGCGCGCGCGATCCGCGAGGCCAGCCAGCAGCTCGTGGCGCGCTTCGGCGGCGAGGTGCCGCGCGACTTGCAGGCCCTCCTCGGCCTGCGCGGCGTCGCGCGCAAGACCGCCAACCTCGTGCTCGGCACGGCCTACGGGCTGGCCACCGGGATGATCGTGGACACGCACGCGGCGCGCGTCGCCCAGCGCCTGGGGCTCACGCGCGCCAGCGACCCGCTGGAGATCGAGCGCGACCTGTGCGCGTTCTTCCCGCGTGCGGAGTGGGTCGCGAGCGGGCACCGCCTGGTGCTGCACGGGCGCTACGTGTGCAAGGCACGGGCGCCGCGCTGCGCCGAGTGCCCGCTGAACGAGCTGTGCCCGGCGCGCGCGGCCAGCGCGGAGGGCGCGCTCTCCGAGCGTGAGCTCGGCCAGGCCCGGCGCGTGGCCGCGCGCGGCGCGTAGGTCAGCGCCGCGGCCGACTCGTGTCGCCCTGCGTCTCGGCCAGGCCGACGGCGTTCTTCAGCTCCTCGCGGTCCGGGAAGAGCGCGAGCCCCGCGCGCCAGGTCGCCAGCGCCTTGTCGCGCTCGCCCGCGGCCTGCTGCATGTTCCCGAGGAACAGGTAGGTCATCGCGAACTCGGGCCGCGGCGGCTGCGTGGCCTGCTGCTCGAGCAGGGTCTCGAAGTTCTCGATCGCCTCCGGGCCGCGTCCGAGGAAGGCCGGCCAGTTGGAGAGCGAGACGGCCTTCGAGAAGCGCGCCGACCAGTTCTCGTCGTCCAGCGCCAGCGCGCGGTCGAAGGCCGCGTCGGACTTGTAGGCCAGCGGCCCGGCCTCGGGCGAGTTGCCCACCCCGAACAGCTTCTGCAGGTAGGCGTGCCCGAGCGCGATCTGCAGCTCGACGTTCTGGGGATCCTCGGCCGCGAGTTTCTCCATCGTGGCCACGTACTCGTCGATGCGCCCGTTCTCGCGCAGGGCCTGGAAGATCTCCTGGCGCTCGACGTTGTCGAAGCCGGTGGCCGACAGCGCGCGCACGAGCTCCAGCATCGGGATGCTGGCGAGGTCGACCTCGCCCGGCTTCAGGGCGACGGGCGCGCGCGTGGCGCCGTGCGCGCCCGGCTCCGCCGGCGGGTGCGCGGCCTGCCAGCGCGCCAGCGCGGCGGCGATCTCGGACTCGCCGAGCTCGTTGCCGGGGACGGGCGCCGCCACCAGGGTGTCCGCGCGTTGCTCGAGCGCGGCGGCCAGGCGCCGGTTCTCCAGGCGCAGTCCCTCGAGCGCGGCGCGCAGCTCGGCCGCGCGCGCGCGCTCCACGGCGGGCGCCTCGTGCTCGAGCCCCGCGCGCGCGGGCTTCGCCAGGGAGCGCGCCCCGAAGGCGGCCACGGCCGCCACGAGGATCGTCGGCACGATCGTCACAAGGATCTTCATCAGCGTGCCCTCGCTTCCGTCTTCCGGCGCAGCTGCTCGTTGCCGGGGAAGCGCGCCGCGCCGCGCTGCCAGGTGGCGCGGGCCTTCTCGCCCTCGCCCATCTGATCGTAGAGGTTGCCGAGGAAGGTGTAGGTCCAGGCCTGCTTGGCCGAGGGCGCGGCGTGCTCCTGTTGCTCCATCAGGATCTCGAACTGGCGCACGGATTCGCCCTGCTTGCCGAGGAAGGTCGGCCAGTTGGAGAGCGCCATGGCCTTGTTGAAGCGCGCCTCCCAGTGCGTGTCGTCGAGCTCCAGCGCGCGGTCGAAGGCCCGGTCGGCTTTCTCGCCCCAGACCGAGGCCAGCGGGCCGATCCCGACGTCGAAGAGCTTCTGGATGTAGGCCTGGCCGAGCTCGCTCTGCAGGTCGGGGTTGTTCGGCGCGAGCCCGGCCTGGCGCTCGATCTCGGCCAGCACGGCGTCGATGCGCTTCTCGTCGCGCAGGGTCTGCCACAGTGCTTCCAGCTCGTCACCCTCGACCTGGCCCGTGAGGATGCGATCGGCGATCGCGGCGCCCTCGAGGTCGGCCGGAGCCGAGCCGCTGGAGTGGTCCGAGCTCGCCTCGCCGCCGACACGCTTTGCCATGTAGGCCGCGATCGCCTCGTCGAGGTCCTGCGCGGGAACGCGCTGGGCGACCGGGGCGCTGGCGGGCGCGCTCGGCAGCGTCGCCAGGCGCTCGGCCAGGCGGGTCTGCTCGGCGCGCAGCTCGGCCAGCGCCGCAAGGAGCTCGGAGCTCTCGGGGGCGGCGCCGCGGGCCGCGCGCTCGGGCGCGGCCAGACGCGTGCTCCCGTAGCCGATCAGGGCGGCCACGACGGCCGCGATGGGGAGGTGGATCCAGTTCTTCATGGTTTGCTCGACGGGGTCTGCGGGGTCCGGGGCGGGCGGATCCGGCCCTCGGCTCGTCCTCTTCTTGTCCTCACCGCGCTCTTTCCTTCGCCGTTTCCCGCGGAAGTCCGCTAGCGCGGCGCGGGCGCCTGGCTCGCGGGCTCCGAGCGGGGCGCCGCGTCGGCGGGCACCAGCACGAGCAGCACCTCGGGCACGCTGCCCAGCTCGAAGCGGAACTCGACCGGCGTGCCCTGGTAGCCGGCCAGCTGGGCCACGACTCGGTAGCGGCCGGGCCGCAGGCCATGGGCGCGGAAGCGTCCGGCCGAGTCGGTCAGCGGCAGACGCGCGAACAGGTGCTCGCCGCCCTGGGCGTCGTAGAACACCACCGCCGCGCCCTCGAGCGCGCGCCCGTCGCCGTCGCGCACGAGCACGTCCGCCGGGCCACCCGCTTCCAGCGCGAGCTCGAGCTCGCGCGGCACGCCTTCGGCCCCGCTCTCGGACACGGTCACGCTCTCGCTCTGCGCGAAGCCGAGTCCGGGGCGGGTCGGGTAGGCGACGACGTGGTAGGTGCCGGGACGCAGCTGGGTGAAGGCGAAGCGTCCGTTCTCGTCGCTCAGGCCGAAGGCGTTGAAGGACGTGCGGCCGCCGCCTTCCTCGCGCATCATCATCAGAGCCGCCTGCCCGGTCGGCTCGGCGCTGTGCGCGTCGAACACCGAGACCGTCAGGCTGCCCGTGGGAACGCGCACGTCGCGCTCGACGTCCAGGACGTCGCGCGTGAGCTCGAACGCGTCCACGCAGCGCAGCTCGCGCCCGAGCTGGTCGATCAGGAACAGCTGATAGCGGCCCGGGCGCACGCCCTCGAAGGCGTAGGCCCCGTCGGCCAGGGTCGTGGTGGCGACCCAGTCCTGGTTCCAGCTGGCCGTCTCCATGTCGAACAGGCCCAGGTTCTGGAGCGCGAGCGGCACGTCCGCGCGCCCGAGGACCCGCCCGTGCAGGCGGATGCCGCGGCGCGCGGCGGCGAAGTCGGCGGTGATCGTCTGGCCCTCGACGACCTGCACCGGGCGCACCTCGGGCCGCTCGCTGGCCGTGGCCGAGTCGCGGCTCATCATCACCACGATCATGGTCGCGGCCGGCAGGCGCTCGAAGCGATAGCGTCCGTCGGCGTCCGTGCGGGTGTGGGCGTAGGACATGCGCGTGCGCTGGGCATCGTCCATGGCCACGATCACGAGCTGGGCCTCGGCACGCGGTCCGCCGTCCTCGCGCGTGACCCGGCCCTGGACCACGCCGCCCGCGCCGAGCGTGAAGACGAGCTCCTCGTCCCGCCCGCGCGGCGCGCGCACGGCGTCCTTCCAGGCCGGGGCGAGGTCCTCGGCGCCGGCGCGCAGGGTGTGCGTGCCCGGATGGAGGTGCGCCAGCTCGAAGCGTCCGTCGGGACCGGTGCGCGCCTGGATCGGCAGCCAGTAGGCGAGCTCGGAGAGGGGGAGCGAGAAGAACAGACCGTCGCTCGGGACCTCGTCCTCCGAGATCACCCACGCGTTCGGGACCGGGTTGCCGTGCTCGTCGAGCACGCTGCCGTGCACGCTGACGCCGGGCACGAGCTCGGCCCGCAGCCGCGGGAGCTCGTCCGCGAGCTCGAACTCGCCCAGCGCGCACAGCGCGTAGCCGGGCGCGTGCACGAACACGCGCTGCTTGCCGGCGGGCGGATCGGGCCAGCGGAAGGTCCCGTCGCTGCTCGTGAAGGAGCGCACCTCGGGGGGCGGGGTCTGGTTGCTGCGGCGCTCGGCCAGCAGCGCCACGCGGAAGGCGCCGAGCGCGGCGCCGCCCTCGGCGACCACGACCTCGCCCGCGAGGACGCGCGCGGCGGCGCTGGCGGCCAGCGTGCCCGCGGCCACGGGCGCGGGCGCGAGCGGCTCGCGCGGCGTGCTGGGTGTCGCGCTCGTGAGCGGCTCGGTCCGTCCCTGGGGCGGTGCACCCAGGACTCGGGCGACGCCGCGCGCGAGCTCGAGGCGCTCGTCGCCGCGCTGGAACCAGGCCGAGCCGTCGCCGAGCGTGGCGCGCACGCCCGCCGCCTCCTGCTCGAGCGCGAGCTCGGAACGCGAGCCCACGTGCACGAGTCCCGCCGCCAGCCGCACCTCGAGCTCCGCGTCCTGCGGCGTGACCACCCGCAGGGTCGGCGGGACGAAGTCGAGCCCGCGCGCGCGCTCCTCCGCGGCGGCCGCGCGCCACGCTCCGCCGGGCAGGCCCAGCGCGACCTCGCCGCGCGCGAGCAGGCGTTGGCGCGGGTCGTCCGCTTCGCGTGCGAACAGGCGCCAGCCCAGGAAGAGCGCCAGCGCGGCCGCGGCCAGGAGCGCGACCCTGTGCAGCGGCCTCGGGAGCTGCCGGAGCGTGCCGGTGCGCGCGCGCCGGGTGCCGGCGCGGCGCGCGACCTCGCTGCGGCGCGCGACCTCGCTCAGGAACAGCGCCTCCAGCCGGTCGCGGAAGGGCGGTGCGGGCAGGGCCGGTACGTAGCTCCGGCGCAGCAGCAGGCGCAGGTTGCGTTCCAGGACGTCCGCGCTCACGCGTAGCCTCCGCGCTTCTTGGCGAGCAGCGTGAAGACCTTGCCGAAGGCCGTGCGCGCGCGCTGCAGCGTCGATTCGGCGGCCTTCTCGTGCTTGCCGGCGCGCGCCGCGATCTCGGCCGTGCTGAGCTCCTCGACGTACTTCGCCAGCAGCGCCTCGCGGTAGTCGGGCGGCAGCGAGGACAGCGTCGCGCCCACCAGCTCGCGCGTCTCCTCGCGCTCCAGCACGTCGTCCGGCAGCGGCTCGCGGTCGATCGCCATCAGCATGGCCTCGATCTCGGGATCGGCCTCGGCCAGCACGTCCTCGAGCCGCACCGGGCGCTGGCGCCGGCGCTGGGCGCGGATCTTGTTCTTGGCGATGCCGCACAGCCAGGTGTGCAGGCTGGCGCGTCCGTCGAAGGCCGCCAGGCGCTCGAGCGCCGTCAGGAAGGTGTCTTGCACCAGGTCCTCGGCCAGCACGCGGTTGCCGCCCACGCGGTAGTGCACGAACTCGTACAGCGCGCCCAGGTGGAGGCGGAAGAAGCCCTCGGCCGCCAGGCGGTCGCCGGCCAGGATGGCGTCGCGCGTGGCGAGGTCGGGAGGGCGGAGCGGGACCTGCACGGGGCCTTGGTGCCCGCCGGGCGCGGGGTCCTTCGCTCTTTCCATGGATTCCTGCCGCCTCGGGCGGGTGGGCACGCCGGCCGCCACCTTGCCCTCCCGCGCTCGCCCTGGCTAGGCTCGCCGGGGGGGAGCGACTCGAACACCATGAAGACCGACCCCCTCGCGCGCGAGGTCCTGGCGACCTGGAAGCGCCACCAGCAGATCCTGGTCACGCTGCTGCAGCGCATCCCCGAGAAGCGCCTCGGCGCCCTGCCGGCCCAGTCCAAGGGCCGCGACGTCGCCCGCCAGTTCGCGCACATGAACCGCAATCGCCTGGGCTGGCTCCACTTCCACGCGACCGGCGCGCGCCCCGAGCTGCCCACGAGCTCCAAGGGCGAGCGCCCCGGGAAGAAGGAGCTCCAGGCCGCCCTGAGGGACTCCGGCAAGCGCGTCGAGGAGCTGCTCGGAAGGGCCCTGCGCAAGGAGGCGCGCATCCGCCTCTTCGGCAAGTCGCCCGTGCGCTGGCTGGGCTACCTCGTCGCGCACGAGTCCCACCACCGCGGCCAGATCCTGCTGGCACTGAAGCAATCGGGCTTCGCCCTCGACGAGAAGGTCACGGTCCAGGCGCTGTGGGGAAAGTGGATCTTCGGGAAGTAGTCTGGTGCGAAATCAGCAATGAGTTCCGATGCTCCGTTCGGCCAAGAGATTCCCGAGGCGGTGCGGGCCGAGGTCGTGCGCCGTCTGCAGGACATCGAACGCGAGCACGGCGTACGCGTGCTCTTCGCGTGCGAGTCCGGTAGTCGCGCCTGGGGGTTTCCATCACGGGACAGCGACTTCGACGTCCGATTCCTCTACCTGCGACCGACAGCTGACTACTTGAGTCCATTTCACGCCCGACAGCGAGACGTCATCGAGCCGCCGATAGTGGACGAGTTCGACCTCAGCGGCTGGGACCTGCGCAAGGCTCTCGTCTTGTTCGAGCGCTCCAATCCGCCGTTGCTCGAGTGGCTCGATTCGCCGATCGTCTACCGCGAATCGACGGCGCTGGCCCGTGGGCTGAGACGGCTGCGGAGCACGTTCTACTCGCCGAAGGCAAGCGCGCATCACTACCTGAGCATGGCGCGCGGCAACTTGCGCGAGTACCTCACGGGCGAGGAGGTGTGGACCAAGAAGTACTTCTACGTCCTACGACCGCTGCTGGGCGTCTTGTGGGTCGAACGCGGCCTAGGGCCGGTCCCGATGCGCTTCGATCTGCTCGTCGCAGAGCTGATCACAGACACGGCCCTGCGTCGCGCCATCGACGATCTCGTGGTGCAGAAGCGTGCCGGCGAGGAACTACGGCGTGGCCCGCGAATCGAGCTGATCAGTTCCTTCCTCGATCGAGAGCTCGCGCGGCTCGAGACGACTCTAGCGCCGTCGGCGACCGAGCCGCGCGACTCCGCTCAGCTCGAGGACCTCTTCCTGGACACGCTCGTCGAAGTGTGGGGGGCGGGTCTCGCGCGTTCCCCGGAGTGTTCGACGGGTACTTAGTCAGCCCTCCTTGCGCAGCGCCGCGAGGATGCGCTCGAGCCAGCGCGCGGAGCGGTCGAGGCCACCGGGGCGCGAGCGCAGCAGCCACAGCTCGCGGTGACGCTGGATCAGGGGCTCGAGGAACTCGGCCAGCGTCTCGCGTCGGCGTGCCGGTAGTTCTTCGAGCCCACGACCCTCGCCGGCCTCGAGGCGCCATTCGCCGAGGAAGCAAGTGAAGCGGAGGAGCTCGGCGGCCCACGACAGTTCTTGTCGGGCCAGGACGCCCTCGGTCGTCCTGGGAGCATCGCCGCGGATGGAATCTCCGCCGAGGGAGGTCATGCGGGCCACGCGCCGAAGCCTCTCCGTATGGAGTCCGCGCAACTCGGGCGGCGGGAACGGCTGGTCGAACCTCGTGAGCAGCAGCGACAGCGCCGAGGCGTTGCGCACGGGCCGAGCGCATTCCGTTGCGAGCCCCCCGAGTCCGCTCATTGCGCCACCGAGGGGGCTCTGCGGGTCGCCGAACAGGTGCAGGTTCAGCAGTCTGGGAAGGGGCCACACGCCGCTCCCGCGCGCGTCGGCCGTCGGATTCCAGGCGAGATCGGCCGCCCGCAGGTAGCCGCTCCAGCTCACGCTCGGCGGCTGCAGGTGCCCGCGGTCGCCCCAGTCGGTGATCAGCAGTCCGCGCGCGCCGCGCTCGGCGCCCCAGCGCGCCGCCGAGGCGACGTTCGCGAGCATGTTGTCGATGCGCCCGCCGATCGACTGCCACGAGCCCGTGCCGGGGCAGACGTAGAACGGCAGGCCAGCGTCGGCGAGCGTCTTCGTCTGTTCCTCGAACGGGTGGTCGGCCTCGTAGCCCCACAGGCACGCGACCGCGTCCTTCGGCACCTCGGGCACGAGCTCCGCATGATTCAGCAGGATGTCGGCCCAGAACTGCATGCGCCTGCCGCGCGCGCTGACGAGGCCGTGGACCGACCTCAGGAAGCCGAGGTAGACGCGCCCGACGCCCTGCGCGCGGATCGCGGCGGCGGAACGGCCCGGCCGGCCCTCGTCGCCCAGGTCGATCGTCTCGTCGAGCCCCACGTTGAAGTCGCCGCTCGTGAAACACGGCAGCAACTCGTCGTAGAGCCCGCCGAGGAACGCGAGGCTCCCCGGATCCGTGGGGCACAGGCTGAAGGGCTCCGCGTGCGTCTCACCCGCGCCGAGGAACGGGTGCACGAGGCCCTCGGGCACCTCGGCCAGGTGGCGGTACTCGGAATGCTTCAGCCAGTGGTGCAGGTGCCCGAAGCTCTGCTGGTTGGGGACGAGCTCGACCCCGTGCGCGGCGCAGTGGCGGTCGAGGGCGCGGATCTCGTCGTGCGTGAAGGGATCGACGCCGCGCCAGATGCGCTCGTGCGCCCGGTAGGCGAAGGCGTGCTCGCAGTAGAGCTGCAGCTCGTTCAGCTTCCACTCGGCGAGCCGCTCGACGAGCGCGAAGAGAGCGTCCATGCGCGGCACGCGGTCGCGGCTGACGTCGAGCATCACGCCGCGGCGTTCGAACGCGGGTGAGTCCTCGATCGCCAGCGCCGGCAAGGCGAGCTCGTGCCGCTGTCTGGGTGCGCCGCCTTCTGCTCCCTCGACCTGCGCCGTGCGCACGAGCTGCAGCAGCGTGCGCAGGCCGTGGTTCAGCCCGACCCCGCGGCTCGCCACGAGGCGCACGAGCCCCGGCTCGATCGTGAGTCCGTAGCCCTCGCGCGCATGTCCCGAGCGTCCGTCGAGCACGAGCTCGATCGCCTGCGGGCCCACGCCGAGAGCCACGCCGCGGCGCTCGAGCTCGAGGCGCAGACCATCCAGCGCCGGCGAGGCGAAGCCCGGAGGCGGCCGCAGGGCGAGCGGCGGCGAGAGCCGGAAGACGCCCGGACGCCGCTCGATCCGGCGCGGCGCGGGCAGCAGGAGATCCAGGCACGGGTCGAACGCGCTCATCGCGGGCATTGTGGCGTCGGCGCCTGGCCGCGTCGCTGGCTAGACTGCCGCGTCTCCCGATGTCCACCGCCAAGCGTTTCTCCGTCCTGCGCGACCCCGTCCACGGCGACGTCTACCTCACGCACGAGGAGCTGGCCGTGCTCGATACGCCCGAGATGCAGCGCCTGCGCGGGGTCAAGCAGCTCGGCACGGCGTACCTGGTCTACCCCGGCGCGCTGCACACGCGCTTCGACCACTCGATCGGGGTCCTGCACGTCACCCAGCGCATGGTCGAGGCCATCAACCGCAACTTCGAGCTCGCGCCGCGCGACACGCTCGGGATCAGCGAGCGCGAGGCGCGCATCCTGCGCATCGCCGCGCTGGTGCACGACATCACGCACATCCCCTTCGGGCACCACATCGAGGACCAGGCCGGGCTGTTCGCGCGCCATGACTCCGGGCACCGCTTCCGGCGCGTGCTCGGACCCGAGCGCGAGCTCGGACGCCTGCTGGAGCGCCTGGGCGTGCGGCGCGAGGTGCTGGGCACGCTGCTGGTCGCGAAGCAGCGCGAACCGCAGGACGGCGGGCAGCTCCCGGGCGAGGCCGACGAGCGCGAGGGCATGCCCGTGCCGCCCTACTGGAGCCAGGTGCTGTCCGACACGATCTGCTCCGACATCCTCGACTACCTGCAGCGCGACGCCTACTTCACCGGGTTGCAGCTGGGGGTCGACCCGCGCGTGGCCTCGTACTTCAAGATCGACCGCGCCAGCGGCAACCTCTACCTCGACCTCGCCAAGCGCGAACTCCTGCGCGAGGACATCCTGAGCGAGGCCATCCGCCTGCTCGAGGCGCGCTACTACTTTTCCGAGCGCGTCTACTATCACCACGCCAAGGTGGCCTCGGGCGCGCTCGTGGCGCGCGCGGTCGAGCTGGCCGTGGCGCACGAACTCCTGCGCGAGGAGGACCTGTACGACCGCACCGACGCCACGCTGCTCGAGCTCCTGGAGCAGCGCGCGGGCCGCGCCGAGCCGGAGCTCGCGCGCAACCTGCGCAGCCTGTGCGAGCGCTTCCGGAACCGCCGCCTACCGAAGCGCGCCTGCGTTTTTCCGCGCTACGAGAACAGGGCGGTGCAGGAGGATCTGGTGGCGCGCATCTTCGCGCCCGAGGCGCGCGCGCAACGCTCGGCCATCGAACGACGCATTGCCGACCTCGTGCACTTCGGGACAGGGAAACGCGTCGAGGTGATGCTGCACTGCCCCGCGGCGAAGATGCAGCTCAAGGAGGCCCGCACGCACGTGCGCTGGCCGGGTGAGAATCGCGTTCGGCCGCTGTCCGACTTCGCCGATCGCGTCCCGCGCCTGGGCGACCTCGAGCGCGCCTACCGCGATCTCTGGAAGTTCTACGTCTTCGCCGACAGCTCCGACCCGAGCCTGCTGCGCAAGGTCCAGGAGGTGGCTTTGGGTGAGTTTCCGGGCGCCAAGAACGTGTATCGCATCGAAGGCGCAATGTAGCCCCAAGGCCCCGCGCAGGCCGTCCGCGCCTCGATTCGGAAACTTCGGACGAAACCGCTGTCCGGAGTCGGAGTACTCGGCAATGGAACCTGTGAGCGACTTGCTCCGTCCGATGAGCACAGCAGTTCGGTGTGACCAGTGAATGACCGTTGAACGATCGAGTCGACGATTCGCTACGACGTGACGACCTGATCCCGAGGAGGGGATTCGAACCCGTGGAATCAACTACGCAACTCCTGACCAAGAGCGCGCTGTGCCCTGAGTGTGGAGCCGAGGTGCGACTCGTTGGTCGACTCCTGATCGGCGAGGTCTTCGGCTGCAGCCAGTGCAAGGCGCAGATCGAGGTCGCGAGCTGCGACCCGCTGGAGCTCGAGCCGTTCGCCAAGGTCGAAGAGGAAGAGGAAGACTTCGTCTAGCGCCGGCGCGGCGGGAGCGCCCGAGACCTTTGGAGGGGGTCGTCGCAGTGGGGCTGTCCCGCTGCTGGACTTGCCGGTGCGGAAACGCATGAGCGTTTCGACGCGCTAGACTTCGCGCGCTCGTGCTCCCGCTCCTCGCCCTGATCCTGGCCGCCGCCGGGGCCCACCCGAGTTCGCTCAGCCGCACGCAGATCCGTGTGGCCGGTCCGCGCGCGACCGTCGAGCTGCGCTTCCAGGCCCTGTCGCTGCTCGAGGCGCGCCCCGAGTTCGAGCGCGTGCGCGACGGCTTCCTCGATGCCGAGGAGCTCGCGGCCGCGCGTGCCGAGATCGAGACCTACCTGCTGGCCGAGCTGCGCCTCCTGCGCGTGGTCGCCGGGCGCGAGGAGCCGCTGCGCGGGCAGGTCTTCGCGCTCACGTCCGAGGATCCGGCCCGCCTCGGGCCCCTGGACCTGCAGAACGTCGAGGTCCAGTTCCTGTTCGAGGCCCAGGAGGACCTGGAGGTCCTGGTGGTGGAGTCGCAGCTCTTCCACGAGACCAATCCCTGGCACCAGGACTTCACCACCGTGGAGTGGAACGGGGACGCGCCCGTGCACCACACCTTCGAGGGCGCCGAGACGCGCTGGCGCTTCGAGCCCGCCCACGTGCGGCGGCCCGGCGTGTTCACGGTGTTCCTGCGGCTCGGGATCGAGCACATCCTCGGCGGCTACGACCACCAGGCCTTCCTCCTGGCCCTGCTGGTGGCCTCGCGTCGCGTGCGCTCGCTGGTGGGCGTGGTCACGGCCTTCACGGTGGCGCATTCGATCACCCTGGGGGTCGCGGCGCTCGGGCTGGTGCACCTGCCGTCGCGCTTCGTCGAGCTGGCCATCGCGCTCTCGATCGCCTACGTGGCTTGCGACAACCTGCTGCGGCGCGCGGCACGCGATCCGTGGCTGGAGGCCTTCGCCTTCGGGCTCCTGCACGGCCTCGGCTTCGCGGGCTTCCTGGGTGCGGCCCTGAGCGGCGAGCCGCTGATCGTGACGGCCCTGTTCGGCTTCAATCTGGGGGTGGAGCTGGGCCAGCTCGCGCTGGTCTCGGCCTGCCTGCTCGGATTTGCCGTGCTCTTCCGGCGCTGGCGTCGCGCGCGGGACGGCGCGTCGCACCCGGGCCTGGTCCCGCCCGCCGTGCGCGACGGCGTCTCGGTCGTGGTGGCGCTGGCGGGCTTCTACTGGTTCTGCGAGCGCGCCGGCTGGCTGCCCTGGGGCTGAGAGGCTCCGCTCGCCGCCGCCAGCAGGCGTTCGATGCGCTCGACGTCCTCGCGTCCGAAGCCGCGCGTGGTGCGCGTGAGCTCGCGCGCACGCGTGAGGTGCGCGACGGCGTCCGCCGGCCGTCCGGCCTCGAGGTACAGCGCGCCGAGCGCGATGCACAGGCGACCCTCGGTCTCGGGCCAGAGCTTCGTCTCGCGCGCGAGCTCGGCGCTGGCCTGGTCGAGGGCGCGCTCGAGGCCCGCCGGCGAGGCCGCGCCGGCCGAGCGCACCAGGTCCTCGAGCAGGCTCGCCGCCAGCGCGGCCTGGGCGTGGGCGCGCCAGCCCAGGCTCGCCTCGGTGCGGCTCTGCAGCAGGCCGCGGTAGAGCCCGGCCACCCCCACCCCGAGCGAGAGCAGCGCCAGCAGCACGGCCGCGCTCGCCAGGCGGTTGCGGCGCACGAACAGCCAGGCGCGGCGCAGGGGCGCGGCGGGGCGGGCGGCGAGCGCCCGTCCCGCCAGGAAGCGCTCGAGATCGCGCGCCAGCTGCTCGACCGAGCCGTAGCGCGCGGCCGGATCGGGCGCCAGCGCCTTGGCCACCAGCGCGTCGAAGTCACCCCGCAGGCGTCGCGCCAGCGCGGCGGGTTCCGCCGGCGGTGCCGAGCGCGCGCGCGCGGCCGAGTCCGAGAGCACCGCGACGCTGGCCGGCACGAGCTCCGCGCCCGGTTGACCCGCGAACGGCCTGCGGCCGGTGGCGAGCTCGTACAGCACGGCCCCCAGGCTCCACACGTCGCTCGGCGTTCCGAGCGCCCCGCCCGCGAGCTGCTCGGGGCTGGCGTAGCCGGGTGTGAGCGCGCGCTCGGCGCCGACCTCGTCCGAGAGCAGGCGTGCGATCCCGAAGTCCAGCAGCTGCGGTATGCCCTCGCGCGTCACCAGCACGTTGTCCGGCTTGAGGTCGCAGTGTGCGATCAGGCGTTCGTGGGCGTGCTGCACGGCCGCGCACACCGCCAGGAACAAGCGCAGGCGCGCCTCGAGCCCGAGCCCGTCGGCGAAGCGATCGAGCGCGAGTCCCTCGACCAGCCGCGTCGCCAGGTAGGGCCGTCCGTCGTCCAGCAGGCCCGCGTCCACCAGCGGCACGATGAACGGGTGGTTCAGCGCGGCCAGCGTGCGGCGCTCGGCCTGGAAGCGGCGCAGAACCCCGGCGGCGTCGTCCCGCCGGCGCAGCACCTTGACGGCCACGCGCCAGCCCTCGGCGCCGTCCGCGCGGCGTGCCCGGTAGACGTCGCTCGCCCCGCCGCTCGAGAGGCGTTGCTCGAGGATCCATGGTCCCGCACCGTGGCCCACGAGCTCGCTCTCGGCCGCGGGCCGCTCGAGGAACTCGGGCGCGGCCTCGGCTGCCGCCAGCAGCTCGGCGACCTGGCGCGCGAGCGCGGGATCCTCGGCCGCGAGCTCTGCGAGGCGCGCGCGGCGCTCGGGCGCGGCGAGCTCGATCAGCTCGTCGAAGGCGCGCCGCACGGAGCTGGTGATGCCGGTGGTCGTCATGGCCCGCCGTCTAACCGTCGGCTCCGATGCGGCGGTGCAGCCAGCCCTTGGCGAGTTGCCAGCGGCGCTTGACGGTGCGCGGCGAGAGCCCGAGCGCCGCGCCCACGGCCTCGTTCTCGAGCCCGGCGAAGAAGCGCAGCTCGACCAGGCGCGCGAGCTCGGGATCGAAGCTCGCGAGCTCCGCCAGGGCGCCGTCCAGGGCCACCACGTAGGCGTCGCGCTCGACCGCGGCCGTGCCCTCGTCCAGCGCGAGCGGTTGGCGCCCCTCACCGCGCTTCAGCGCCGCGCGCCGGCGCGCGTGATCGACCAGTGCCTCGCGCATGACGTGGGCCGCGAGCGCGACGCGCGAGGCCTCGGCCGGCGGCGGCCAGGCGCGGAGCTTCAGCCAGGCCTCGTGCACGAGCTCGGTCGGGGCCAGGGTGTGCCCGCGCCGCTCGAGCGCCAGGTAGCCGGCCGCGAGCTCGCGCAGCGTGGCGTAGGTCGCGGTGGTCCAGCGCGCGGGAGCCGCCGGTGACGGTGCGGATTCCTCCATCGAGTCGGCCCGATCATACGGGCATCCGCGCACGAGCGGCCGGAAGCGCGCCGCGCGCGTCGGTAACGAAGGGGTATCCGCCGTCCGGTGTAGGCGCTCGCCCTCGAGCTCGAGCCGCGCGGCACCCGTTCGAGGGCCGGGCTCCTAGCGCTCGCGCGCGTGCTGCACGGGCGCGTGCCCGCGCGCGGCCAGGAACACGCCCAGGCGCCGTAGCGCCTCCTGGATCGTCTCCTTCGAGAGCGCGTAGGAGAGGCGCACGTGCGTGTCGACCCCGAAGGCGACGCCGGGGATGAGCACCAGGTCCTGGGCCTCGAGCAACGCGTCACAGAATCCGACCGAGCCGCGGTCGTCGAGGTGCGCCGAGACGTCCGGGAAGGCATAGAAGGCGCCGCGCGGCGTGGCGCACGGGAGGCCCAGCTGCGCCAGCCCCTTCAGCAGGAAGTCGCGCCGCTCGCCGAAGGCGCGCCGCATCGCATCCATCTCGGGCGCGTGCGTGCGCAGGCCGGCCTCGAAGGCGTGCTGCGAGACGGCGTTGGGCGAGCCGGTCATCTGGCTGTGGAGCTTGGCCACGGCGGCCGCGAGCGGCGCGGGCGCGGCCAGGAAGCCGATGCGGTAGCCGGTCATGGCGAAGGCCTTGGAGGCGCCGTCGATGATGGCGGTGCGCGCGCGGGCCTCGCGCGAGCACGCGGCCGGGCTGGCGGCCTCGCCGCCCTCGTACACCAGCGAGCGGTAGATCTCGTCCGAGAGGATCCACAGATCGTGCTCCAGCGCGAGGCGCGCCACGCCCTCGATCTCCTCGGGCGTGAAGACGTAGCCCGAGGGATTGTTGGGCGAGTTGATCATCAGCGCGCGCGTCCTCGGTGTCACGGCCCGCGCCAAGGCCGCGAAGTCGGGGCGCACCCCGTCCCGGCGGTCGGGCGGGACCAGCACGGGCGTGCCACCCGCGCAGCGCACGAGGTCGAAGTAGCTGGCCCAGGCCGGCAGCGGCACCAGCACCTCGTCGCCGGCCTCGATCAACGCGAAGATCGCGCCCGAGAGCGCGTGCTTGGCGCTGTGGCAGATCGTGATCTCCTCGGCGACGTAGGGCGAGCCGCGCGAGCGCGTCAGGTGCTCGGCCACGGCCTTGCGCAGCGAGGGCGTACCCGCGGCCGGGGTGTAGCGCACGTCGCCGCTCTGCACCTTCTGGATGGCCGCGCTCTGGACCAGGGCGGGTGCCGGAAAGTCGGGCTCGCCCACGGCCATGCTGATCACGTCGCGCCCGGCGGCGCGCAGCGTCTTGGCGCGTTCGTCGAGCGCGAGCGTGATGGACGGTTCGATGCGGTCGATACGGCTGGCGAAGCGCATGGGGCCGCCAGTGTGCGCAGGACCGGCGGACGAGTGAAGGTGCGCGGGGAAGAATCGGCGCGCCGGCGCGTCGGAGGCGCCGCCGGGCTCTTGCGTCCGTACAATCCCGCCGAAATGGGCCGCCGAATCCTGCGCTACCTCCTGGTCGGGCTGGTCCTGCTCCTGCTCGGCGGGTTGTGGGCCTTCTCCTTCTTCTTCTTCAACCCGTTCGAGGGTGACTACGACTACCCGATCTCGAGTCTGATCCCGCGCGAGGTCGACTTCTACGCCTCGAAGAACCAGCTGCGCCGCGACTTCGATCCCTTCCCGCGCCTGGCCTTCCAGTCGGCCTTCGAGCAGAGCCCGGCCGGCAAGGCCCTGCTCGAGCTCGGCCTGCGCGAGCAGGTGGCGAGCCTGAAGATCGAGCCGGCCCTGGCCGAGCTCGAGCGCGTGCTGGCGCAGCTGCCGGTGCACGTCGATCCGCTGTCGGTCTTCGGCGGCGAGGGCCTGGCCGTGGCCGGACACTTCGCCGGCGCGAACCTGGCCGATGCGAAGTGGGCGCTGTACGGCCGCACCAGCTGGCTCGGCAAGCTGGCGGTCGAACTCCTGGCCGGCGGCTGGCTCGACCTGGCTGGCCAGGGCCTCACGCTGCAGCCCGTCGAGCGCGAGGGTCAGGAGCTCGGCGTGCAACTCGCCGGCGGTCAGCTCGCGCGCCCGCTGTTCCTGGCGCGGCTGCAGGACGTGGTGATCGTCGCCACCGACGCCGAGTTCCTGGTCGCGGCCGTGCAGTTCGAGAAGAAGCGCGGCCAGGATTCCCTGGGCCAGTCCGCCAAGTACGACGACCACATCAAGCTCTCGGCGCTCTCCGGTGACGAGCTCGAGCTGTACCTGGACCAGCGCGCCCTGGCGGAGAACCTGAAGCTGGCGGGCACCTGGCCCGATCCGCGCTCCAACGACCTGGCGACCGCGCTGAGCGCCAAGTTGTTCCAGCTCGGGACCCTGCGCGAGCTCATCGGAACGGTCGACTTCGCGCGCGCCGTCACGCTCGACTTCGGCGGCGAGCTCTCGTCCAACGTGCTCTCGCCCTTCCAGCAGCGTCTGTACGACCAGCGCGGATTCGACAAGGAGCAGCTGCTGGAGGCCGCGCGCCTGGCGCCGGCCGACGTGGGCCTGTTCGCCTACCTGCACGGCGACATCGGCGACCTGCTGCGCGAGCTGCGCACGGTGGTCAACGCGCTCGACCCGGCCGCGGTCGCGAACCTCGAGGACTTCGTGCGCGCGGCCTGGAACCACCCCGACCTCGAGCCCCTGATCGAGGACCTGGACGCGGCCCTGCGCGACCGCGTGGCCTTCTTCGTGCGCGACTACGACTACCCGCCCGAGACCGGCGCCAACGTGCCCGTGCCGCCGCACGACGACACGCCGGTCTACGCCTGGGCGCTGGTGCTGTGGCCCAAGGAACAGCCGCGCATCGACGCCATCCGCAAGGTGATCTCGCGCAACGACGTGGTCGAGATGCTGAAGATCCAGGGCGCGACCCCGGGCTCGTCGGGCCTGTGGGAGAACACGCTGCAGGGCGGCGCCAAGGTCAACGAGTACTGGAACGTGCTCGTGCCCGGCACGGGTCACCTGGCCACGCTCGAGATGAAGGGGCGCGAGCCGTACCTGGTGATCACCAACGAGAACCGCCTGCTGGGGCAGATCTTCAAGGCCTACAACACGGGCACGACCGAGGAGGGCCTCGGGCGCCTGGCCGAGGAGACCTCGTTCCGGATCTGGGCCGCGAGCGGGCTCCCGAGCGCCAACCTGCTGGTGTGGTGCGCGCCGGGCGCGGTGGCCGAGACCACGCGCCGCATCGCGCGGCGCGGCATCGACCAGGGCGCGGCCGACAACATCGACTGGAACGTCGAGCGCCCGCGCATCGAGCGCGAGGTCCTGGCACGCGACTTCCCGGGCGAGGTCTGGGGCAATGTCTCGGACGCCAACCGCGACTCCTACGACATGCGCGTCAAGGACGCACTCGATCGCTTCCAGGCCGAGTACCTGGAGCGGCACCTGCCCGAGCTGCGCGCCGATTCCGAGCGCTGGCTGCGCGCCTCCACGGCGATCCAGTCCTCGTTCCTCGAGCTCGCCACCGACCGCAAGCGCCTGCACCTGCACGCGCGCATCGCGCTCGGCTTCCTCACGGAGCCGTGAGGAGGGATGGTGCGGCCGGACGTCACACGTTTCGGCGAGATGCGGGCGCGGGCGGGTTTCTTGCGTTCGGTGTGACCCAGGACCGATGGCGCGCGAACCACCGGGCATGAACCAGCTCGCCCTGCTCCACCACGCTCTGCTCGGGTTCCTGGCTTCTCAGGACCCCGCTACGGCCGGCTCCGTTGTTGACGTCGCCCGCGGTGACGTCGCCCTGGGAAGCGTCGTCACGCTGGATGCGGGCCGCGTCGCTGGCGTCCTTCTGGACGAGGCCGCGGGCCTCCGCGTCTTCCGCGGCATCCCCTACGCCGCCCCGCCGGTCGGTGCGCTCCGCTGGCGTGCACCGCAGCCCGTGGCGGCCTGGGAGGGCGTGCGCGCGGCGCGGGAGTTCGGCAAGCCTTGCCCCCAGAGCCCGCTGATCGCCTACCTCAGTGGTGAGCCCTTGCCCGAGACGAGCGAGGACTGCCTGACCCTCAACGTCTGGAGCGCGGCGCGCCACGAGAGCGACGGACTGCCCGTGCTGGTGTGGATCCACGGCGGTGGTTTCGTGGGCGGATGGGCGCACCAGAGGCTCTACGACGGTGGACACTTCGCGCGGCGCGGGCTCGTGTTCGTGTCCCTGAACTACCGACTCGGGCCGCTCGGATTCTTCTCGTTGCCCGAGCTGGGAGCGGAGGCCGAGGCGGGCCCGGATGGCGCTGCGGGCGACACGCCGGGGAACTACGGGTTGCTCGACCAGCTCGCGGCGCTGCGCTGGATCCAGACGAACATCGCCGCCTTCGGTGGAGATCCCGCCCGCGTCACGCTCCTCGGCGAATCCGCGGGCGCGACCAGCGTGCTCGCGCTCTGCGCCTCGCCCGCGGCGCGCGGCCTGTTCCAGCGCGCCATCGCCCAGAGTCCGTGGCTCGCGGACGACCTCTTCGTGGCGCGGGGCGCAGCCGAGGCGCGTGGAAGCGAGCTGGCTGCGGCGTTGCTGGCGGGGGACTCGCCGCAGACGCTGGCGAGCCTGCGCGCCCTGCCGGCCGACGTGCTCTGGCAGAGGCTCGGCGCAGCCTTCGAGCCTCGTCTCGTACTGGGGGGGCGAGTCCTGCCCAGGGCTCCCGAGGACCTCTTCGCGGAAGGCCGCCACAACCGCGTGCAGCTGATCGCCGGGACCACCGCCGACGAGGGCAGCGTCTTTCGAGGCCTCGTCGCGGTGGGCGCCGTGTCGTCCTACCGCCCCTGGCTGGAACAGGAGTTCGGGGCCCTGGCCGAGGACGTGTTCGACCTCTACCCCGCCGCCAGTGAGGCCGAGCTGTCGGCAGCCCTCGGTCGCTTGATCACCGACCGCTGGTTCCTGCGCGGCACGCGCTCGATCTTGCGCGCGAGCTCCCGCGCCGGGATGGGAACCTGGCAGTACCTCTTCGCGCGCGTCGATCCGCTGCAGCCCGCGCTGGGCGCGCATCACGCCGTCGAGCTTCCCTACCTCTTCGGCGCGCTCGATCCGAGCGTCGATCCGGCCGGGCGCGAGATCGCGGAGCAAATGAGCGCAGCCTGGGTCCGCTTCGCCGCGAGTGGCGACCCGAACGGGCCGGGACTCCCGGTCTGGCCACGCTTCGAGCCAGAACGCGAGGCCCACCTCGTTTTCGGCCAGCACATCGCCCTTGGCGAACGCCTGCGCGCGGCGGCCTGCGACCTGCTCGACGGGATCCGCGCCGACGCACGCGCGACGCTCGAGCGTTGACGCGCGGGCGCGTGGAGGCTTCCACGACTCGCTCCGCCGCCGAGTGGAGGAAGGATGGTGCAGGCGACTGGACGTGGTTCGAATGGTTCGCGGGGGCAGTCCACGGCCTCGAACTCCGTATCCTGGAGCGGATCCAGCCGCTCGAAGTCTGCCGATCCCCGCCGATGACGAACCCTACCCCTATCGCCGATCTCGTCTCGGGAAGCCGCCTCGGACACCTTCTCGCTTCCCTTGTCCTCGTTGCCTGTGCAGCTCCCAGGTCGGGAGCACGACCAGCCAGGGCGACGTCGCGGCTGGCCTGCGCCCACGCTCCTCGTCGAGGGGCGCGATCTCTTCGGGCTGTCGGCCCCCGCGGTCTCGACCCTGAGCTGCCGCATGTACCCGGGGGGCGCGCCAAGCATGGAAGAGATCGCCACGGCTTTGAAGGCAATCGCTTCGGGCGGCGCGGATTGAGCAGGTCGATCGGGTGACATGGCTACCCTGAAGGTCGATGTTCGGATCGAGCGCAAGCACGCGGAGTTGCCCGCCTTCGTGGTCGTTCCGGCGACGAAGCTGGCGCGCTGGAGGCTCACCGGAACGACCACGGTCGAGGGAACGCTCGACGGCGTGGCCCTGGGTCGACGGTCCCTCAAGCGCTGGGATGACGAACGCTGGTTCATCGAGTTGCGCCGGGATCTGCTCGACACCCTCGGCAAGTCGCCCGGGGACCGTGCGACGCTGGTGATCGCTCGCGCGTCCGCGGAGCTTCCGGCCGAGCTGAAGAAACTCATCGAGACCGACGCTCAGGCTCGAAGGTGCTGGGAGTCCCGCACAGAGGCTCAAAAGCGGATGCTGCGCGAGGAAGTCGTCGCCGCGAAATCTCCGGTCGCGCGTGAGCGACGCGTCCGCCGAGCTCTCCTGCCCGTGGCGAAGCCTCCGGGGCCGCCGGTCGAGGGGCTGAGTACGGAGCCGCGATCCATTCACGTGCGCATCCTCGGCCGACGTCTGCCGGGCCGGACTTGCGGCCTGTACACCGATGTCACCGTCGGGCTCGCGGGGAAGGTCGGTTGTGATCCGACCGACCGCGTCTCTGCCGATGTCCGCGGGGCGAGCTGGGAGACTCGCATCGAGGTTCGCGGGCAGGACGGCGTGCCCGTGTTCCGTGGTCCGGCGGTGAACGGTCCGGCACGCGAGCGGTTCCTCTACCTCACGTGGGTCGGCCGGAAGGGCGGCGCCGCTCCAGCGATGTTCCGTCGAGCGAAGCTACGCCTGGACGCCGTTCCCGCCGAAGTGCTCGCGGAGTCCATGCGCTCGGGCGTGCTGGTGGGCCGGCTCGAACTCACGGCAGCCGACGGGATGCCCGTTTGCGCCTCCATGCGCCCACCCGCGATCAAATGGTCGAGTTCGTGATGGCACGCACGCCGATCGAAACGGAGTCCGCAGCAAGAGCTCCGTCCCCGTTGACGCCACGCTCGCGCCGAGAGCTCGAGGGCCTCGGGGTGGAAGATGGTGCCCGGGACTGGATTCGAACCAGCATGGTGTTACCCGCTAGCACCTCAAGCTAGTGCGTCTGCCAATTTCGCCACCCGGGCACCTGAGGTTCGGACGGAGCGCGCTCCGTCCTGCGGGGGCGGGGAGTCTAGGCAGCGCCCCGAGCCCTGACAAGCCCGGGGCGCACCGGCCGGATTGAGTCGGGCGCGGGCCCTCGCTACGGTTCGCGCTCTCCCTCCGCGACCCATGCACCCGAGCTCCCCATGAAGGCCCCGCACGGCAACGCCCTGATCGGCCAGTCCGGTGGACCCACCTGCGTCATCAACCAGAGCCTGGTCGGGATCGTCGAGGCGGCCAAGGCCTCGAAGTCGATCGCCAACGTCTACGGGGCGCTGCACGGCATCAAGGGCGTGCTGGAGGGCAAGCTGATCGACCTCGGGCGCGAGTCCAAGGAGACGCTCGAGGGCGTGGCCCGGACGCCCTGCGCGGCGCTGCGCTCGGTGCGCAAGAAGCCCACGCGCGAGGAGTGCGAGCAGGCCCTGGCGCAGTTCAAGAAGCACGACATCCGCTACTTCTTCTACCTGGGCGGCAACGACTCGGCCGAGACCGCGCACGTGCTCAACGAGCTGGCCGTGGCCCAGGGCTACGACGTGCGCCTGTTCCACGTGCCGAAGACGATCGACAACGACCTGCGCGTGAACGACCATTGCCCGGGCTACGGCTCGGCCGCGCGCTTCGTGGCCCAGGCCGTGATGGGCGACAACCTCGACAATCGCAGCCTGCCGGGCATCAAGATCGACGTGGTGATGGGCCGGCACGCCGGCTGGCTGACGGCGGCGAGCGTGCTGGCGCGCCTGCACCCCGACGACGGGCCGCACCTGGTGTACGTGCCGGAGAAGGTCTTCTCGCTGGAGCGCTTCCTCGGCGACGTGGAGCGCGTCTACGCGCGCCACGGCCGCTGCCTGATCGCGGCCTCGGAGGGCATCCACGGACCCGACGGCAAGACGCTGGTCGAGAGCAAGGAGAAGGACTCGCACGGCAACGTGCAGCTGTCGGGTTCGGGCGCGCTGGGCGACCTGCTGGCCGAGGAGATCAAGTCCAAGCTGGGCGCCAAGCTGCGCGTGCGCGCCGACACCTTCGGCTACCTGCAGCGCTCCTTCCCCGGCGTGATCTCGCCGGTCGACGCCAAGGAGGCGCGCGCGGTGGGACGGATGGCCGTGAAGCTGGCCACGGGCACGAAGTTCGCGCACGGCTCGGTGGCGATCGTGCGCGCCGAGGAGGGGCCCTATCGGGTGACGTTCGAGCACACCGAGCTGCGCAACGTGGCCAAGGAGACGCGTCCGATGGAGCCGGCTCTCCTGAAGGGCGACAACGACGTGGATCCGAGCTTCCTCGAGTACGTCCGGCCGCTGGTGGGCGAGCTGCCGCCCGTGCAGCGTCTCTCGGACTTCCGCGTGGAATGACGGCGCGGGGTCGCCCGGCCGTTTGGCGCCCTCTCTCCGGCCCGCTATCCTCCCCGGGCTGCACCCCGTGCGAACGACGTGACCGAGATCCAGATCCGCGACCCCGACCCCGATCCGAACGCCGGCGGCGCGGCCGAGGGTCCGGGCGAGCCCGAGAGTCCCTACAAGAACCTGCTCGTGCCGCTGGTGGTCGTGCCGGCCCTGATCGTGATGGTGCTGGTGATGGTCTTCGCGCTGTTCTCGGGCGTGGTGGGGAGCGAGGACTCGCCGCGCGAGAACCTGGACCGGGTGCTGAACGGCGGCTTCAACGAGCGTCGCCAGGCGGCCTTCGCGCTGGTGCGGCAGGTCCTGCTCTACCAGCAGGCGCGCGCGCGCGGTGAACGCCCGGAGTGGGAGATCGACGCCACCTTCCTGCCCGCCCTGGCGGCGGCCCGCGCGCAGCTCGGCCCGCCCGCCTCGGCCGACGAGCTGGCCACGGCCTTCGTGCTCTCGAGCCTCCTGGCCGAGTTCGACGACCCGGACGGCGTGAGCCAGCTGATCGACATGCTGGAGCTCTCGGACGCGCTCGATCCCGGCGGCCAGTACCGCATGAACGCGATCGCGACCCTGGGGGCGCTCGGGCCGGGGCTGGCCGAACCCGTGCGCGCGCGCGCGGCGGGGGCCCTGATCGGGCTCCTCGCGAGTCCGGACAACGCGCTGGTGCTGTCGGCCATCGCCGGCCTCCAGCGCCTGCCCGGCGAGGCCACGCGGGTCGCCCTGGAGGAGCGGCTCACGAGCGAGCGGCTCGAGGTGCGCGCCAGCGCGGCGCTCTCGCTGGCGGAACTGGGCGATCCGGCCGGTCGGGCGGTCCTGGAGGAGATGCTGGCGCTGGCGCCCTACGAGGCCGAGCACGCGGCCAATCCGCGCAAGTGGCCGCCGCAGGTGGTCTCGGAGAGCCGGATCAAGGCGCTGGACGCGCTGGTCGCGCTCGGCGCGGCTCCCGACGAGCTCACGCTGCGCCGTCTGGGCCGTGAGGATCCCGATCCCAACGTGCGGCGCGCGGCCCTGGCCCGGGCGGCCGGCGAGCCCGCGCGCTAGGTCGGCCTGCCTGTGCGGTTTGAAAGCCGCGGGCTTGCAGATCGGCCCCCACGCCACCATCCTGATGGCCCGCTTCGTCCCCGACCCCCAGTCGCTCCACCCGCCTCCCCCTGCGCGCGGACAGATCCCAGCGCCCCGCTCCCGGGCCGAGGCGGCCGGAACCGTGCCTCCCATCGCTCCTGAACCGTGGCTGACGTTTCTGACGTGAAGGAAGAGAAGCGACCCGCCGAGGGCGCCGCGCCCGGTGGGCCGCAAGGAGGCGCCGACGCGCCGGGGCTCGTGCGTGCGCCGCTGCGCGGCGAGGTCTCGCGCCGGGGACTCTTCTCGGTGCTCGGATTCGGCTGGGCGATCTTCGCCGGCGCCTCGGCCGGCATGCTGGGCGCGATGGGGCGCTTCATGTTCCCGAACGTGCTCTACGAGCCGCCCCAGGAGTTCAAGGCGGGCTATCCCGAGGACTTCGCGGTCGACGCCGTGGACGAGCGCTTCAAGGCCACCTACGGCGTGTGGATCGTGCGCGAGACGACCGGCTTCTACGCGCTCTCGACCGTGTGCACGCACCTCGGTTGCACGCCGAACTGGCTCTCGGCGGACGAGAAGTTCAAGTGCCCGTGCCACGGCTCGGGCTTCGTGAAGTCGGGCATCAACATCGAGGGCCCGGCGCCGCGCCCGCTCGAGCGCTACCGGATCCTCCTGGCGGAGGACGGCCAGATCCAGATCGACAAGAACACGAAGTACCAGCAGGAGAAGGGGCAGTGGGAGATGGACGGCGCCTACCTGAAGGTCTAGGCCGCAGGCTCCAGCGCCCCCACGTCCACGTCACTCGCGATGCAGAAGCTCCTCCAGGCCGTCCGCGACACGCAGCTCTGGCGTTCGATCTTCCGGCACGGCTATCCGGACACGCCGCGCAACCGCACGCTCGCGGTGCTCTCGAACACGTTCCTGCACCTGCACCCGGTCAAGGTGCGGCGCAGCGGCATCCGGCTCTCCTACACCTGGTGCATGGGGGGACTGACGTTCTTCCTGTTCCTGGTGGAGACGATCACGGGTCTCCTGCTGATGTTCTACTACCGGCCGACGGCCGAGGCCGCCTACCAGGACATCCTCGGGATCCGCGAGCACGTCGCGCTGGGCGTGATGCGCGAGATGCACCGCTGGGCGGCGCACATGATGGTGATCACGGTGTGGTTGCACATGTACCGGGTCTTCCTGACGGGCTCCTACAAGCCGCCGCGCGAGTTCAACTGGAACGTGGGCGTGATCCTGCTGGTGCTCACGCTGCTCCTGTCCTTCACGGGGTACCTCCTGCCCTGGGACCAGCTGGCGGTGTGGGCCATCACGGTCGGCTCGAACATGGCGCGCGCCACGCCGTTCCTCGGGCACGAGGGCCCGGGCGCTTCGCTGCTCTCCTTCGGCGGGCTCAACTTCGTGCACGCCGGCGACGACGCGCGCTTCGGTCTCCTGGCCGGGCGCTTCGTGGGCGAGGGCGCGCTGCTGCGCTTCTACGTGCTGCACTGCGTCGGGCTGCCACTGGCGGCGGCCACGCTGATGGCGATCCACTTCTGGCGGGTGCGCAAGGACGGCGGCATCTCGGGGCCGCTCTAGGGCACGGCTCATGGGCGAAACCCTCAAGGACGTCATCAACTGGCTGTTCGCGCCGACGCGCTACTTCCTGGGCAGCGTGGCGCTGCTGGCGGCGGTGCTGTACTTCCGCAAGCAGTTCAGCCGTCAGGTCGTGATCCTCACGACCTTCGGGCTCGGCACCGTGTTCCTGGCGTGGGCCGTGGGGGACTACAACTTCCACAAGATCCTCACCAAGGGCGACAACATCCCGATCGTCATCCTGCTGGCGTCGGTGGTGTTCTTCTCGTGGCTGGCGCTGCGCCAGGCGGTCATCAACGACGAGCGCAAGAAGAAGGGCGAGCCCGGGATCGAGCTCGAGCTCGGCAAGCAGAAGGTCTTCACCTGGCCGGACCTGGTCTACACCGAGTTCATCTGCATCCTGCTGTTCACGGCGCTCTTGATCGTTTGGTCGATCGTGGTCGAGGCCCCGCTCGAGGAGCCGGCCGCGCTGGCGCGCACGCCCAATCCCTCCAAGGCGCCGTGGTACTTCCTCGGGCTGCAGGAGATGCTGGTCTACTTCGACCCGTGGATCGCGGGCGTGGTGCTGCCGGGCTTCATCATCGTGGGGCTGTGCGCAATCCCGTACCTCGACACCAACCCCAAGGGCAACGGCTACTACACCTTCGACGAGCGCCCGTTCGCGTGGACGTTCTTCTGGGTCGGCTTCGTGCTGTTCTGGGTGCTGTTCGTGATCCTGGGCACCTTCCTGCGCGGGCCGAACTGGTCGTTCTTCGGGCCGTTCGAGTTCTGGGACGTGCACAAGCTCGAGCCGCTGGTGAACGTGGACCTGTCCACGTACTTCTGGGTCGTGTGGCTCGGGAAGAACCTGCCGACCAACCCGCTGGTGCGCGAGGCGCCCGGGATCCTCGTGATCCTGGGCTGGTTCCTGGTGATCCCGCCGCTGCTCGGGAAGACGTTGCTGCGCGGCCTGGTCGAGCGCATGGGGATCGTTCGCTACAACGTCTTCATGCACTTGCTGCTGTGGTTCGCGCTGCTGCCCGCCAAGATGCTGCTGCGCTGGACCGTCAACCTGAAGTACATCGTCGGCATCCCCGAGTGGTTCTTCAACGTGTGAGCGAGCTCGATGGCTGATCGCGGCGACACCCACTATCGCGTCGGCAAGCTGAACGCCTGGTTCGCGGGCTCCAGCCTGTTCCTGCTGCTGGCGACGTTCTGGATGGTGATCGACGACTGGTCGCGGCCGTGGAAGGGCTACCAGCGCGAGTTCCGCCAGATCGAGGTGGCGCGCGCCAAGGCCCAGCTCGACTCCCCCGAGGCCAAGCGGACCCTGGCCGACGAGCAACGCCTGCGCGCCGAGCTGGCCGGGGCCGAGCAGCGCCTGGCCGCCAAGAAGGGCGACCTCGACCACGCCCAGCAGGAGCTGCGCGACCTGCTCGGCAATCGCTTCAAGGCCACCGAGGCCGAGAAGGTCCAGAAGCAGGTCAACAACTGGGAGCGCTTCCTGATCGAGGAGGAGCGCCTGCACCTCGGGGACCCCACCCACAAGGCGGCCGAGCTGGCCGCGATCGAGAAGGAGCTGTACGCGCGCGCGGGCGTCAAGCAGGAGGCCGACGCCAAGGTCGTGGCCCAGGAGAAGCGCATCGCCGCCATGAAGGCCGAGGTGACCGCGGTCGAGACCGAGCTCAAGAACGCGGGCAAGAGCATCGAGCTCACGCGCAAGAAGCTCGACACGCTGGCGCCCAGCGATCCCGCCGCGCAGATCGCCAACGTCATCCGCGACTTCCCCGGGCTCGACTTCATCGGCCCGAGCCTGAAGGTCCAGAAGCTGCTGCCGACGGACCTGACCTTCGAGCTGAACTTCCTGCAGAAGCAGCGCATCGACATGTGCCAGACGTGCCACGTGCCGATCGATCGCGAGGGCTACGGCCAGGAGGCGAACCCGTTCAAGACGCACCCGCGCCTCGACCTCTACCTGACCGCGAAGTCCCCGCACCCGTCCACCCAGTTCGGCTGCACCATCTGCCACCGCGGCGCGGGCGAGGCGCTCGACTTCCAGCGCACCGATCACCGCCCGAGCGACGAGGTCGAGGCCGCCAGGTGGGAAGAGGAACACCACTGGCACAAGCAGCACTACTGGGACTACCCGATGCTGCCCGCGAAGTACGTCGAGGCCAGCTGCGTGCAGTGCCACAAGTCCTCGATGGAGCTGATCGAACCGGACGCGCCGCGCGTGACCGAGGGCTTCCACCTGTTCGAGCGCTACGGCTGCTACGCCTGCCACAAGGTCGACTGGTTCCCGACCAAGCGCCGGCCAGGCCCGACGCTGGCCAAGATCACGGCCAAGACCACGCAGTCCTTCATCGAGAGCTGGGTGTCCAACCCGAAGTCCTTCCGGCCCACCACGTGGATGCCGCAGATCTTCCACCTGGAGAACTACGCTGCCGACGTGACGGTGGCGATCTCGAACTACGGCACCGGACGTGAGGTGAAGGGCGACGAGTGGAGCAACGCGGCCGTGGCCGCGGTCAGCGCCTTCGTGCGTTCGCGCGCCTCGAGCGAGCCCTTCCCGCCCCTCCCGGTGAGCGGCGACGCCACGCGCGGGCGCGAGGTCTTCCGGCTGGCGGGCTGCCTGGCCTGCCACAACCTGGCGCCGTTCGGCGAGGAGGAGCGCGCGGCCGAGACCGACCTCGCCAACAAGCGCCGCGTCACCAACGAGCACGGGCCGAACCTGCGCGGCATCGCCACCAAGACCAACCCCGAGTGGCTGTTCGCGTGGCTGAAGGACCCCAAGGCCTACTGGGCCGAGACGCGCATGCCCAACCTGCGTCTCTCCGACCAGGACGCGGCCGACGTCGTGGCGTACGTGTTCGAGGACCCGCTGTTCCGCGACGTGCCCGCGGGCTGGAGCGCCGACCCGGCGCACTACCAGCGCGACGTGCTGGAGGAGCAGGCGCGCTGGTTCTTCAACCGCGAGCTGCGCGGCGAGCTCGAGCGACGCTTCCAGGACGAGTGGAAGGACGACCAGATCCTGCTGGTGGCGCTGGGCGAGAAGTGGGTCCTGGGCCAGGGTTGCCACTCGTGCCACTCGATCCCCGGTCTGGAGAGCGCGCAGCCGATCGGCACCGAACTCACCAACTGGGCCTCGAAGACGGTCGACAAGCTCGACTTCGGCTTCATGCACGAGATCCTGGGCGAGGAACACGGCTGGAGCCACGAGCAGACGCTGGAGTTCAAGGAGTACCGCGAGAACTTCCTGGAGCAGAAGCTGCGCGCGCCGCGCTCCTACGACCGCCGCAAGATCAAGAACCCGACCGAGCGGCTGAAGATGCCGTGGTTCAACTTCACCGAGCACGAGATCGAGTCGATCACCTGTTTCGTGGCGGGACTCGTGAACGACGAGGTCGCGCGCGCGCGCATGGTGCCGACGCCCGAGCAGCTGGCCATGGACACGGGCCTGCGCGTGCTGCGCCAGAAGAACTGCGTGGGCTGCCACCAGCTCGAGCCGGGGCGCATCGCCTTCAAGGACGAGCAAGGCGCCCAGCACGACGTGCGCGGCCAGTTCCTGGTCTTCGACGAGGACGTGCTGCCGCCGCCCATGCGTGGCTTCGCCGAGTACGTGGCCAAGTACGAGGCCGACGTCGGTGAGCTGGAGGAAGTCATCGTGCAGCTGCTCGCGCCCGCGCCCGGCCTGGGCGACGTGGGCGACACGGTCGTGATCTCCGACGTCGACAGCATCCGCGTCACGCCTCCCAAGGGCGGCGACCTGGTCGAGCTGGTCGGCGAGTACTACCTGTACGGCGACGACCACCACACCGACGTGGAGGACGTCGACGGCGAGCGCCGCGCGTACACCGAAGAACCCTACGAGAAGGTGCGCTGGACCTTCGCGCCGCCCGTGCTCTGGAACGAGGGCGGCAAGCTGCAGCGCGAGTGGTTCTTCCGCTTCCTGCTGGATCCGAGCTCGCTGCGCCAGCAGATCCGCGTGCGCATGCCGAGCTTCGACTGGCACGAGGGCGAGGCGGGCGCGGTGGCCGACTACTTCGCCAACCGCTCGCGGCTCGACTGGCCGGCGCGCTATGCCCGGAAGCTCCTGCTCCAGATCGGGCACACGCCGGCCGAGGTCGCGGCCGAGATGGAGCAGCTGGTCCAGGCGAAGCAGCTCGACAAGAAGCTCACCGCCGCGGTCGTGCAGGGCATCGCCGACGGCCAGCCGGTCGAGACCGCGACCGGGCTGGAGGCGCTGATGCGCTACGGGACGAGCAAGGGCTTCACGCTGGCCGGACCCGTCGATCCGGCCTACGAGGCCGTGCCGCAGCGCTCACCGGCCGAGCTCGCCGCCGTACTCGGCTCCGACCCGGAGTTCTTCGAGACCGTGCACCGCTTGGCCACCGACACCACCGGCAAGGGCCCGAACTGCGTGCAGTGCCACTTCCTGCGCGGCGCTCCGCCGACCCAGAGCACGCCCATTGCCTGGGCCCCCGACCTGGACAACGCCCGCGAGCGCCTGCGCCCCGACTGGGTGCGCGAGTGGCTCACGAATCCCGCGCGGATCTACCCGGGGACCTCGATGCCCGCGAACTTCGCGCTCGACCAGACCCAGTGGCAAGAGCTCGTGCCCTTGCCGAGTGCGCAGCAGATCGAAGCCGTCCTGACCTGGCTCTACAATCTGGACCGCGCCGTCCGCAACTGAACCCGACACCCCATCGACAGGCTACGCCATGACTACTCTCTCTCTGTTCCTCGCCGCGAGCGCCCTGCTCGGCGCCGATCCCGTCCAACCCGCAGCCGTTGCCGGCAACGATTCGTTCGGCACGATCTCGGGCAAGGTCGTCTGGGAGGGCGCGCGCCCCGAGCCCAAGCCCGACCTCGAGTACAAGGCCGAGGCCACGGTCGGCTGCAAGCACGGGGACGAGGGCCTGGACAAGCGCGACGAAACGCTGCTCATCGACGCCAAGGGCGGTGTGGCCAACATCGTCCTGACGATCGAGGTGGCCGGGGCCGAGCGGAAAGTGCCCGCCGAGCCGATCGTGTTCGACCAGCACGGCTGCCGCTTCCACCCGCACGTGGCGGTCGTCCCGGTCGGCGCCACGCTGCGCTTCGCGAACTCCGACGACACGAACCACAACATCCACACCTACGCCAAGAAGAACGCGGCGTTCAACACCAACGTCGCCCCGGCCGGCAACCTCGACAAGCTGGTCGACAAGGCCGAGGTCATCGACGTCAAGTGCGACATCCACCCGTGGATGAAGGGCTACGTGGTGGTGACCGACGCGACCCACTTCGCCCTGAGCGCCGCCGACGGCAGCTTCGAGATCGGCGGACTGCCGCCCGGCGAGTACGAGCTCTCCTGGTGGCACGAGGAGCTCGGCAAGGGCAAGACCGAGAAGGTCAAGGTCGAGGCCGGCCAGAAGGCCGTGCTCGAGCACAAGGTCGGGGCCGAGAAGAAGGCCGCCGGCGGCCGCCGCCGCTAGTTCGGCCGGGCCCTGCCGGGGTCGTCCCCGGGGTACACGGAAGGCGCTTCCCGCGGGGGGGCGCCTTCTTTCGTTCCAGGAGCCTCGTTCAG
Organism: uncultured Planctomycetaceae bacterium; assembly: GCA_964631945.1. Taxonomy (GTDB): domain Bacteria; phylum Planctomycetota; class UBA1135; order UBA1135; genus JABFRZ01. Next base: position 86,520 of record CAZWAY010000005.1, read on the forward strand.
GACGGCCGGGGCCGCGGCGGTTCGTCGTCCCAGCGCTCGAACCAGGAGGGCGGGTTCCAGCCGTGCAGGACGCTGGCGACGGTGCTCAGGGACTGCCGGTCGCGCGCGGTAAAGCCGGGCTCGCCGGTCCGAACCTCGTCGCCGATGCGCCGGGCCTCTTCCGCGAAGCTGCGCTCGACCAGCTCGAGCAGCAGCCGGCGCTTCTCGGGCTCGGCCGCCACGGCCTTCTCGACCAGGGGCTGCAGGCGCCGCCCGAAGTCGAGCGAGACGCGAAAGCGGGTGCACAGCTGCGCGATCAGACGACGGGCTTCCACGCGTTCCCGAAGCCTACCTTGCCGGCCCGCGCGTGGATCGGGAACTCCTTGCTCGGCGGCGTCCGCGGCTGGCGGGCTTCCCTGGCTCCGAGAGCGTAGGATCGGGCGCGCGCATGGGGCAGCCGATCGCCTTCGACATCGAGGTAGCGGGATTCCACTGGGACGAGGTGGACGAGATCACGCGCGGCTACCTGCTGCAGCGCGCCAAGAGCGAGGAAGACCGCGCCTCGGTTCCCGACCGCACCGCGCTCTTCCCCGGGCTCGGCAAGATCATCGCGATCGGCATGTGGAACCTGGAGAAGGACCGCGGCCTGTGTCTGCTGGAGGGCAAGCCGGCCCCGCAGCAGGACTGGAAGCGCGTCAACAACTCCGACGTCCTGCGTGGCGACGAGACGGAGCTGCTCGAGCGCTTCTGGGAGGTCGTCGAGCGCAAGCGTCCGCGCCTGATCTCCTTCAACGGACGCGGGTACGACGGCCCGATCCTGATGATCCGCTCGGCCCAGCTCGGCGTCACGCCGAGCCTGAACCTGTGCGGCAACCGCTACAACCTCTCCCAGCACGTCGACCTCGACGAGGTCCTGCGCTTCCACGGGTCCTGGCGCGAGCAGTACAAGCTCGACTACTGGTGCCGGCGCTTCGACATCGAGAGCCCGAAGGGCTCGATCGACGGCTCGCAGGTCGCGCGCGCCTACCGCGAGGGGCGCATCGAGGAGATCGGCGAGTACTGCCTGCGCGACGTGCGCGCCACGGCGCAGCTCTACAGCAAACTGGCGGATACGTTGCTGCCGCTGTTCGGCTAGAGGCTGTGGCGGGGCCCGCGGGGGCCGGGCGTCAGGCCTCGGCCGCGTGCAGATCGTCGGCGATCGGCACGGCTTCCCAGTCGAGGCGTGGGCAGTGGTCGTACAGGCGATCCAGGTCGTAGTAGGTGCGCGCCTCGCGCTGCAAGAGGTGCACGACCACGTCGCTGAAGTCCAGCACGACCCACCAGTGCAGGGCCTGGCCCTCGATCGGGTGGTGGCGTTGACCGATGCTCTTGCTGCGCACGTGCAGCTCGTTCTCGAGGGCGCGCACGTGGTTGCGGTTCAGGCCCGTCACCACCACGAAGTAATCGGCCACGCCCAGCCGCTCCGCGATGCCGTAGACGGCCACGTCCTCGGCCTTCTTGTCGCTGCACCAGCGTGCCAGGGTCGCGGCGAAAGTCTTGGAGTCGATGGCAGGTTCCTCGCGGGGTGCCCCCATGGTAGCCGCGCTCGCTCCCGAGGAAAGGGGAGAAAGCGGGGCGTCCCCCTGGCCCGCAGCGGCCATGGCCGGGGTCAGATGAACCAGGGCAGGAAGATCACGCCCACCACGGTCATCAGCTTGATCAGGATGTTGAGGCTGGGGCCGGAGGTGTCCTTGAAGGGGTCGCCGACCGTGTCGCCCACCACCGCGGCCTTGTGGACCGGGCCGCCCTTGCCGCCGTACTCGCCGGACTCGATGTACTTCTTGGCGTTGTCCCAGGCGCCGCCGGCGTTGGCCATGAAGATCGCCAGCATGATCGAGGAGACCAGTGCCCCGGCCAGCATCCCGCCCAGGGCCTGGACGCCCATGAGCTTGCCCAGGATCAGCGGGACGGCCACGGCCATGAGGCCGGGCACGATCATCTGGCGGATGGCGCCCTCGGTGGCGATGGCCACGCAGCGCGCGGTGTCGGGCTTGGCCGTGCCCTCCATCAGGCCCTTGATCTCGCGGAACTGACGGCGCACCTCCTCGACCATCTTGTTGGCGGCGTTGCCGACCGCCCGCATCGTCATGGCGCTGAACAGGAACGGCAGGAAGCCGCCGATCAGGAGCCCGATCGTCACCTGGACCGAGTTGATGTCGAGCAGCACCGTCCCGTCGGGCGCCAGCATGCCCGCGCTCTGGCCGGAGCTCTTCAGCAGCTCGCCCGCGCGCGTGCAGAAGGCGCTGAAGAGCGCCAGCGCGGTCAGCGCGGCCGAGCCGATCGCGAAGCCCTTGCCGATGGCCGCGGTGGTGTTGCCACAGGCGTCGAGCGCGTCGGTGCGGTGGCGCACCTCCTTGGGCAGTCCGGCCATCTCGGCCAGGCCGCCGGCGTTGTCCGCCACCGGGCCATAGGCGTCGACCGCCAGCGAGATGCCCAGGGTCGAGAGCATGCCGACCGCGGACATGGCCACGCCGTAGATGCCACCGAAATGGAACGAGACCCAGATCGCGCCGCAGATCGAGAGCACCGGCAGGGCCACCGATTCGAAGCCCGTCGCCAGCCCGTGGATGATGTTCGTGGCCGCGCCCGTCTGCGACTGGAAGGCGATGTTCCTGACCGGCTTGAAGCTGCCCGAGGTGTAGTAGTCGGTCAGCTTGCCGATGACCACGCCCGCTGCGAGACCCGAGACGATGGCGATGAACACGTTCATGCCGTCTACCCCGGCCGGCATCTTCAGGGCCTGGGTGCACAGCCACCAGGTCGCGGCCGCGACCACCAGCGAGGCCACGACCAGGCCGCGGAAGAGCGCGCCCTGCAGCTGGCTCTCGTCCTTGGCCTTGACGAAGAACGAGCCCACGATCGAGGACAGGATGCCGAGCGCGCTGACCGCCAGCGGCAGCACGACCAGCGAGGGCATGTTCGCGTCGGCGCGATAGGCGAAGAAGCCGATCGACATGGCCGCCACGATCGAGCCGGCGTAGGACTCGAACAGGTCGGCGCCCATTCCGGCCACGTCGCCCACGTTGTCGCCGACGTTGTCGGCGATCACGGCCGGGTTGCGCGGATCGTCCTCGGGGATGCCGGCCTCGATCTTGCCCACCAGGTCGGCGCCCACGTCGGCCGCCTTGGTGAAGATGCCGCCGCCGACGCGCGCGAACAGCGCGATCGAGCTGGCGCCGAAGCTGAAGCCGAGCACGGCGTTGAGTCCGTTCTCGGTGATCGCGCTCAGGCCCTGCGTGTAGATCTGCGTGAAGATGGTCAGGCCGAGCAGGGCCAGGCCCACCACGGTCATGCCCATCACCGAACCGGAGCTGAAGGCCACGCGCAGGGCCTCGCTCAGGCTCGTGCGTGCGGCCTGCGTCGTGCGCACCGCGGCGCGGGTCGAGGTGAACATCCCGAAGTAGCCGGCACTCGCCGAGGCGATCGCGCCGCTGGCGAAGGCGATGGCCGTCTTCCAGCCCAGGCCGTTGGCCTCGGGGCTGATGCCGATCACGCCCGCGACGATGGCGACGAAGACCGCCAGCCACTTGTACTCCGCGGTCAGGAAGGCCTTGGCGCCCTCCTGGACCAGCTTGGAGATGTCCTGCATCTTCTGGTCGCCCGGATCACGGCGCATGATCTGGCCGAAGACGACGAAGGCGAAGACCAGGGCCAGCAGCGCGGCCCCGGCGGAGACGTAGAGGAAGTTGATGTCCATCGCGCAGGGGAGGAACGGGACGCGGGAAGGTCTTCAGCCCGGACGGCTTGGAGCTGCGGAGCAGGGAGCAGGGACGGGAGGCGCCGGGTCCAGGGACTGGAGCGAAGACCAGGGGGCGAAGAGGATAGTGGCCGACCCTCGTTCGGCCAATAGAGGCGTGTCCGAACCGGGCGCGGCGGGGTTCTCGGCGCCCTGGTCCTCAGTCTGCGCCCGCCGGCGGCCCCCCCGAGTCTCGGCGGGAGCCTCCGGCCGGGCCTGCGGCCGCGTTCGCCCGGATCCAGCGCAGGCGGATCACGATCACGCTCAGGAGCACGAGCACCAGCAGGGCCAGGATCAAGTGCAGGTCGTGCACCGTCTCGCGCAGGCGTTCCACCTGGCCGCCGAACAGCTTCCCGAGGTAGATCGAGGCCGGGACGCTCAGCAGCACCCCGATCCCGTCGAGCAGCAGGAGGCGCGTGTAGCGCATGCCCATCGTGCCGGCCACGAAGTAGCCCGGGATGCGCAGCATGGGCAGGAAGCGGCAGCCGAAGATGGCCCAGTTGCCGTGCTCGTCGAAGCGCCGGCGAAAGCGCTGGAAGCGCTCCGGGTGCAGCATGCGTGCGATCCACGGGATCTCCAGCGCGCGCATGCCGTAGCGCCGCCCCAGGAAGTACGGCAGCGAGTCGCCCAGCAGGATCGCGGCCGAGCACAGCAGCGTGATCGGGACGAACTCGACCTCGCCCTTGTGCAGCAGCAAGCCGGCCGCGAGCAGGAAGGTCTCCTCGGGCAGCGGCAGGCCGACTCCGCACAGGAGCAAGCCCAGGAACGGCCCCATGTAGGCGAAGTCCTGGAAGATGCGCTGGAGGTCGGCGCTGAGGTCGAGGAGTAGCATCGGGCGAGGAGCGGGGAGTATAGAGCTGCTCGCACGGCCCGCCCCTGTTCGCCTCGATTGAATGGGAGGTGTACGAGCGAGTAGGCTCGCGCCCTCGCCATCCGCGCTGGAGGGGAACTGACCGATGCTGATCGCCGTCTTCGGGTTCGACTGGACGATGGAGCTGACCTACATGGCCTGCGCGGCCGCGGGGGGTACGGTGCTCGTCCTGCAGACCGCCCTGATGCTGTTCGGAGTCGGCGACGGGCACGACGTCGACCTGCACCACGACGTGGGCGCCGACGGGCACGGCGACCATCCCGACGGGTACTTCAGCCTGTTCTCGGTGCGGGCCATCGCCTCGTTCTTCACCTTCTTCGGGCTGACGGGCTGGATGGGCACGAACAACGGCTGGGGGCCGACGACCACCGTGTTCGGCGCGGTCGGGGCGGGCCTCGCACTGATGGTGCTCGTCGCCTGGATGATGCGCCTGCAGTCGAAGCTCCAGTCCAAGGGCAACATGGACTCCGCCAATGCCCTGGGTCAGTCGGCACGCGTCTACCTGCGCATCCCGGCCAAGAACACCGGCTTCGGCAAGGTGACGGTCAAGATCCAGGGCCGGAGCGCGGAGCTCAACGCCTTCACCATGGGCCCGGAACTGCCCACCGGTGCCCTGGTGAAGATCACGCGCATGCGGACCCCCGACACGTTCGAGGTCGAATCCCTGAAGACGGAAACGAAGGAAAAGAAGCAGTGACGAACGCTCTCGCTCTGGCCCAGTTCACCGTTCCGGGGAACCTCGTGCCCGTCCTGATGGTCGTGGCCGCGGTGGTGATCCTGTCGGGCTTCGCCCTGATGCTCGCCACGCGCTACAAGCGCTGCCCCTCGAACCGGATCCTCGTGATCTACGGCAAGACCGGGGCGGGGCAGTCCTCGAAGACCCTGCACGGCGGCGGCGCCTTCGTGTGGCCGCTGATCCAGGCCTACGAGTTCCTCGACCTCGACCCGCTGCAGATCGAGATCCCGCTGGAGGGCGCGCTGTCTTCCGAGAACATCCGCGTCTCGGTGCCCAGCATCTTCACCGTCGCGATCGGCACCGACGAAGAGGCCATGAACAACGCGGCCGTGCGCCTGCTCGGCCTCGACACGCCGCACATCATCAAGCAAGCCGAGGACATCATCTTCGGCCAGTTGCGCCAGGTGATCGCCTCGATGGCGATCCAGGAGATCAACCGCGAGCGCGACGTGTTCCTGGGCAAGGTGCAGAGCGCGCTCGAGCCCGAGCTCAAGAAGATCGGCCTGGTGCTGATCAACGTCAACATCCGCGACATCAAGGACGAGTCGGGCTTCATCGAGGCCATCGGGCGCAAGGCGGCCTCGACCGCGATCCAGCAGGCCGAGATCGACGTGGCCGAGCAGAACAAGCGCGGCGCGATCGGCGTGGCCGAGGCCGAGCGCGAGCGCGCCGTCAGCGTGGCCAACGCCGAGAAGGTGCGCGACATCGGCACCAAGGAAGCCGAGCGCGAGCGCGCCGTGAAGCTGGCCGACCTCGAGAAAGACAAGAGCATCGGCGAGCAGGCCGCCAAGTACGAGCAGGAGTCGCAGCTGCGCGACAAGGAGCGCGAGATGCGCGTGCGCGTGGCCGAGGCCAACGCCAAGGCCGTCGCGGGCGAGAACAAGTCCAAGGCCGAGATCGCCGGCACCAACGCCGAGCTGCGCGTCAAGGAAGCCCAGGCCTACGAACTCGGCGAGAAGCGCTTCCGCGAGGCCCAGGCGGCCGTGCTCGAGGCCCAGTACCGTGCCGAGGCGCGCGCCGCCGCCGCGCAGGGCGAGAAGATCGAGGCCGAGACGCGCGCCACGCTCGAGGCCACCTCCAAGGCCGAGAAGGCCAAGACCATCGTCGACGCCGAGGCCCAGGCCAGCCAGCGCAAGATCGAGGCCGAGGGCGAGGCCGCCGCGATCTACGCCAAGCTCGAGGCCGAGGCGCGCGGGCAGTACGAGATGCTGGCCAAGAAGGCCGCCGGTCTGAAGCTGATCGTGGACAGCTGCGGCGGCTCGCAGCAGGCCTTCCAGATGCTCATGCTCGAGCACCTCGACCACCTGTCCGAGACCGCCGCCAAGGCCATCTCGAACGTGAAGTTCGACAAGGTCGTGGTGTGGGACGGCCAGGGTGGAGCCAACGGCGGCAACGCCGCGGCCAACTTCATCCGCGGCCTGGGCACCGCGATCCCGCCCGTGATGCAGATCATGAAGGACGTGGGCGGCGTGGAGATGCCCGAGTACTTCGGCAAGCTGATGGCCGAGGGCGCGGCGCCGGCCGCGGCAGCTCCGTCCGCGGCGGCACCGGCCGAGCCCCGCAGGCCGACCGACAAGGGCGAGCCCAAGAAGCCGAGCTAGCGCGGCCTGACCAGGCTCGTCTCTTCGCTCACGCCCTCGGCCGCGCCCACGATCTTGCCGCCCTCCAGCAGGAGCTCGCCCGGCGTCTGCAGCAGGTAGGAGATCGAGGGCGGCAGGCGCGCGCTGCGCACGAAGTTGCCGTCGGGCAGCACGTGCACCACGCGGTTGGCCAGCGTGTCGTGGGGCTCCTCGAGCTGGATCAGCGCCAGCAGACGCTCGCCGTGCTCGTGCTGGGCCAGCTGTTCGAGGTGCTTCGCGCAGTGCTCGCAGGTCGCGCGCCAGAAGACCCACAGGCCGTCGAGCGGGAGCTCGTTCACGTCCAGGTACTGGTTCAGCGGGGCCTTGCCGAGCGGCGTGACCCAGATCTCCTGGCCGACCCACTTCTCGAGCGCCAGTTCGACCCACTGGCCCTCGACCGGTCTGCCGTCGGCCACGACCTCGCCCTGCTGTAGCTCGCGATCGTGGAACCAGGGCAAGGCCAGCCCGACCGCCGCCAGCGCCACGGGCACGATCGGTCCCAGCCCCCGGCCGAGGTTGCGCCAGGGCTTCGCGAGCAGCAGGGCCGCCAGCAGGGCCGTGTCGATGGCCATCATCCACTTCGGCGGCATGCTGAACTTGCCCCCGAAGCAGCCGCAGTTCTCCACCCCGGCGCGGATCTGCGTGGTCAGCACCAGGTCGAACACCACCAGCAGCATTGCCTGCAGCACCCAGCCCCAGCGCGGCTTGCTCAGCGCGATGGCCACGATCGCGAGCTCGATCCCGATCGCCAGCTTGTAGGTGAGCCCGAGCTCGAGCGGCAAGTCGCGCACGACCTCGGGCAAGAGCGCGGGCGTGCCCCACACGAGCTTGAACACGGCCCCCGTGAGGACCCAGGCGGCGATCAGCCAGACCGCGACCAGGGCGAAGCGCTTGCGTTCGGTCGGCACGGTGGGGTTCTGCATGTCGCGGTGGGCTCGGGATCTTGCACGCGCGCACGGCTGGCGCGGCGGACGGCTGAGGATACAACTTCGCGTCTCCCCCATGCTTCACGCGACGATCTGGTCGATCCTGGAACGGGCCGAGCGCGACTTCGCCGGCCGCACGGCCGTGCGCGAGGGTGCGACGCGTCGCGACTACGGCGAGTTCGCCCGCCGTGTGAGGGCCCGCGCGCGCGCCTGGCGCGCGCTGGGACTCGGGGCCGGGGAGCGCGTGGCGATCCTGGACTGGAACACCGGCGCGTTCCTCGAGAGCACCTTCGCGGCCGCCGGCCTGGGGGCGATCCTGACCCCGCTCAACCACCGCCTGGCCGTGCCGGAGCTGGCCGAGATCCTGGCCGACTCGGGCGCGTGCCTGGTGCTGGCCGCGCGCGCCTTCGCCGAGCCCGTCGCCGCGCTGCGCGCGCGCGTGCCGAGCGTCCGGCACTGGCTGTGCTGCGAAGAGGAGCCCGAGGACGAGCCCGAGGAGGAGGGCCCGCCCTTCGCGCCCGCGCGCGTGGCTCCGGCAGACGTGGCCCAGCTCTACTACACCAGCGGCACGACCGGGCGCGCGAAGGGCGTGATGCTGACGCACCGGAACGTGTGTACGCACGCGGCCTGGGCCGTGCGCGAGCTCGAACTCACCGGCGCCGACCGCTGGGGACACTTCGCGCCCATGTTCCACCTGGCCGACGCCTGGGCGACGTTCGCCGTGACCCAGGTCGGCGGCGTGCACGTGATGCTGCCGCGTTTCGAGGCCGACGCGGCCGTGGAGGCGATCGAGCGCGAGGGCATCACGCTCACCAATCTCGTCCCGACCATGCTGAAGCGCCTGGTCGAGAGCCCGCGCGCGCCGGCCGCGCGCTTCGCCAGCCTGCGTCTGGTGCTCTCGGGCGGCGCGCCGATCTCACCCGCGCTCGTGCGCCAGGTGCTCGCGGTCCTGGGGTGCGAGTACGCGCAAACCTACGGCATGACCGAGACGAGTCCGTACCTCACGCTCGGGCTCCTTCCGGAGGCCCTGCGGCGGCTCGCGCCGGAGGAGGTCCTGCGCCTGCGCGCGCGCACCGGCCGACCCTTCGGTGAGGTCGAGCTGGAGGTCGTGGACGAGGCCGGCCGGCGCGTGCCCGCCGACGATCGCACGGTGGGCGAGATCCGCGTGCGCGGCGCGACCGTGACGCCGGGCTACTGGGGGCGGCCGGAGGAGACGGCCATGGCCATTCGCGACGGCTGGCTCTACACGGGCGACCTGGCCGTGCTCGATGCGCACGGCTTCGTGGACATCGTCGACCGCAAGAAGGACATGATCCTCAGCGGCGGCGAGAACGTGTACTCGACCGAGGTCGAGAACGCGCTCTACGAGCATCCGGCCGTGCTCGAGTGCGCGGTGTTCGGGCGGCCCGACGCCACCTGGGGCGAGCGCGTGCACGCGGCGGTCGTGCTGCGGGCCGAGGCCACGCTCGGGGCGCGCGAGCTGATCGAGTTCTGCCGCGCCCGCATCGCGGCCTACAAGGCGCCGCACACGATCGAGTTCCTGCCCGAGCTGCCACGCACGGGCTCGGGCAAGATCTCCAAGCAGGTGCTGCGCGCGCGCACGCCCTAGGCGAGGATGGCGTCATGCGCTGGCCGAGCTGGAACGGGCGTGCGCCGGCCGGGCCGGGGACGACGGGCGCCCTGTCCGACGCCTCCGCTCTCGACCACGCCGCCGCGCGCGTGCGCATGGTGGACGAGCAGCTCGTCGCGCGCGGCATCACCGACGAGCGCGTACTCGCCGCCATGCGGCGCGTGCCGCGCGAGCGCTTCGTGCTGCCCGAGGACCTGGCGCGCGCCCACGACGACGGCCCGCTGGCGATCGGGTACGGCCAGACCCTCTCGCAACCCTTCATCGTGGCGCTCATGAGCCAGGCCCTCGAGCTCGCGGGCGGCGAGCGCGTGCTCGAGATCGGGGCCGGCTCGGGCTACCAGAGCGCGCTGCTGGCGGCCCTGGCGCGGGAGGTCTTCGCGCTCGAGCTCCTGCCGCCCCTGCGCGCGCGCGCGGCCGGGGTCCTGGCCGAGCTCGGCTGCGCCAACGTGTGCCTGCGCGCGGGCGACGGGCGCGCCGGGTGGCCGGAGGCGGCCCCCTTCGACGCCATCCTGGCGGCGGCCGCGGCCGAGCGCGTGCCGCCGGCCTGGCTGACGCAGCTCGCGCCCGGTGGACGCCTGCTGCTGCCGGTGGGCACCCGCCAGCAGGAACTCCTGTGCATCCGTCGGACATCCGACGGCTTCGTCGAGCAGCGCCTGGGCGCGGTGCGCTTCGTGCCCCTCCTGGGCACCGAACGCGACGTGTCCGCCCGTCCGTAGCGCGCGCGGCGCGGCCCGCGCCCCCGGGTGCAGGGCCGATCCCGCCCGACGCGCGCTTGAATGCGCCCTGCACGGCTGGCGTACTCGCGCCCTTCTCGCTCCTCCGTTCCGTCAGGCACCCCCTTGGATTGGATCAACGACCCGCAGGCCTGGATCGCGCTCCTGACCCTGACCGTGCTCGAGATCGTGCTCGGGGTGGACAACATCGTGTTCATCTCGATCCTCTCGGCGAAGCTGCCGGAGTTGCAGCGCGCGCGCGCGCGCACGATCGGGTTGGCGCTGGCGCTCGTGGGGCGGGTGGGGCTGCTGCTCTCGCTCAGCTGGGTGATCGGCCTGACCGACCCGCTGTTCGTGCTGGTGGGTGAGGAGATCTCGGGGCGCGACCTGATCCTGCTCGGCGGCGGGCTGTTCCTGCTGGCCAAGGCCACCCACGAGATCCACGCCAGCATGGAGGGAGGCGGCCCCGGGCGCGCCGCCCGGGCGAGTTCCTTCGCCGGCGTGCTGGTGCAGATCCTGGTGCTCGACCTGGTCTTCTCGCTCGACTCCGTCATCACCGCCGTGGGCATGGCCGACGACGTATCCGTGATGATCACGGCGGTCGTGATCGCAGTGCTGTTCATGATGGTGAGTGCCGGGGCGATCTCGAGCTTCATCCACAAGCATCCGACCGTGAAGATGCTGGCGCTCGCCTTCCTGCTGCTGGTGGGCGTGGCCCTGGTGGCCGACGGCCTGAACCAGCACATCCCGCGCGGCTACATCTACTTCGCGATGGCTTTCTCGGTGCTGGTCGAGATGCTCAACCTGCGTTCCGCGCGCCGCGCCTCGCCGCCGGCGGCGCACTGAGTCGTTCGTGCCGCGCCTCGCACTGTTCGTGCTCGGGGGACTGGCGAGCGCGTGCCTCGTCCAGCGTCCGCTGCCCGATGCGCCCAGCGCGAGCGCGACGCGCGAGCTGCGCCAGAGCCGCTTCCCGGATGGCACCCCGCGCAGCGAATGGAGCGTGCTCGCCTGGCCCGATGGCCGCGTCGAGCGCGATGGCGTCGAGCGCGAGTTCCATCCGAACGGCACGCTGCGCTCGGAGGGCAGCTTCGCGCACGGCGTCCCCGTGGGTGTTTGGCGGACCTGGTTCGCCGACGGCCGCCCGCGCTCGGAGGTGGATTTCGGCTCGCCGGACGCGAGCACGACCACGCGCGAACGCTTCTGGCACGCGAACGGCCAGCTGGCAGCCGAGGGACCGGCCGCGGGTGGGGTGCGCGAGGGTCCGTGGAGCTACTGGAGCGAGAACGGCCTGCCCTTGCGCGCGGGCGCCTATCGCGCGGGGCGACGTGACGGGCCCTGGGTCTTCTACGACTCACGCGGTTCGAAGCGTGCCGAGGGATCCTACGAGCTGGGCGCGCGCGTGGGCTCCTGGACCCTGTGGGACGAGCGCGGCGCGGCGCACCAGCGACCCGCGGCCGAGGTCGACCCGGAGACACCCGTAGAGGAGTCGTCGGACGAACCGGAGGGTTCCGGCCGGATCGCGGCCCCGGATTCTGCTCGTCCGGGTTGAACTCCTCGGCCGGGGTGCCCAAGAGTCCGCCTGCGGGTCCGGCGGACAGCTGGACTTCGACCCTTGGTTCCCCCTTGACCCCCTCCTCCTCGGGGGAACCACCTGAGAGACGAGAGCGGGTCGAAGCCTCTGACTGCGTGATGGCCTCCTAGGGATGGAGACCGCCGGACCCGCCTCCCACTCTCGCCCCCGGGGTGGCTGAGATAGGCTCCGGCCAATGGACGGGCCCCTGCCGAGGATCCCGCGCGCGAGCGCGGACGATTGCGCCGAGCCAGCGGTGCGCGCGCGCCGCGAGCTGTGCGAACGGGTCGTCGGGCACCCGCTCCCGCACCTCGCCGGTGCGCCGGTGCCGCCCGCCAAGGCCCGCGGCAAGGTCGAGAACCTGACCGGCTTCGCCCAGGTGCCGCTCGGGATCGCCGGGCCGCTGCGGGTCGAGACCCAGCTCGGTTGGCGCGAGGCCTACGTGCCGATGGCGACGACCGAGGGCGCGATGGTGGCCTCGTACTCGCGCGGGATGAAGCTCCTGTCGCTGGCCGGGACGGCGCGTGCGCGCGTCGTCGGTGAGGGGCTCTCGCAGCATCCGATGCTGGTGTACGCCGATGTCGCCGCGGCCGAGCGGGCGCGCGCAGCCGTGCCGGGGCTGCGCGCCGAACTCGAGCGCGCGACGGCCGCGAGCACGCAGCACGGGCGGCTCGTGGCGGTCGAGCCCGAGCTCGTCGGGCGACGGCTCGTCCTGCGGCTGGTGTTCAGCACGGGCGACGCCATCGGCATCAACATGGCGGCACGCGCGAGCGAGCTGTGCTGCGAGCTGGTCGCGCGCGCGACCGGAGCCGAACGGCGCTACGTGCACGGCGAGGACGTCGAGAAGCGCGCCAACGCGCGCGCGCTGCACGCGGGCCGCGGGCGCAGCGTGGTGTGCGACGTGCGCGTGCCGCGCGCGCTGCTGAGCGAGCACCTGCGGGTCACGCCCGAGGACCTGGTCGCGATCCACCAGAGCTATCAGCTCGGCTTCGCGCGCCTCGGGACGCACAACGGGCTCGTCCAGGCGGCCAACGGGCTCGCGGCGGTGTTCCTGGCCTGCGGCCAGGACGTGGCCTACGTCACGGAGTGCGCCACGGGTTTCCTGGAGTTCGCGTGCACGAGCACGGGCGAGCTCTACGCGAGCGCGCACCTGCCCTCGCTGCTGGTCGGGACCGTCGGTGGCGGCACGGGCCAGGGCACGGCGGCGGAGTGCCTCGAGCTGCTCGGCGTGCGCGGCACGGGTGGGGCCAACGTCTTCGCCGAGCTGCTGGCCGCCACGGTCCTGGCCGGCGACCTCTCGCTGCTGGCCTCGTTCTGCACGCACGAGTTCGTGGCGGCGCACGAGCGTCTGGGACGCAACCGTCCGGACGCGTCGGCATGAGCGCGCCCGCGCGCCGGGGCTTCGAGCCGTGGGCCTTCGTGGCCTTCGCGCTGGCGGGCCTGTGCGCGGGTGCGTTCGTCTTCCTCGGCTTGCGTCCGGGCGGTGCGGCGCCCGTCTTCGTCTACCGCTTCGGGCTGCTCTTCGCGGGCTGGGCCGCGGCGGTGGCGATGCTGATCGCCATGATCTGGTCCCTGCGGCGGCGGCCGGTCCTGCAGCGCGGGCGCGCGTGGCCCCTGGTGGCGCTGGGCGCCAGCCTGTGGTTCTGTTCGCTGCCGATCGCCTACCCCTCGTCGCACGAGGGCAAGTTCAGTCCGACGCGCTTCGGACTGCCGTTCGAGGGCAAGGCGCGCGTGCGCTACGGAGGCCTGCACAAGCTCCAGAATCCGTTGCTGTTCGACCCGGCGCGGCGCTTCGGCACGGCCTTCGAGCGGCGCTCGGAGTCGCTCGAGGTGCTGGCGCCGGCCGATGGCACCCTGCTCGACCTCGCCGCCGGACGCATGGGTGACGTGCTGGTGCTCGCGACCGGGGTGGGGGAGTACTGCGTGCTGGAGGGCCTGGTGCCCGGCAGCTGTTCCCTGACCCCGGGGAGCGCCGTGCGCGCGGGCGAGCGCCTCGGCAGCGGCGCGGCTTGGCTGAGCGTGCATCTCCAGGACCGACCGAGCCCAGGGGCGGGCGAGGGCATCCCGATGCGCTACTGGAACTACCTGGCCGACGGGCGAACGGCCGAGAGCGGCGTGCCGGTGCCGCCCCAGGAGGTCTCGCGTGCCGTTCCCGGGCGCTCCGACGGGCCCCCGGGGCGTTGACAGCCCGAGGGAGGGCGCTACCCTGATGCGCTTCAAAAACGCCGGGGATCCGCGCCAGCGGGCCTCCGGCGAGCCGCCGAACGCCCTCGGGATCGCGCGATTCGATCGCCCCGGATGTTCGGCCCCCGGCCCCTGGCCTGCGCGTCGTCCTCTACCCCTCCAGCTGCTCCCATGTCCACTGCCGTGAAACCCCAGCCGAGCTCGAACCAGGCCACGGAGCGCCTCCGGCGCGGCCGCAACATCGGGATCATGGCGCACATCGACGCCGGCAAGACCACGGTCACCGAGCGCATCCTGTTCGTGACCGCCAAGATCCACAAGATCGGCGAGGTCCACGACGGGGCCGCGACCATGGATTTCCTCGAGGAGGAGCGCAAGCGCGGGATCACGATCCAGTCCGCCGCCACGCAGGTCGAGTGGAAGGACCACTGGATCAACATCATCGACACGCCCGGGCACGTGGACTTCACGGCCGAGGTCGAGCGCTCGCTGCGCGTGCTGGACGGCGCGGTCGCCGTGTTCGACGCCGTGCACGGCGTCGAGGCCCAGTCCGAGACGGTGTGGCGCCAAGCCGACCGCTACAAGGTCCCGCGCATCTGCTTCATCAACAAGATGGACCGGGTGGGTGCGGACTACTACCGCTCGGTGCAGACCATCATCGATCGCCTGGGCGCGCGCCCGGCCATGCTGCAGATCCCGATCGGGCGCGAGAAGGCCTTCGCGGGCTTCGTCGACCTGATCACCGGCAAGGCCTACCGCTTCGACGAGGAGAACGGGAAGATCGTCAACGAGATCCCGCTGCCCGAGGAGCTCAAGGAGGAGTACGAGCTGCGCCGCCACGAGCTGTGCGAGATCGCGGCCGAGTGCGACGAGGCCTTGCTCGACCTGTTCGTCGAGGACGAGGAGATCTCGCCCGAGCTCCTGCGGGCCGCCGTCCGCAAGGGCTGCATCGCCATGCACATGACGCCCGTCCTGTGCGGAGCCGCCCTGAAGGACAAGGGCATCCCGGCCCTCCTCGACGCGGCGGTCGCCTACCTGCCGAGTCCGGTCGACGTGCCGCCGGTCGAGGGCGACGTGCCGCGCACCGACCAGCGCACGGCGCGCAAGCCCGAGGACAGCGAACCCCTGTGCCTGATGGCTTTCAAGACCATCGCCGAGAGCACCGGCGACCTGACCTTCGTGCGCGTCTACTCGGGCGTGCTCGAGAAGGGCACGAACCTCCTGAACCCGCGCACGGGCAAGGAAGAGCGCATCGGGCGCCTGGTGCAGGTGCACGCCAACAAGCGCGAGGCGATCGAGCGCATCTCGGCCGGCGGCATCGCCGCGATCCTCGGGCTCAAGAACACGATCACGGGCGACACCCTGTGCGACCCCGAGCATCCGATCGCGCTCAGCAAGATCGTCTTCCCCGACGCGGTGATCTCGATGTCGGTCGAGCCCAAGAAGGGTGGAGACCGCGACAAGCTCTCCGAGATCATCGGCAAGATGATGCGCGAGGACCCGACCTTCCGGGCCACGACCAACGAGGAGACCGGCGACCTGCTCATCTCCGGGATGGGTGAGCTGCACCTCGAGGTGGTCGTCCACCGCATCAAGAGCGAGCACAACATCGAGGTCCAGACCGGGCGCCCGAAGGTGGCCTACAAGCAGCGCCTCAACAAGCCCAAGGACATCGAGTCGCGCTACATCAAGCAGAGCGGTGGCCGCGGCCAGTACGCCGTGGCCCACGTGCGCTTCGAGTCCGGCACGCCCGCGGACGGCATCTACGAGTTCCACAACGAGATCAAGGGCGGCTCGATCCCGCGCGAGTACATCCCGGCGGTCGAGTACGGGATCGGCGAGGCGGTGCGCGGCGGCGGCCGCAACGGCTATCCATTCGTGAACGTGGTCGCCTCGCTGTACGACGGCAAGCACCACGACGTGGACTCGAGCGAGATGGCCTTCCAGGCCTGCGGCGTCCAGGCCTTCCGCATGGCGGCCGAGAACAACACGACCCTGCTCGAGCCGATCATGAGGATCGAGGTGCGGGCACCCGAGGAATACCTGGGCGGGGTGGTCGGTGACCTGAACTCGCGCCGGGGCGAGGTCAGTGACGTCGAGACCTCGGGCGACCTGCGCATCGTGCGCGGAGTCGTGCCGATCGCGGAGATGTTCGCGTACTCCTCTTCCCTGCGCGGCGCGACCCAGGGTCGCGGCTCCTTCGCCATGGAGCTCCTGGAGTACCGTCCGGTGCCCGCGAGCCTGGCCGAGAAGATCCTGAACCCCGAGAAGTAGGCGCTGGCTCCGCACCCCGGGCGTGGCTAGGATTCCGCGCCGATGACGCGCACTGCACGGCGACGCTGGAGCCGCGAGTTCCAGGGTGAGATCGATGGCATCGCCCTGGGCGACACCGGGCCGGTCATCCTGCACGGCTACGACCCGCCGGCCGGCGGCAAGTGGATCGACAACGTCATCCCCGGCAAGCTCGGAGCCTACGATCGCTCCAGCGGCGACGTGCTCTGGCTCTCGCCCTGCGAAGTCGGCTACGGCCGCGGCTTCGGCTGCGGCTTCGGAGACGAGGAGGACGTGGTGATCCTCGGTCCGTCGAGCCAGAAGCACCGCATCGCGCGCATGTCGCTCTCCACGGGGGAGCTGATCGGCGCCAGCGAGATCGGGGCCTTCGACCAGGCCCTCGCCTTCGGCGACGTGTGCCTGACCGTGACGCCGCAGCGCGTCAGCGGGATCCTGACCTCGCCCATGCTCGAGGTCTGGAGCTACGCGCGTGATGGCGAGCGTTACCACCTGGTCGGGCGCATCGGACCCCACGCCTACGTCGTGTACACCGACACCGCGCGCAAGCGTCAAGGCGTGCTGCGCCTGGACGTGGAGTCGGGCGAGCAGGTCGACACCTTCATCGACCCGGAGCTGCCGGTGATCCACGACCTGGTGTGCGGCAGCGACCTGGCCATCGTGCTCTCCGGCAACCGCGTGCCCGCGCGCCCGGGCCAGTCGAGCGGCCCCGAGGAGCTGCGCCTGGAGGCCTTCCGCACGCACGAGTCCAGCGCCTACTCGCTGTGGCGCGAGGTGCTCGCGGACGAGAGCGACGAATTGCCCGACGTGAGCCTCTCGCTCGACAGCGGCAAGCTCTACCTCGCGCGCGGCGCCATGCTCGAGGTGCGCGACGGCGTGTCCGGACGGATGCTGGGGGAGCTGACCCTGCCCGGTCTGGACGAACGCGTGGCCTGGAAGGTCGCGCAGGGTGCCGGGCTCCTGGCGGAGGAGACGCGCGCCTCGGTGTTCGAGCTTCCCGCTTGAGCGATGTCCAAGAAGGAAGCCAGCCCCAAGGCCCAGCTGGACGAGCACGGGCTCGTGGTGCACGCCTACGCCAGCACGGTGCTGGTGATCGTGCCGCCCAGCGGCTACGCCGAGACGACCCTGCGCTACGCCCGTTCCGCGCTGTTCAACGTGCACGTGGGCACGCGCGTGGTCTCGTCCCAGGACGGGGCCGTCCTGCGCGGTGAGCTCCAGGACGAGTTCCAGGTCGACGGATCGCTGGCGGGGGAGACGATGGACCCCTACTCCGGCTTGATCCTGTGCGCCGGGGTCGGCTCGCCCTGGCTCGCCGAGCAGGCCGATGTCCTGCGCCTGGTGCGCGCGGCGGCGCAGCAGCAGAAGCTCATCGGGGCCTGGGGCCTGGCCGTCGCGGCGCTCGCCCAGGGCGACGTCGTGCGCAAGAAGCGCGTGACCGGCGAGCGCTCGCTGCGCGCGCAGCTGGAGGCCGCCGGGGCGCGCTACACGGGCAGCCAGGTCGAGCGCGACGAGAAGCTCGTGACCGGGCTGGACGACGCCTCGGGCTTCCGCTTCGGGAAGGCCCTGGTCCAGGTCGTGCGCATCTGAGCCCGGCGTGGCGGGCCTATCTGGATCCGCCCAGCGACGCTATCCTCTAGCGCTCTTTCGGACACCAACCACCCGTTCGTCTGGTCGCTACCGGACAGAGGGTTCCACGTGAGCGCAGCCGCGATCGTCGAGACGCTGGCCAAGGAATTGTCAGTAGGGAAAGAGCACGCCCAGCGCGTGTTCGAGCTCCTCCAGGCCGGGCACAAGGCCCCCTACATCGCCCGCTACCGTCGCGCCGAGATCGGCGCCTTCACCGACGGCTCCATCCGGCGCTTCGCGCGCCGGCTGAAGCAGTTCGAGGAACTCGACAAGCGGCGGGCCTCGCTGCTGCGCTCGGTCCAGGAGCAGTTGAAGGGCGAGCCCGTGCCGACCGAGCTCACGGAGGCGGTGTTCGCGTGCACGGACCGCTTCGAGCTCGAGGACCAGTTCCTCCCGCATCGCCGACCCGAGCCCGAGGTGCAGCTCGCCATCGATCGCGGACTCGCGCCCCTGGCCGACGCGCTCGTGGCCAGCCCGCCGCGCGGGACACCCGCGCTCGAGGCCGAGGAGGCCTCCGGCTCCGCTCCTGGGCCGGGCACGGCGTCCGCCCAAGCCGAGGACTCGGGCCAAGCCACGGCCGAGCCCACGCCCGAAGCGCCGGCCGAGCCGCACGCGCCCGAGGGCGCCGACGAACCCGCGTCCGCGGAGTTCGAGGCGGAGATGGGTGCCGAGACAGCAGCGTCCCAGGCCCAGACCGCGGAGGGCGAGCCGGACCCCGGAACCGCCGCGCCCGAACCCGGAGCGGAGGCGGACTCGAACGCGGCCGCGGGAGAGCGGGAGAACGCCTCCGAACGCGCGCATCCCTCGCCGGATCCCCTCCACGCGCGGCCGGTGTTCCACCCCGCGCACATCGACCTGTCGCCGCAGCTCGCGCGCCTGTGCTCGGAATACGTCAACACGGATCGTGGCGTACACACCGAGCAGCAGGCGCTCGAGGGTGCGATGCGCATCCTCTCGGACCGGCTGGGGCGCAACCCCCAGCTGCGCACGCTGCTGCGGCGGCTGCTGCGCAAGCATGGCCGCGTCGGGGTGCGAGCGCTGGTCGAAGAGGGGCGCCTGGGTCGGAACCGTTCGCTGCTGCGCGTCAACGTTCCGCTGCGACAGTTGCAGGGCCACCGCCTGATCGCCTTGCGCCAGGCCCAGGCCCAGCGCCAGATCGCGCTGGTCCTCACCGTGGACGAGCGCGTGGTCATGCCCCAGGTGCGCGCTGCGCTCGGACGCCGGATCCATCCCGCCTATGCGTCCGTGGCGGACGAGGTCGCGCGTCAGGCGCTGCACCTGCGCTTGCTGCCGATGATCGAGGACGACGTTCGCAACGAACTGCGCGAGCGGGCAGACGAGGAAGCCATCCGTCTGGTGGCGCAGCACCTGCGGCAGATCCTGCTGACGCCCCCGGCCGGTCCGCGGCCCACGGCTGGCGTGCACGTGGACGCCAAGGGGGACTGGCTGATCTTCGTGGTCGACGCCGACGGTCAGCCCCAGGGCAGCGAGCTCAAGCTCGAGGCCTCGACCTTGGCCTTGCCCGAGCTGGCCCAGAAGCTGAACGAGGCCATGCGCGGAACCGGCGTGAACACCCTCGCCGTGAGCTGCGACAAGAGCGTGCGGCCCGGCCTGCTGAAGCTGCGCGCGGCACTCGACCTCCTGCAGGTCGAGGCGGTCGTCGTCCCGGTCAACGATGCCGGGCTCGCGAGCTACGCCAACTCCGAGCAGGCACGCGCGGAGCTGGGCGCCTTCTCGGTGCCGGCCCGCGAGGCCATCGGGCTCGCGCGTCGCTATCAGGACCCGTTGCTCGAGTTCTTGAAGGTGGAGCCACGCAACCTCGGGCTCGGGCGCGAGCAAGCCGTCATCAGCAAGGCGGCGCTGCGGCGCGTGGTCCACGACACGCTCGAATCGTGCGTGGCCCACGTCGGTTGCGACCTCAACCACGCTCCCGTGCACTTCCTGCGTCACGTCCCCGGGCTCAACTTCGAGCTGGCCAAGAAGCTCGTCGAGCGCCGTGCCCAGCGCCCCTTCGGCTCGCGCGAGGAGCTGCGCACCGAGAACCTGCTCGACGACCTGGCCTGGGTCGACTCCATCGGCTTCCTGTGCGTGCGCGACTCGAGCGAGCCGCTCGACGCCACCGCGCTGCACCCCGAGCAGTACGACCTGGCCCGACGCGTCATCCTGCAGGGCGGGGCCAGCGTGGAAGAGAGTCTCGGCCAACGCGATGTCGCCCGGGGTTTGCGCCGTGGCGACTTCGACGTGGACGAAGGCACCTGGCGCGAGCTCGTGCGCGAGGTCGCGCACCCCGGTCGGGATCCGCGCCCGCGCCAGTTCTTCCCGCGCCTGCTCCCGTCCGAGACCGACCCGAAGAGCCTGCAGAAGGACCAGGTCGTGGAGGGCGTCGTCTCCAACGTGGCCAGCTTCGGAGCCTTCGTGGACCTCGGGCCCGAGAAGGATGCGATGGTGCACGTCAGCGAGATCTCCAGCCACTACGTGCGCGACGCGCGCGTGCTGCTGTCGATCGGCCAGGTCGTGCGCGCGCGCGTGCTCGACGCCAGCGGCCCGCGCGCCGAGCTCTCGCTCAAGAACGTGCCCGACTTCCGGCGCGGCCCGGCCGGCCCGCGCCGCGCCGAACGCGGCCCGCGCGAGGAGGGGGCCGTGGCCGGCGCCGAACCGAGCACCGAGCGCCGCGAGCGCAGCGGTCGACGCGGCCCGCGACGCAACGCCGAGGGCGGCGAGACCTGGACCGACTTCCAGCCCGTGCTGCGCGGCGCGCGTACACGCCGTGACGGCCTGGTCACGGGCTCGGGCGGCGAAGGGAAGAAGCGTGGCGGCGGTGGTCGCGGGGCGCGCGAGGGTGGCTCGGTCGGCGGCGGCCCCGGCCGTTCGGCCGGTGGCCGCGGGCGCACCGGTGGGGGTCGCGAGGAATACGACGCCGACGCGGTGCGGCGGGCGAGCCGGCCGACCGGCACCTACAACCCCTTCGCGGGCTTCTTCAAGGAGAAGAAGCCGACCGAGCCCGGACTGCCCGGCGGCGAGCCGGCCGCGCCCCCGCCGTCCGAAGGCTAGGAGCGCCCGCGCTCGGGCCTAGTAGCGGTCGCGGTACTCCTCGGGGAGCAGCGCATCGAGCGGGTCGCCGTGGCCCTGGCTCGGGAACGGCGCCTGGGGCTGGTGGCCAGGCTGCGTAAACTCGCCCGAGATCGCGTCGAGCTTCTGCATCGTCTCGTAGAAGTCGATGCCGCTGCCTGCGACCTGCGGCTGACCCTGTCCGTGGAGGGCGTGGGGCGCGACACCCGCGGGCGGAGCCGACTGGGCGCTGCCGAGCACGCGCCGGACCTCCTGGGTCGCGTGCAGCAGAGCCTCGAAGCCCGCGCGCAGTTGCAGGTCGACCGCGTGCACTCGCTCGTCGAAGTGCGCGTGCAGCTTGTCGAGGCTCGCCGCGAGGCGGAAGACGGCGTCCTGCGAGTGGTCTCCGGCCGTGTTCTTGTCGTCCTGGCTCTGCATCTGGGCCTGCTGCTGGCTCGCGACCGCGGTGATGCTCTCGTGGATCTGGAGCAACGAGGTGCGCAACTGGGCGAGCTTGGTCGAGAGCTGATCGTTCACGAGGTGCAGCTCGGCCTGCAGTGCCTCGCTGCTCTCCGAGTGATCGCTCTGGGGCAGCGTGGCCGGAGCCGCCGCGCGCGCCACGATCCCGAGCCCGAAGAAGAACAGTCCGCCCACCACCAGGGCGCCGTTCTGCACGCCGAAGGCGGCTGCCTGGCGCGCGATCTTGGCCACCTGCCAGGAGTACTGCGGCGCCAGTGCGAAGGCCACGCCCGTTGCCACGAGCGCGAAGCCGACGAAGAACAGGAAGCCTGCGCCCTTGTGCGAACGGGTTGCGAATTCGGTCGAGGCCATGGTGAGGTTCGGTGGAGGAGACGGACGTCCGAGGGCGCGGTCCGGGGTGCGCTCGGCGAGGCCCCGGCCCGATCGAGGCCTCCGGGCGGAGGCGGAATCGGCGCGAGATCCCTCCTCGAACGAGCGCTCCTCGCGGCTTGAGGAAAGAGGCGTCTTCTCGCGCCCTCGCACCCCCCGGGGGCCTGCGGCTATGGTGCTCGCCGAGAATGGCCTTCCCGCTCCCGTCTCCGGCTCCGCGCGCCTCCCGAGGCAAGGTCCATGGGATCGCGGTCGCGCCCGGGCTCGCCCTGGGCAGCGTGCACATCGTCCTGACCGGTCCGACCGACGTGCCCACCTGGTCCGTGAAGCGCGAGGACGTGCCGTTCGAGATCGGGCGCCTGGCCTCGGCCCTGAACTCGGCCGCCGAACGGCTGGAGGAGCGCCAGCGTGCGGTGGCGCTCTCGGCCGGGCCGAAGGACGCCGAGATCTTCGCCGTGCACCGCATGATCCTGAAGGATCCGCACGCCATGAGCGAGGTCGAGCGCGCGATCTCGGAGCAGCGCATCAACGCGGAGGCAGCCGTGAAGCTGCTGATCGAGCGCTACCAGGAGCGCTTCGGCAAGCTGGATGGTGGCAACGTGCGCAACCTGGCCTCGGACGTCTCCGATCCATGGCGCTACGTGCTGAACGTGCTGCTCGAGCGCGACCGGGAGCAGGTGTTGCAGGCCGGGCAGCACGTGATCCTGGCGGCCGCCGAGCTCACTCCCGCAGTGGTCACGTTCCTCGAGCGCGAGCGTCTGCTGGCCGTGGTGGCCGAGACCGGTGGGCGCTTCTCGCACGGGGCCGTGCTCGCGCGCTCGCTCGGGCTGCCGTGCGTGGTCGGGCTCCCGAACCTGCTGGCGCGCCTGGAGCAGGGCATGCAAATGGCCGTCGACGGCGACCATGGCTCGGTCTTGCTCTCGCCCTCCGCTTCGCAGGTGAGCGAGTTCGAGGAGCGCAAGCGCCTGCTCGAGGATCGACGCGAGTCCTACCGCGCCGACGCCGCGCTCCCGGGCACGACCCTGGACGGCCGATCCCTCTCGGTGCAGGTCAACGTGGAGAGCCTCCGCGACCTGGACACCTTCGATCAGGCGCACACCGACGGCATCGGCCTGCTGCGGACCGAGTTCCTCTACCTCGAGCGCAACGAGTTCCCCTCCGAGGAGGAACAGTACCGCCTCTACCGCAGCGTGCTGGAGCGCATGGCCGGACGGCCCACGACCCTGAGGCTGCTCGACATCGGGGGCGACAAACCCCTGCCCTATTTCCAGACGCCTCCGGAGGCCAATCCGGCCCTGGGCTGGCGCGGGATCCGCATCACCCTGCGCTGGCGCGACCTCCTGCGCGTGCAGCTGCGCGCCCTGCTGCGGGCCAGCACGGCGGGCGACATGCGCATCCTGATGCCGATGATCAGCTCGCTGGAGGAGGTGCGCGAGGTGCACCGGCTGTTCGCGGAGGTCCGCTCCCAGCTCGGCGAGCAGGGCTACCCCACGGCCGACGACGTGCCGGTCGGGGCCATGATCGAGGTCCCTTCCGCGCTGCTGGAGATCGAGCGCATCGTGCGCGAGGTCGACTTCGTGAGCGTCGGGACCAACGACCTGGTGCAATACCTGCTCGCGGTCGACCGCGACAACTCGTGGGTTTCCGGCCTCTACGAGCCGCACCACCCGGCCGTGATCCGGGCCCTGAAGCAGGTGGCCGACGCGGCCCTGCGCGTCGGGAAGTCGTGCTCGGTGTGCGGTGAGATGGCCAGCGATCCCGCCGTGACCGTGCTCCTGTGCGGGTTCGGCTACGACTCGGTCAGCGTGGCGCCCCAGTTCGTGCCGGTGATCAAGTACGCGATCCGCCACTCGCGTCACGCCGACCTGCTGGGACTCGCCGAGCAGGTGCTGGCGGCGGAGACGGCGCAGGACGTGCGCGGCCTGCTGGACCAAGCGACGCGCGGGATGTCCTCGGCAAGCTGAGCTCTCTCTCCGGGCCGCAGCGCCATTCAATTTGCATCGTTCTACGGAGGGAGCGACCGTGGCGCGTTTGCGCGCTCGTCCAGGACTTCGTTCCAACATTTAGAACTTCGAAGACAAGCTCCCTATTCCGGCGCACATCCGCGCTCGCGTGGTGACGAACACGCCGAATCGCGCGGCTACTTTCGAGTGCAGGTGATCGATAGAATCCCGCGGCTGGTTCCCTCGCCTCGGTTGCACCAGGTCAGTCGTCGTCAGACCTTTCGGGGGACTCCAGTGGACAGCCACAAGAAAACGACGAGGGGAAGATTGCGATCCACCAAGGTCGGTTGGGGACGAGCGGACGCGCCGCGGCGCGGGCGCTGGTCCCAGCGCGAGCAGGCGCGTCTGAAGGAGCTCTACGGACTCCGGGACGACGCCCTGATCGCTCGTGAGCTCAAGCGGCCCGTGGCCAGCATCCGTCGCATGGCGGAGAAGCTCTTCACCGGACCCGTCCGGACGGGTCCGTGGACGGCGAACGAGGTCATGGAATTGCGTCGCTACCTCGGCGCGACCTCACCCGAGGTCATCGGCCGCATCCTCGGACGCCCGACCGAGGAGGTGAACGAGCGGATCTTCGATCTCGGGCGCATCAAGAAGGACGGCTCGTGGCCACGCGAGGAGCTGGCCGAGTTCAAGCGCATCTACGGCACGCGCACGGACGAGGATCTCTCGCGCATCTTCGGGCGCTCGCTGACGGAGATCGCCACGCTGGCCGAGGGGCTCGCGCTGTCCAAGGACAAGGCCTTCGTGCGCAAGCTCGCCGGCGAGGCCGCCACGCGCATGCCGCGCTGGCGGCCCGAGGAGCTCGAGATCCTGCGCCGGGACTACCCCGTTCAGTCCAACCTGGAGCTGGCACGCGCGCTCGGACGCTCGGTCAAGAGCGTGGTCTCCAAGGCGCACCACATGGGCCTCAAGAAGTCCTCCGAACGCCTGCGCACCATGGGGCGGGAGAACGTCAGTCTGCGCTACCAGGACGCGGACTGAGCGCCCCGGGCCTCCGCCAATCGTCCGATGCGCATCACCCGATGCGTTCGGCGTGCAGCGTACAGGCCCCCAGGTGCTCCTCCACGCGCCCGTGGATCCGGAACGGCCCGCGGCCGATCAGGCGGTGCCCATCGCGCGCGTAGACCGGTGGGAAGACCACCACCTCGGCAATGCCGCTCTCGTCCTCGAGCGTGAGGAAGCGCATCCAACCGCCCGCGCTCGTGCGCACCGGACGCGAGGCGGCCAGCCAGCCGACGAGCTGCACGCGCTCGCCGCGCCGGTGTGCGAGTTCGGCGCAGGGCAGACTCGCACCGTGCTCGTCGCGCGCGAGGCAGGGGAAGAGCGTGGTCGGATGGGCACATACGGTGAGTCCGAGCAGCTCGAGTTCGAGCCGCCCCCGTCGCACGGGATCGAACTCGGGCAAGGCCGGCAAGGCCAGGGCCGACGGGGGCGGAGCGGGGAAGAGCGGCGTGCTCTCGCCCGGGCGGAGGCGTCGGGCGTCGGGCGCGAGCGCGGGCCGTGACCAGCCGCTCGCACGCTCGCGCGCGGCGGGGGACGTGCGGCAGGCGGCCAGCGCGCGCGCGTCCAGGCCGCTTGGCGGTCGGCGCGCGGGCGAACTCAACAGGTGCAGGCGCAGCAGCATCTCGGGTCGCGTGCGATCGAACGCATCCAGCGCCCCGCACAGGATCAGGCGCTCGCTCTCGTCGGCGCGCGCGCCCGAGCGCTCCACGAAGTCGGGCAGCGAGAGATAGGGGCCGCCGCGCTCCCGCTCGGCCAGCAACGCCTGGCGCGTGGCTTCCGACAGGCCCTTGACGCGCTCGAGCCCGACGCGGAGGGCGGGCGTGCCGTCGCGCCCACCGCGCTCCAGGGTGAAGCCCGTATCGCTGCGGTTCACGTCCGGCGGCAGGATCGGGACGCCCAGCCGGCGCGCCTCCTCGACGTAGACGCGCGCGTCGTAGTAGCCGGTCTGGCTGTTCAGGAAGGCCG
This sequence comes from uncultured Planctomycetaceae bacterium, assembly GCA_964631945.1. GTDB lineage: Bacteria > Planctomycetota > UBA1135 > UBA1135 > JABFRZ01. Next base: position 112,309 of record CAZWAY010000005.1, read on the forward strand.
TGAGGAACTCGGCCGGATGGTGCGCTTTCAGGTACGCCGTGCGGTAGGCGATGCGCCCGTAGGTGACCGCGTGCGCCTTGCAGAAGCCGAAGGCCGAGAAGTTGGCGACCAACTCCCAGACGCGCTCGGCGTCGCACCGGGCGATGCGCTCGCCCTCGCAGGCCGCCAGGAAGCGCGCGCGCAGCTCGATCAGCTCGGGCCCACGTCTCTTCGCCAGCGCGCGGCGCAAGAGGTCGGCCTCGGAGAGCTCGAAGCCGGCCAGCAGCACCACGACCTGCATCACGTCCTCCTGGTACAGCATCACGCCCTGCGTCTCCGCCAGCAGCTCCTCCAGGCGCGGGTGCGGCGCATGCGGCGGCTCGAGCCCGCGGAAGCGGCGGATGAAGGCGTCCTTCATGCCCGAGCCGGCCGGACCGGGTCGGATCAGCGCCACGGCCTGGATCACGGCGTCCATCGTGCGCGCGCCGGTCTGCTGCAGCAGGTTGCGCATGCCCGGCGACTCGATCTGGAAGCAGCCGAGCGTGGCCCCGCGCTCGAGCAGCGCGCCGGTACGCTCGTCGTCCTCGGGGATGCGCGCCAGTTCCGCGTGGCTCAGCCCCAGCGCGCGCAGGCAATCGTCGACCACCGTCAGCGCGCGGTTGCCGAGCAGATCCATCTTCACCAGGCCGATGGCCTCGACGCCGTCCTTGTCGAGCTGCGTCACGATCACGCCCTTGGCGGCGCGCTGGCAGGCGACGAAGTCCGTGATCGGCCCGGGCGTCACCACCACCCCGCCCGGGTGCAGGCCGAGGTGGCGCGGGCAGTCGAGCAGCGCGCTCGCCATGCGCAGCACGAAGGCATGGCGCGGATCCTCGAAGGGGAAGCCGCGGCACTCGGGCGTGGCCGCGAGGGTGCGTGCGATGGGATCGTGCGCGAGCGCGGGCGGTAGCGCGTGTAGCAGCGGCGTGTCGTCCCGCGCGCGCTCGCCCTCCCGTCCCTCTTCCTCTTCTTCTTCCGAGCCATCCGGCACCTCGCCCGTCCCGGCCTCGGCCGCGCCGAGCTCCGCGCCCATGCCCGGCAGCCGGCGCGACCAGCGGTTGACCTCGACCGGCGCCAGGCCCTCGGCCAGCGCCACCGCGCGGAAGGCCGCGCGCATGCCGAAGGTCGAGAGCGTGGCGATCATGGCCGTGCGCTCGAGGCCGAAGGCCGTGCCGACCTCGGCCAGTACCTCGTCGCGCCGCCGCCAGCAGAAGTCGAGATCGATGTCGGGCCGGTCCTTGCGCGCGGGATTGAGGAAGCGCTCGAACGGCAGGCGGTAGCGCAGCGGGTCGGCGTCGGTCAGCTCGAGGCAGTACGCCACCAGGCTGTCGGCCGCCGAGCCGCGCCCGACGCTCGGGATGCCGCGCGCGCGCGCGAAGTCGGCGATCTTCTTCACCAGCAGGAAGTAGGGCGCGAAGCCGAGCCCCTCGATCGCCGCCAGCTCGTGCTCGAGGCGCCGCACCACCTCCGGCCGCAGCGGCGTGTAGCGCTTGCGCGCGCCGTCGAAGGCCAGCGCGCACAGCGCCGAGTAGGGCGTCTCGTGCCCCTCCAGCTCGATCGAGGGGAAGAGCACGCCGCCGAGCGGCGGCACGTAGCGGCACGCCTCGGCGATCTCGAGCGTGCGCGCGAGCAGGCCGAGGACGCCCTTCTTGCTCGCGCGGAACGGCCCCCGACACTCCGGCAACCCGGCGTAGAGCGTGGCCATCTCCGCGCTCCCGAGCAGGTGCGCGGGCTCCTCGGCCAGCCATTCGCGTGCGAGGTCGCAGCGCAGCGCGTTGTGCTTGATCGCGGCGCGCACGCGGTGCGCCGCGTAATCCGCCGCGCGCGCGCAGTGCACGTCCGGCACGGCCAGCGTGGCGAGCCGCGCGGCGCGCGCGCACGCCAGCAGCTCCTGGGCCGGGACCGCGCGCGCGGGCGGGGGCACCTTGGGCGCCGGGAGCAGCGCCACGCGCTCGGCCGGGTCGAGCGGACGTGCGCTGCGCGTGCGCGCGACGGATCGTCGCGCGAGCGCGGCCGGCGACACGGCGACGAACAGCCGCCGCGCGGGCACGCGCCCGGCCAGCGCGAGCGCGAGCCGCGGGTGATCGACGAGCAGGAACAGTCCCTCCTGGAAGCGCTCGACCGCCGCGACGAGCTCGAAGTGCTCGGGCGCGAGCCCGCGCTCGTGCTCCGCGCGATCTCCGGGATCGCCACCGAGCTGGCGCGCCGAGACCAGCTTGCACAGGTTGCGGTAGCCCTGGGCGTCGCTCGCCAGCGCGATCACGCGTCCGGGACGTCCGCTCGGATCGCTGAGCTCCGCGCCGAGGATCGGGCGCACGCGCGCCGTGTTCGCTCCGCCGTCCAGGCGCTCGGCCGCCTTCAGGAAGTCCACCGAGCCGCCGAGCGTGTCCACGTCGGTGAGCGCCAGCGCGGGCAGAGCGAGCTCCGCCGCGCGCGCGAGCAGCGCCGCGGGGGGATCGACGCCGGTCAGCAGGGAATGCCAGCCGTGGCTGCGCAGGGGGACGTACATGGGCGCTCGATGACGCCCCCCACGGCCCGGACCCTAACAAAAGGCGAATCCGCCGTCCAGTTCTCCGGCGCGGTTCGCCGCGGTGGACGCCGCCCGTCCGCACCCCCAGAATGCCCGCCTTCCATTTCCCCCGACGAACGAGCATCCATGGGCAGAGGCGACAAGAAGACGCGGCGCGGCAAGATCTCGAATGGCACCTTCGGCAAACGCCGCCCGCGCCTGCGCAACGTGAAGTCGGCCGCCAAGAAGGCTGCCAAGGCCGGCAAGCCGGCCCCCAAGTAGTTCCCCGCGCGGGGGCGCCCCGCCTCGCCCGCCCGACTTCCGGCGTTCAGACGCCCAGCAGACCGCGCAGCGCGCCGAGGTCTGCGTGGCGTGCGCTGGCCGCGATCTCGGCCGCGTGCCGGGGTTCGAGTTCGCGCGCGCGACCGAGCAGCTCGGCGAAGAGCTGCTTGAGCTCGCTGCCCGAGAGCGTGCGCCCGCCCGCGTAGTAGCGCTTGGCCGCGTGCCCGAGCGCGTAGGTGGTCGCGAACGAGAAGCCCGCGCCCGTCGCGCCGCGCGCCAGTCCGCCGAGCAGGCCGCCCGCCGCGCGCCCGAACAGGCCACCGACGAGCTGGCGCGCGAAGCCCTCGATCAGCTGCGAGGCCAGGCCCACGCCGGCCACACCCAGGAAGTCCTGCACGTGCCCGCGGTCGAGCTCGAACCCGTGGCGCTTCCCGATCTGGTACACCAGGCGCATCTGCAGCGGCAGGATCGCGAGCGTCGCCAGGCGCTGCGGCAGGAGCTCGAGCCCGCCGCACAGGATCGCCTGGCGCAGGATCAGCGCGTCGAGCTCGGCCTCGCCCGTCGGCCCCGCGGCGGACGTCGTGCCGCTCAGCGGCGCGTCCGCGAGCGCATCCGCCTCGCGCCGGAAGCGCTCGGTACTCGTGCTCGACAGTCCGAGCGCGCGCGCCAGCTCGTCCAGGAACGCGCGCTCTGCCTCGTTCGTCGCGCCGTCCGCGCCGCACACGCAGGTCGCGAGCTCGTGGGCCAGTTCGCGCGCCGCCGGCGAGGTCAACTCGTGAGCGCTCTGCGCGAGCCCGCGCCGTCCGTCCTCGACCTCGCTCCACAGCGTCTCGACGTCCAGCCCCTCGCTCCCGATGCGCCCGAGCGCGGCGTGGATGGCGGTCTTCTCGCGCTCGTCACGGGTCCCGTCGGCGCGCGCGGCGAGCAGCGCGATGGTCAGCAAGGCTCGCGAGTTCTGCGTGTCCATGCCGTGACTGTATCTTTCCATGCGCACGGGACGAGGGCCATGACCACGCGCACCGAGGACGCCCGTCACTGATTCAGCGACGGCGTGCGCAGCCGGAAGCCGTCGGGGCGCAGCGGGTGGCTTTGCGCGAGCGGCGTGCTCGTGCCGCGCAGGATGCGGCCGAAGCCGAGCTTCGCGCGCAATTCGTCGAGGGCGTGGTCGAGGCGGCGGTGGCGGTCGGCGCGGCTGGCGTCGTGCGTCGCGGGCCCGGGGCAGTCGTGGGCGAGCTCGTCCGCGCCCGAGAAGAGTTGCCCCTGCCAGCCGGGCGCGCGCGCCAGGCCGTGGAAGGCGATCCCGAGGCGCTTCAGCAGCGCGCGCTTCCTCGGCAGCGTGCGGTAGAGCGCGAGCGCGGCGCGCCACAGCTCGTCGGTCGCGTCGCTGGGCGCGCTCAGGGCGCGCCGGCGCTGGGCCGCCAGGCCCTCCTCCGACCACGCGCCCGGGCGCGGGTTCGTGTCGACCCAGCGCACGCGCACCTCGAGCGTGCGCGCCTGCACGCCGAGCGCGCGCAGGCGCTGCGCGCCGCGCTCGACCAGGTACGAGAGCATCGCCTCGACCACCTCCGGGCGGCCCTCCTCGGGCTCGAAGGTGGTCTCGCGCGAGAGCGACTTCGGCGGGCGCGCCAGCAGCGCGCCGTCCTCGCCGAGCGCGTGCGTGGCCTCGACCGGGGCCTCGTCGCGGCCGTGGGCGCGCTCGAACAGCACGAGTCCGGCGCTGCCGAAGGCGGTGAAGAGCACCTCGCGCGAGAGCAGGCGCAGCTCGCACACTCGCCGCAGCGCGAAGCGCTCGAGCGCGGCGCCCGTGGCGTGCCCGACGCCGGGCAGGTGCTCGAGCGGCAGCGCGCCCACGAAGGCGAGCTCGTGCCCGGGCAGGACCTCGCACACGCCGGCGGGCTTGGCGAGCTTGCCCGCCAGGCGCGCCACGAGCCGGTTCGAGCCCACGCCGACGGTGAGCGCGAGGCGTGTGTGCGCCTTCACTGCGCGCTGGATCGCCAGCGCGGCGTCGAAGGCCGCGCCGAAGAGCCGCGCGCTGCCCGTCAGATCGAGGTAGAAGTCGTCGATCGAGGCGACCTCGACACGCGGCGTGAAGCCCAGCAGGACGCGCGTGGCCTCGTCGCGCAGGCGGTTGGCGGCCTGCGAATCGCCGTCGCGGAACAGCGCGCGTGGACAGCGGCGCTTCGCCTCCGAGAGGTGCATGCCCGCGCGCACGCCGAAGGCGCGCGCCTCGTAGGAGCACGACATCACCAGGTTGCGCGAGGTGGGCGCGCCGCCGACGACCACCGGCTTGCCGACCAGCTCCGGGTGCAGCGCCTGCTCGACGGACGCCAGGAAGGCGTCCACGTCGAGGTGCAGGATGCGGCGCGTGGTGCGCGGGAGGAGGGCGTCGCGATGGGGGGGCACGCTCGGGATCCTCGCTGGCCGAAACCCTAACAGATGGCGAACTTCGGCGCCCCGGGCCGCCCCCCGAGGGGCGGGCGCTAGGCTGTGCCGCCCATGGAACTCGTGCTCGTCCACCCGGAGATCCCGCACAACTCCGGTTGCGCCGCGC
>CAZWAY010000006.1:0-111130 GCA_964631945.1 uncultured Planctomycetaceae bacterium
TGGACGAGGTCGACTCGATCCTGATCGACGAGGCGCGCACGCCGCTGATCATCTCGGGCCCGGCCGAGCACATGCCGGACAAGTACAAGGCGGCCGACGCCGTGGCGCGCAAGCTCGAGCGCGACAAGCACTACGAGGTCAAGGAGAAGGAGCGCGCCGTGCACCTGCTCGAGGCCGGCATCGAGGAGGCCGAGAAGCTGCTGGGCGTCGAGTCCTTCTACCTGCCGGGCCACACCGACTGGCCGCACTACATCGAGAACGCGATCCGCGCCCACGCCCTGTACGAGAAGGACAAGGAGTACGTGGTCGACACCTCCGAGGGGCCGCCCGAGGTGGTCATCGTGGACGAGTTCACCGGCCGCAAGATGGCCGGGCGCCGCTGGTCGGACGGCCTGCACCAGGCGGTCGAGACCAAGGAGGGCATCGCCATCCGGGCCGAGAACCAGACGATGGCGACGATCACGTACCAGAACTACTTCCGCCTGTACTCCAAGCTGGCGGGCATGACCGGCACGGCCCTGACCGAGGCCGGCGAGTTCCACAAGATCTACAAGCTCGACGTGGTCTCGGTCCCGACCAACCTGCCGGTCGTGCGCGCGGACCGCGTGGACACCGTGTTCCGCACCGAGCCCGAGAAGTGGAAGGCGATCGTCGACGAGGTCGAGCGCCTGCACAAGAAGGGCCAGCCGGTGCTGGTCGGCACGACCTCGGTCGAGAACTCCGAGAAGCTCTCGGGTCTGCTGCAGCGGCGCGGCATCGGGCACGAGGTGCTGAACGCGAAGAACCACGCGCGCGAGGCGCAGATCGTGGCCATGGCCGGCGAGAAGGGCGCGGTGACGGTCTCGACCAACATGGCCGGGCGCGGGACCGACATCAAGCTGGGCGGGAACTTCGAGCACCGCCTGCGCAAGGCCCTCGAGGAAAAGGGCCTGAAGGAGGGCGATCCCGAGCACCTGGCGGAGATCGACCGCGTGCGCGCCGAGGTGCGCAAGCAGTGCGACGCGGACCAGGCCGAGGTGCTCGCGCTCGGCGGGCTGTACGTGCTCGGCACCGAGCGCCACGAGGCGCGCCGCATCGACAACCAGCTGCGCGGCCGTTCCGGCCGCCAGGGCGACGCGGGCGAATCGCGCTTCTACCTGTCCCTGCAGGACCCGCTCATGCGGCGTTTCTACAAGGACTGGGTCACGAACGCGATGAAGAGCCTGGGCATGGAGGAGGGCGTGCCGATCGAGTCACCGATGGTCTCGCGCGCCATCGCCAAGGCCCAGAAGAAGGTCGAGGACTATCACTTCGAGGTGCGCAAGTCGCTGCTCGAATACGACGAGGTGATGGACCAGCAGCGCAAGACCATCTACGGCGTGCGCCAGGAGGTGCTGGCCGACCGGGAGCTGCGCGAGAAGGTCGTGGCCATGGTCGAGAACGTCGTGCGCCGCATGGCCTCGACGCTGCAGGGCGACCCCGACAAGTTCGCGCACTGGTTCCAGCGTTTCTTCGGGAGCGAGCTGCCGCAGAGCGCGGCCGTGGCCGCCACGGCCGAGGAGCCCGAGCCTAAGGAGGCGCTCACCACCGTGCTCCGGCGCTACGAGGAACGCGAGAAGGAGCTGGGCGAGGAGCTGCAGCGCCGGGTCGACCGCCACCTCCTGCTGCACGCCATCGACGGCAAGTGGATGGACCACCTGCGCGCGATCGACGCCCTGCGCCACGGCATCGGCCTGCGCGGCTACGCCCAGAAGGATCCCAAGAACGAGTACAAGGCCGAGGGCTTCACGCTGTTCGAGAAGCTCATGATCGCGATCGAGGACGAGATCGCGAGCCTGTCGCTGCGCGTGCGCGTGCGCCAGGATCCGCCGCCGGGCGAAACCGGTGGCGGTGGCGCGGCGTCCGGCGGCACCACCGGCAGTCCCTCGGCCGGCAGCTTCACGGCCGACCCGACCTCGCCGCTGGCGCGCCACGCGGCCCAGCCCACGCCCGAGCAGATCCGCGCCCAGCAGCAGCTCCTGGCCGCGCGCGCGGCCGTGCGGCGGCCGCCGGCCTCGGCCGCCTTCGACGCCATGCGACGCAGCCAGCCGCCGCCGGCCAAGGAGGCGCCCAGGCCCGCCGCGCCCGCGCTGCCCAAGGTCGACCGCAACGATCCCTGCCCGTGCGGCAGCGGCAAGAAGTACAAGAAGTGCCACGGCTCGGGCGCCTGAGGGACGACGTGAGCGCCGCGGGTCTGCCGAGCAGCGCCGCGCCCGCGCCGGACGGGGGCCCCGGCGCGCGCCGCTTCCCGCCCGCCATCCGCGCCGATCCCGACCCGCGCTTCCTGCGCGTCGCGCTGCACGCGCTGTACGACCTGGCCTGGGTGCTGTTCGCACTGCTGGGCTCGCCCTGGCTGGTCTGGAAGAGCCTGCGCCAGCGCGGCTTCGCGCGCATGGTGCGCGAGCGCCTCGGGCGCGGGCTCGCGCGCCTGCCGCGCGCGACGCGGCCGCGCATCCTGGTGCACGGCGTGTCGGTGGGCGAGGTCAAGGCGGCGCGCTCGCTGGTGGCGCTGTTCGCCGAGCGCCACCCGGAGTTCGAGGTCGTGCTCTCGAGCACCACCAACACCGGCCTGGAGATGGCGCACACGCTCTATCCCGAGCATCTCTCGGTGCGCTTCCCGGCCGACCTCTCGTGGGTCGTGCGGCGCTTCCTGGCCGCGCTCGACCCGACCCTGGTGATCCTGGTGGAGCTCGAGGTGTGGCCCAACTTCCTGCGCGCCTGCAACCGCGAGGGCCGCGCGGTGGCGGTCGTGAACGGGCGCATCACGCGCGACAGCCACGGGCGCTACCTGGCCTTCCGGCGCTGGCTGCCGGAGTTCAACCGCATCTCGCTCTTCTGCGTGCAGAGCGCGGAGTACGCGCGCCGCTTCGGGATGCTGGGCATCGAGCGCGAGCGCGTGTGCGTGACCGGCAACGTGAAGTTCGACGGCCTGCGCGTCGGGCCGGTCGACGCGGGCGGCGACCTGGCGCGCTTCGTGGCCGGTGGCGGCGGGGCGCAGGTGCTGGTGGCCGGCTCGACCCACGAACCCGAGGAGCTGCTGGTCGCGCGCGCGGCCCGGCGCGCGGCGCCGCGCGCGCGGCTGGTGCTGGTGCCGCGCCATCCGGACCGGGTGGAGGAGCTGGGGGCGCGGCTGCGCGAGGAGGGCATCGCGACCCAGCGCCTGACGGAGTTGCGCCGGGGGACCCGGGTCGATCCCGAGCTGCCGCTGCTGATCGACACGATCGGCGAGCTCGAGCGCGTCTATGCCCTGGCCGACCTGGTGTTCGTGGGCGGCAGCCTGGTGCCCCACGGCGGCCAGAACATGCTCGAGCCCGCGGCCCAGGGCAAGGCCGTCTTGTTCGGCCCGCACACCGACAACTTCGACCAGGAGGCCGCGCTGTTGCTCGCGGCCGGCGCTTGCCTCGAGGTGGCCGACGCGGCCGAGCTCGAGCACGAGCTCGCGCGTCTCCTGGCGGACCCGGGCGAGCGTGAGCGCATGGGGCGGGCCGGGATGGAGGCCGTGGCGGCCCAGCGCGGAGCCACGCGTCTGACCCTGGCCGCGCTCGAAGCGCTCGACCTCGTTGCGCTGGCGGCGCGCGCGGGGAGGGGATAGCCTCTGCCCATGGTCCGACACCTCTTCACCTCCGAATCCGTTTCCATGGGCCACCCCGACAAGGTGGCCGACCAGATCTCCGACTCCGTCCTCGACGCCTGCCTGGCGCAGGACCCGGAGTCGCGCGTGGCCTGCGAGGTGCTGGTGACGACCGGGCTGTGCGTGGTCGCGGGCGAGATCACCACCAGCGCGCACGTGGACTACGCGCAGGTCGCGCGCGAGACGATCCAGCGCATCGGCTACACCAACGACGACTGGGGCATCAACGGCAAGACCTGCGCCGTGATGGTCGCCCTCGACCGCCAGTCGCCCGACATCTCGCAGGGCGTGACGCGCGGCGAGAAGGACAGGGACGAGCAGGGCGCCGGCGACCAGGGCCTGATGTTCGGCTTCGCCTGCGACGAGACGCCCGTGCTCATGCCGGCGCCGATCTACTACGCGCACCGCCTGGTGGAGAAGCAGGCCGAGCTGCGCGTGGCCCGCACGATCCCGTGGCTGCGGCCGGACGCGAAGTCGCAGGTGACGATCGAGTACGAGGGCGACAAGGCCGTGCGCGTGCACACGGTCGTGCTCTCGACCCAGCACGATCCCGACGTGGACCAGGCCACGATCCGGCGCGAGGTCGTCGAGAAGCTGATCCAGCCGATCTTCCCGGCCGGCTGGCTGGACGCGCAGACGATCTACCACGTCAACCCGACCGGGCGCTTCGTGACCGGCGGCCCGCACGGCGACTGCGGCCTGACCGGGCGCAAGATCATCGTCGACACCTACGGCGGCATGGGCCGCCACGGCGGCGGCGCCTTCAGCGGCAAGGACCCCTCCAAGGTCGACCGCTCGGCCGCCTACGCCGCGCGCTGGGTGGCGAAGAACCTGGTGGCGGCCGGACTGGCGCGGCGTTGCGAGGTGCAGGTGGCCTACGCCATCGGCGTGGCGCGACCGCTCTCCGTGCGCGTGGACACCTTCGGCACCGGCACGGCGGGCGACGACGTCCTGGTGGCGGCCGTGAACCAGGTCTTCGACCTGCGTCCGGCGCGCATCATCCAGGCCCTCGACCTGAAGCGCCCGATCTACTTCCAGACCGCCTTCCACGGCCACTTCGGCCGCCCCGGCTTCGCCTGGGAGGAAACGGGCAAGAAGGACGCCCTGCGCGCCGCGGTGGCCGAGCTCGCCAAGGGCCGGCCGAAGCCCGTGACCAGCACGGGTCGCTAGGGTAGGGAGCCCGTCGGGAGCGACCTCCACCGCCACGACCCACCGCCACGCCCTTGCGAGCCCCCATGAAACGAACGCTCTCGCTCGCCCGCCGGGGCTTCACGCTGATCGAGCTCCTGGCCGTGATCCTCATCGTGAGCATCCTGGTGGCGACGCTGACGCCGATGGTCAACGACGCGATCCGCTCGGCGCGCGTCACGGGCTGCAGCGCGAACCTGCGCGAGATCCACAAGGCGCTCCAGCTCTACTACCTGCAGTACAAGACCATGCCGACCCAGGGCGGCGTGCGCTTCTTCGCCGCGGTCGTCGCGCGCAAGGCGATCGAGAACACCAAGGCCAACGCCGAGAAGCTCACCTGCCCGGCGGTCGACAAGAACGCGCTGGCGCTGCGCGACATCCCCTGGAACGAGTGGTGGACCGACCTCGAGCGCATCGACGGCACCTACTCGGCCTACGCCGGGCGCGACCTCAAGAACCATCCCCTGCGCCAGTGGCCGCCCTCCGGCAACGAACCGCTGATCGCCGACGACAACGACCCCGAGAACAACCACGGCACGACCACCAACGTGCTGTACGGGGACGGCAACGTGCAGACCTTCGAGCTCGTCGAGCTGCAGGAGCAGGGCAAGATCTCGCCCGACGAGAACGTGCTCGTGGTCGGGGCGGGCTCGCCGGTCGAGGACCTGACCAAGCTGACGCTCGATTAGCGCGCGCTCCGGGGATAGGGTCTTCCGGCGCATGAAGGCCGGAGCGTTGTTGGGGGCCATGCGCCCGCACCAGTGGTCGAAGAACCTCTTCGTGCTGGCCGCGCTGGTCTTCGCCGCGGGCGACCGACGCGCGGGTGAGTTCGTGCTGCGCGCGCACGGCTGGACGACCCTCTGCGCGTTCGTCGCCTTCTGTCTGGCCTCGAGCGCGGTCTACCTCGTCAACGACGTGCTCGACGTCGAGAAGGACCGCGCCCATCCCGAGAAGCGCCACCGTCCGGTGGCCTCGGGTCGCCTCGCGCCGCGTGCGGCCCTGCTGGCGGCCGCGCTGTTCTTCGGCGGCGCCCTGGCGCTGGCCGCCACGCTCGGCGGCGGGCCGGCCAACGCCGCGGTGCTGGCCGGCTACGGGCTCCTGAACCTGGCCTACGGCATCTGGCTCAAGCACGTGGCGCTGCTGGACGCCTTCTGCATCGCCAGCGGCTTCCTGCTGCGCCTGGCGGCGGGCGGCATCGCGGCCGCGGCCGAGATCTCGCGCTGGGCCTTCCTGTGCACGCTGTTCCTGGCGCTGTTCCTGGCGCTGAACAAGCGCCGCGCCGAGCTCGCGCTGCTGGGCGGCGCGGGCTCCGCCACGCGTTCGAGCCTGAAGCAGTACAGCGTGCCGTTCCTCGACCAGATGGTGAGCGTGCTCGCGGCCTGCACCATCGTCGCCTACACCATGTACACCGTGGACGAGGACACGGCCGCCAAGTTCGGGCACGGCCAGACGCTCTTCTGGAGCGTGCCCTTCGTGGCCTTCGGCGTCGGACGCTACATGCTGCTGGTGCAGGGCGGGCGCGGCGGCGAGAACCCCGCGCGCATCCTGCTGGGCGGCGACGGCTGGTTCCTCGTGAACACGCTCAGCTGGGCGGCCGTGGTCGGCTACGCGATCTTCGGCGCGGCCTAGCCGCGGACGCCCCGCGGAAGAGTTTTCCGCTCACGATCACGCGCCCAGCGCGCGCGCGATTCGCGCGCCGCGGACGCCTTGACCGTTTCGAACCCTCGCCCGTAGGCTGGGATGCTCCGGTCCCCGCGGTCCCCCTCGAAAGGTCCCTCCCTTGGAGCTCGCCCAACGCATGCACCAGCTCGGCACCGAGTCCGCCTTCGAGGTGCTGGCGCGGGCGAAGAAGCTGGAGGCCCAGGGGCGCTCGATCATCAACCTCGGCATCGGCGCGCCGGACTTCCCGACGCCCGCGCACATCGTCGAGGCCGGCTGCCAGGCCCTGCGCGACGGCTGGCACTCCTACACCGAGGCCAAGGGCCTGCGCGAGCTGCGCGAGGCGGTGGCCGAGGACGTGCTGCTGCGGCGCGAGGTCGCGATCGATCCCGACCAGGTCCTGGTGGTGCCGGGCGGCAAGCCCACGCTGTTCTTCGCCATGCTGATGTTCGGCGAGCCGGGGGCCGAGATCCTGTACCCGAATCCCGGCTTTCCGATCTACGAGTCCATGATCCGCTGCGCGGGCGCCAAGGCCGTGCCGATCGAGCTCGCCGAGGAACGCGGCTTCGGGTTCGATCCCGACGAGGTGCTGGCCAAGCTCAACGAGCGCACGCGCCTGATCGTGATCAACACCCCGGCCAACCCGACCGGCGGTTGCATCTCGCGCGCGGCGCTGGAGCGCCTGGTGGCCGGGCTGGAACGCTTCCCCGAGGTCGCGATCCTGGCCGACGAGATCTACGCGCGCCTGACCTATGCGCCGGCCGAGCACGTCTCGCTGCTGGCCTTCGAGTCCATCCGCGAGCGCGTGATCCTGCTGGACGGCTGGAGCAAGACCTTCGCCATGACCGGCTGGCGCCTGGGCTACGGCGTGTGGCCGAAGAGCCTGATCGCGCACGCCGAGCGCCTGCAGATCAACTCGAACTCGTGCGCCAGCGCGCCGGTGCAGCGCGCCGGCATCGCCGCCCTGCGCGGGACGCAGGAGCCGGTCGAGCACATGCTGCGCGCCTTCGACGAGCGCCGCCTGGCGATCGTGGACGGGCTCAACGAGTTGCCCGGCGTCTCGTGCGTCACGCCGCAGGGCGCCTTCTACGCCTTCGCGAACATCACCGGCACCGGCTTCTCCTCGAAGGAGCTGCAGAACAAGCTGCTGCTCGACGCGGGCGTGGCCACCGTGGCCGGCACGGCCTTCGGCGCCTTCGGCGAGGGCTACCTGCGCTTCAGCTACGCGAACTCGCTGGAGAAGATCGGCGAGGCCCTGGCGCGCGTGCGCACCGTGCTGGAGAGCGAGCGCAGCCTGGCCGCGGCCCCGGCCGGCGCGCTCCCCAGGACCGGCGTGCGCCGGCCGCGCGCCAGACGCTAGGCTGCTCGGCGTGCAGCGCCCGAGCGATTTCCGCAGCGACACGGTCACGCGCCCGACGAAGTCCATGCTGGCGGCCATGTTCGCGGCCGAGCTGGGCGACGACGTGCTCGAGGGCGATCCCACCGTGCGGCGCCTCGAGCGCGCCTACGCCGAGTGGGTCGGCAAGGAGGGTGCGCTCTACCTGCCCTCGGGCACGATGGCGAACCAGGTCGCGGTGGGCGCCTGGACGCGGCCCGGGGACGAGCTCATCGCCGAGCGCAGCGCGCACGTGGTGCAGTGGGAGGCCGGTGCGGCCGCCGCGCTGCACGGAGTGCAGGCGCAGACCCTGAGCGCCCCCGACGGCCGGCTCGACCCGGCCGAGATCGAGGCGGCGATCCGGCACGACTCGATCCACTGCCCACGCACCGCGCTGGTGTGCGTCGAGCAGACCTTCATGGGCGACGGCAACGGTCCAGGCGGACGCGTCGTGCCGCTGGCGCACCTCGAGCGCGTGGCCGCCGTGGCGCGCGCGCGCAAGATCCCGGTGCACATGGACGGCGCACGCCTGCCGAACGCGGTCGCGGCCGCGGGCGTGTCGGCCGCACGCTTCGCGAGCTGCGCGGACTCGGTCATGACCTCGCTCTCGAAGGGCCTGGGCGCGCCCGTGGGCGCGCTCGTGGCCGGCCCGGGCGAGTTCCTCGCGCGCGCCAAGCAGCTGCGCAAGCGCTTCGGCGGCTGGATGCGCCAGGCCGGCGTGATCGCGGCCGGCGGCCTGTACGCGCTCGAGCACCATCAGGAACGCCTGAAGGACGACCATGTGCTCGCGCGCGCCGTGGCCGAAGCCTTCGAGCGCCAGCCCGGCTTCCGCGCCTGGCCGCGCGAGGTCGAGAGCAACATCGTGATGGTGAAGATCGAGCGCGCCGACTGGACGCCCGAGGCGCTCACGAAGGCCCTGGCCGAGCACGGCGTGCTCACGCTCCCGATGAGCACGAGCGGAGTGCGTTTCGTCACGCACCTCGACGTCGGCCCGGCCGACGTCGAGCGCCTGGAGCGCGCGCTGGCCACCCTGATCGGGTGACCGCGACGGCACGGCCTCGCCCTGGCGCGGCCGACGGTGTGCGCTCCGGTCGACGGAGGCCGGTCGCGAGTTGGACACTCCGCCGGCCCGACCCTACCCTCTCGGCCCATGGGGATCTTCAAGGCCTATGACATCCGTGGCGTCGTCCCGAGGGAGCTCGATGCCGCGCTCGCGAAGAAGATCGGCAACGCCTTCGCGCGCTTCCTGGAGGCGAAGACGCTGGTGGTCGGGCAGGACATGCGCGTGCACTCGCCCGAGCTGGCCGATGCGGTCAGCCAGGGCATGCGCGACGCGGGCGCGGACGTGATCCGGCTCGGCCTCAGCGAGACCCCCATGGCGTACTACGCGATCGGCTCGCTCGCCTGCGACGGCGGGTTGTGCGTGACCGCCAGCCACAACCCGGGCCAGTACAACGGCATGAAGCTGTGCCGCGAGGGCGCCCGGCCGATCTCGAAGGACACCGGCATCGCCGAGATCGAGAGGATGTGCGCCCAACCCTACCCGGCGCCGGTGGCGAAGCCGGGCAGGGAGTCGCGCCGCGAGCTCCTGGCCGACTACGCCGGGCACGTGGCCAAGTTCGCGCAGCTCGGGCGCGAGGTCTCGGTCGCGATCGACGCGGCCAACGGCATGGGCGGCCACACGCTCCCGTCGGTGCTCGAGCGCGTGCCGAAAATCCGCGCGCACACGCTGTACCTCGAGCCGGACGGCACGTTCCCGAACCACGAGGCCAACCCGCTGATCGAGGCCAACCTGGTGGACCTGAAGAAGCTCGTGAAGGCCGAGAAGGCCGAGCTCGGGGTGGCCTTCGACGGCGACGCCGACCGCTGCTGCTTCGTGGACGAGAAGGGCGTGACCGCCGGCGCGGACCTGATCACGGCCCTGCTCGCGCCGGTGTTCCTGAAGCGCTTCCCGAAGACCGCGGTGGTCTACGACCTGCGCTCCTCGTGGGCCGTCAAGGAGGAGATCCTGGCGGCGGGCGGCGTGCCGGTGCGCGACCGCGTCGGCCACTCCTTCATGAAGGCCACCATGCGCCAGAAGGGCGCCATGTTCGGGGGCGAGCTCTCGGGCCACTTCTACTTCGCCGAGAACTTCACCTGCGACTCGGGCATGATCGCGATGATGGCGGTGCTGTCGCTCCTGACCGCGCCCGAGCACGAGGGCAAGAGCTTCAGCCAGCTGCTCTCGAAGGTGCGGCGCTACCACTCGACCGGCGAGATCAACTTCCACGTCGAGGACAAGCCCGCCATGATCGCGGCGCTGAAGCAGCGCTACGCCAAGGGCCGCCAGGACGAGCTCGACGGCATCACGGTCGAGTTCGGCGAGCTCGGGCGCGGCGAGTGGTGGTGGTTCAACGTGCGTCCGTCCAACACCGAGCCGCTGCTGCGCATGATCGTCGAGGCCGCGAGCGCGCCGCTCCGCGACCAGAAGAAGGCCGAGCTCATCTCCATCCTGGGGACACCGGAATGAAGCGCATCCTGATCCTGTGCGTGTGCGCGGCGCTGGCCGCGGGCTGTCGCAACCCCGCCAGTCCCGACGAGGGTGGGCTGCCCTACGGGGTGGCCCCGGCCGTGAGCGGGCCTGGGCCGATCGTCACGGGCACCGTGCTCGACGCGCGCACGGGCAAGCCGGTGGCCGGGGCGCTCATCCGCGGCCCGGACGGGGTCGAGACAAGGAGCGACGCGCGCGGGCGCTTCGTGCTGCGCGGCCTGCGCCGGGGGGCCTCGGGCGAGCTGGTGGGCACGACCGAGGCCGGCCTGGCGGGCACGAATCGCCTGCGGCCGCTCGAGAGCGGCCCGCTCGAGGTCGTGCTGCACCTGAGGTAGGTCCCTGCGGCTGGCGCGGGCCCCGGCCCATAGCCGATAAGGGAGGCCCATGCGCCTCCGCCTGCGCTCGGCCGTGATCCTCGCGCTGTGCGCGCCCGCGTTCGCGCCGGGGCCGTACGCCCAGCAGCCGGGCTCGGATGCGAGCGGCGCCAGCGAGCGCCTGGCCGAGCTGGCGGCGCGCGACGCCCGCCTGTCCTTCAGCGTCGAGTCGGCGCTGCGGGCGGGCGCCGTGCTGGCCAGCGGACCGCTGGAGGTCGAGACGCGCGCGGCGGCGCTGCTCGCGCTGGCGGGCGGGCGCACCGGGGCCGAGTTCGCGCGCCTCGAGTCGGCCCTGGCCGACGGCAAGCCTCTCGAGCAACAGGCGGCCCTGTTCGCGCTGGGCGCGTCGGGCCAGGCCGGCTGGCCGGCCCTCGAACGGGCGCTCGCCGCGCCGACGGCCGGGCTCGAGCCGGCGCTGTGTCTGGCCTTGCTGGCGGCCGAGCGGCACGGCGTGGCGGCGGCGCGCGCGCGCCTGGAGGCTCTCGCGACGGCGAGCGACGGGCTGGGCCGCGCCGCCGCAGCGGCGCTCGCGCACGCCGCCGGCGACGGGCCGCCGCCCGCGGGCCTGGAGGAGTACTACGAGTTGCGCTGGCGCGCCGCGCGCGCCTTCGGGCTGGTGGACGGGTTGCGCGGCCAGCAGGCGCTCGCGGCCGAGCTCTTCAGAGATGCGGACTTCCGCCAGCGCGTCGTGCTGCTGGCGGCGGCGGAGTTGCCCGCGCCACAACTCGAGGCGCACCTCATGGAGCTCTTGTCGGAGGGCGAACGCGAGGAAGTCCTGCGCCTGGCCGCGGTCCAGCTGCCGGCCAGGCTCCTGGCGGCGCACGCCTCGGGCCAGTGGCAGCCCTCGCTTGCCGGGTGGCACACCGTCCTGGCGGCGCTCGACGGCGCGCGCGCCGAACGCCGCGCCCAGGGCCTGCTCGAGATCGCCTTTCGCACGGCGCCCGAGCTCGAGCCGCTGGCCGGACTGCTGCTGGTGCGCGCGGGCGGCGACCTGCCCTGGAAGTGGGTGAGCGAGCGGCTCGAGGGCAGCGATCCCGCGCAGCGCGCGGCCCTGGCCGAGGCCTGCGGCGAGCGCGGCGAGGTGTTGCGCATCGCCGACCTCGCCGAGCTGCTCGAACGGCGGCCCGAGCTCGGGCTGCGCGGCGTCGGGTTGGTGGCGCTCGCGCGCCTCGGGCATGCGCCCGCCAAGGAGGAGCTGGAGCGGCTGGTGAAGGGCCCGGCCGGGCCCGAGCGCGAGCCGGTGCTGGCGGCCCTGGCGCGCGTGCTGCACGACCCGCGTCTGTGGGCGCGGGCCGAGGAGGCTCTGCGACGCGACGATCTCGAGCCCGGCCTGCGCCTCGAGCTGCAGCTCGGGCTCGTGCAGGCCGGCGCGCGCGGGGATCACGCCGCGCTGCGCACGGCCCTGGCCGAGCGGCCGCCCGGGGAGCTCGGGCCGCGGCTGGTGCGCGCGCTCGCGGTCGATCCTGCCCCGGCCGATCTGGAGGCCTTCGTGGCGCTCTTCCCGCGCGAGGACGAGCCGGCCTGGAACGTCGAGCTGGCGCTGGCCCTCCTGCGCCAGCGGCATTCGAGCATGGACGGGCTGCTGCGCCTCAGCCTGTGGAACGACCCCTGGAACACGAGCCTCCTGGCCGGAGGCCTGATCGCGCGGCGCGGCACGCGCGCGCTGGCCGACGAGCTCGCGGCCCCACCGCGCACGGCGAGCGCGCAGGACCAGCGGCGGGTCGGCTTCGCGCTGGGCGAGTGGGGCGGGATCGGAGCGGTGGAGGAGCTCGCGCGCTCGCGCTCGGAGGGCGATCCGGTCCTGCAGGGCGCGCTGTTCGGGGCGCTCTTCAACCGCGCCGCCGAACCGGCCACGGCCGCGACGATCCGCGCTCCGAGGCGGCGCGACCTGGCTCCGGCCAGCCCTCCGAAGAGCCCGAAGAAGCGTCGCAAGGGGAAGCAGTAGTCGGTCCACAACTCCGCTCGGGACAAGGCCTTGAGAGCGCCTCGCTGGTCCCGCCGGGGGTCCGGCGGCGGCGCGCTTGTGGGCCCCCGCGAGCCCGGAAACACTAGCCGTCCCCATGCCCCGGCCCACTCGAGCCCCGCGCCCCTGGCGCCCCAGCGGGGTCGTCTCGCTGCTGACCGACTACGGCACCGACGACCCCTACGTCGGGATCGTCAAGAGCGTCCTGTGGCGCGACTCCACGCGCCTGCGCGCGGTGGTGGACCTCTCGCACGCCGTGCCGCCCGGCGACGTCGGCGCGGGCGCGTTCTTGCTCGAGCGCTCCTGGACCACCTTCCCGGCCGGCACGGTGCACCTGGCGGTGGTGGATCCGGGGGTCGGGACGGGGCGCGCGGTGCTGCTGGTCGAGGCGCGCGGGCACGTCTTCGTGGCGCCGGACAACGGCCTGCTCGCGCCGCTGATCGAGTCCGAGCCGCTGGTGCGGGTGCGCAAGGCCGGCGCCAGCGCGCCGGTGCGCGGGCCGAGCACGACCTTCGACGGGCGCGACCGCTTCGCACCGCTGGTCGCGCGCCTCCTGGAGGGCGATCCGCCGGCCGCCTTCGGCGCGGAGTGCACGGGCGCGGACGCCTACCAGCGCCTGCGCCGCAGCCTGCCCGAGCGCCGGCCCGACGGCTCGATCGCGGCCGAGGTCGTGCACGTCGACCGCTTCGGCAACCTGATCACGAACGTGCCCTTCCTGCTCTTGGCCGAGGCCAGCGCGGACTGGCGCGAACACTGGAGCTGCGAGGTCGGCAAGCAACGCCTCGCGCTCGTGCGCACCTACGCGGACGCGCCCGCCGGCACGCCCGTGGCCCTGGTGGACTCCTACGACCACATGGAGATCGCGCTCGCGCGCGGCGATGCGGCGCGCGCGCTCGGCCTGGGCCGCGGAGCGGAGCTGCGCTTCGTGCCGCGTGCGGCGCGCAGCGGGGTCCGGAACACGAGCGCGAAGCGGGTCACGAAGGCGGCGCCGAAGAAGGCGAAGACGACGAAGGGACGCAAGCC
The DNA here is from genome assembly GCA_964631945.1 of uncultured Planctomycetaceae bacterium. Lineage (GTDB taxonomy): Bacteria > Planctomycetota > UBA1135 > UBA1135 > JABFRZ01. The sequence goes on from CAZWAY010000006.1 coordinate 13,762, forward strand.
ATGAGCAAGCGAGTCGGATTCCTGGGCGTGCCGATGGACCTCGGCGGCGGCCTGCGGGGCGTCGACATGGGCCCTTCGGCCATCCGCATCGCCGGCCTGGGACGGCGCATCCAGGCCCTCGGGCTCGACTTCGACGACCTCGGCAACGTGCCGGTCCTGCGCTCGGACGCCAAGGACCCGAAGAACGCCAGCGCCAAGTACCTCGACTCGATCTCGAACTGCTGCCGGCGCCTGCGCGGGCGCGTCGAGCGCCTGATCGAGGAGGGCGCCTTCCCGCTGGTGGTGGGCGGCGACCACTCGATCGCGTGCGGCACGGTGGCCGGGATCTCGAGCTACTACCACAAGAAGAAGAAGAAGATCGGCCTGATCTGGTTCGACGCGCACGCCGACATGAACACGCCCGAGACCTCGCCCACCGGCAACGTGCACGGCATGCCGCTGGCGTCGGTGATGGGCTACGGACCGGACGCGTTGACCAAGCTCGGCGACCGCTTCCCGATGGTCGACGCCGAGAAGGCCGTCCTGATCGGCATCCGCGACGTCGATCCGGGCGAGCGCGCGCTGGCCAAGGAGTGCGGCATCCAGTGCTACTCGATGCGCGAGCTCGACATCCTCGGCATGGACCGCGTGATGAAGGAGGCCATCGGCATCGTCACGCACGGCACGGCCGGCTTCCACCTCTCGTTCGACATGGATGGCCTCGATCCCTACGAGGCCCCCGGCGTGGGCACGCCCGTCACCGGCGGCGTGACCCAGCGCGAGGGCCACTTGCTGCTCGAGCACGCGGCCGAGTCGGGCAAGCTGCTCGGGCTCGAGTTCACCGAGATCAACCCGATCCTGGACGAGCGCAACCGCACGGCGGAGATGGCCGTGGCGCTGGTGCTGTCGGGGCTCGGGAAGCGGACTATCTAGGCGAATCGGGCGGGCGCAGCAGGAACACGGCCGCGTCTCCGGCCGGCAGCAGCTCGCCTGCGGGCGGGTGCAGCCATTCGATGTTCCACACCGAGCGCACGTCGAGGCGCAGGTCGGAGAGCTCCGCGCGCGCGACTGCCGTGGGCGCCAGGGGCAACAAGACCACGCCCTCCAGTGGCGGCCCGACGTGAGCCCTGATCGAGCGCACCAGCCAGGAGCGCTCGGCGGCCGGCCCGGTGATCGTGAACCTCGGCTTGGAGTCCGACCGCAACGCCGCGAGCAGGCCTCGGGCGTCGGACCCGCTCGCCACGTGGACGCGCTCCGGGGCGCGCCGACGCAGACCCTCGAGGACAGAGTTCGACCAAGGCTGGCCGGAGCGATCCACCCAGGCGAAGAGGCCGTCGATCACGAGGGTGCCGCCGGCAGCGAGATACGCCTCGAGGCGCGCAACGTCCTCGGCTCCGACCACGAGGATCTGCGGCAGCACCAGGAGGCTCGCGCCGGCCCACCGGATCCGCGCGAGGGGCACGGCCTCTGCCGTCAGCCCCAGCTCGTCGGCCGTGTCCAGCCAAGTGTGGATGGCACGCTCCAGGGTTCCGTTCCGCTCCTGGTAGCCCTGCCGGCGCCGTGGCCACGTCGGGCCATCCACCAGGGCATCCCGCAGCCAACTGGCCGCGGCCGAGTCGTCGTCGACGACGAGTGTGATCTGGGCTGGGCGAGCGTGCGCGTGCCAGGGGAAGAGCCGTGCGACCTCGCGGATCTTCTCGACGGCGGTGCCGAGCCTCACGGTCGTCTCTCGCGTGCGTTCGAGCCCGATGTCGCTCCACAGCACGAGCGAGTCCGCGCCACGCACCCAGTGCTCCCACGCCAGCCAAGCGGCTCCGGCGGGACTCTCGCCGTCGAGAAACAGCGTGGCGAGCTGCCAGTCCAAGCTTCGTCGGAGGTCGGGCGGGCTCTCTCGAAGCCCTTCCAGGATGGCCGGCATGGGGCCCGTCGGGTATCCCTCGAGAACGTCCACGTAGGACGCGGCCGTGAATGGATCGACGCCGCCGAAGGCCGTGCGCCCCTTCAGGCCGAGCAGCGCGAGCGGGCGTTCCTCCGTCCCTCGGGCGCGCTCGGCGAGGCTGCCCAGGAGCTCGTGCAGGCGGTCCTGATCGAAGCGCCGGCGCGCGAGCCAGGGGCCCAGCAACGAGAAGTCGTCCTCGAGCAGTGCGCTGCGCACCTCGTCCGTCAGCGGTGCGCGCTCCGGCAATCCGCGCGTCGCTGCGTATGCCTTCCAGCGCGCCTCGCAATGCCCGCAGCGGCACAGATCGAAGGGATCGCCGTTCGGCGTCAGCGAGACCTCGTCGCCCAGTACGAAGCCGAGCCCGGGGTGCTCGCCGTGCTTCGCGATCGTCGCGGCCAGCGTCGCGTGCAGGCCCGCGATCGTCGCCGGGTCGTTCAGGCAGGGCTCGCGCACGAGCAGGCCCTCGTCCCGAGTCTCGATCCACTTCTCGACGCGCGCGTTCCAGGCTTCGTCCGCGTCCAGGTGCAGCGCGTCGCGCCCGGCCACGTTCCAGACGAGGTACGAGAGCCCGCGCGCCCGCGCCCAGGCCGAGTCCTCGTCGCGCATCAGGATGACGCCGCCGAAGGGCTCGACCAGCTCCGCGGGCGGGGGCTTCCCGGCGTACGTCTCGCGCCACACGAAGACCGGGAAGTCGCTCCAGCCGCGTGCACGGGGCGGGGCCGGCTGGGGCGGGGACTGCGGGGCGACGAGGCGCGGGACGAGCAGGGCTCCGAGCAGCAGAGCGAGCAGCATCGATGGTCCCACTCCTACCACGCGCGCGTGCGCCGGCGACACCCGCGCCGCTGGATCCCCGCGCGGCCGAGACTATGATCGCGGGGCCTCCCGCCGCCGCCGTGCCGTACTCGATCGAACCGAAGACCTTTGCCCAGCGCGTGGGCGCCTGGCTGCAGGGCGCGGGCCCCGATTCCGACGTGGTGATCTCGTGCCGCGTGCGCCTGGCGCGCAACGTCGAGGGCTACTCCTTCGTGCTGCGGCTCGAGGACGACAAGGCGCGCGAGCTCGAGAAGCTCGTGCGCGAGGTGCTGCTGGCGCAGCGCATCGACGGCGAGACGATCTGGGTCGGCATGAGCGAGGCCACGCCGATCCTGAAGCTGCTCCTGCGCGAGCGCTACCTGGTCTCGCGCGACCTCGCGCCCAACGATCCGCGCCTGGCCACGCGTCCGGGGCGCGGGGTGGCCTTCGGCGAGAACGAGACCCTGGCCGTGATGGTCAACGAGGAGGACCACCTGCGCCTGCAGGGCCTGGCCAGCGGCTACGCCCTGCACGAGGCCTTCCAGCGCGTGCGCGAGCTCGACCGCACGCTCGAGCACGAGCTCGACTTCGCGGTCGACCGCCAGCTCGGCTACCTGACGGGCTGCCCGACCAACGTCGGCACGGGCCTGCGCGCCTCGGCCATGCTGCACCTGCCGGCCCTCGGCCTCGTGCGCAGCGAGCTCGAGAAGGTCATCCTCGCGGCCCAGCGCACGGGCCTCGCCGTGCGCGGCATGTACGGCGAGGGCAGCCGCGCGGCCGGCGACTTCTACCAGGTCTCGAACCAGGTCACGCTCGGCTCCTCGGAGGAGGACCTGATCGCCGACCTGGAGGAGCTCGTGCCCTGCATCGTGGCCTTCGAGCGACGCGTGCGCGAGGAGCTCTTCAAGGAGCGTCGCGCGGCCCTCGAGGACCGCGTGCAGCGCTCCTTCGGCATGCTGCGCGGGGCGCGCTCGCTGGCCACCGACGTGGCCCTGCTGCACCTCTCGAACGTGCGCCTGGGCGTCCTGCTCGGGCTGCTGCCGGGGGTCGAGCTGGCCGACCTGGCGCGCATCGCGGTGCAGATCCAGAAGGGCCACGTGCACGTGCTGGTGGGCGACGGCGAAGGGCGCCTGGCCGAGGCCACCGAGCGCGACCGGCAGCGCGCCGTGTTGCTGCGCCGGCGCTTCGCGGAATTCTCTTCCTGAGCCCCATCGTTCGCTCGGCCTGAAGATGGGGCCCGGCGGGGGTCGATCGAGGGGAGCATGCTGCGCGCGCTCGGCCTGCTCGCCTGCCTGGTGCTGTCCGGGACCCGCGTCCAGCCCGCGCCACCGCTGGTGCGCGCCACGGCGGGCGAGGCGCGCCTGGTCGAGCCCCGCGGGGTGCGCGCGCTCGATCGGCGCACGGAGGCGATCGCGCTCTCGGGCGCGAGCGGCTGGGTCGAGGCCGGCGCGGGGAGCGAGCTCGAGCTCGTCTGGCGCGGGCTCGCCAGCGCCACGCTGCGGGGGCCGCTGAGCGTGCAGCTGGAGCGCGAGCCGGCGCTCTACGTGGAGGAGCTGCAGGTGCTCGAGCTCGAGGTGCGGCGGGGCGCGCTGCGGCTCGAGATCGCGGGCGGCACGCGCTGCGCGGTCGGCGCGGGCGCGCTGCAGCTGCGCTCGCTGCCGGACGGGGTCTTCGAGCTCCTGAATCGCGGCGGCGCGGTGCTGGTGCTCGAGCGCAGCGGACAGCCGTCCGTACGCATCGGCGCCGGCCAGCGCGTGCGCTTCCGCGCGGCGGAGCCGAAGAGCTAGCGGACGCAGCTACCTGCGGCCCATCGAGCGCTGGAATTCCACCTCCGACAGACGACCGTCGCCGTCCTCGTCCATGGCCGAGAGCACCGGGCGCAGGCGCACGTCGAGGCGTGCCTGACTCTGCAGCGCGCGCAGGTCGGCCTCGTCGATGAAGCCGTCGCGCCCGGGGTCGAGCAGGTCGAAGTGGGTCGGCACGCGCGCCGCCACGGCCGTGGGCGGCTCGACCTCGGTCGCGCTTGCTCCCGGCGCAGCCTGGGCCTGCGGCGCGGTCCGCTCGGGCAGCAGCGCCTCGGGCACGTGCTTCGAGGCCAGCCAGGCCAGCGGCGTGAGCTCGCGCGCGCCCAGTTCGCCCGAGTGGTTGGGGTCCATCTGCGCCACGACCAGCTCGGGTGAGAGCACGAGCCCGAGCTCGGTGAGGAGCTTCTCGAGCTCGGCCACGCTGATGCCCTTGCTGTGGTCGAGGTCGTAGCGTTGCAGGAGGTCGCTGGGCTTCACCAGCAGACTCGCGAACTCCGAACGCGGCCGGCGCCCGTTCTTGGAGCCCGGAACCGGGGGCAGCGCGCCCGACTCCGGCTCGCGCGCGGGCGGCGTCAGGGCCGGGTCGGAGGGCGGTTCGGGCTGCGGCGCGGGCCGCGCGTCCGGGGGGCTGGCCGCGGGAACGCCCAGGCGCACGAGCAAGAGGCTGCGCTGCGCCTCGAACTCGCCCAGCTCTAGGCGTCCGTCCTGGTTGGAGTCCGCCCGCCGGAACTCGTCACGCCCCAGCGAGAGCGTGACCTGCGTCTCGCGCAGGGACAGCCAGCCGTTCTCGTCGAGATCGCAGACCTGGAAGTGCTCGCGCAGCTGGCGGGCCTCGCGCTCGAGCTGCTCGGCCTGGTGGTCCGCCGCGGCCGTCACCAGGTCGGCCGCCTTCATCGGATCGAGCGGCGCCTCGCGCGCCTTCGTCGCGGCGCCCGCGTCCTTGGGGGGCGGCGCGCCCTTCTTGGGCTGGGCACCCGCGCCTGGCAATTCTTCCCCGGGGATCGTGAGCGGCGGCAGCGGCGGTTCCTTGGCGGCCCCGGGCACGGCGGGAGCGGTCGCCGCGCCGCGCGCGCCCCGCTTGCCCCCGCGGGCGCGACCCTTGCCGCGCTGGGCCTCGAGGCCCGTGGCGAGCATCAGGAGCGCCAGGGCGACGAGCCAGGGGCGCCAGGACTCACGCGCCATCGCGGGCCTCGCGCGCGGCGCGCTTGCGGGCGGTGTGCTCGATCGTCAGCTCGGGCTGCGAGCGCGAGCCGCCGCGGATGGCGATCTCGAAGGCCTCGCGCACGTCGTCGATCAGGTGCGTGCGCACGCGCCGCCGGATCTCGGGGTCGAGCCGCAGGCAGTCCTCGGCGTTGCGGCGCGGCAGGATCACCTCCGGCACGCCGGCGCGGATCGCCGCCAGCAACTTCTCGCGCACGCCGCCCACGCCCAGCACCTGACCCAGGAGCGACATCTCGCCGGTCATGGCCACGTCGTGGCGCGCGGGCTCGCGCGTGAGCAGCGACACCAGCGCCACCGCGATCGCGACCCCGGCCGAGGGCCCGTCCTTGGGCGTGGCGGCCGCGGGCAGGTGCAGGTGCAGGTCGATGTTGTCGAGCACGTCGGAATCCAGTCCCAGGTGGGAGCAGAAGGTCCGCACGTAGGATACCGCGGTCTGCACGGATTCGCGCAGCACGTCGCCCAGCGAGCCCGTCAGGATCAGGCGCCCCGAGCCGGGCATCGAGATGGCCTCGATCGGCAGCAGCGAGCCGCCGGCCGAGGTCCAGGCCAGCCCGGTGGTCACGCCCACCGCCGGCCGGCGCACGCGCAGGTCCTCCTCGACCGTGCGCGGTCCCAGCAGGTTCGCCAGGCCGTCCTTGCGCACGCGCAGCGGCGCGCCGCCGCGCGCGACCTCGACCGCGGCCTTGCGCGCCAGCGAGATCAGGTGGCGCTGCAGCTGGCGCACGCCGGCTTCCTCGGTGTAGCCGCGGATCAGCGCGCGCAACGCGCCCGGGGTGAGCGCGAGCTGCTTGGCCTTCAGGCCGGCGTACTCACGCGCGCGCCGCACCAGGTGCGCGCGCGCGATCTCGTACTTCTCGCTCTCGCTGTAGCCGGGGAACTCGATCGTCTCCATGCGGTCGAGCAGCGCCTCGGGGATCGGGCCCGCATCCGTGGCCGTGGCCAGGAACAGGCAGTTCGAGAGGTCGAAGGGCACGCCCAGGTACTGGTCGAGGAACTCGCCGTTCTGCTCGGGGTCGAGCAGCGAGAGCAGCGCGCCGGCCGCGTGGTGCTCGCCGCCCAGGGAGACCTTGTCGATCTCGTCCAGGAGGATCACGGGATCGCTGCGCCCGAGGCGCGAGAGTCCCGCCAGGATCGCGCCCGGCGCGGCGCTCGAGCGTTCGTGCGCCAGACCCACCAGCTCGCGCTCGTGCGTGATCGTGCCGATCGGGATGGTGAGCAGCGGGCGCGCCAGCGAGCTCGCCACGGCGCGGCCCATGCTCGACTTGCCCGTGCCCGGGGGCCCGAGGAAGCACAGCACCGTGCCGCGCGCGCTGCCGCCGAGCTGGCGCACCGCCAGGAACTCGGCGATGCGGCGCTTGACGTCGGCCAGACCGCGGTGGCTCTCGGACAGGCGTTCCTCGACGCGCTCGAAGTCGAGCGCGTCGGGGTTCGGGTCCTGCGGGTCGCGCGCGGCCTGCCAGGGCAGCTCCAGCATCCAGTCGAGGTAGGCGCGCAGGCGCGCGGCGCTGTGGGACGAGCCCTGGACGCGGCGCAGGTGGTCGAGCTCGCGCAGGGCGGCGACGTGGGCCGGCGCGGAGAGCGGCGTGGCCTCGATGCGCTCCTGGAAGCGCTCGATCTCGAGCTCGTGGGCCGAGGGCTCGCCCAGCTCGTGCTTGAGCTCGGCCAGCTTGGCGCGCAGGTAACGCCGCCGCAGGCGCTCGGCCACGCGCCCGTCCAGCGCGCTGCTCGCGCGCGCGCGCACCAGCGCGCCCTCGAGGTGGTGGATCAGGAGTCGCGTGCGCGCCAGGGCCGAGCTCTCGCCCAGCAGGCGCGCGCGCTCGCCGTGCGCGAGGGTCAAGAGCGAGGCCACCAGGTCGGTGACGCGCTCGTCGTCGTCGCCGTAGAGCGCGATCATGCCGGGCAGTTCGCGCGAGACACTGGTGTCGGCCTCGGCCAGCGCCGCCAGCAGGGCCGAGAGGCGCGCGCGCTCGCCGGCGGCGAGTTCGGGCGCGGCCGGGACCGTCTCCAGGCGCTCGCACTCCGACCACCAGCAGCCCTCGGCGTTGTGCAGCTTCTTGAGCGTGACGCGCCGCAGGCCCTGCAGCACGACGCGCAGGCCACCCTGGGGTAGCGACGCGCGCGAGACCACGCGCGCCAGCGTGCCCACGGCGTGGAAGCGCTCGGCGTCGGGGTGCTCGGCGCCGTCGCGCATGGGCACGGCCACGAGCTGACCGTCGAGCGCGTTCAGGCGCGCCAGGGCGCGCAGGCCATCGGTCTCGGTGACCTCGACCGTACACACGTCGTGCGGGAACAGCACCGTGCGCAGGAGGCCGAGGAGCGGGCGACGCGAGGAGGTGGGGTCGGACTCGGGGTTGGGCACGGGTGTGCCCTTATCGGCCTCGCGGGCGCGCCCGGCCCGACGGAAAGAATTACGGTCGCGCGAGCGCGAGCACGCTCTCGGCCACGCGTTCGACCTCCGCCCGTGCGAGGAACGGGTGGATCGGCAGGCACAGGACCTCGCGCGCCAGCGTCTCGGCGTGCGGGAAGTCGCCGGGACCGTAACCCCACGGGCGCGCGGCCTCCTGCAGGTGCACGGGCGTCGGGTAGTGCACCGCGGCGAAGATCTGGCGTTCGGCCAGGTCCGCCAGCACATGGTCGCGCCTGCGCCCGCCGCGGATGCGCACCGTGTACTGGTGGTAGGCGTGCACGGCTCCCGGCGCGAGCGCCAGGGGCACGACCGTCGGGCTGCCGCGGAAGGCGGCGTCGTACAGCGCGGCGTGCGCGCGCCGGCGCCCGTTCCAGCGCTCGAGGTGCGGCAGCTTCACGTTCAGGAGCGCGGCCTGCAGCGCCTGCAGGCGCGAGTTCGTGCCGATGCGCGCGTGCACGTACTTCTTGGGCGAGCCGTGGTCGCGCAGCTGGCGCAGGTTCAGGGCCACGTCGTCGCGCTGCGTGAGCACCATGCCGCCCTCGCCGGCCGCGCCCAGGTTCTTGGTGACGTAGAACGAGAAGGTGCCGGCGTCGCCCAGGGCCCCGCAGGCCTGCCCGTCGCGGCGCGCGCCGTGGGCCTGGGCGCCGTCCTCGAGCAGCATCAGCCCGCGCCGGTCGGCCAGCGCGCGGAAGGAGCGCATGTCGGCCAGCTGGCCGTAGAGATGCACCGGCAGGAGGCAGGTGGTCCGGGCGTCGAGCGCGCGCTCGGCCGCGAGTGGATCGAGCAGCGCCGTGTCGGGCTCGACGTCCGCCAGGACCGGTCTGGCGCCGATCAGCGCGATCGAGGCGGCCGAGGCGAAGAAGGTGAAGGGCGTCGTCAGCACGTGGTCGCCGGGCTCGACCCCGAGCGCGAGCAGGCCGAGCCAGATGGCGTCCGTGCCCGTGCCCACACCGATGCCGTGCTTCACGCCGTGGTGCGCGGCGAAGTCGCGCTCGAGCGCCTCCACTTCCGGCCCGAGCACGTACTTGCCCGAGGCCAGCGTGCGCAGCACGGCCTCGTCGAGCGCGGGGCCGAGTTCGGCGCGCTCGGCCGCGACGTCGATGGGGGCGATGGGCTTGGTCGTGGTGGTGGTCATGGTGACGAGCGCGAGGTTCAGGCGCTGTGGAAGTGCTCGGCCTGCTCCGGCGGGGGCTCGGGGGCCGTGAGCACGCGCTTGAAGCACCACAGCACGAGCCCCCACACGAAGCTCAGGGACGTGGCCATGAAGATCCAACCCATGAGGGTCATCGTGAGCCTCCTTCTTCGAGCGTCGCTCCGTCGTCCGGTGGGCGCTTGCCATCGAGGTCGAGTCCGGCGGCGCGCCAGCGCCGCTCGCCGATCCAGGTGCAGACCACCAGCAGTCCGATCACGGCCAGCACGAGCAGCAAGGCGCCTTGCCGCAAGGGTTCGTCGGCAACACCGCGTACCCAGTCCGGGAGGTTCTGGATCGAGAAGGCCGCGAACACGATCAGCAGATACAGCGGGGCGACGTACTTCATCACGAACTTGTAGAAGCTCGGGATGCGTAGGCGTGCGCCGTCGTGGGCCTCCTTCCAGCCCCGTTCCAGCCCGAAGATCCAGCTGAAGCAGATGATCTCGACCATGGCCAGGATGAAGATCAGGAAGGTGCCGACCCAGTCGTCGATCGTGCCCCAGAAGATGCTGCCGCGGCTGTAGTACATCACCAGGAACGAGCCGGCGACGCAGATCGAGACCATCAGCGTGGTCGCGCGCTGGCGGGTCCAGCCGAGGGCCTCCTGGAAGAAGGCCAGCGAGGGCTGGTACATCGAGATCGAGCTCGTGATCGCGGCCAGGAACAGCATGAAGAACCAGATCGCGCCGATGGCGTTGCCGAACGCCCCCATGTGCGCGAAGACGACCGGCAGCGTGTTGAAGCCCAGCCCGAAGGTCCCTCCGGCCACCGCGCCGGCCATGCCCGATGCGCCCAGGAAGACGAATGCCGCCGTGAGGGTGATCAGGCCGCCGAAGCCGACCTCGAACAGCTCGTTGGTGGCCGAGGCCGTCAGCCCCGAGAGCACGACGTCGTCCTTGCGCTTCATGTAGGAGGCGTAGTTGATGATCACGCCGAACCCGACCGAGAGGCTGAAGAAGATCTGACCGGCCGCGGCCAGCCAGGTCTGGGGGTTCTTCAGGGCAGCGAAGTTCGGGTTCCACATGTAGCCGAGGCCGTTGAGCACGCTCTGCTCGGGCAGGCTCGCGTCGGGGGTGCCCAGCGTGAGCACGCGGATCAGCACCACCGTCGCGCACACGGCCATCGCCGGCATGGCCCAGGAACAGAACTTCTCGATGCCCTTCGAGATGCCGCGGTACACCAGCGCGATGTTCACGGAGAAGGTGATCAGCCAGAAGATGAGCGTCTGGTAGGAGCCGCCCGCGAGCACACCGTTGTGCACGCGACCCGTGTAGGTGTCGTAGAACTCTCCCGCGATACGCGTCTGCTCGGCGATCGGCGCGGCCGCGTCGATGCCCAGTCCGCCGGAGAGGTAGTTCCAGCAGTACATCAGGCACCAGGCTTCGATGTAGGTGTAGTAGAACGACACCGCCAGCGGGATCAGGATCCCGATCACACCGAAGTACCGGGTCACCCGCCCGCCTCCGACCGCCCCCAAGATCGAGGGAGCGGAATGGAAGCCCCGCCGGCCGCCATGGCGGCCCATCGTCCACTCGGCCCAGCCGATCGGGATGCCGAGGAAGAGCAGCGCGCAGAAGTACGGGATCATGAACGCGCCGCCGCCGTTGGCCGCGGCTTGCCCGGGGAACCGCAGGAAGTTCCCGAGCCCGACGGCCGATCCGGCCACCGCCAGGATCACTCCGAGGCGGCTTCCCCACTGCTGCTTGTCTTGAGACATGCGCTCTCCCGTTCAGGGTCAGGAGGCCTACGAGGTCGGACGAGGACGAACGGGCGACGAGCCTACGGTCGCCCGCGAGGGGCGGCAACGAGGCGCATCGCGCCCGCGCTCCAGCCCGCGTGCTTTCGCGCGGCGACACGGCGATCCGGCCGTGGCCTACAGCTGCTTCGCGCGCCCCTTGGGCAGTCCGCCGGCGACCCGACCGTTGAACAGGAAGGCGCCCTCGATGCGCCAGCCGGGGCGCGGGGCGTCGAGGCCGTGGGCCGCGAGCTGCCAGCGCGAGAGGAACAGGTCCAGCGGCCGGCCGGGGGCTTCGGCCTCCACCCGCTCGATGAGCTCGCGTGTGAACGGGTTGGTGAGGTGGTGGATCGCGCGCACGACGAGCGAGAGCTCCATGCAGCCCCCGGGTTGCTCGCTGCCCTCGAGCGGCAGGAGGGCCGAGCCCTCCGGTTCGCCCGCCAGGTACGGGTCGCGTACGCCCTCGTTCGGCCCGACGTAGCTCACGTCCAGCGCGAAGCCCGCCAGGCTCACGGCCAGCACGTGTCCACGGGGCAGTGCCTTGGGCAGGCGCCGCGCGTCCCACAGGTACGTCGCCAGCGGGTATTCGCCTCCGCTCGCCTCGCGCCAGGGATCCTCGGGCAGGGGCGGGTTCGCGCGCCCGCGCAGGAGCACGTCGTAGGGGGAGTCGGGCACGCGCTGCAGGCCGTCGACCGCGACGCGCAGGCGGCGCGCGGATTCGAAGCACGGCCAGAGCGAATCGTGCTCCTGGTCCTGCTCGCGATCCAGGCGCACCTCGAGCCCGCCCGGAAAGGGCATGCGCCGGTGCTCGCCGCCCGGCCCGCGCAAGGGCACGGATTCGCCCTCACCGCGCAGGCGCTGCGCCAGCGCGGCGAGATCGGTGCTCGGCGGGAATCCGATGCACTCGAGCAGGAAGTCCATGGCGGGGGAGTCGGCGCGGAGCGCGCACGAGGATACGCAGAAGCGTGCCCGGGTAGGAGCGCCCGCGCGGTGGTCGGGTAGCATCGCGGAGAAGCGCATGCGATCGAGTCGAGCCGTTCGAACCGCCTCCCTGCTGCTCGTGCTCGCGCTCGGCTGCCGCGCGAGCGGGCCCGAGCGCGCGCGGCTCGCCTTCCCGACCGCCACGGCCCATTCGCCGAGCGCGCGCGCCTTCGACGTGCTCGCCTACGGGATCGAGCTCGAGCTCCAGCCCGAAACGCGCTCGATCGGCGCCGAGTGCCGCGTACGCTTGCGCGCGCTCGAGCACGCCCTCGGTGAGGTGCGCCTGGATCTGGTCGGGCTCCAGGTCGAGGGCGTGAGCGACGCGGAGGGGCGCGCGCTCGTCTTCCGGCGCGCGGACGGCGTGTTGACCATCGTCCTGGCCGAGGTGCTCGTGCCCGGGGCCGAGACCGAGCTCACCATCCGCTACGGCGGCCGGCCCGAGTTCGGGCTGTGGTTCGCGGGCCAGCGCGCGGACGGCTCCGGTCCCACGCTGGTCTTCTCGCACGGCCAGACCGAGGGCAGCCGCGGCTGGTTCCCGTGCCTCGACGAGCCCTCCGAGCGCGCCGCGCTCGAACTGGAGCTGAGCATGCCGGCGAGCTGGAACGCGGTGGCCTCCGGAGAGCGCGTGGAGTCGCGCGTGGACGGTGCCCGGCGCCGCGAACGCTGGGTGCTCCCGTTCGAGCACCCGTCCTATCTGGTGGGGCTGGTGGCGGGCGAGCTCGCGCTGCGCGAGGAGCGCGCGGGCGCGGTGCCGCTGCTGTTCCTGGCCGAGCCGCGCTTCGAGGACTGGCTCGCGCCGACCTTCGCCGAGACCGACGAGATCCTGGCCTTCCTGGCGGACTGGACCGGGATCCCGTACCCGTACGCGAAGTACAGCCAGGCCGCGGTCGACAATTTCCCGTGGGGTGGGATGGAGAACATCTCGGCCACCACGCTGACGCCGCTGCTCCTGGGCGACGAGCGCGCCCGGCGCGACGCGCCGCCGCGCCTCCTGATCGCGCACGAGGCCGCGCACCAGTGGTTCGGCGACCTCTTCACCTGCGCCGACTGGTCGCAGCTGTGGCTGAACGAGGGCTTCGCGACCTACCTCGCGTTGCTCTACCTCGAGCACGCGCTCGGACTCGACGAGTTCCGGGCCGAGCTGCGCGAGGTCCAGGAGGCCTACCTGAAGGAAGACGTCGGGCCGGCGCGACGCCCCACGGTCTGGAACGTGTGGAAGGAACCCGACGACGTGTTCGACACGCGCGCCTACCAGGGCGCCGCCGCGCGCCTGCACCTCCTGCGCTTCGTGCTCGGCGACGCGGCCTTCCTGGCCGGCGTGCGGGCCTACGCGCTCGAGAACGTGGGTCGAAGCGTGGTCACGGACGACCTGCGACGCGCGCTGGAGCAGGCCGCCGGCCGCGACCTCGGGCGCTTCTTCCAGCAGTGGTTCGAGAGTCCCGGCTATCCGGAGTTCGCCTTCGCCTGGGAGTGGGACGCGGACGTGCAGGAACTGCGCCTGGCGGTCGAGCAGGTGCAGGCCAGCGCCGACGGCACTCCGGCCGTGTTCGAGCTGCCGGTCGAGGTCGAGGTGCGCGAGGCCGACGGGGCGCGCAGCCTGCGGCTGGAGCTGTTCGAGCGTCGCCAGCGCTTCCGCTTCCCCTGTCCCACGCCGCCGCTCTACGTGCGTTTCGACGCCAACGGCTGGATCCCGAAGCGGCTGCACGAGCAGAAGGCCCCGGCCGAGTGGCTGGCGCTCGCGCGCCTGGCCACCGACGTGAACGCTCGCCGTGAGGCCGTGTTGCAGCTCGGACACCTGGCGCGCCAGGCGCGCGAGCGCCGGCAGCTGGCCGAGGCCGAGCTGGACGAGATGTGCGCGCGCCTCGCCACGGATCCCTCGCCCTGGGTCCGGGCCGAGGCCGCGCGCGCGCTCGGGCTCGCGCTCGGGGCCGAGGCCGAGCAGGCCCTGCGGCGCGCGGCCCAGGGCGACGCCGAGGTGCGCGTGCAGAGCGCGGCGCTGTACGCGCTGTGCGCCTTCGGGCCGGACGAGGGCCGCGCGCGCCTGGCCGAGGACGTCTTCCAGGCCGCGCCGAGCTACCAGGTCATGGGCGCGGCCGCCGCGCTGCTCGCCCGTGCCGCGCCCGCGCGCGGCTTCGACTTCCTGGTGGCGGCGCTCGAGCTCGAGACACCCCACGACGTGCTGGCCGGACGCCTGCTCGCGCAGCTGGCCGAGCTGGGCGATGCGCGCGTGCCAGCCGAACTGCGCCGCTGGGCCTCGGAACCGGCGCTGGCGCCCACGGCGCGTGCCGCGGCGGTCGAGGCCCTCGCGCGTACGCCCACGGAGCGGCTCGAGGGCTCGCGCTGCCTGGTTCCGCTGCTGGGTGAGCCGTCGTTCCACCTACGGCGCGCGGCGATCCGGGCGCTGGCGATCTTCGGCGACGCGGATGCGCGCCGCGCGCTGACGGCCTACTATCCGCGCGCGCGAACCCCCGAGGAGCGCCGCCTGATCGAGGGCGCGCTCGCTCCGCCCCGACCCTGATCCTGCGCCCATGTGGATCCGAACCATCTCTCCCGACCAGGCCAAGGGCGTGGTCAAGCGCGTCTACGACGCGGCCCTGCGACGCGCCGGCAAGGTGTTCCAGATCGTGCGTGCGATGAGCCTCGCGCCCGAGACGATGGAGGCCTCGCTGGAGCTCTACCAGCGCGTGATGCTCGCGCCGGGCGCGCTCCCGCGGCGCCAGCGCGAACTCCTGGCGGTGGTCGTGAGCCGAGCCAACGACTGCCACTACTGACTCCTGGCCCACCATGACGACCTCCGGGCCGAGGTGCGCAACGCGGATCGAGAGCGGGAAGACCCCGGCGTGGTGGCCGAGCGCGAGGCCTGGCTGACGGCCCTGGCGCGCGACTGGCGCACGGCGCGCCTCGACCCCGCCGAACAGGCGCTGTGCGCCTATGCCGAGAAGCTCACGCTCACCCCCGCGGACATGCGCGAGGCCGACATCCAGGCCCTGCGCCGGGCCGGTTTCGACGATCCCGCCATCCACGAGGCGGTCCAGGTGATCGCCTACTTCAACTACATCAACCGCGTGGCCGACGCCCTGCACGTCGACCTCGAGCCGGGGATGGCACCCGATCCGCGCGCCGCGTACGGCGAGTGAAGGCGAGAAACGCACGGGCCTCGCCGTCCACGAGGATGGCGAGGCCCGGGGCGTGCCTCGGACGAGGGCCTAGAACTTCAGGTCGCGCAGCTCGTCCACGCGGAAGTCGATCGAGATCTCCTCGTCCACGTTGATCAGGCGGCCGGTGCCCTTGAACTGGTTGAAGACCAGGGCTCCGCGCATCACGCGCCCGTCCTTGAAATGGACGGTGCAGACCTCGGCGGTGCGCGCGCTGAGGAGCATGTCGTACAGGCGCTCGGGGTCGACGCGGTTCTTCTTCGTACTCGTTGTCATGTGGCGATCCAGGTGGTGGCGGGGTGGCGTACGAGACCGAGCTCGTCGAAGTGAGCGATCAGGATGCTGGACCAGGTCTCGAGGTTGGCGCCGCGTGCCACCAGCGCGCGCAGTTCTCCTGGGTCGACCAGTTCCCCTTCTAGCACGTCTTGCTCGCGAATGTGGACCGGGCCGGAAGCAATCGCGGCGAAGACCAGGCCGACGTGCACGGCCCCGACCGGATTGGAGTCGTCGTTGAGGTAACCGGCGAGTCGCAGCTCGTACGCGCCTCGAACCTCGAGTTCCTCGGCCAGCTCGCGGCGCGCCGCCGCGCGCACCAGGTCGGACGAATCCTCCCGGTCCACCGGGTTGATGTGTCCACCGATGCCGATCGAGAGCTTGTCGTGCAGGCGCGCTTCGCCGCCCTTCGCACGGCGCTTGGTCAAGAGCACGCGCTCGTCGCTGGTCACCACGCAGTAGGGGATGGCCTGCTTCCAGGCCGGGGTGCGCTCGGCGCGCTCGCGCTCCACGAAGAAGCCCTGCCTGGTCAGGCGCTCGAGGAACTCGTGGGAGTCTTCCTCGGAGCGGAAGCGCTGGAACCCCTGCGGGCTGCAGGACGGGAACAACGCCTCACGCGGGGTGACGAAGACGAACTCCATGGTGGCTGGGGCCGGCCGGGGCCCGAGGGCACGCAAGGCGGGCGGGTCGCGCTGGGCGAAAAACGAAGCGGGGGATTCTCTCCGAAGGCCCGGACCTGTCAAGGGCTAGTTGCCTATGGTGGGGACACCCCCAACATCTGGTAGTGGAGTGGGATCCGGTGGCTACCGCCGAGCCGAGGGGAAGTGAGTGCGTGAGAGGCCCTGTAAGCCGGGTTCTGTCCCCTCCTTTCGAAGGGGGGCAGCCATTTCTCTGGGACCGAGCTCGCGCTCGGCCTCGAACGACCTACCCGGGGGCGCTTCGTGCGGGTCCCACACGCCCCCCTATTTGGCCTTTCTCCGGGTGGGGTTTGCCCTGCCAGCCCTGTCACCAGGACCGCGGTGCGCTCTTACCGCACCGTTTCACCCTTGCCTGCACGCGCACGCGGCGCGCCCAGGCGGTCTATTCTCTGTGGCACTTTCCCTGGCCTCGCGACCGGTTGCCGTTAGCAACCACCCTGACCCGAGGAGCCCGGACTTTCCTCCCCCGCGGCGCGAACGCCGCGGGAGCGGCTGCCTGGGCCTCTCACGCACCGACAAGATAGCGCAAGTCGCCGCGCGCGTCTCAGTGGGACTCAGTGGGACTCGAGCCAGTCCTCGAGCAGCACCAGCGCGCTCCAGCTGTCGCGCTCGGCCTTGATCGCCCGCCCGCGGCGGCCCGCGGCGCGCAGGCGCGATTCGGCCTCCTTCGAGGTCAGGCGCTCGTCCCACTCCTGGACTTCGAGGGCCGGGAAGCGCATCCGCAGGCGCTCCACGAAGGCGGCCACCACGGCCGCGCGCGCCCCCGGCCGGCCATCCATGTGCAGCGGCTTGCCCACCACCAGCAGCCCCACGTCGCGTTCGGCCAGCAGGCGCTCGAGGTGCGCGAACAACAGCTCCTCGCGGCCCTCGTGACGCAACCCCGGCAGGGGCTCGCGCGCCAGGCGCAGCGCGTCGGTCGAGGCGAAGCCGCACTTCTTGTCGCCGTAGTCGAGCGCCAGGATCCCGCTCATCGCGATCGGTCCTCGCGACGCATCGCCGGCCCCCTCCCTCCGCGAAGCTCCGCGCTCTCCGCGACTCCGCGGTCGGCTTTCCCGGAAGAACCGCGGAGTCGCGGAGGACGCGGAGCCTCGCGGAGGGGAACCGGAGAACGGGACACTAGAGGAAGCGCTCGCCCTCGCGCGCCAGGCGCTCGACGATGCGCTTGACGTCCTGGGCGCGCTCGCGCGGACACACCAGGGTCGCGTTGCCCGCGCGCACGACCACCAGGTCACGCACGCCCACCAGCGCGATGACCTCGTCGCCTTCGGCGTAGGCCAGGCAGCCGCTGGCGTCCTCGCTCACCAGCTGGGCGTGGCCCGCGAGCACCGGGAAGTTCCCGTCGCGGTCACGCGTGTGCAGCGCCGGCAACGCGGCCCACGAACCCACGTCGCTCCACTCGTAGTCGATCGGCAGCATGCGCACGTTGTCGGCGCGCTCGAGCACGGCCACGTCGATCGCGACGTTCGGCAGGCTCGGGTAGACGCGCTCCAGGGCCTCGCCCGCGGCCACGCGCTCGAAGCCCTGGGCGATGGCCGGCGCGTGCGCGCGCAGCGCGGCCTGGATGGCGCGCGTGCTCCACACGAACATGCCCGAGTTCCACAGGTGCCTGCCGCCCGCCAGGAACTGCTCGGCGCGCTCGCGCGCGGGCTTCTCGACGAAACGCGCCACCGCGAAGACCGGGATCGAGGCGCGCGTCCCGAGCGTCGCTCCGGCCTCGATGTAGCCGTAGCCCGTGGCGGGATGGTCCGGACGAACCCCGAAGATCACCAGCGCCGCGCTCGCCTGCGCCTCCTCGGCCGCCGCCGCCAGCGTGCGCTGGAAGGCCTCGGCCGGGCGGATGACGTGGTCCGCGGGCAGCACGACCTGCACCGCGTCGCTCGCGCGGCGCGCGATCTCCGCGGCCGCGAAGGCCACGCACGGCGCGGTGTTGCGCGCGGCCGGCTCGGCCAGGACGTTCTCGCGCGGCAGCGCCGGCAGGGCCGCGCGCACCAGCGCCACCTGGCTCTCGGCCGTGACCACCAGCACGCGCTCCCAGGGCACCAGCCCCGCCAGGCGCTCGCAGGTGGCGGCGATCATCGCGCGTCCGCCCCACACCGGCAGGAACTGCTTGGGGCGCGCGCGCCGGCTGGCCGGCCAGAAGCGCGTGCCGGAGCCGCCCGCCATCACCACCGCGAAGAGCTCGGGCCGCGTCATGCGCCCGGCAGTCTCCCGACTCGACCCGTCCCAGGCAACCCTCGGGCGCCGAGCGCGCCCTGCCCCGCTCGGGCTAGAAGCGCGGCCCGAGGGCCGAGAACGGCGGCAGCGGCAGGTGTCGCGGCGGGGCCTCGTCGAAGCCCGTGAGGAGTTCCAGGATCGAGTTGCGGATACGCACCTGGGGACGCTCGAAGTCGCCGCGCACGGCCACCCGCATCAGGCTGTTGTTGAGCCAGTAGAGCAGGCGCCCGAAGACCCCGAGGCGATCCAGCAAGCCGTAGCGCACCTCCAGGTCGTAGGCCAGGCGTCCATCCAGGTCCTGCCAGCCGGTGCCCACCAGGTCGAGCAGGGCGCTCTGGATCTCGAGGTGCGAGACCTGCAGTCGGCCGTTGCGCAGCTCGAAGCGCGCGCGCATGCGGTCGAACAGACCGCCGCGCTCGAAGCCCAGACGCGCGAACAGCGCGCGCATCACCGGGATGGACCACAGCGCGCCTTCGTTCAGCGAGAGCGAGCCCCGGCCCGTCAGGGCCAGGACCTCGGCCGGCGTACCCGAGAGTTGCAGCGAGGCGTCCAGCACGCCCTCGTCGGCGATGCTGGACTGGAACACGCCGCGCAAGAGTCCGCCCACGCTCACCTGCGCCAGGCGCATGGCCACGTCGAAGCGATAGGGCTCGGACAGGTCGATGCCCAGGGCCTTGCTGGCGCTCCCCAGGGCGCCGCCCAGGGATTCGAGCCGTCCGCCCTCGAAGTCGCCCGACAGGTTGTCGACCGTCAGTCGTCCGTCGACGTAGCCGGCGATCATGCTGGCGGAGGAGAGCACGCGCTCGGCGATGTGCGCCTGGAGCTCGGAGATGCGCGCCCAGCCGCGGAAGCGGCCCTGTTCGAGCACCAGCTCCTGCAGCTCGACGCGCGCGCTGTCGATGCGGATCGGCAGTCCGAGGCGCAGCGCCAGGTCGTGCGCGCGCAGCGCGCCGCGCACGGCCACCTTGCCGCGTTCGTCGGCCTCGCTCGTGACCAGCAGCCGCGCGCCCAGCACGTCCAGCGCGCCGCGCCAGGATGGGGTCGCGCGCAGGCTCGCCAGCGCCTCGGGTTCGAGCAGGCCCGCCAGGTGCTCGGCGTCGAGCGGCAGGTCGCGCGTGTACACGTCGGCCTGCAGCGCGCGCCCGTTGGCGTCCTGCCAGAAGCCCTCGCGCGCCAGCCAGGGATCGGCCGCGGGCACGCGCGCGAGCTGGGCCAGCGGGAAGGTGCGCACGTCGCGGAACTCGAGCGCGTGACCGCCCAGCGTGGCCTCGACCAGCGGGCTGGTCATCACCTCGTCCTCCTGCTCGAACGTTCCGTGCAGGTCGCGCAGGAGCAGCTCCTCCGCGCGCAGGTCGTTGTCGCGCAGCTGGATGCGGTAGCGGTTGCGGGCCGGCGCCGGGCTGGCGGGATCGAAGGTGGTCAACAGCGCGAAGTCCACCGCGCCGGCCAGCGTCCAGCTGGAGAGGTCGATGCCGCCCGAGTTCGGTCCGTTGCTGGCGAGCGTGGTGATCAGCGCGCCCTTGAAGCTGGTGTTGGTGGGATCGATCCCGGCTCCGTACACGTGCACGCGCGCGTCGCCCTGTGCGGGGATGACGCCGTCGGCGTAGAGTTCGACTCCGCCGGGCCAGGTGCCGGTGAGTACCAGCTGCGAGGCGCTGAGCTCGCCCACGGGGCTCTCCTCCGTCTGGATCAGGATGCGTCCGCGCAGGTCGCGCGTCTGGCGCTGGAAGAACTGCGGGCGCACGTGGACCTCGAGCGGTGTGGCCTCGATCTCGCTCTGGAAGGGCAGCGTCACGGACGGCTGCGCGCCGCGGAAGCGCACGCGCATGCGTCCGACCGCGCCGTAGTCGTTCACCTCGCGCCGCAGGGCCGGGAAGCGCGCCGCCAGGACGTCGAAGTCGCGCCCGCGCAGGCCGAGTTCGTCCATGTCGATGTGCAGCTCCTGCAGCAACTCGCGCGGCCGTGTGGCCGGATCGAACTCGCTCGGCAGCGGTTCCTCGCGCACCCAGCCCTGCACGCGGGCCGCGGCGCCAACGCGCGCTCCGCCGCGGTTGTCGAGCCGATACGCGACCCCGAGGGGCCGGTGGCGCTCGAGCGGCCGGCCGAGTTCCGCCGAGGGCGTGCGCGCCCAGCGCAGCTCGAGCTCGCCGTCGATTCCGTCCATCTGCACCGGGACGTCCTTCCAGCGCAACGAGACGCCGTGCAGGCGCAGCGTGCCGGTGGCGCTGGTGCCGCCGATCTCCGGCCCGCTGCGCAGGCGCAGGTCGCCGGCCAGCGTGCCGTTCTCGGGCGCGAAATCGGGCACGATCCAGCTCAGGTAGTGGTTCTCGCCCAGCGCGCGCGTGAGCGTCGAATCCACCGCCAGGGAGGGCGTGGACAGCACCAGGTCGAGCTCCGGCAGGGCGAAGGTCAGGGGTCCGCGCGGCGGGGCCGTCAGCTGGATCCAGCCGCCGAGCGTGCCGCTCCCGTGTCCGGCGGCCAGTTCCAGGCCGCACAGGCGCCACGGACGGGCTCCGCCGGAGCGCGCGGCGGCGACGAGTTCGCCGCGCGCCTCCGTGAGCGTCAGCGGCACGCCGCTGCCCGGATCGCCCGGGAAGCCGCGGTAGGCGAGCTCGACCTCGCCGCGCGCGCGCGCCTGCAGCGCGAGATCGTGGGTCCAGCCGGCGCCGTTCCGTCCGAGCTCCAGCGTGCCGGCCAGGTCGAGGCGTCCGCGCGGGTCGAGCATCTCGCGCACGAAGACCGCGTGCTCTTCGAGCCCCAGGTCCGCCAGGGCCGCGGATGCGAGCGGGACGTCGCGCGCCTGCCCGAAGGCGCGCAGCCAGGCGCCGCCCGGCACGTCTCGTCCGAACTCGGCCGCGAGCGCGAGCGGGGCCGCGTCCACCCGCGCCGCCAGCGTGGCGCGCGCGTCCCAGGCCTCGCGCGACCACGGATCCGCGCCGGGCGCGGGCTCCAGCTCGGCTTCGAGCTGGAGCGCGATGTCCTCGACCGCCAGGGCGCCCGCGCGCAGGCCCACGCGTCCCTCGGCCAGCGCGGCGCGCAGGTGGCCGCGCGGGCGCGCCGCGCCCGCGGGCGTGGCCGCGTAGACGAACTCGAAGAACGAATCGAGCGTCAGACGTCCCGTGCCCTCGGGCAGGGCGCGCACGCGTGCGCCGCTGGGCAGGGCGCGCGAGACCAGCACGAGCTCGCGCGCCGAGGCCCACACGCGTGCGGCCTCGGGCGTGAGCGCGCCGCTGAGGCGGATCGGGTCGCGCCCCGTGATGGCTCCACCCAGCGATGGCGCCAGGCGTCCGGCCAGCTCGACGCCCTCGGTCGCGCCCGGTCGTGCGCACAGCTCGAGCGTGCCGAGCTCGAAGGGCGTGCGGTCGAAGAGCTCCAGCGCGAGCTGGAGGCCCTGCACCGAAGCCGGCGGCAGCGTGTGCGCTACGTCGCGCTGAGCGCGCTCCGTCGCCAGGCGGCTCCACTCGTCGAACACGCGCTGCCCGAGCAGCAGCCGCCCGCCCTCGATCCGCAGCGACCGGATCTGCTCGAAGCGCAGTGCGTAGGCGCGCCGCGAGAACGTCAGGTGCACGCGCTCCAGTTCGAGGTCGCTGGCCGCGGCCTGGCCCGGGGCGAGCAGCGCCAGGCCCGTCAGCTCGAGGCCCGGTTCGAACCAGTGCAGCGCGACGTGCTCCAGGGTCAGTCGTTCGCCCAGCGGCCCGAGCTCGCGCACGAGCCGCTCCCGCACCAGGCGCGTGAAGAAGTCGCCGTGCTCGAGCACCAGCAACGTCCCGAGCAACGCCAGCACGGCCACGGCCGAGCCCACCAGCAAGCGTCGCAGCCAGGCGAGCTGTTTCAACGGACGATCAGCTCGGGAGCGCGCGCAGCGAGGGCTCGGTCGCGCTGGGTTGCGGGCCGCCTCCCAGGAACACGCGTTCGACGCGCTTGCCGATCGAGCAGGTCACGTCGTAGGGCACCGTGCCGGTGCAGGCCGCGATCTCCTCGGCGCGGATGCGCTGGCCCCCATCGGCTCCGAGCAGGGTCACGCGTTCGCCCACGCCCACCGCCGGCACGTCGGTCACGTCCACGGTGGTGTAGTCCATCGAGATGCGCCCGACGATCGGCACGCGCCGGCCGCGCACCAGGACCTCGCCCCGGTTCCCGAGCCGCCAGTCCACACCGTCGTCGTAGCCCACCGGCAGCACCGCGATGCGCGCCGCGCGGCGCGCTTCCCAGGTCCCTCCGTAGCCGACGCTCTCGCCCGGGGCGAGTTCCTGCACGTGCACGATGCGCGTGCGCACGGACATCACCGGCGCGAGCTCGGGATTGAAGAGGCGCGGGTCCGGGGCGATCCCGTAGGCCGCCGCTCCGATGCGCACGGCATCGTGCAGGGGTGCGAGTCCCGAGAGCACGCAGGCGGAGTTGGCGAGGTGCGCCTGGGCACGCCCGCTCGGGCCCGTGAGCAAGCCGAGCTCGCGCGCACGCGCCAGCAGCTCGGCGAAGCGTCGCGCCTGCTCGCGCGCGCTCTCGGAGCGCGCCCCGTCGGTGGCGGCCACGTGGCTCATCAGGCCCGCCAGCACCAGGAAGGGGCACGAGCGCAGGTCTTCGAGCACGCCCAGGGCTTCCTCGGGGGTCATCCCGAGGCGGTTCATGCCGGTGTCCACCTTGAGGTGGATGCGCGCCTTGACGGCCGCCCCGCGCGCGGTGCGCTCCAGGGTGCGGTAGAGCTCGAGCGAGGGCACCGCGACCTCGACGCCCTGGCGCAGGGCCGGCAGCGACTCGTCGCCCAGGGCTGGACCCAGCACCACGATGCGCGCGCGGATCCCGGCGCGTCGCAGGGCCAGCGCCTCGTTGCAGGTCGTGACGCAGATCGCCTGCGCGCCGGCGCGCAAGGCGTGGTGCGCGATGGCCGAGGCTCCGTGGCCGTAGGCATCGGCCTTGGCCACCAGCAGGATCGCGACGCCGGGACCGACCAGCCGCCGGATCAGCCCCAGGTTGCGGGCCAAGGCGTCGAGATCGATCTCGGCCCACGCGCGCGATGAATCCACGCCTGCGAAGATAGCGATGGGGGAGGGCGGTTCAACGCTGCGCGGGCGCGGGGCCGCTCGCCTGGCCGGAGCCGGCCCGGCCGAAGCCGGCGAGATACAGGGGCTCGAGCGCGTGCGCCGCGGGTAGTTCGCCGGCCGCCAAGCGCGCGCGCGCCAGCGCGAGCAGGACGCTCGCGGCGGGGCGCGCGTGGGTGCGCAGCTGGACCTGGCCCGGCGCGAGCCCGGCAGCCTCGGCCAGGCCCGGGTGCGCCAGCAGGACGCCACCCCGCGCGCCACGTACCTGCAGTTCGGCGGCGCTCAGGGCGGCTGGCGCTTCGAGCGTCTCCAGCCCGGCCTCCGTGCGCCGGTAGCGCGCGTGGTAAAAGCGGCCCGCGCGGGCGTCCAGCGCGACCGCGCCCTCCTCCCCGGGCACGAGTTCGGCGAAGGCCAGGACCTCGAAGGAACCCAGGCCATGGAGGCTCGCGCCGGTGGCGCGCGCCAGGGCCTGGGCCGTGGCGAGGCCCACGCGCAGACCGGTGTAGCTGCCGGGCCCCAGCCCGACGAACACCCGCTCGAGCGGCAACCGCCCGGCCCTGCGCGCGACGCCGGCGCGCGCCAAGAGGAGCTCGAGACGCACGAGCAGGTCGCTCGCGTGGGCGCGTTCGCCGAGCTCGGGCGCTTCCGTGAGCACCCGCTCCCCGAGCCCCAGGGCCAGCGAGGTCTCGCGGCGCGAGGTCTCCAGGGCCAGGTGCACGCCCGGGGTGTCCACGGTTGGCCCGTCCTACGCGCCGATCTCGCGCGCGATGCTGTGGGCGAGCTCCTGGGCGCTCTTGCGGATGTGGACCTCGTCCGGGCCCTCGACCATCACGCGCGCCAGCGGCTCGGTACCCGAGTAGCGCAGCAGCACGCGCCCGTCCTCGCCCAGTTCGGCCTCGATGCGGTGCACCAGGTCCATGACGCGCGGTACGTCGGACAGGTTGGGCTTGCGCCCGACCGGCACGTTGACCAGCACCTGCGGGAACGCGCGGTAGGCGCGCGCCAGTTCGGACAGGCGTGCGCCCTGGCCCTGCAGCACCGCCAGGACGCGCAGGGCGGTGTAGATGCCGTCGCCCACGAAGTGGTTTTCCGGGCCGAAGACGATGTGGCCGGACTGCTCGCCCCCCAGTTCCAGGCGCTCGCGTCGCAGGGCCTCGACCACGCGCCGGTCACCCACACCGACCGTCACGACCCCGACCCCGACCTCGCGCAACGCGCGATGCAGTCCGCGATTGGACATCACCGTGGCCACGATGCGGGCATCGCCGAAGCTCGCGCGCGCGGCGCGGTCGCGCGCGAGCACGGTCAGGATCCCGTCGCCGTTCACCAGGGCGCCGTGTTCGTCCACCAGCATGCAGCGGTCGCCATCGCCGTCGAGCGCGATCCCGAGGTCCGCGGCGTGCAGGCGCACCGCCTCCTGCAGCGCGGCGGGATGGGTCGAGCCGCAGTCCTGGTTGATGTTGTCGCCGTCCGGCTCGCTGGCCAGCGAGACGACGTGCGCCCCCAGGCGTCCGAGGATGCGCGGCGCGATGCGGCTGCCGCCGCCGTTGGCGCAGTCGAGCACGATCGACAGGCCGCTCAGCGTCAGTCCCGGCACGGCACCCAGCAGGTGGGTCAGGTAGGCGTTCTCGAGCGCCGGATCGTGCACCGGCAGAGGACCCGTGGAGATCGGGTCGGGGTGGGCCTGCAGCTCGGCCTCGATCTCGTCCTCGCTCTCGTCCGGCAGCTTCTCGGCGTCGGGTCCGAAGACCTTGATGCCGTTGTCCTCGGCCGGGTTGTGGGAGGCACTGATCATGACCGCCAGGTCGAAGCCCTTCAGGCGCGTGAGCAGCGCCAGGCCCGGGGTCGTGATCAGGCCCGCGCTCGTGACCGTGTAGCCGCGCGCGGCGAGCCCGCGCGCGACGGCCGCCTCGAGCCCCGGGCCCGAGCGCCGTCCGTCGTGTCCGACCAGGGCCGTGCCGCGAACGCGTGTCCGTCCACGCTGCAGCACCGTGCCGATCGCGTGCCCGAGGGCCGAGACCGAGGCCAGCGTGAGCCAGCCCTCGCCGAAGCGGCCGCGGATGCCGTCGGTGCCGAACAGGCGTTGCTCGCGGGTCGACTTCAAGCCTGGGCAGTCTCGTGAATCCCGCGCACGGCCACAAGGCATCGGCGCGCGGGTCAGGCCCCGGGGGGCGCTACTGCTCGCGTTCCGCGCGCGCCGGCGCGCGTGGCTCGAGCAGGACCTCCGGGTCGGACATGAGCACGACGTCCAGCTCCTGGTGGGGCACCCCCGCGCTGGTCGCCTCGTTCGACTCGGCCCACGTCCGGCGCCAGGCCCAGCGCACGCGCACCGTACGACCCACGCCATCCGGCGCGAGCTCGGCCACGTCCACGAACACGCGCAGGTTCTCCTCGACGAAGAGCCGCAGGGTCCCGAAGCGCTCGATCATCGCGGGCGAGGCCGGATCCGCGTCCTGGGGGATCAGTCCGAGGGTCGTGAGCGCGAAGCGCGCCGTCTGCGACTGGGGTGGCAACGACCAGCGCGCGAGTTCGGCCGAGCGTCGCGGGTCGAGGCACACCAGCGCGATGTCGAGCGAGAGCGAGCCGATCTCGCGCGCCACCGGCACGATCGGGGCCACGGCCGTGACCTCGCCCACCAGCGTCAGGCCCCGCAGGCGCAGGCTCGGGTGCAGGCCCACGCGCCGGCGCAGCTCCTCGCGGTCCTCGGGCGCGACCCGCAGCGGCTCGAAGGCGAGCGTCAGGTCGGTGCCGAGCTTCTCGAGCTCGCTCGTCGGTCCATGGATCTCGACGTTGGCGTTGGGCTCGAAGTGCAGGCGTTCGCGCAGCAGTTGCAGGCGCGGGTTCATCGCGCTGGTGTCGATCTGGAATTCCTCGAGCGCCAGGCGGTGGGGCCGTTTCTCGAAGCGGCGCGCCACCAGCTCGGGCGTGACCCCGGCCTTCCAGGAGTACACCAGTCCGCCGCCATCCTCCCACAGGATGTCGCGCGTCGAGATCGCTCCGCCCTGCCAATCGGGCTGGTCGATGCGCAGCACGCCGCGCGCGGCCCCGCGTAGTTCCTCCAGCTGGCGCCGCGTGCCCCGCACCTCGATCGAGTAGTCCTTGCTCTCCACCAGGCGTTGCTGGTCGTCGGCCAGCAGCACCAGGATCTCTTCCGGACGGGGCTCCTTCTCGCGCCGCTGTTGGCCATCCACGAAGCGCAGCCGGAACTCGCGCGTCTCCTGCAGGCCCTGGTGGGCGATGTAGAAGATGCCCATGGCGAGCAGGAGCGAGCCCGGCAGCCAGGCCAGGTCACGGCGCAGCGCGCCGAGCACGGCCCAGCCGCGTGGGCCCTCCTCGCCCGGCTGACTGCTGCGGCCCTGCAGCAGGCGCACGAGCTCGCGTTCGAGCTCCTCGGGCGCGATGTCCGTGCGCAGCTTGCCGCCGCGCGCGAGCGAGATCGAGCCGGTCTCCTCGGACACGACCATCACCACCGCATCGGACTCCTCGGACAGCCCGAGGCCGGCGCGGTGGCGCGTGCCCATGGTGGGCGAGGGCAGGCTACCCTCGGAGAGCGGCAGGATGCAGCCCGCCGCGGCGACGCGATCCTTGCGCACCACCACCGCGCCATCGTGCAGCGGTGTTTCCGGGTGGAACAGCGACTCCAGGAGGGGCGCGCGCACCTCGGCATCGATCAGCGTGCCGGTCTCGAGCACGGAGTGCAGCGAGGTTTCGCGCTCGAACACGATCAGGGCGCCGCGCCGCACGGCTGCCAGGCTGCGCGCGGCCGCGAGCGCCTCGCGCGCCACGCCCCCGCTCGAGGGCTTGACCAGGCCGAGCAAGGAATGCTCGCCGAGCTGCGCGATGCCGCGCCGGAGCTCGGACTGGAAGATGACCACGAAGCCGATCACGATGAAGCCGGTCGAGCTGCGCAGCAGGTGCTCGAGCTCCTCCAGCCCGAGTGCGCGCGAGAAACCCCACAGGCCCACCACGCCGACCATCACCGACAGGAACAGCCCGCGGATCAGGCGGTTCCCGCGCGTCGTGCGCACGAAGCGCAGGAACAGGTGGATGCCCACGGCCAGGATCAGGATCTGCAGGCCCCAGCCGAGGTAGCGCATCAGCGGTCTCGCTCGCGCCGGGTCAACGCCGTGGCCACGCACACGGCCGCGCGCGCGGGCGCGACCTCGTGCACGCGGTGGATCTCGGCCCCGAGGAAGGCCGCCAGGGCCACGCCCGCGCTGGTCTCGCTTCCGCGCTGCGCGGGCTCCGACGCGCCGCTGAGGCGCCCGAGGAAGCTCTTGCGCGACAGCCCGAGACACAGGGGGAAGCCCAGGGATCGCAGCTCGGGAAGCGCGCGCATGAGTTCCAGGTTGTGCTCCAGGAGCTTGCCGAAGCCGAGCCCCGGGTCGAGCGCGATCCTAGCGGGTTCGACGCCCGCGCTCCACGCCGCGCGCGCGGCGGCCCGCAGCTCGCGCGTGACCTCGCGCACCACGTCGGTGTAGTGCGTCCGGTCCTGCATGTCGCGCGGACTGCCGCGGGAGTGCATCAGGATCAGTCCGGCCCCGCGCTCGGCCACCAGGGCCAGCATGCGCGCGTCGTTCCGGCCCGCGCTCACGTCGTTGACGACCCTCGCGCCCGCCTCCAGGGCCGCGCGCGCGACCTCGGCCTTGGTGGTGTCGATGGACACGAGCGCGCGGCCGTCGCGCGCCAGGGCGCTCACCACCGGGAGCACGCGCTCGAGCTCCTGCGTCACCGGCACGGGCGTGGCGCCGGGACGGGTGGACTCGCCGCCCACGTCCAGGAACTCCGCGCCCTCCTCGATCAGGCGCAGGCCGTGCTCGATCGCACGCCCGGCCTCCAGGAAGGCGCCGCCGTCCGAGAAGCTGTCGGGGGTCACGTTGACGATGCCCATCAGCCGCGCCGGCCCGGGCGCGCGGGTGGCGGCCGTGAGCGCGGCCGCAAGGCAACGCGCCACGGACGAGCGGGACGCCAGCGCGCACAGGGGCTCGGGCGCGATCTCCAGGCGCTCGAGGCCGGCCGCGCCGGGACTCAGGCGAGCTCCCGCGGCCTGGGCGATCAGCCGTCGCTCGCGCTCGTCCAGCGCGTCGGCCGCGAACAGCAGCACGGCGCGCTCGGGCGTGACTCCGGGCGCCACGCGGCCGAACTCCACGCGCGCCTCGAGACGGCTCGCCAGCTCCCCCAGCAGGTCCTCGACCTCTCCCTGCGGGCCGGGCGAAAGGCGCACGGTCGTTTCTAGGCGGGCGACAGGCCTGGCTCGCCCGCGAGACCCTTGCCGGGCGCGCGCTCCTCGCCCGCGCGCCGCTCGCTCGTGCCGCTCTTCTTGGGAGCGTCCTTGGGCTCGGCCTCGGCCTCGGGACGCAGGCCGCGCGCCGTGGCGCCCGCCAGGATGCGCGCGATCTCCTCGCCCGTGACGGTCTCGTACAGGAGCAGCGCCTGGGCGATCTCCTCCAGGGCGCGCACGCTGGTCTTCAGGATCGCTTCGGCGCGCTGGTAGCCTTCGTTGAGGAAGCGCATGACCTCCTGGTCGATCTCGCGCGCGGTCTCCTCGCTGTGGATCTTGCCGCGCCCGAGTTCGGTGCCGAGGAAGTCCGAACCCTGGCGCTCGGCGTAGTTGATCGGACCGATCCTCTCGCTCATGCCGAGCTCGCTCACCATCGCGCGCGCGAGGTCGGTGGCGCGCCGGATGTCGTCCGAGGCACCGGCCGAGATGTCGCCGCAGTAGAGCGCCTCGGCCACGCGGCCGCCGAACAGCACGGCGATCTGCGCGTGCAGCTTCTTGCGCTGCATGTGGTAGCTCTCGCGCTCGGGCACGAGCATCGTGGTCCCCAGCGCACGCCCGCGGGGCACGATCGTGACCTTGTGGGGCGGATCGGTCTCGGGCAGCATCGACGCGACCACGACGTGGCCGGCCTCGTGGTAGGCCGTGATGCGCCGATCGTCCTCCTCGATCTTGCGCGACTTCTTCTGGCGTCCATAGCGCACCTTGTCGCGCGCTTCCTCGAGGTCGGCCATGCTGACCGCGTCGCGCTTGGCCAGCACGGCCATGATGGCGGCCTCGTTGATGATCGCGGCCAGATCGGCGCCCGAGTAGCCTGGGGTCGAGCGCGCCAGGGTGGACACGTCGGCGTCCGGCGCGCTCTTCACGCGCTTCAGGTGCACGCCGAGGATCGCCCGGCGCCCTTCCATGTCGGGCAGGTCGATGGTGACCTCGCGGTCGAAGCGTCCGGGGCGCAGCAAGGCCGGATCGAGCACGTCGGGACGGTTGGTGGCGGCCACCACGATGATGCCCTCGTCCGTGCCGAAGCCGTCCATCTCGACCAGGATCGCGTTGAGGGTCTGCTCACGCTCGTCGTGCCCGCCGCCCATGCCGCTGCCGCGGCGCCGGCCGACGGCGTCGATCTCGTCCAGGAAGATGATGCAGGGCGAGTTCTCGCGCGCCTGCTTGAAGAGGTCGCGCACGCGGCTAGCGCCCACGCCCACGAACATCTCCACGAAGTCCGAGCCCGAGATCGAGAAGAACGGCACCTCGGCCTCGCCGGCGATGGCCTTGGCCAGCAGCGTCTTGCCGCAACCGGGGGGCCCGACCAGCAGCACGCCGCGCGGGATGCGTCCGCCGATGCGCGTGAAGCGGCCCGGGTTCTTGAGGAACTCGACCAGCTCGCGCACCTCGTCCTTGGCCTCTTCGGCCCCGGCCACGTCGTCGAAGGTGACGTTGGTGTGGCTCTCCTTGGAGTAGAGCTGCGCGCGTGAGCGTCCGAACGACATCACGCCTCCCGCGCCGCCCTGGGAGCGCATCTGGCGCATGAAGATCAGGAACACCACGAACAGCAGCGCCCAGGGCGCGAGCAAGAGCAGGATGCTGGTGAGGGCCGAGGTCGTGCTGCCCCAGCGCGTGCCACCGGCGTCCTCGGAGGACAGGTCGAAGGTGTTGCGCTCGATCGGGACGCCGCGCTGGGCCAGCATCTCCTCCAGCGCCGCCAGGTCGTCCCCGGGCTCCAGCTTCACGTCCAGGTCGACGTAACCGCTGCGCACCGGGCCCGTGACCCGCTGGCCCTCCGCTCCGGCCGCCTCCTTCGGGCTGGCGATGGCGCGCACGAGCAGCCGGCTCTCGTATTCGCCGTCCGCCACCAGCGTGCTCTTGACGGGCTCGCCCTTCTCGCCGGAGCTCTTGATGCGTCGCGCGGTGGTGGCCGTCAGCGAGCGCGCCTCGATCGGCACGTACAGGTCCTGCTCCATCCCGTGCCGGAAGGCCGCCGCGCGCGTGGTGACGTAGACGCGGCTCTTGAGCTCGCGGAAACGCTCCTCGCGGCTCTCCAGGTTGGCGTAGCGGACCTCGAAGGCGACCTCGCCCTTCTCCGGGGTGCGCACCTTGCCCTTGATCAGGTTGGTGCCCTGCTCGGAGCCCTTGAACTCCTGGGTCAGGATGGCGCCCTTGTTCAGGTACCACTCGTACTGGTCCTGGGAGAGCGTCTCCTTGCGCTCGAACGGGTCGTTCCCGACCACGGCCAGCACCAAGAGGAGCACGACCAGGACGATCAGGAACGAGCCGAAAGACCGCGAGCGGCGGCTCTTCTCGGAGTCGGGTGTGGGCTGTTCGGACATGGGCCTCTTATCGTCTGCGCCCGGCCCCGCCTGCAGGGCCCCGGGGCCGACATACTAGTAGAAACGAGCGCGCGCTCCGAGCCGCATCAGCGCGGAACGCCCGCGCCCGGCTCGGGAGCTCGCGGGCCGGGCTCGAACAGCTCGAGGATCAGCGAGACGGCCACGTGGCGGATGGCGCGCTCGCGCGCGGCGTCCTCGTTGGTGGGTACGTCCAGGGCGTATCCGCTCCATTCCTGGGCCAGCGCGGGCCGGCCGGAGGTGCTGCCCAGGCGGCGATCGAAGAGCTCCGCGCGCGCGCGCACGAAGACCGCGCTCTCGATCAGCTCGTTCCGGGGCGATCGCACGCCACCGCGCCGGCGGTACTCGAGCAGCTCTGCGCGCACCACCAGGTCGGCCTGGTCGGGGGCCACCAGCGGCAGATCGACCCAATCGACCACGGCCTCGGAGAGCGCGTCCGTCAACAGCGGCTCGAGCCCGCGCTCGAGCACCGTGCCCTCGCGCCGTACGGCCTCCACGCCCACCGAACGGGCTCCGGACGGGGCCTCCAGCCCGGCGTGCCAGCCGCAGGCACCGAGCAGGACGCCGCAGCCGAGCAGGGCACCCGCGCTCAGGGGCAGTCTCATGGCTGCAGCGCCGGCGCGGCCGCGGCCGGGCTGGCGGCCGCGGGTTGGGCGCCTGCGTCGGGCAGATCCGCGAGCAGGGCCTGCGCGGCCTCGGCCTGGGCCGTGAGTCCGGCCTCCAGCGCCAGGGCGCGCGCGCGAGCGGCGTGCAGGCGGACGCCCGCCGGGGCCCGCACCTTCACGTAATAGCGGGCAAGCGAGAGGTCGTTCTTCACCAGACGCTGCTCGCAATCGCGCTCGAGCTCGCGCGCCCAGCCCTCCAGCTCGTGTCCCGGGTGCTGCGCGAGCCAGGATTCGAGCTCGTCGTGGGCCCGCAACAGCTCGCCGCGGTCGTAGTCGTCGCGCTGCAGACGACACAGGCGCAGGTAGGGGAGCCGGACGCTGGCGGCCGCCGCGTAGGCGCTGTCGGGGTGGTACAGGAGCAGCTCTTCCGTGCGTTCGATGGCCGGGTCCAGCTCGCCGTCCTTCTCGTACAGCTCGGAGAGCGCGAAGTACGCCTCCGGACAGCGCGGCTCGAGCGGATAGTGCAGCACCAGGTACTCGAGCGTCTGCACGCCGCGCGGGCGATAGTGGAACAAGAGGTTGTAGCGCCCCGGATCGCGGATCAGCGACAGCCCCGCGCGCGCGAGCACGTCGCCGGCCAGCACGCGCTCGGGGTGACCAGGAAGGGTGGTGTCCACCTTCTTGACCATGCGGAAGGCCGAGATGCGCCGGTCCATGGCCAGCATGCGCTGGGCCGCGAGGATGCCGGCCCGCGCGCGGACGCGCTCGGGGAGCTCGGAATGGAACAGCTCCTCCAGCTCGCCGGGCGGGGCCTGCGCCAGCTCCTCGAACCGGCCCCGGGCGGCGACGTCGATCAGGCGGTCCTCGCGCGCGCGCAGGTCCGGATCGAGGCTGCGCACCTCGCGCACGGCCTCGAGGTGCGCCAGGGCGCGCGCGAAGTCGCCGGCCGAGACGTCGGCCTCGGCCTGGTCCAGGTGTTCACGCGCGTTCGCACGATCGATCTTGCCGAAGGGCTGCGAGCGGCAGGCCACGCACAGCGCGAGCCAGGGCAAGAGGGAGGAGAGCCTCATCGAGGGGTTCGGGCGGGGACGGCGATGCGCCGGCTGCGCAGGCGCGTCTCGAGATGGTATTCGAGGAAGCGTGCCGCGAAGGCGCGCACCCGCCCCAGCAGGCCCGTTTCGATGCGCATGTGCTCGAGCATGGCCGGGGTGGCGCCCATCAGCGTCTCCGCGATGCGCAGGACGTTCAAGGGCGGGCTCTCGAGCGCGAGCCCGCGTGTGCGGGCGCTCGCCGCGCAGCGCGCGCACAGGCGTCCCCCCAGGGCGGACGAGAAGGGCACTCCGCCCGAGGGCTCCCCGCGGGCCGACGGTCCGCGTTCCTCGGCCGGTGCCGCGCAGCTCGCGCACGCGCGCAGCGCCGGCGCCAGGCCGTTCGCCCGCAGGAGCTGCAGGTCCGCGGCTGTCGCCAGGAGTCCGGGGGTCGCGCCGCGGGCCAGGAGTTCCAGCCCGCTCCCGAGCCAGGCGAACAGCTCGCGCTCCTCGTGTCCCTCGCGTCCCGTCAGGTGCGCGAGCTCGAGCAGGCCGAGGCCGGTGCGGTAACGCTCCAGGTCGGCGGCCACGCCCGCGCGCCGCGTCCGCACCTCGGCCTGCGTCACCAGCCCGAGATCCTGGCCCTTGCGCTGGCTCCAGCGCACGCGCAGCGTGTCGAACAGATCGAACACGGCGTAGAAACCCGAGCTGGGTCGGTAGGCGCCCTTCGCGAGCAGCGCGATCCGGCCTTCCTCGGGCGTGAGCAGGTGCAGCACCAGCGAGGACTCGCCATAGGGGAAGCGCCGCAGGAGCAGGGCCTCCTGCTGGAGGATCCGGCTGCGCGCCGGCCGGGTGGACGCGTTCACGAGCCCACTTCTTGGGGCTTCGGCAGGCGCAGCTCGACCTTGATCACGCGTCGATCGGTGGCCTCGCTGACCGCGAAGGCCACGCCGTCGCGCTCGAAGCCCTCGCCCTTGCGCGGGAAGCGCCCGAACTCCGCCAGCACGAAGCCCGCCAGCGTCTCGAAGTCCTCATCCTCGGGCAGCTCCAGCCCCAGCTCGCCGTTCAGGTCCGAGACCCGGGTCGTGCCCAGGACCTCGTAGTGCCCATCGGCGAGACGCGTCAGCGGGGCCGGCTCCTTGTGACCGAGCTCGCCGGGCATCTCGCCCACCAGTTCGGTGACGATGTCGCCCATGGTCACCAGGCCCGAGGTGCCGCCATATTCGTCCAGCACCACGGCGACCTTCTGGTGCTTGCGGCGGAACTCGGCCAGGAGCTCGGAGGCCAGCTTGGTCTCGGGCACGAACAGGACCGTGCGCAGGAGCGAGCCAAGATCGCGGACTCCCATCTCGCCCTTGGCGATCGCCTGCAGGATCTCCTGGGCATAGGCGACGCCCACGATCCGGTCGAGGCTCTGGTCGTAGACCGGGATGCGGCTGTGGCCCGTCTCGGCGATCACGCGCACGACCTCTTGCACCCCGTCGGACACCTCGACGGCCGCGATCTCGGTGCGCGGGGTCATGACCTGGGCCACGTCCACGTCGTGGAAGCCGAGCGCGTTCTCGATGATCTCGCGCTCGCTCTCGGCCAGGTCCTCCTCGCGCTCGGAGTCCTCGATCACGGCCCGCAGGCCCTCGACGATCTCGCGCGTCGAGGCGTGTCGCGCCTGCAATCCGAGCATGCGCGTCAGCAGGCGGACGAGGGCCTCCAGGCCCAGGATCAGGGCGCCGAAGGGGCGCTGGAGCCACTCGAACACGGGCAGGGCGCGGGCGAGGAAGCGGTCCGAGCGCTCACCGCGCAGGGCCGCGGGCAGCAGCTCGCCCGCGACCACCAGGAGCGGCACGGTGCTCACCAGGGAGAGCCCCATCGAGCTGGAGGACAGCCCTTCCCCGCCCAGCACCTCGCCCACCAGGACCCACACGAACACCACGAACAGGATCTGGCTGGTGATCCACAGCACGCTCGCGCTGGTGGCCAGCGATTCGGCCCGTTCCAGCAGGGGCCGCAGGCGGACCCGGCGCGCCTCCCCGCGCGCGAGCTCCAGGACCCGGCTCGGAACCGAGTGCAGGAGCGCGGCCCGCAGCCAGCCGAAGAGCGAGGTGAGGGCCAGGGCTCCGATGGCCAAGAGCACGATCCCGTCGGTGTCGACCGGGAAAGGGCGTGCGCGCAGGGCAGCGAAGAGGGCCAGACTTGGGTGCACGGACAGGGCGTTCGGACGGATCGGCGTGGACCCCTTCCATCCTAACCGCCGGGCACGGCCCCCTGCATTCGAGCGCAAGAGCGCTACCGCTCTCCGGTCAAGGCTCCCGCGCTCCCCGTGCGCATCCGCTCTCCCGGGCGGGCCGGGGTTGAACGCCCCGCCAGCGGGCGGGATCGCACAGGGGTCGGATGAGGCACGCAACTGTCTATTCCAAAAGGAGTTGCAGGATCCATTCGGTTCCGCCATCGACTGGAACGGCCCGTGTGAGGGATGGGCATGCTCTCCGTCGAGAAGTCGCGTCGCGAGGGGCTCGGGAGCCTGGTCTCCAACTGGCCACGGGTCGCCGCCGGCCTTCGCGAGCGCGGGGTCGAGCCCGAAGCGTTCGCCCAAGAGACGTCGGAGCAATACGAGAACCGGGTCGGGACGGCCTTGATGGCGCTCTATCGGGACTCGCGCGAGGCGGAGGTCTTCGAGGCCTTGCACGCCCTCACCGGGCCGGGGGTCCTGCGCTGGATCCGCGGGCTGCTCGGGCGCGATACCCAGCTCGACCCGGCCGAGGTCCTGCAGGACACCTTCGTGAACGTCTACCGCTACCCGGGCGCGTTCCGCGAGGACCACCGCGGCAGCTTCCGCGTCTGGGTGCGCACGATCGCCGGCAACGTCCTGCGGCGCAGCGCGCTGCGCCGCTCGCGCAACGCCGAGCGCGAGCTCAGCGAACCGACCGAGGTCGAGGACAGCGCCCAAGGACCGGCCCAGGCCATCCAGGAGGAGGACGAGTCCGAGCGCCTGCGACGAGCCTGGCTGCTCTTGCTCTGTTACTACGCCCAGGCCTGGAAGGAACTCAGCCAACGCGACCGGCGCACGCTGCACCTGGTCGAGGTCGAGGGGCTCTCCTACCAGGAGGCGGGGCGCGTCCTCGCGGTGGGACGCTCGAACATGAAGATGATCGTCTTCCGCTCACGCCGCCGCATCGCGCGGCTCATGCTGGAGGCGATGCGGCCCGGCGAGCCCGAACGCGCCGCGCCCGAGCTCGTGGCCTGAGACACTCGAGCGACGACCTTTCGGGTGCGCTGGCGTAGACTGCGCGCGCGTGGCGGCCCCTCCCGTCTCGATCGATCTCCTGATCGCCGGCGCCTCCGAGCTGGCCACGCCGCGTGGGACCCGGCCGCGCGGCGGGACGGAATGCGGCGAGCTCGAGCTGCTGCCGAAGGGCGCGCTGGCCATCCGCGGCGAGCGCATCGTGGCGGTGGGGCCCGAGCACGAGCTGCGGGCCGCCTATGCTCCCGCCCGGACGCTCGACGCACGGGGCGGGACGATCGTGCCGGGCTTCGTGGACGCCCACACGCACCCCGTCTTCGCCGGCACGCGCGAGGAGGAGTTCGAGCAACGCACGCGCGGCCAGAGCTACCTCGAGATCGCCGCCGCGGGCGGCGGCATCCTGTCCAGCGTGCGCGGCGTGCGCGCGGCACCGCCCGAGGTCCTGCTCGAGCTCCTGCTGGTGCGCCTGGCGCGCTTCCTGGAGTTGGGCACGACCACGCTCGAGGCCAAGAGCGGCTACGGGCTCTCGCTGGCCGACGAGCTGAAGAGCCTCGAGGTCCTGGCGGAGGCCACGCGACGTCAGCCGCTCGAGCTCGTGCCGACCTTCCTGGGGGCGCACGAGGTCCCGCCCGAGTTCCGCGGGCGCAAGGCGCGCTACGTCGAGCTGCTGGTGGAGGAGATGCTGCCGCGGGTCGCCGAACGCCGGCTGGCCGAGTACTGCGACGTCTTCAGCGAGGCCCACACCTTCGACCTCGCCGACACGCGCCGGGTGTTCGAGCGCGCGCGCGAGCTCGGGCTCGGATTGCGCCTCCACGCCGATCAGCTGAGCGCGCTGGGCGGGGCCGAACTGGCGGCCGAGCTCGGAGCGGCCAGCGCCGACCACCTCGAGCACGTCAGCGCGGACGGCATCGCGGCCCTGGCCCGGGCCGGCGTGGTGCCGGTCCTGTGTCCGGTCGTGCCGCTCTACCTGCGCCAGGAGCAGGAGGCGCCGGCGCGGCGCATGCTCGAGGCCGGTCTGGCCCCGGCGCTCGCGAGCGACTTCAACCCGGGCTCGTGCTACCTGCAGAGCCTGCCCGAGGTGATGACCTGGGGCGCGCTGCGCTACCGCCTGAGCGCGGCCGAGTGCCTCACCGCGGTCACGCTCAACGCGGCCTGCTCGCTCGGGCGCGGGCACGAGATCGGCTCGCTCGAACCCGGCAAGCGGGCCGACGTGGTCGTGCTCGATCAGCCCAACCACCGCCACCTCTGTTACGAGCTCGGGCGCAACCCCGTACGCAGCGTGGTCGTCCGCGGTCGCGTCGTGTGCGAGCGCGATCCGCGCACCGCTCGGCCATGCCCGTGATCGAGTGCGTGCCCAACTTCAGCGACGGCCGCGACCCGGCCGTGGGCGCGGCCCTGCGCGCGGCGATCGGCGCCGTGCCGGGCGTGAAGCTCCTCGGCTGGCACGCCGATCCCGACCACAACCGTTCGGTGGCGACCTTCGCGGGTGAAGCCGGGCCGGTCCAGGAGGCGGCGCGCTCGGCGATCGCCTGCGCGCTCGAGCGCATCGACCTGCGGCGCCATCACGGTGTGCATCCGCGCCTCGGCGCGACCGACGTGTGCCCCTTCGTGCCGCTGTGGGCGGCCGACATGCCGATCTGCGTGCAGAGCGCCCACGCGCTGGGCGAGCGCGTCGGGCGCGAGCTCGGGCTCCCGGTCTACTTCTACGGCGAAGCGGCGCGGACGCCCGAACGCCGTGCCCTGCCCGACGTGCGCCGCGGCGGCTTCGAGGGCCTGCGCGAGGCCATCGAGCGCGATCCCGCTCGTCGACCCGACGCCGGCCCGGCGCGCCTGCATCCCAGCGCCGGCGCGCTCGCCATCGGGGCGCGCGGCTTCCTGGTGGCCTTCAACGTGGTGCTCGAGAGCCAGGACCTCGCGCTCGCGCGCGCGATCGCGCGCAGCATCCGCGAGTCGAACGGCGGTCTCCCGGGGATCCGCGCGCTCGGTCTGGCGCTGGCGAGCCAGGGCCGCGTGCAGGTCAGCGTCAACCTGTGCGCGCCCGAGCGCACCGGGCTCGAGGCGGTGTTCAGCGCGATCGCGCGGCTGGCGGCACAGGCCGGCGTCGAGGTGCGGGCTTCCGAGCTGGTCGGGCTGGCGCCGCGCTTCGCGCTCGATGCGGCCATCGCGCGCGCGGTGCGCCTGGGCGACTTCGAGCCGCGGAAACACGTGCTGGAGGACGCGCTGGCGGGCTGAGGGCGCAGGCACGGCGCGCACGCGCTCCGGAGACGGAAACGAAAGAGGCCCCGCGGCCGGGGGGCCGCGGGGCCGGGACGGGCGAGCCAGAAACCCCCTGCCGAGGGCTCACCCGTGCTCCGACCGCACTCGCGTGGGCCGGAGGATCGTCTCGGGCTTCAACAGCCGCGGCGGCGCTCCAGCCAGTACCCCGGCGTCCAGGCGCGTACGCGCCGGATCTCGTAGTGCCCCGCGCGCTGCACGGTGCGCCAGTGTCCGGCCGTGACCAGCACGCGGAAGCGCTCGCCGCAGGACCCGATTCGCAGCGCGAAGGTCGGCTCGACCCACACGCGCTCGACGCAGCCGGGAACCCATACGCGTTGCTCCACCGTCTCGTAGCCGCCCGCGATCCACACCGGACCCGCGGAGCTCGCGTGCGAGTACCCGCGCAGGGCGTGGCCCGAATGTCGGCTCGCATGCACGCGCTGCGCCGCCGTCGCGGGCGCCAGCAGCGACAAGAGGGCGCCGAGGAGCAGGATGGAGGACAGGTACTTCATGGGGGAGCCTCGCGGTGGGTCTCGGGTGCAGCGCGGCGTGCGCGCGGCCGAACCGCGCGAACTGCGCGAATTCGGTGAACGAGACGACGAGGCGAACGAGGCGAAGGCCGTGCCAGTCCCGGAGCTCGGCCGAGAAAGGCCTGGAGTCGGCCCCCGGGCGCTGCGTACCGTCTGTCTGTCTCCACCAGGGTGCAGGCGCCGAGGACAGCCTGACCTCCGACCGGCTCGAGGCCGATCAAGTTCCTCCCGGTTCCGGACGAAGAGGGCCGGGAACGCCCTAGGAGCCCGCCACCATGAAGGACCGCGAAAGCACTGG
This sequence comes from uncultured Planctomycetaceae bacterium, assembly GCA_964631945.1. Classification (GTDB taxonomy): domain Bacteria; phylum Planctomycetota; class UBA1135; order UBA1135; genus JABFRZ01. Next base: position 52,767 of record CAZWAY010000006.1, read on the forward strand.
AACCGCCGATCAGCGTCGCACCAACCGCAAGGCCCACGAGGCACCGGTGACGCTCTCCATCGAGACCCACGCGCTGGAGGGCACGAGCGACAACCTCTCGCGCGCGGGCCTCCTGCTCTACTCCGAACAGCCGATCCGGGTGACCGTCGAGGTGGCCGAGGCCAGCGGCAAGCGCACCTACAAGGGTCGCCTGATCCGCTTGCAGCGCATCAGCGACGCGAGCATCGGCCTGGCGGTCGAGTTCGACCCCGACTAGCCGTCGGGTTCGCGGGGTTCGCGGGGCGTGCCCGTCGCGGGGCGCGGGTCCCTTGGCCTGGCCGCGCGCGGGGCTACACTGCGCGCCCGATGTCCACGTCCGTCCTGCGCGTTCGCCCGGCCTATCCGCGCGAACTCGCGACCCTGGTCGAGTTCAACCGCGCCATGGCGCAGGAGACCGAGGGGCGCGAGCTCGATCCCGTCCGTCTGCGGGCCGGGGTCGAGGCGGTCTTCGCCGAGCCCAGCCGCGGCACCTACTACGTGGCCCTGCGGGGCGAGGAGCCGCTCGGGGGTCTGCTCGTCACCAGCGAGTGGAGCGACTGGCGCAACGGCGTCTTCTGGTGGATCCAGAGCGTGTACGTGGTGCCGGCCGCGCGCCGTCAGGGCGTCTTCCGCCAGCTCTACCGTCACGTGCTGGAGCGCGCGCGCGCCAACCCCGAGGTGTGCGGGCTGCGCCTGTACGTGGACCACGCCAACAGCGCGGCCCAGGAGGTCTACCGCGAGCTCGGCATGCACGCGGCCCGCTACCGCTTCTTCGAGCTCGACTTCGTGCTGGACGCCGGGCCCGCGGCCGGAGCCGAGGCCACGCCCGAGGTCGGACACGCATGAGCACCGGCACCGCGCTCCCGGCCGATGCGCTCGGCGCCTTCCGTCCGATCCCCTACATGGGGGTCATCTTCGTGGTGGCCGAGGCCGTGAAGCTCGGCTTCCGGAACGGTCACCCCGACTGGTGCAACCTCGGGCAGGGCCAGCCGGAAGTGGGCGAGATGGCCGGTGCGCCGGCGCGCTTCAGCGACTTCCGGGTGGAGCCCGGCGACCATGCCTACGGTCCGGTCGAGGGCACCGGCGCGCTGCGCGACGCGATCGCGCAGCACTACAACCGCCTCTATCGCGTCGGCAAGCGCTCCCAGTATTCGGCCGAGAACGTCAGCGTGGCGGCCGGCGGGCGCCTCGTGCTGACGCGCCTGTTCGCGGCCCTGGGGTCGATCCGGCTCGGCTATCAGGTGCCGGACTACACCGCCTACGAGGACATGATCGCCGCGCACCTGGAGCGCATCTCGGCCCATGCCCTGCTCGCCAGCGAGTCCGAGGGCTTCGCGATCTCGCCCCTGCGGCTCGCGCGCGAGGTCGAGCGTCATGGCCTGGAGGCCTTCCTGCTCTCCAATCCGTGCAACCCGACCGGGCGTGTGCTGCGCGACGGCGAGCTCGCCGCCTATGTCGAGCTGGCGCGCACGCGCCGCTTGACCCTGCTCCTGGACGAGTTCTATTCGCACTTCGTGTACAGCGGCGACCAGCCCGCAGCCGGGCCGGTCTCGGCCGCGGCCCACGTCGAGGACGTCGAGCGCGACCCCGTGATCCTGGTGGACGGCCTGACGAAGAGCTTCCGCTACCCCGGCTGGCGCCTCGGCTGGGCCGTCGGGCCGCGGCGCATGGTCGACGCCCTGACGCGCGCCGCCAGCGCGATCGACGGCGGGCCCAGCATGCCGGTGCAGCGGGCCGCCGTGGAGGTGCTCGCGCCCGCGCGCGCCGACCAGGAAACCCAGGCCCTGCGCCAGGTCTTCGCGCGCAAGCGCGGGCTCATGCTCGAACGCCTCGAGCGCATGGGCATCCGCTGCCCGCGCCCGAGCGAGGGCACCTTCTACGTGTGGGCCAGCCTCGCCGGCCTGCCGGCGCCGCTGGACGACGCCGAGGTCTTCTTCCGCCGTGCCCTCGAGCGCAAGGTCCTGACCGTGCCGGGCCAGTTCTTCGACGTCAACCCGCGCAAGCAGCGCGCGGGCCAGTCGCCCCTGCGCTCCTGGATGCGCTTCTCCTTCGGCCCACCCGAGGCGAACGTCCGCCTCGGTCTCGAGCGCCTGGAAGCACTGCTCGGCGAGTGACTCGGGCGGCGTCCGGCCGCGTTGAGATCGGCGCAGGGGCCCGCTACAGTGTCGGGACCATGGCCGAGCCCGGGATCGAAGAGAAGCGCAAGGGTTCCTCCGCCAACGCGAGCGTGGCGTCGAAGACGGCGACGCTGCAGTTCGATGGCCAGAGCTACACGTTGCCGGTGGTCGAGGGCAGCGAGGGCGAGCGCGCGGTGGACATCACGCGCCTGCGCCAGGACTCCGGCCTGATCACGCTCGACTCCGGCTACGGCAACACCGGCGCCTGCCGCTCGTCGATCTGCTTCATCGACGGCGAGAAGGGCATCCTGCGCTACCGCGGCTACCCGATCGAGGAGCTGGCCGAGCACAGCTCGTTCCTCGAGGTCGCCTGGCTGCTCCTGTACGGCGAGCTGCCGGCCCGCGAGAAGCTCACGGGCTTCACGCGCGAGATCACGCGGCACACGATGCTGCACGAGGACTTCCGGCGCTTCTTCGACTTCATGCCGAAGAGCGCGCACCCGATGCCCGTGGCGGCCGCGGCCGTGGCTGCGCTCTCGACCTTCTACAAGGAAGCCGACACCGAGGACCGTGTCTTCCGCGCGATCGTGCGCCTGCTGGCGAAGATGCCGACCATCGCGGCCTACGCCTACAAGCACTCCATCGGCCAGCCGCCGATGTATCCGCGCAACGACCTCGACTACTGCTCGAACTTCCTCTACATGATGTTCGCCACGCCGTGCGAGCCCTACTACGTCGACCCGGTGGTCGCGAAGGTGCTCGACCTGCTGCTGATCCTGCACGCGGATCACGAGCAGAACTGCTCGACCAGCACGGTGCGCCTGGTGGGCAGCTCGCAGTCGTCGCTCTACGCCACGATCGCCTCGGGTATCAGCGCCCTGTGGGGGCCGTTGCACGGCGGCGCGAACCAGAAGGTGATCGAGATGCTCGAGCGCATCGCGCTCGAGGAGGGCAGCGCCGAGGTCTTCCTGCGCAAGGCCAAGGACAAGGACGACACCACGCGCCTGATGGGCTTCGGGCACCGCGTCTACAAGAGCTACGACCCGCGCGCGGCGATCCTCAAGAAGAGCTGCAAGGAGGTCATCGAGCGCGTGGGCGCCTCCAGCAAGCTGCTCGAGATCGCCATGCGCCTCGAGGAGATCGCGCTGGAGGACGAGTACTTCGTCCAGCGCAAGCTCTACCCCAACGTCGACTTCTATTCGGGCGTCATCTACCAGGCGATCGGCATCCCCGTGAACATGTTCACGGTCATGTTCACGCTGGGACGTCTGCCGGGCTGGATCGCGCACTGGCTCGAGATGCGCAAGGATCCCGACACGCGCATCGGGCGTCCGCGCCAGGTCTACACGGGGCAGAAGAAGCGTCCGTACGTCGGCATCGACCAGCGCGTCTAGCCGATCCGGCGCCATGGTCGACCCGGCCGAGCGCTTCCTCGCCCTGTGGGGCGAGATCGCCGACCTCGGGCACGCGATGGGGCTCCTGGCCTGGGACCAGGAGACGCACATGCCGCGCAGCGGCGGGGCGGCCCGAGCGCGCCTGCAGGCGACCCTGGCGGGCGTTCGTCACGCGCGCTTGGTGGCGCCCGAGCTGTTCGAGGCCGTGGAGCAGAGCGGCGCGCGGGCCGAGCCCGGCAGCCCGCTCGCGGCCCAGGTGCGCGAGGCGCGCCGCGTCCTCGGGCGCGTGCGCTGCACGCCCGAACGCCTGGCGCGTGCGCAGGCCGAGGCCGCGGCGGTGGGACACGAGGCCTGGGGCGCGGCCCGCGCCGCGCGCGACTTCGCGCTCTTCCGCCCGGCGCTGGAGCGGCTGGTGGCGCTGGCGCGCGAGGAGGCCGGGCTCCTGACCGCGCCCGGCGCCCCGCTGGCGGGCGCCACGCTCTACGACGCCTGCCTCGACGCGCACGAGCCCGGGGCGCGCGCGGGCGACGTGGGCGTCCTCCTGGGCGACCTCGCGCGCGAGCTCGTGCCGCTGGTGCGGGCGGCGTCCGCGTCGGGGCGCGTGCCCGATCCGGCTCCGGCGCGCGGCGATTACGCCAGCGAGCGTCAGCTGGCCTTCGCGCGCGAGATCGCCGCGCGCTTCGGCTTCGACTTCGCGCGCGGCCGCATCGACGCCGCGCCGCACCCGTTCTGCAGCGGCTTCGGGCGCGACGACGTGCGCCTGACCTGGCGCTTCGACGCCCACGACTTCCGTCCGGCGCTGTTCGGCATCCTGCACGAGGCCGGGCACGGGCTCTACGAGCAGAACCTGCCGGAGGAATGGCAGCGCACGCCGATCGGCGAGGCCGTGTCGCTCGGCGTGCACGAATCCCAGTCGCGTCTGTGGGAGAACCTGGTGGGGCGCAGCCGGGCCTTCTGGACGTGGGCGCTGCCGCGCCTGCAGGCGAGCTTCCCGGCTGCGCGTCGGACCACGCTCGACACGCTGCTGCCGCTGCTGCACACGGCCCAGCCGAGTCCGATCCGGGTCGAGGCCGACCAGGGCACCTACGACCTGCACGTGTGCGTGCGTTTCGAGCTCGAGCGCGCGCTGTTCGACGGCCAGCTCGAGGTGGCCGACCTGCCCGCGGCCTGGAACGAGGCCTACGGGCGCACGCTCGGCCTCGCGCCGCGCGACGCGGCCGAGGGCGTGCTGCAGGACATCCACTGGTCGATGGGGGCCTTCGGCTACTTCCCGACCTACACGCTCGGCAACCTGATCGCGGCCCAGCTCTTCGCGGCCGCACAGCGCGAGCTGGGCGAGCTGGACACGGCCTTCGCGCGCGGCGAGTTCCAGCCGCTGTTCGAGTGGCTGCGGGCCCGGGTCCACCGCCACGGCAGCTTCCACACCGCCGCCGAGCTGGTGCGCCATGCCACGGGCCGACCCCTTTCCAGCGCCGACTACCTGGCCCAGCGCCGCGCCGACGTGGCCGAGTACTACGACGCGCGCTGAGCGCGGTATCCGGGCCGACGCACGAGGCCGCGAAAGTCCTTCCCGCGCGCGTTCGTTCCCGGCGCTCCCGACCGGAGTCCGCGACCCGGGGTAGGGTGCGGGTGGAGGATCGCCGCGCGCGTCGGGGGAGGCTCGTCGGCGGGTCGCAACGCCCATGAAGGTACTGGTGGTCGAGGACGATCCGCGCGTCGCGAGCTTCATCGAGCGCGGCCTGCAGCAGCTCGGCTTCCTGGTGGACGTGGCCGGCGACGGCGCGCGCGGACTCGAGCGCGCCCTCGGCGGACTGCCCGAGGTGGTGATCCTCGACCTCTTGCTACCCGGGCTCGACGGCCAGGAGTTGCTGGTCGAGCTCCGGCGGCGCGGGCGCAACGTGCCCGTGCTGGTGCTCTCGGCCTGCGACGGTGTGGGCGACCGCGTCAAGGCCCTCGACGGCGGGGCCGACGACTTCCTGGTCAAGCCCTTCAGCTTCGACGAGCTGGTGGCGCGCGTGCGCGCCCTCGGGCGCCGGCCGCAGGTGCTCACCTCGGCCGTGCTCGAGGTCGGCGACCTGTGCCTGGATCCGAGCGCGCGCAGCGTGAAGCGCGGCGGGCGCAGCGTCTCGCTGACGGCCAAGGAGTTCGCGTTGCTCGAGTACCTGGTGCGCCACCAGGGCAGCGTGGTCACGCGCACGATGATCGCCGAGCACGTCTGGGGCCAGCACTTCGGCTCCTTCAGCAACGTGATCGACGTCTACATCCGCTACCTGCGGGCCAAGGTCGACGACGCCAGTGAGCACAAGCTGATCCACACCGTGCGCGGCGTGGGCTACGTCCTGTCCGAATCGCGCGCATGAGCCGGGCTTCGTTCCGCTGGCGCGTGATGACGCCCACGCTGCTGCTGGCGAGCCTGGTGGCCGCGGCCCTGGTCGCGCTGGTGCACGTGCGCGGTCGCGAGCAGCAGCGGCGCGCGCTCGAGAACTCGCTCGGGACGAAGATCGAGGAGGTCGTCTCGATCCTCGCGGCCGGCGACGGCCGCGTCGAGCTCGCGAGCTTCCTGGAACTCGAGACGTCCTACCGTTGTTCGCCCTACGAGTACTTCTACGAGCTCACGAGCGCGGAGGGTCGGCCGCTCCTGTGCAGCCAGAACCTGGCGGCGGCAGCGCGCAGCGGCCTGGCGTGCCCGGGCCAGCCCCCCGCCCCCGCGGCCGTCCAGCCGCATCCGTCCGACGAATCCGAGGACATGCTCGTGCGCAGCCAGCGGCTGGCCCCCGAGCTGCGCTTCGCGGGCGAGGCAGGACCGATCGTGCGCGTCGGGGTGTGTCTGGAGCCGCTGCAAAGCGCGTTGCACACCGACCTCGTGCACAGCCTGATCGCGGCCGTGCTCTCGCTGGCGGTGCTGGCCCTGGCGCTGTGGATCGTGATCGGCCGCAGCCTGCGCAGCGTCTCCGACATCGCGCGCCACGCCTCCGCGATCTCCTCCTCCAACCTGCGCGAGCGCCTGCCGCGCAGCGGCTGCGGCGACGAGCTCGATCGACTGGCGGCCGTGCTGAACGAGCAGTTCGCGGGCCTGGAGCGGGCCCTGGCGCAGATGGAGGCCTTCACCTCGGATGCGGCCCACCAGCTGCGCACGCCCCTGACGCGCATCCGCGGCGAGCTCGATCTCGTGCTGGCGCATGCGCCCGAACTCGCGGCCGAGACCCGCGCCCGGCTGGAGGACACGCGCGACGAGCTGGAACGCCTCGTGCGGACGTGCGCACGCCTGCTGCTCCTGGCGCGCCTGGATCGGGGTGCGCTGCAGGAGGAGCTGCGCGCGAACGAGCTGGACCTGACGTCCCTGGTCCAGGAGCTGGTCGAGCAGGTGGCACCCCTCGGGACGGAGAAGGGCGTGCGCGTGGAGTTCCGCGCGACGGGCGCGCTGCGCCTGCGCTGCTGCCAGGCCCTGCTGGCCGAGGCGCTGCTCAACCTGCTCGACAACGCGATCCGCTGCACGCCGTCCGGCGGCCGCGTGGTGGTCGCGCTGAAACGCACGAACGGGGTCGCGCGGATCTCGGTGAGCGACACGGGACCCGGGGTCCCCGAGGACGAGCGCGAAATGATCTTCCGCCGCTTCTACCGCGGCGCCAGCGGCAAGGGTGAGGGCACGGGCCTCGGCCTCGCGATCGTGCGCGGCATCGCGCGCGCGCACGGCGGCGAGGTCACGCTGCACTCGTTGGCGGGCAGCGGGGCGACCTTCCAGATGAGCCTGCCCGCGGCCTGAGGGCGCAGCGCCGCTCTCATGCGCTTCTCATCCGGCCCTCAGCCGTCCCTAACGCGCGCCGGATAGCTTCGGTTGGGGCGTGCCCGGGGGGGCGCGCGGAAAGTCTCCGTCCTTCTCCAACGAGGTTCTCGACATGTTCCGATCCATTCCGGCCTTCCTTTCCGGAGGGCTCGCGCTCGCGGCGTCGGCGAGTGCTCATCCGGCTCCCGTGCAGGGCACGCCCGATCCCGTCGAGGTGCGGCGCGTCGCGGCGGAGGCCGGTCTCGAGCCGCTCTCCGAGGTGGCCGTGCCGCGTCCGGGCAATCTGGCGCAGTTCCTGAAGCCCGGCGCGCGCGCGCGCCAGTCCCTGGTCCTGCTCGGCAAGGCGCTCTTCTGGGACATGCAGGTCGGCAGCGATGGCCAGGCCTGTGCTTCGTGCCACTTCCATGCCGGCGCGGACAACCGCACCAAGAACCAGATCAGCCCGGGACTGAACAACGTCGATCCGGAGCTGCGCGAGGTCTTCGACGCCACCTCCACGGGCGGCGGCGGGCCGAACTACGAGCTCACGGCCGACGACTATCCCTTCTATCGCCTGCTGGTGCCCGACGAGCGCAACTTCGACGAGCGCGTGGTGCTGTTCGAGAGCGACGACGTGGTCTCCTCGCAGGGCGTGTCGCGGGCCGAGTTCGCGGGTCTGAGCGGGACCTTCGCCGACCTGGGCACGCCGCTGGCGGACGGCGACTTCCAGGTCGGTGGCGTGAACACCCGCCGCGTCGAGCCGCGCAACACGCCGACCATGATCAACGCGGTCTTCAACTTCGCGAACTTCTGGGACGGTCGTGCCCACAACCTCTTCAACGGCGTGAGCGTCATCGGTCCGCTCGATCCGGACGCGCGCATCTGGGTGCAGACGCCGCGCGGTCTGGCGCAGCGCGCGGTGAGCATCCCGAACTCCAGCCTGGCGTCGCAGGCCGTCGGCCCGCCGCTCTCCAGCGAGGAGATGTCCTTCCTGGGCCGCAGCCTGCCCGAGGTCGGCCGCAAGCTGCTCGGGCTCCGGCCGCTCGGCCTGCAGCTCGTGCACCCGCTGGACAGCGTGCTGGGGCCGCTGGCGCGCACGCGCCTCGGGCAGGGCGGCAGCGTGCTCGGCAATCCCGGGCTCGACACGACCTACCGGGCCCTGATCCAGAGCGCCTTCCGGCCGCGTTACTGGGCTTCGCCCGCGGACATCGCCGGCTTCTCGCAGATGGAGGCCAACTTCAGCCTGTTCTTCGGGCTGGCCATCCAGGCCTACGAGTCGACGCTGGTGTCGGACGAGTCACCCTTCGACGAGTTCATGGAGGGCGACGACGACGCGCTCGAGCCCGAGCAACTGCTCGGCCTCCTGGCCTTCATCCGCCGCATCGATTCGAGCGACCCGATCTTCACCTCCGAGATCGGGATCGGGAACTGTGTCGCCTGCCACGCCGGCCCGGAGTTCACCGAGGCCGCCTTCACGACCCTGTTCGAGGAGGGCGACGAGCCCGAACTCCTGGAGGTCGAGGAGATGCCCGAGCTCGAGCTGGGCAACCTGGTGGTGGGGGAGGAGACGGCCTTCCTCGACGTGGGCTTCTCCAACATCGGCGTGCGCCCGACGGGTGACGACCTCGGGCGCGGAGGCGAGGCGGGCGGCTACCCGCTGTCCTTCGCGCGGCAGGCCCTGCTCGGGCTCCCGTTCGCACCGGAACTGCCGGAGTGCGGCGGCCCCGGCCAGGAAGCCTGCCCCGAGGGCCTGCGGGTGGCGGTGGACGGCACCTTCAAGGTCCCCGGGCTGCGCAACGTCGCGTTGACCGGCCCGTACTTCCACAACGGCGGCGAGGCCACCCTCGAGGACGTGGTCGAGTTCTACGACCGGCGCGGCAACTACGGCGACGACAACATCGCCGACCTCGAGCGCAACATGGCGCGCATCACCATCACGGAGCTGGACGAGGACCCGCTGGTCGAGTTCCTCGAGTCCCTGACCGACGAACGCGTGGCCTGGGAGATGGCCCCCTTCGACCATCCGCAGCTGTTCGTCCCGAACGGCCATCCCGGTGACCACGCCCTGATCGAGTGCGCCAACGGTCTGGTGGCCTGCGACGAGGTCTTGATCGTTCCGCCGATCGGGCGCCTGGGGCGCGCGGCCGCGGGTCTGGACGAACTCGAGCCCTTCCTGGGCGGAGGGGAAGAGGAAGAAGAGTAGGGGCGAAAACGGAGCCGGACCTCCGGGCTCCCACACCCCCCCGAGCGAGGCGTCGCGAGCATCGGCTCGCGTCGCCTCGCAGTTCTCAGCCGCGCAGGAGGCCGAGGAACAGCGCGGGGAACAGCCCCATCGCCAGCACGAAGACCACGCACACGGCGCCCGCGAGGCTGGTGCTCCAGCGGCGCGTGCGCGGCGGCTCGAACTCCTCGGGCGGCGCGTGCATGTAGAGCACCACGATCACGCGCAGGTAGTAGGCGAGCGCCACGGTCGAGAGCAGCGCTCCGAGCACGGCCACGCCGGTCATGCCGGCGTCCACCAGCACCGAGAACACGAACCACTTGCCGAGGAATCCCGCCGTGGCCGGGATGCCGCCGAGCGACAGCATGAACAGCGCCAGGAGGCCCGCCACCACCGGGCGCGAGCGGCTGAGTCCGCGCAGCGAATCGAGGCGCGTGTAGCGCGCGCCGTCGGCCTCGAGCAGCGCGAGCAGCCCGAAGGCTCCCATGGCCGTGAACAGGTAACCGCCCAGGTAGTAGAGCGCGGCCTCCAGGGCACCGTGCGTGTCGGGCCCGCCCACGCCGGCCGCGAGCAGCAAGAGCAGCGTGCCCGCGTGCGCCACGCTCGAGTACGCCAGCATGCGCTTCAGGTCGGTCTGCGCCAGGGCGCCGAGGTTCCCGAGCGCCATCGTGACCAGCGCCAGCACGGCCACCGAGGCGCGCGCGCCCGCGGGCAGCAGTGGCGCGAGCTGCACCAGCAGGAAGGCGAAGGCGGCCGCCTTCGTGCCCGTTGCCATCAGCGCGGTCACGGGCGTGGGACTGCCCTGGTAGACGTCCGGAGCCCACTGCTGGAACGGGAAGACGGCGACCTTGAAGAACAGGCTGGCCGCGATGAGCGCGAGGCCCGCCAGGGCGAGCGGGGAGGAGAGCTCGCGCGTGGCCAGCTCGGCGAGCGAGAGCGTGCCCGCGGCCGCGTACAGCAGGGCCGTGCCGTACAGGAACAGCGCGCTCGAGAAGGAGCCCAGCAGGAAGTACTTGAGGCCCGCCTCGACGCTCTCCTGGCGCATGCGCCGGAAGGCGCACAGGGCGTAGAGCGGGATCGAGAGCAGCTCGAGGCCCACGAAGAACACCACCAGGTCGCGCGCCCCGACCATCAACATCATCCCGATCGGGGTGCTCAGGAGGAGCGCGTCGTGCTCGGGCTTGAAGGGGCGATTCTCGCGGTAGTAGCCCAGGCTCACGAGCCATGCCAGCGCCGTGCCGGCCAGGAACAGCAGGCCCCACAGCGCGGTCGAGCGTTCGGCCACGAAGGTGCCGTCGAACACCAATCCGGGCGCACGCTCGCCGAGCAGGATGCGCAGCTCGCCGAAGGCCGAGGCCGCCAGGGCCGCCACGAAGACCGGCGTGCGCGCGACCTTCAACGCCTCGACCACGTCGCACACGAGGAACAGGATCACGCCCAGGCCGAGGGCCAGGAGCGGAGCCAGCGCCATGCGCGCTTCGGGCGTGGACAGGGCCTCGAAGGCCGCCTGGGTCGCCTGCGGGATCATCGCACCTCCTCGACGCCGGGCAGGGGCGCGAGCTCGAGGCGCGCGTCGAAGCGCGAATCCTCGACTCGCTCCAGGATGCGGTCGAGCGCGGGCGCGCAGCGTTCCAGCAGCACGCTGGGCTGTACGCCTAGCCACACCACCAGCACCACCAGCGGCAGCATCAGGCCGATTTCGCGCCGGCCGAGGTCGGCCAGCTTCCGGTTCTCCTCGTGCACGACGGCGCCGAACAGCACGCGCCGCGTGGCCATCAGGAGGTACACCGCGCCGAGCACCACGCCCGAGACCGCCAGTGCCGCCCACAGCGGCGCGGCCTCGAAGGTGCCCGCCAGGATCAGGTACTCGCCGACGAAACCGTTCAGGCCCGGCAGCCCGACGCTGGACAGCACGGTGAACACCCAGAACAGCGCGAACACCGGCATGACCGCGGCGATCCCGCCGTAGCGCGCGAGCTCGCGCGTGTGCGTGCGCTCGTAGACCATGCCGACCAGCAGGAACAGCAGTCCGGTCGAGATCCCGTGGTTGACCATCTGCAGCACGGCCCCGCGCAGGGCCGGACCGGTCAGCGCGAACAGCCCGAGCACGACGAATCCGAGGTGGCTGACCGAGGAGCACGCGATCAGGCGCTTCAGGTCGGTCTGCGCCAGCGCCAGCAGTGCGCCGTACACGATCCCGAACGCGCCCAGCGCCAGGAACAGGGGTGCCGCATCCACCGCCATGTCGGGGAAGAGCTGGATCCCGAAGCGCAGCAGGCCGTAGGTGCCCATCTTGAGCAGCACGCCCGCCAGCAGCACCGAACCGGAGGTGGGCGCCTCGGTGTGCGCGTCCGCGAGCCAGGTGTGGAAGGGCAGGATCGGGACCTTGATCGCGAAGGCCAGCGCGAAGGCGCCGAAGATCCAGGCCTGGGCGGCGGGCTCGAGCGCGGCCGTGCGCAGGAAGAGCTCGGGCAAGCTGGCGCTCCCGAGCTTCCAGATCAGCGCGATCACGGCCACCAGCATCACCAGCGAGCCGGCCACCGTGTACAGGAAGAACTTGAGCGTCGCGTACAGCCGCCGCGCGCCACCCCAGATCCCCACCAGGAAGTAGAGCGGCACCAGGCTCACCTCCCAGAAGAAGTAGAACAGCACCAGGTCGAGCGCCAGGAACACGCCCAGCATCCCGGTCTCCATCACCAGCAGCCAGACCAGGAACTCCTTCACGCGCTCGTGCACGTGGCCGTAGGCGCTCAGCACCACCAGCGGCATGAGCACGACGGTCAGGGCCACCAAGAGCAGCGAGATCCCGTCGAGCCCGAGGTGCAACCGGATCGGGATCGGACCGCCCGGGCCGTCGAGGGTGAACCAGGGCGCCACGAACGGGTGCTGGAAGCCCGCCGCCGCACCGTCGAAGCCGACGAACAGCGCCAGGCCGAGGCCCGCCACGACCAGCGTCGTGCCCAGCGCGACGAGCCGGGCCAGCGCCGCGCTGTCGCGCGGCAGGAGGGCCACGGCCAGGGCTCCGACGAGCGGCAGGAAGCACAGGAGCGCCAGCATCACAGCACCACCCACAGGAGCGAGAGCGCGGCCGCACCCGCGCCCATCCACAGCGCGTAGTGCTTGACCTGGCCATCGGCCAGCGCGCGCAGGCGCTGCGCGAGCACGCCCGCCAGCCGGCCCGTGCCGTTCACGGCCGCGTCGATGCCGCCCTGGTCCACGGTGGTGGACAGCAGCTCGGCGCCCGTCGCGAGCGGTTGCACCACGCGCGCCTCGTAGGCGCGGTCGATCTGCCAGGCGCCCTCCAGGAAGCGCGCCAGCTCGGGCTGCGCGTTGCGCAGGGCCTGGTCGCGGCCGGGGCCGGCGCGGTAGCCGTGGAAGCCGCGGTGCGCGAAGAACAGCGCCAGGCCGGCGCCGAAGGCCAGCAGCAGCCACTCGGTCCCGGCCGCGAGGTGCGGCGCCTCACCGCCGTGCTCGGCGCCGCGCCACAGGAGCTCGTCGCCGGCACGCGTCACCGGCTCGAGCCAGTGCTCGAGCATGCCCGTCGGGAGGAATCCGAGCACGTGCGGCAGGTTCAGGACGCCGCCCACCAGCGCCAGCACGGCCAGGATCGCCAGCGGCACCGTCATCACGGCCGGGGACTCGTGCGGGTGCACGTGGCGCTCGTCGTAGCGCGCCTCGCCGAAGAAGGTCAGCGCCACCATGCGCGCGGTGTAGAAAGCCGTCAGCGCGGCCGTGGCGACGCCGACGATCCACAGCAGCACGTGGAAGCCGCCCAGCGCGAAGTTGCGCGCCAGGATCTCGTCCTTCGAGAAGAAGCCCGAGAGGAGCGGCAGGCCCGCGAGCGCCGCGGCCCCGGCCACGAAGGTCGCACAGGTGCGCGGCATCGCCTTGCGCAGGCCGCCCATCTCGTACATGTCCTGCTCGTCGTGCATGCCGTGGATCACCGAGCCCGAGCCGAGGAACAGCAGGCCCTTGAAGAAGGCGTGCGTGACCAGGTGGAACAGGGCCGCCGACCAGGCCCCGGCCGAGAGCCCGAGGAACATGTAGCCGAGCTGGCTGACGGTCGAGTACGCCAGCACCTTCTTGATGTCGCGCTGCAGCAGGGCCGAGCTGGCGCCGATCAGGGCCGTGAGCGCGCCCACGCAGCCGATCACGAACAGCACCGCCGGCACCGCGGCGAACAGGGGATTCAGGCGCAGCACCAGGTAGACCCCGGCCGTGACCATGGTCGCGGCGTGGATCAGGGCCGAGACCGGGGTGGGGCCGGCCATCGCGTCCGGCAGCCAGGTGAACAGCGGGAACTGGGCCGACTTGCCGCAGGCCCCGCCGAACAGGAGCAGCGCCGCGAGGGTGAGCTCGCCGCTGCGCGCGGAGAGCTGGTGGAAGTTCGCGCCGGCCACCTCCGACAGGTCGAGCGTCCCGAACAGGCGCAGCAGGAGGAAGCTGCCGAGCAGGAAGCAGGCATCGCCGACGCGGTTCACCACGAAGGCCTTCTGCGCGGCCGCGGCCGGCCAGCCCTTCTCGTACCAGAAGCCGATCAGGAGGTACGAGCACAGGCCCACGCCCTCCCAGCCCACGAACAGCCCGAGCAGGTTCGAGGACAGGACCAGCACCAGCATCGCGAACACGAACAGGTTCAGGTACGCGAAGAACTTGGCCTTGCCCGGGTCGTGGGCCATGTAGCCGAGCGAGTAGACGTGGATCAAGAGGCCCACGCCCGTGATCACGAGCAGCATCACGCTCGACAGGCGGTCGGCCACCAGCGACACCTCGATCGTGAAGCTGCCGGCCGAGATCCAGGGCCAGGCCGAGCTCTCGAGCGCCACGCTCTCGTGGGCGCGGACCAGCGTCCACCAGGCGCTGAGCGAGAGCCCGAAGCACAGCACGAGGGCCGCGCAGCCCAGCAGACCCGCCAGCCGGCGCAGGCCGTCGTCGCTGCCTCCGGCGCGGCGCGCGCGCAGCACGGCGAAGTGCAGCGCGCCGCACAGCGCGCTACCGAAGAGGGGCGTGAAGAGCAGGAGCCACAGCATGGACTAGCCCTTCAGCTCGGCGACGGCGTCGAGCGCGACGGTCTGCTTGAGGCGGTACAGCGCGATCACCAGCGCCAGGCCCACCGCGGCCTCGGCCGCGGCCACCAGGATCACGAACAGCGCGAACACCGGGCCCGCGCTGGGGTCGCCCTGGCCGGCCAGGGTGCTCTGCGACCAGTGCCGGCTGGCGGCGAGGAACGAGAGGTTGGCCGCGTTCAGCATGAGCTCGATCGAGGCCAGCACGATGATCACGTTCTTGCGCACCAGGAAGCCGAGCACGCCCAGGGCGAACAGCACGGCCGCCAGCGCCAGCAGGTGGTCGGTGGGCACGTTCATCGCGGGGCTCCGCCGGCGGCCAGGGTCTGCGCGGGCGCCGCGGCCGAGCTCGTCTCGGAGCCGACGGAGGAGCTCGTGCCGGCAGCCAGGCCGTCGCGCGGCTCGCGCTGGCGCTTGGCCAGCACGATCACGGCCACCATGGTGGCCAGGAGCAGCAGCGAGGCCGCCTCGAAGGGCAGCATGTAGTGGCTGAAGAGCAGCGCCGCCAGCTGGTCGAGGTCGTCCAGCGCGCGCTCCGACGGCAGGTTCGCGGCCGAGAACTGCGAGTCCATGTCGGCCGCGGCCAGGCCCACCAGGCCGAGCAGCGCGGCCGAGGTCGCGCCCACGAACAGGCGCCGACCCGAGAGCGACAGGCCGGCGTGCTTGGCCAGCTCGGCCTCGTCACCCAGGTTCAGCAGCATGATCACGAACAGGAACAGCACCATGATCGCGCCGACGTAGACCAGGAGCTGGGTCGCGGCCAGGAACGGGAAACCCGCCAGGAGGTAGATGCCCGCCAGGCAGAAGAACGTCCCCAGCAGGGCCAGCACGCTGAACAGCGGCATGCGCGCGCGCACGACGCCGATCGCGAACAGCACGCTCAGCGCGCCTAGGACGTAGAAGAGCGTTTCCGCCACCGGTCGTTGACTCCGTAGAAGTAGTCGATGCGCTCCTGCAGGGCGGCCCGCGGACGCTTGAGTTTCTCGATGTCGTAGATCAGCGCGGCGCGCGTGAAGTCGGCCAGCTCGAGCTCGTTGCTCATGAAGATCGCGTCCTTGGGACAGGCTTCCTCGCAGAAGCCGCACAGGATGCAGCGCAGCATGTCGATCTCGAAGCGCTTGGGCTCGCGTTCGATGAAGCGCTCGGTCTCCTCGCCGTCGATGGTGATGGCGTAGGCCGGGCAGGCCGCCTCGCACAATCCGCACGAGACACAGGCCAGGTGCTGGTTGTCGTCCAGCAGCACGAGGCGCGGCTGTCCGCGCGTCACGGCCGTGGTGGGCAGGGGCTCCTCGGGGTACTGGCGCGTGACCTTGGGCTTGAAGATCGCGCGCAGCGTGGTCGCCAGCGCGCGCGCGATCTCGGGCAGGTACAGCCGCTCCGAGAGCGAGAGCTCCTTGCGCTTGACGATGACCATCAGAGCGAGACCACCAGGCCGGTGACGAAGACGTTGGCGAGCGACAGGGGCAGCATCACCTTCCAGCCCAGCTTCATGAGCTGGTCGAAGCGGAAACGCGGCAGGGTCCAGCGCACCCACAGGAACAGGAACAGGAAGCAGCCGGTCTTGGCCAGGAACGCGGCCAGCTGGGCGTACCAGGGCGCGGCCGGCCAGAAGGGCACCTCCGGGCCGCCCAGGAACAAGGTGGTGGTGAGCGAGGCCATCACGATCATGGCCACGTACTCGCCCAGGAAGAACAGCGCGAACTTCATCGAGGAGTACTCGGTGTGGAAGCCGCCCACCAGTTCCGGCTCGCACTCGGCGAAGTCGAACGGGTGCCGGTTCGTCTCGGCGAAGCTCGCCACCACGAACAACAGGAACGCCAGCGGTTGGCGCCACAGGTTCCACTCCTGCAGGCCGCCCGCCTGCTCGGCCACGATCGCGCGCAGGTCCAGGCTGCCGCACAGGACGACCACCGCCAGGATCGCGAGCAAGAGCGAGAGCTCGTAGCTCACCATCTGGGCCGAGGCCCGCAGTCCGCCCAGCAGCGAGTACTTCGAGTTCGAGCTCCAGCCCCCCAGGATCACGCCGTACACGCCGATGCCGCCCACGGCCACCACGTACAGGGCCGAGATCGGGATGTCGGCGATCGAGAGCGTCGTGCGCACGCCGAACAGCGTGATCTCGCCCGCGAACGGGATGACCGCGATCGCCATCATCGCCGGCGCGGCCGCGAGCATCGGCGCCAGCCGGAACAGGAGCGGGTTCGCGCCGTCGGGCACCAGCTCCTCCTTGAAGATGAACTTCACGCCGTCGGCCAGCGGCTGCAGCGTGCCCCACGGGCCCACGCGGTTCGGGCCGATGCGCCACTGGATCCAGGCCGAGACCTTGCGCTCGGCCAGGGTCATGCCGGCCGCCAGCGTGATCACGCCCCCGTAGATCAGGAGCGTCTTCAGGATCATGACCAGCACCGGGCTCATCGCGCTCCGGCCTCCGCGGTCGGGCTCGGCGCGCCCGTGCGGCGCCGGATCTCGTCCAGGGTGCGCGTCAGCGGCGCGACCCCCGGCGGAGCCGCGCGCGCGATCGAGAGCGTCCCGGCATGTCCGTCGACGT
Organism: uncultured Planctomycetaceae bacterium; assembly: GCA_964631945.1. Lineage (GTDB taxonomy): Bacteria > Planctomycetota > UBA1135 > UBA1135 > JABFRZ01. The sequence goes on from CAZWAY010000006.1 coordinate 69,894, forward strand.
TGATCCAGGTGCCCGCGCGCTCGCTCGAATCGGGCACGCCGATCTCGACCTGGGCCGTGGGCGTGGGCAGCGCGCGCGTGTCGAGCAGCACCAGGCGCAGCGACTCCGGCAGGCGCGCCAGCGCCTCCTCGCCCAGCAGCTCGGCCACGCGCTCGCCCACCAGCAGGGCCAGTGCCGCGCCCGCCAGGCGTTCCAGCGCCGCGGCCGGCTCCAGCGCCGTGAAACCGAGGGTCGTGAGCCCGCGCCGGTTCGGGCACGGATCGCCGGTGTGCAGGAGGTCGTCCGCGAGCGCGTTCGGCGGCGGCGAGACGAAGGTGAGCTCGCCGCCCAGGGCCCGGGCGCGCTCGCCCTCTTCCTGCGTGAGCCAGGGCGAGGCCACCAGCAGCGGCGCGCCGTGCACGCGCATTAGCTCGGCCACCTCGTCCAGCGCGCGCGCGGGCTCGACCGGCTCGAGTCCGGAGCTGCCGCGCAAGAGCGCGCCCGCCAGGCGCGGCGTCTGGTTGAAGCGCTCGAACGAGAAGCGCCCGTGGTCGCACATCCAGAACTGGTTCACCAGCGGGTTCGGGCGCGGGCGCAGGCGCTTGACCTCGTGCTTGCGCAGCACCTCGACCGTGATCGAGCAACCGCGGCTGCACTCGCCGCAGGTCGAGGGCGCCTTGCTCAGATTCCACACGCGCGCCTGGAAGCGGAACGACTGCAGCGTCAGCGCGCCGACCGGGCAGATGTCGGCCACGTTGCCCTGGTAGTTGCCGGTGAGCGGGCGGTCGTCGAAGGTCGCGATGGTCGAGCGCGCGCCGAGGCCCGCCACGGTGAGCTGCGGCTTCTTGGTGACCTCCTCGAAGAAGCGTACGCAGCGGCTGCACAGGATGCAGCGCTCCTGATCGAGCACGATCACGTCGCCCAGCGACTTGCGCTTCTCCAGCTTGCGGCGCGGCTCGACCGAGCGGCCCTCGCCCTGGCCCTCCAGGAAGGAGTAGTCCTGCAGGTCGCACTCGCCGGCCTTGTCGCAGATGGGGCAGTCGAGCGGGTGGTTCTTGAGCAGGAACTCCAGGCACTGGCGGCGCGCTTCGTGGGCCTTGGGGGCCTCGGTGTTCACCACCATGCCCTCGGCCACCGGCGTGCGGCAGGCGACCACCACGCGCGCGGGCGTCTCGCCCTGCTTGACCTCGACCTGGCAGATGCGGCACGAGCCGACCGGCGAGAGGCCCGGGTGGTAGCAGTACATCGGCACGTTGGCGGCGTGCTCGTGGCAGGCCGCGATGAGCGGCTTCTTCGGGTCGACTTCGAGCTCGCGCCCGTCCAGGACGATCTTGGTCATGCGTGGGCCTCCTCCAGCTCGGCGGGGTGTTCGGATCCGAGCGGGCAGCGCCCCAGGCGCACGTGCGCCTCGAGCTCGGCGCGGAAGTGCTTCACGATCGCGTGGGTCGGGATCGCGGCCGCGTCGGCCAGGGCGCAGATCGTCTTGGCCGGGGCCATGCCGCTCGCGAGCGAGGACAGGAGCTCGATGTCCTCCATGCGCCCGGCGCCGCGCTCGAGGCGCGCGAAGATCTGGTGCAACCACTGCGTGCCCTCGCGGCACTGGCTGCACTGCCCGCAGCTCTCGTGGTCGTAGAAGCGCGAGATCACCTGCATGGCGCGCACGGTGCAGGCCGTCTCGTCCAGCATGATCATGGCGCCCGTGCCCAGCATCGAGCCGGCCTCGCGGATCGAGTCGTGGTCCATGGCCACGTCCAGCTTGGCGGCCGGCAACAGGCCGGTGGACGAGCCGCCCGGGATCCAGGCCTTCAGCTGGCGCCCCTTCCAGACGCCGCCGGCGCACTCCTCGAGCACGGTGCGCGCGTTGATGCCGAGCGGCAGCTCGTACACCCCGGGACGCTCGACGTGGCCCGAGATGCCGATCAGCACGTTGCCCGGGCTCTTGGCGGTGCCGAGCGATTTGAACCAGTCCGCGCCGCGCGTGATCACGAACGGCACGTTCGCGAGCGTCTCGACGTTGTTGACGGTGGTGGGCATGGCCCACAGCCCGGAGCCGGCCGGGAACGGGGGCTTCGGGCGCGGGTGGCCGCGCTTGCCCTCCAGGCTCTCCATCAGCCCGGTCTCCTCGCCGCAGATGTAGGCCCCGGCGCCCTTGTGCATCCAGATGTCGCAGGCGAAGTCGGTGCCGAGGATCTTCTGACCGACCAGGCCGGCCTTGCGCGCCTCGGCGATGGCCGCGGCCACGCGCTCGTAGGAGGTGCGGTACTCGCCGCGCACGTAGACGTAGGCCGTCTTCACGCGCATCGCGAAGCAGGCCAGCAGGATCCCCTCGACCAGCCCGTGCGGATCCTTCTCCATCAGCACGCGGTCCTTGCACGTGCCGGGCTCGGACTCGTCCGCGTTCACCGCCAGGTAGCGCGGGCGCGGATCCTTGGCCGGATCGGGCATGAAGCTCCACTTCAGCCCGGTCGAGAAGCCCGCGCCGCCGCGGCCGCGCAGGCCCGAGTCCTTGACGAGCTGGATCACCTGGGCGGGCGTGAAGCCGCCGGTCAGCACCTTCTCGAGCGCGGCGTAGCCGCCGTTGGCCTTGTACACCGCCAGCGTGTGCGAGTCGGTGAGCTTCGCGCGCGAGAGCAGGTAGATCTCGCGTTTCTGGGCCGGCGCGCTCATGACACACCCCCGAGCACGCGCTCGACGTCGGCGGGCGCGAGGTTCTCGTGGAAGGCGCCGTCCAGCACCAGCATCGGCGCGGCCGTGCAGGCGCCCTGGCACTCGACGCGCACCACGCTGAAGCGTCCGTCGGCCGAGGTCCCGCCGGGCTTGGAGCCGGTCACGCGGCAGGCCGCGTGCAGGATCTCCTCGGCCCCGCGCAGCTCGCAGGCGATGTTGTGGCACACCCCGACCACGTGGCGCCCGATCGGGCGCAGGTGGAACATCGGGTAGAACGAGGCCACTCCGAAGACCTCGACCGGCTCGAGCCCGAAGAACGCCGCGCAGGCCTCCAGGATCTCGGGCGTCAGCCAGCCGCCGAGTTCCTCCTGGCAGCGGTGCAGCGCGGGGATCAGCGCGGCCTGCTTCTCGGGATAGTGGCCGACGAGCTCGGCGAACTCGGCGCGCAGGCTCTCGGGCAGCGGGGGGGGAGCGCTCATGGTCGGGGGCGGGTTCGAGGGCAGCGAGGGGGCGCGCTAGCGGTCCACTTCACCCATGACGAAGTCGAGGCTGCCGATCAGGGCCACCATGTCCGACATCAGGCGCCCCTCGGCCAGGAGCGGGATGGCCTGCACGTTCATCAGGCCGGGCGCGCGGATGTGGCAGCGCACCGGCGCGCTGGTGCCGTCGGAGACCAGGTAGAAGCCGAGCTCGCCCTTGCTGGACTCGATCGCGTGGTAGGCCTCGCCGGCCGGCAGGCGCAGGTCGGTCACGATCTTGAACTGGAAGATCAGCTCCTCCATCGAGGTGTGCACGCGGTCCTTGGGCGGCAGCACGTAGCGCCGGTCCTCGGCCAGGAACTCGGCCCCGCGCGAGCGCCCCAGGCGCTCGACGGCCTGCGTGGCGATGCGCACCGACTGGCGCATCTCCTCCACGCGCACCAGGTAGCGGTCGTAGCAGTCGCCCACGGTGCCGATCGGGATCTCGAACTCGTACTGCTCGTAGCCCGAGTAGGGCTGGCGCTTGCGCAGGTCGAACTCCACGCCCGAGGCGCGCAGGTTCGGACCGGTCAGGGCCCAGGCCAGGGCCTGCTCGCGCGTCAGCGTGCCCACCCCGCGGTTGCGGTCGTACCAGATGCGGTTGCCGGAGAGCATGGCCTCGAAGCCCTCGATCTCGGCCGGCATGCGCGCCAGGAACTCGCGCACCAGCGACTCGACCGACTCGTCCACGTCGGCGAAGACCCCGCCGATGCGCACGTAGGTGTTGTTCATCCGGTGCCCGGTGTAGGCATCCAGGATGGCGTAGATGTTCTCGCGCTCCTTGAAGGTGTTGAAGAACATCGTCACCGCGCCCAGGTCGATCGCGGTCGTGCCCAGGTAGATCAGGTGCGCGGCGATGCGCGAGAGCTCCATCAACAGCACGCGGATGACCTGCCCGCGCTCGGGCACCGCCAGGCCCGCCAGGCGCTCCAGCGCCAGCGCGTAGGCCACGTTGTTCATCAGCGGCTGCACGTAGTCGAGCCGGTCGGTGTGCGGGAAGAACTTGGCCCAGCCCAGCGACTCGCAGGTCTTCTCCTTGCCGCGGTGCAGGTAGCCGACCTCCGGCACGACCGAGCGCATGGTCTCGCCGTCGAGCTCGAGCTGCAGGCGCAGCACGCCGTGCGTGGCCGGGTGCTGCGGACCCATGCTGAGCTGCATCAGCTCGCCCTGCAGCGGATCGTCGGCGTCCTGCGCGCGCGCCGTCGGGAGCGGCGCGCCGGTGCGAGCGGTGTCGTCCACTCCGGCCCCGCGCTGGTACTCGAAGGTCTGCGGGCTCACGTCGCCGCCTCCGGGTGCCAGTCCGCGCGGCGCTTGCGATCCCACTCGCGGTACAGGCGGTCCGGCTCGATGCCCTGGTGCGGGAAGTCCTTGCGCAGCGGGTGATGCTCGTAGTCCTCCGGCATCAACAGGCGCCTCAGTCCGGGGTGACCGTCGAAGCGGATCCCGAACATGTCGTAGCACTCGCGCTCCATGAAGGCCGCGCCCGGCCAGAGCCCGACGCAGCTCGGCGCGCTCTCGCCCTCGGCCAGCGCGGTGTGCACGCGCACGCGGTCGTTGTGGGCGAGCGAGAACAGCTGGTGCACGAGCTCGAAGCGCGGCACGCGCGGCAGGCGGTCCACCGCGGTGACGAAGGTCGGCGCCTCGAAGCCGGCGCGCTGCGCGAGCGCGGCCAGGGCGCGCGCCAGGTCGGTGCGCGCCAGCGCCAGCGCCGCCAGACCGTCGCGCGGCGCCAGCCAGCGGTGCTCGATGCCCGCCAGGGCCGCGTCCACCCGCTCGCTCGTGGCCGTGCCCGCCACGCGCTAGCCCTTCCTCGCGCGCGGATCGTGGGGGTGCAGGTCGTAGACGCTCTTGTGCACGGCCTGGTTCGTCTGGTGCGTGAGCAGGCCCGTGCCGCGCTCGTCGCTGAGGCCCGGGCCCTCCAGCAGGCGTGCCAGCGGGCGCTCGCGCTCGATCTTCTTCTGCAGCTTCAAGATCGCGTCGATGACCGCGTCCGGACGCGGCGGACAGCCGGGCACGTACACGTCGACCGGCAGGATCGAGTCGACGCCCTGCACCACGGCGTAGGAGTCGTACATGCCGCCGCTCGACGAGCACACGCCCATGGCGATGACCCACTTGGGCTCGGGCATCTGGTCGTAGACCAGGCGCGCGGCCGAGGCCATCTTCCAGGTCAGCGTGCCGGCCACCACCAGGAGGTCGCACTGGCGCGGGCTGAAGCGCGCGGCCTCGGCCCCGAAGCGCGCCAGGTCGAACTTCGGTCCGATCATGGCCATCAGCTCGATGCCGCAGCACGACAGCCCGAGCGGCATCGGCCACAGGCTGTTCTTGCGGCCCCAGTTGACCAGCGCGTCGATGCGCGTCGCGAAGAAGCCGTCCTCGCGTGCCTCGGGTACCGGCGCTAGCGCTCCCATTCGAGCCCTCCCTTGCGCCAGACGAAGGCCAGCCCGACCGCCAGGACCGCCACGAAGGCCAGCACCTCGACGAACACCACCGAGCCGTGACCGGCAGCGGCCAGACCGCGCGCCGCCACTGCCCACGGGATCAAGAGCAGCGACTCCACGTCGAACAGGATGAAGAGCACCGCCACCAGGTAGAAGTGGATCGAGAGCCGGATGCGCGCGCCGCCGACCGAGCCCATCCCGCACTCGTAGGCGCTGCCCTTGCCGATGGCCTTGCGCCGGCTGCCCAGCAGCTCCGACAACACCACGTTGCCGAGCGCGAACAGCGCGACCAGCACGAACAGGACCAGGATGGGGGCGTAGGCGGCGAGCATGGACAGGCGAGGCCCGCGGGGCTGGAGTCCAGCGGACTTCGCCGCCCCGGGTCTACACTCGCGCGGGAGTGTAGCGGCGCCCTCCGCGCTCTTGAAGCGCGAGCTTTCCCTTCCGGCCCGGCCGGGTCGGCGGTGCGCGCTCCCGCCGCCGAAGCGGACGGCTCCTAGCCCTGTACCTGCACGAACTCGCCGCCCGAGCCCTTGGCCAGGGCTTCGAGCGTGCCGTCGCCCTGGTGGCCGATCTGGACGCAATGGAAGACGAGCTGGGCGCGCTCGTTCTCCTCGGCCAGCCAGCGCGCGACCCAGCCCGGGCCCTCGGCCGTGGCGCCGTCGCACAGGACGATCACGGTGTCGGCTTCGCAGCGTTCGAGCGCGATCCGTCCGCGCGAGTCGAGTCCGAGGCCCGCGCGCAGGCCCTCGAACAGGCGCGTCTCGCCGTCGGGCGGGCTGTCCTCGAGCCAGCGCCGCGCGAGTTCCAGGTTGCCCTCGCTGGCGGACTGCAGGCGGCTGCGCCAGGCGTAGCCCTTCTTGCTGAACAGCGCCACCGAGAAGCGCGTGTCGGTGCCCGAACCGCGCAGGAAGGTCAGCATCTGCTCGATCGCCTCGGCGTGGCGCGAGCGCCCGCTGGTCCCGAAGCCGGTGCGCATGCTGCCCGAGCGATCGACCACGAACAGCACCCGGTCGCTGACCGCGTGCAGGCCGAAGAAGGCCGCGCTGGTGCTCTGGCCGCCGGCCGCGGCCACGTCGGCCGGCAACGCGATGCGTCCGGCGCGCACGCCCTCCCACCACTCGCTCCAGCGCCCCGCATCGGCCGCGATCGAGCGGCCCGAGAGCTGCTGCAGCTCGCCCAGGATCTCGGCGCGGATGCGCTTCGAGCCCTTGCCCTCGGCGGCGCGCCGGCCCCAGGTCGCCAAGGCCTCGATCAGGATCGGGACCACGCGGGGCGTGTCGAGCCCGCGACCGAGCGCGCGCGCGCGCGCGGCCTCACGCCAGTCCTCCGACAGGTAGCGCCGCGCGACCTCCTGTTCGAGCGTCTCCAGCACGGCTTCGCCCAGCGTCGCCCGCGTGCGCTGGAAGTGCTCGCCGGCACACTGCGTGAGCGGCGCGCCGCGCGCCAGCTGCTGCAGGAAGAACAGGTGCACGCTCGACTCCGGCCAGCCGCACAGCGCGGTCAGGGCGGCGCGCGCGAGGTCGCGGTCCTCCTCCAGGGCCGCCGCGCGCAGCGCCGGCAGGCTGCCCGGGGCGTGCGCGTCCGCCAGGAGCTGCGCGGCCAGCAGCCGTTCGGCGCGCGGGCGCCGCTGATCGAGCGCGAGCACGCCCTCGGCCAGGCGCGTGGCCAGGGCCTCGTTCGGGCGCGCGAGCTCGTCGACCAGCTCCTGGCGGCCCAGGCGCGCGCTGGCGCTCAGGCCGGGCGCGTCGCTCGCCTCCAGGCTGGCGAGCTGCACCAGCCCGAGGTCGAGCTCGGCCGGATCCGTTCCGCCGGCGCGCAGCAGGCGCAGCTCGCCCAGGATGGCGCGCAGCTCGGCGGCGCGCTTCTCGTCCACCGTGCGCGGGGCGCTGCGCGCGCGCGCGAGCCAGCCCTGCAGGCGCACCAGCGGCTCGCCCTGCGGCCCGGCCGGGCGCGGGCAGAGCGCGGCCAGCACGGCCAGGGCGAGGATGGGTAGGCGCACGCGATCCCCTTCTAGAATCATCGTGCGGGCGGGTCTCCGCTCGGCGCGGCTTTCTTGGGCTGGGCGGGGGCGATGGTCATCGTCGCCCGCAGGTGCGTCACCGCGGGCAGGTCCAGCTCGCGCGGCTGGCTCTGGAAGCCCTTCGGGAGCCCGTAGATGCGGTAGCGCCCGCTCGCCAGGGCCTTGACCCGCGCCACGCCGCTCGAGTCCACGCGCAGGACCTGGGCCTCGCGCACCTCGCGCCGGTAGTAGTCGCCGCCGCGCTCGCGCTCGGCCCACTGCTCGGCCGTGGCCAGCGTGAGGCTCCCGCGGCGCAGCTGGCGCAGCACCTCGCTGTCGCTCGGGTCGGTGCCCAGCTCGAGCTCGAGTTCGAGCCCGAGCTCGAGCTCGAACTCCGCGCCGCTCTCGCGCCCGCCCGGGAGCTCGAGCCCGTCCAGCCGGGCCGGGACGTAGCCCAGCGCGCGCGCGCTCACCACCAGGTCGAGCTTCCCGGCCGGCAGCTCGGCCAGGAAGGTCCCGTCCGCTCCGGGCGAGAAGCGCGACCCGCCCTGCGACAGGCGCGCGAACTCGCCCGCCTCGGAGTCGCGCCAGTAGAGCTGGAACCCGAGCACCGGCTCGTGCCGCAGGGCGTCGACCACGCGCAAGCGGAGCGTGGCCAGCTCCGGCAGCACGAGCACGAGCTCGGCGCCGGCGCGCACGGCGTGGGCCCCTGCGCGGCGCGCGCCGCTGCTCGCGGACAGCTCGAACTCGAGCCCCGGCGCGTCCGGCACGGCCAGCTCGAAGCGGCCCTCGGCGTCGCACTCGGCGCGCGGGTTGATCTCGCCCGACCACTGTTCCTCGTCGTCGAGCCAGGCCGAGACCCGCGCCCCGGCCACCGCTTGCCCGCGCGTGTCGAGCACGCGCCCGCGGATCGAGGCGCGCTGCGCGGCGAGCTCGAAGTCCTCCACCAGCGTGCCCCCCTCGACCGCCAGCACCTCGCGATCCTCCGCGCGGCCGAGGTCCTCGTCCTCGCCCTCCAGGCGTGGGCGCAGGCTCACCGGGCCGGCGGGCACGCCCCTGACGCGGTACGCGCCGCGATCGTCGGCGCGCGTCCGGCCGTTCGCGTCGGCGCCCTCCCAGTACAGGCCCAGGGCGGCGGGCTCGCCGTCGACCCGCAGCGTGCCCGTGATGGTGGCGCCCGCGCTCAGCGTCAGGTCGAGCTCGCGCTCCTCGCCGAGGCGCGTGAACTCGAAGGGGTCCGAACGACCGTGCGGATGCTCGGGATGGAAGGCCCGCAGCTCGACCTTGCCGCCGCGCGGCGGCAGGCCCGTGAGCTCGTAGCGGCCGTCCGCGCCGCTGCGGCTCGAGTTGCGCGGCGGGTTGAGCCCCACGCCCTCCGGCAGCCCCAGTTCCGTCGTCAGGCGCGTGCCACCGCCCAGACGCAGCTCGGCCCCCGGCACCGGGCCGCCCGCGGCGTCGAGCACGCGCCCGCGCAGCGCGCCGCCGCGCGCCACCGGCACGCGCAGCAGCGCGCCGCCGCTCGGCGGGGTGCGGCGCACCTGGGTCGTGCAGCCCTCGGGCAGACCGAGGTTGAGCGCCAGCGGGTCCTCGCTGCTGGTCCCGGGCGCCAGCGGCACGGACAGGCGCCCGCGCGCGTCGGTGCGCACGAGGATGCCGTCCCACAGGAGCTCGGTCTCGGCCAGGGTCGCGCCCGTCTCGAGCGCGTAGACCTCGAGCTCGAGCGCGCGCGTCGCGTCCAGCACGATCTCGTAGTCCGCGCCGCCCTCCGGCCGCACCTGGAACTCGCGGCGCTCGGGCGCGTGACCCGCGCGCTGCACCAGGAACGATTCGATGCCCGGTTCGGCCCAGGGCAGGCGCCAGCGGCCCTCGGCATCGCTCAGCGCGCTGACGCGCTCGCGCATCCCGGCCGAGTCGTAGTGCTGGCAATCGAGCGCCACCTCGATGCCCGCCAGGGGCTGTCCACTCGCGGCCGCGCGCACGCGGCCGGTCACCACGACCGTGCGCTCGAGCTCGAGCTCCGCGGCGTGGCCGGGGAAGATCGTCTCGCTGGTGGGTGCGTAGTCCGGGTGCTGCGCGTGCAGCGCGTAGCTCGTGTGGGGCGCGAGCCCGCGCAGGCGGAAGCGTCCATCGGCGTCGCTGCGCGTCTGGGCCAGCGGCACCGTGCGCTCGCGCCGCCCCAGCTCGCCGCGGAACAGGCGCAGCTCCACGTCCGCCACGCCCGCGCCCGCGTGCCGCACGCGTCCGTAGACCGCGCTCGGATCGAAGGCCAGCGCGTCGTCGTCGGGCGCGCTCTCGTCCGGCTCGCGCGCCAGCTCGGCGCGCGCGGGCGCCGGCGCGGCCCCGGCCGCAGACTCGGCCACCTCCTCGGCCGAGAGGAGCGCGGGCTCCTCCAGGGCGACCGGCGCCGTGGCCCGCGCGTTGACCGGAGCCGCAGCGGAGGCGCGCCCGCGCGTTGCACCGGCGCGCAGCATCCACAGCAGCACGGCCGAGAGCGCCAGCGTGCCCAGCAGGCCCGCCAGCAGCAGCCGCTGCGCGAACAGTGGATCCGCCTTCCGTCTCATGGCCACGCTCTCACGCGCTCGACGCCGCTCACCGCTCCATTGTGCCCGAGTTCGCGGGCGCGCGGCACGGGTCGCCGGCGCGCACCCCTCGTTCGCGCCGCGCGGCGGGCTCGGCGACTGTTCCGAGGGCCCGGAGGCGCGCTATGGTGTCGGACCGCTTCCCGCCCTCCTTCCCCGACTCGCCCCCATGAGCGCTTCGATCGCCGCCCAGGTTCGACCCTCCCTGTCTCTCTCGGTCTCGGCCGTGGCCGCGCTCCTGGCCGCCTGCGGCGGAGGCAGCAGCTCCTCGGGCTTCAAGCTCGCGACCACCGCCCAGGCGGCGGCGCCGAGCGCGCCCATCGCGCTGGCCGGCGACCTGCTGGTGTACCTGGCCAGCGAGGGCTTCAGCGGCCCGGCCGGCACGGACTTCAACGGCGACGCCGACACCATCGACCAGGTGGCCTTCGCCGTCAACCTGGCGACGCGCGTCGAGACCAACCTGGGCGTCGCGGCGCAGGCCGCCATCGTGCTCGGCACGCACGTGTACCTCACGGTGGACGAGAGCGCCGACGGGGTCGACTGGAGCGGCGACACCGTGCTGGACGACTTCGTGCTGCTGCACTGGAGTGCGGCCGCGGGCACGGTGACCTTCGTCGATCAGGTGCCGAGCGGCGCGACGCTGGTCCTGGCGGCCAACCGGATCTACTACCGGAGCGCCGGCGCTGCCCTGGCCGTGCCGGAGGAGAGCGCGCTGCGCGCGCTCGACGTGGCCAATCCGACCACGCCCGTGCCCGTGCTCACGGAGAGCGGCGGGCTGATCGCGGGTGGCAGCCCCTTCCCGGTCGTGCGCCCCCTGCGCCAGGACTCGGGCCTGTTGTTCTGCGCGGTCGACGAGAACGAGGACCTGCGCGACTACAACGCCGACGGGGACACGCTGGACGAGACCGTGCTCGTCCTGCTCGACGCCACCGACCCGCTCGGACGCCTGCACAACACGGCGCTCGCGCTGCGCGATGACGACGAGCCTCTCGATGCGCTGGCGACCGGGCCCAACGACTGGCTGGTGGCCTTCCTGGTGGACGAGAGCGCCCAGGGCGCCACCAACCTGAACGACCAGACCCTCTTCAGCCAGCCGCTCCTGCCCGAGAACTGCCCGATCTCGGATGCCGACGCGCTCGACCAGGTGCTCCACTACCTCGCCTTCGCGGCCTTCGTGGGCGGGAGCACGCCGGTCAACACCGGGCTGGCCGGCCACCTGCGCGTGCTGGCGCTGGACGGCTTCGTGGCCACGATCAGCGACGAGGCCGACGCGAGCTGCAACCTGAACGCGGGCGCGGGGGGCACGGTCACCACGCCCGACACCGACACGAACGACGACGTCGCGCGCTGGGTCGCGACCACGCTGCCGGTCACACCCGCGCGTAGCATCGAGGACCTGCACGCCCTGGCGACCGGCGTGGGCGGCGGCTCGTTCGGGCTGGCGGTGCTGGATTCGCGCCTGATCGCGGTCATCGACGAGGCCGCCGACGGCCGCAACAACGACGGCAAGGCGGCCGACCACGAGCTGGTGGCCTGGCTCGACCCGTCGGCGGGCAACCCGACCTGGGACTTCACGCACCAGCACCCCACGAACCGCGGCTTCGGCACGGGCATCTTCGACAGCAACAACGTCTCGGAGCCCTTCGCGGGCACGAGCTGGATGGCGAGCGAGGCGGTGGGCGGGCGCCTGCCGATGACGTTCCTGGAGGAGGTCCCCGGCACGAACCCCAACGTCGGTTCGCTCAACACCAACCTCGACTGCGCGCTGGTGGCCAAGGACAGCGACAAGATCGACGCGCTGCCGGTGTGGGCCGACTTCGAGTCCGGGCCCACGCTCGACTTCGACGGCATGGGCTACGCGGTCGACCTGGCCAACGCCGGCATCGAGCTGGCCGACGGTTTCGCCTTCTTCCGCGTCTCGGAGTCGGCCGACAACCGCGACTACAACGGGGACGGTGACAAGAACGACGTGGTGCTCTTCCGCAACCCGCTGACGACCTGCGGACCGGTCCCGATGGCCACCTCCAGCCTGGTGGCGGGCCAGGTGATCACGACCGACCGCCTGCGCGGCGCGGCCTTCCTGTCCTCCGAGACCCAGGCCGGGGTCGACTTCAACGGCGACGGCGACACCGGCGACCTGGTGGTGCGCTACTTCCGTTTCTAGGCGCGCGACCCGCCGTCGGGTGAGTGCCCGGCGCGGGCGCAGGGCCTCCCGGGCGCCTCAGGCGATCCAGTGCGGCTCGCCACCGTTCGGCGGGGGCGATTCCATGCCCGCCAGGAAGGGCTCGGCCGCCGCCGCCGACTCGCTCGCGCGGCGCGCGCGCGAGACGCGCTTCAGGGCACGCTTGCGCGCGTTCCAGGCGCTCGCCTGGGCGGTCTTGCCGTTGGTGTCGAGGTGCAGCAGCGTCTCCAGTCCGTCCGGCTCGAAGGCCAGGCGGATGCGCCCGACGGCCGCGCTGCGGAAGCGCTCGAGGAAGGCCGGCTCGAGCGGGGCGCTCGCCAGGCCGTTCATGCGCGCCACGCCCCGGCGCCAGCTGTCGCGCTCGCTGATCAGCAACACGTGGTTGAAGAGCAGCTTGTTGGTGCGCATCGGCAGGGCCTTGCGCGGAACGCTGTCGTTCACGAGCCGATCGAGTCGATCGAGGCCGCGGTCCTGCTTGAGCGCGGTCACGAGCTTCCAGTGGTTCTCCGGCACGAAGCTGTCGGCGCGCATCTCCCAGTACAGGTGCGCGGGGCCCTTGGAGTGCGCGAAGCGTGCCAGGTGGTAGGGCACGTAGTGGTTGTGCGCGATCGTGTCGGCCGCGAGGTGCGCCAGGTAGCCGAGCGCGAAGGCCTCCTCCGCGCGGCTCGTGGCGCGCGCGCGCATCTCGTGCACGATCGTCCAGCGGTGGCAGTGGTTGTAGTGCCCGCCGAAGCCCTTGAAGTTGATGATGTCGGCCGCGATGTTGCCGTACAGGAAGGCCGAGCGCTCCTCGCGCAGCAGCGTGGCCGGACCGCGCGCGAGCTTGCGGCGCGCGCGCAGGACGCGCAGCGCGAACTCCAGGTGGTTGCCGGGACCCCAGTCGCAGCGCGCGAGCTGCGCGCACAGGAGCAAGAGGGCGAGGAGAGCCAGCGACACGGGAGCCCTTATCGACTACGCCGGGGGCCGGCGGTAGTGACAGACCAGGGTGTGTGCGTACAGATTCCGGTAGCGGGCCCCGTCGGGGTAGCGCAGGCGTCGTGCGGCCCTCACCAGGGCCGGACGCGGCTTCTCCAGCGCGCGCAGCTCGGCCAGGACGAGGCCGTGGCGTGCGGCCTGGCCGCGCAGGAACGCCTCGGCCTCCGAGAACCCGAAGAACCAGCGGTGGCGGTCGACCGGCCGCTCGAGCGGCAGGCCGTAGTGGGCGATCGCGCCCGTGCCGCGCTGCAGGCGCCGGCGGGCCGAGTTCCAGTTGTTGGGCAGGGTCACCAGCAGGTGGGTCTTGGCCACGCGTACGAGCTCGTCGAACAGCTCGTGCAGGTTCTCGAGGTGTTCGAGCACGTCGGTGCACACCACGGCGTCGAACTGGCGCTCGGCGAAGGGCAGGCGGCCGTTCGCCATCAGGTCCTGGCGCACGTCGGCCTCGGGCGAGAGGTCGATGCCGACGTAGCTCCCGGGCGTGCAGAAGGCGCGCAGCACGGCCCGGTCGCAGCCCACGTCGAGCACGCGCCCGCGCAGGATCTCGGGGTAGCGCTGCGAGAGGAAGCGCGGCCGGTCCTGGCGCGTCTCGAACTCGACGTACGTGGTGGGGATCGCGGTGCTGGGCAAGGGGGCGGTGCTCACGGGGGTCCTGGGCGGCGTGCCTGGGCGCGCTCGCGCTCGGCCGCGAAGCGCGCGGCCTGCGCGCGGATCGCTGGCCATTGGACGCGCCGGGCGCCGCCGGATCCAGCCGCGCTGCGCCGGAAGAGGCGCTCCACGCGCTCTTCCTCGGCGAGGTACACCAGCAGCCTGGCCCATTGCCCGAGGCGCACGCGACGCTCGACGTGCAGGCCGTGGCGCAATCCGTCCGCGTCGAGCAGCACCCAGGTGCTGCCCGTCCAGAGCAGGTTGCGCGGGTGCAGGTCGCCGTGCACGATGCGGTGGCGCTCCATGTCCGCGAGGAAGCGCGCGAGCTCTTCCTCGGCGCGCTCGTCCCGGCCCCACACCTCGGAGAGGAGCCGGCCGTCGAGGTGCTCGCGCACCAGCACGCTGGCGCCTCCGAGCCCGCTTCCGGCGGCCACCAGCGGGCGCGGCGAGCGCAACGGCTGGCACCAGAAGTGGCGCTCGGCCGAGCGTACCGCGCGCGCCGCGCGCACCCAGCCGAACAGGCTCGGCTGGGTGAAGAACTTGACCACCAGGTCGCCCACGCGGAACACGTCGGGCGCCTTGAGCGCGCGCCCCTCGGGCACCGTGAGCGTCCCCAGCCAGCGCGCGAGCGCACCCTCGAGCTCGGGGGCGAGCGTCGCGTAGACCCGCCCGCGCAGCGCGCCGGCGCACAGCGGGCGGCCGCGGCCGAAGCTCCCGTCGAGCGGGAACACCAGCGTGGCCAGGGCCTGCGGGTCGGCGCGACTCACGGAGGCGAGGGCTTGCGCGCGCACAGGATCACCGTCCGGGCGGTCAGGAGGCCCAGGCCGCCGAGTTCGTCCAGCAGGCTGCGGTTCTGGGCCAGGACCTCGGGCTGCTTGCGCGCCAGACGCGCGCGCTGGAAGGCGCCGCTGGCCAGCAGGAAGGGCGCCAGGAACGGCAGCCAGGCGAGGGCCGAGCGCTTGCGGCGATCGCCCGAGAGCGTGGGCTGCTCGAGCCCGGCGCGCAGCGCCGCCAGCGCCAGGAAGTAGGGCGCGATCGGGTGGATGTGGCCCGACAGCAGGCGCTCGTCGGCGCCCGTCAGCGGCAGCGGGTCGAACAGCTCGGGGAAGCCCCACACCAGCGTGCGCACGCGCGAGGGCAGCGAGAGCACGTTGGGCGTGGTCACGATCACGCGCGCGCCCGGGCGCGCGATGCGCGCGAGCTCGCGCAGGAACGCGAACGGGTCCTCGACGTGCTCGATCACCTCGATCGAGACCACCGCGTCGCACGAGCCGTCGGCATAGGGCAGGCGCCCGTCCGGCGCGACCCGCGCGCAGGGCACGGGCGCGTACTGGAAGCTCTCCGGGTGGCGGTCGCAGGGCGCGAGGTGCGCGTGCGGCTCGAGCCCGCGCGCGCGCAGCTCCTCGCCCAGCACGGCGCAGAAATGCCCGCGACCCGCGCCCACGTCGGCCACGCGCGCGCGCGACCAGTCGAGCTCCGCCAGCAGCGTGCGCACGGCCTCGGTCGTGCGCGGGTTGGACAGGCCCTTGGTGGTGGGCGCGCGCCGCGGCGGGTCACCGGCGAGGGTCGTGCTCATGGGCCGCGCTCGAAGTGCATCACCAGACGGTGCCCGGCGCCGGCGGCGGTCGCCAGGCTCGAGATCGGCCCCTGGGCGAGCTTCACCAACGGCTTGTACCACCGCCCGCGCAGCTCCTCGGCCTCGCGGAAGGCGAAGCCCGTCGCCCGGCAGGTGACGCGCGCGAAGCCGGCCGCACGCGCCAGGGCCGCGGCCGCGGGCGGCGAGTAGAAGCGGATGTGCAGGTGGCCGCCGAAGCGGTAGTAGGGCCAGCGCGCGCCGCGCAGGCGCGCGGCCCAGCTGGCGGCGTTGCCCGTGCCCAGCGCCGCCACGCCGCCCGGGCGCAGCACGCGCGCCACCGCGCAGAGCAGCGCGACCGGCTCGACCACGTGCTCGATGACCTCGCGCATCACGACCACGTCCAGGCTCGCGGGCGCGAGCTGGGCTTCCTCGAGCGTACCGAGGAACACCTCCAGGCCGCGCTCGCGCGCGCGCTCCGCCACCGGCGCCAGGATCTCGACCCCGCGCACCTGCCAGCCGTGCTCGCGCGCGCGCTCCAGGAACTGCCCCTGGCCGCAGCCGACCTCCAGCAGCGTCCCCAGCCGGCGCCGCGCCGCGAGGGGCGCCAGGAACTCGTCGAACTTCGCGAGCGTGCGGCGGCTGGCGCGCTCGACGCGATCGAAGACGTACGTTCCGTCGAGGTGCTGGGTGTCCTCGACGAACTCCGGGTAGATGTCGTGCACGAACACGAGCCGGCAGCTCCGGCAGCGCCAGAACCACTTCCCGGAGCGCTGGAACAGGCGCTCGAACGCGCCGGCCGCGCACACCACGCAGGCCCGCGGCTCGCTCCCGAGCGCGGCGATCGCGCCCGCCAGGTCGCGCGGCGCGATGCGCGCGGACAGCTCGGCCGCGGCCGTGGGTCCCGGTTGCAGCGCCATGGGCGGCCCGAGGGTACCCGCCGGGCGTCCCGGCCGCTCGCCTCTAGTGTCCCTCGGCCGCGCGCGGCTTGTGCGCCAGCACGATCAGCTTCTTCCGGAACAGGAGCGCCGGCGCGAGGGCCAGCTCGGCCAGCTCGCGCTCCAGCCGTGCGTCGGGGCGCGGGCGGCCGGCGCGCTCGAGGCGCGAGCGCGCGCCGCGCGTGGCCACGACCGCCGCCAGGTGGAGCAGCGGCACGAGCGGTGCCAGGGCCAGGGAGGTGCCCGAGAGGTTCGTGCCGGCCAGCTCGCTCCACTCCAGCCCGGCGATGCGCAGCAGGTAGCGCAGCCGGAAGGCGTCGATCAGGAAGGCGTGTCCGTGGTAGAGGCGCCTGCCCGTGCGCTCGCGCAGGGTCGCGACCTCGTTCACGAAGCCCTGCCCCAGCACCTTGCCGCCCGTCAGGAGGTGCGTCGCGCGCGCCCCGAGGTGCAGCACGTTGGGCGTGGTCAGGAGCAGCCATCCCCCCGGTCGCAGGACGCGCGCGCACTCGCGCACGAAGCCGGCCTGGTGCTCGAAGTGCTCGATGCCCTCCATCGAGAGCACGACGTCGAAGCTCGCGTCCCGGAAGGGCAGCGGCGCGCAGGCGTCGGCGCACACCCCGCGCATGTGCGCGCGCGGGAAGAGGTCGAGCTCGACCACGTCGTAGCCGGCCGCGCGCGCGCCCGCGACCACCGGGCCACCGCCCGAGGGCACGTCCAGCAGGCGCCGGCCGAACTCGTGCTTGCGCTCCGCCAGCAGCGCGAGCACGCGCTCGTGTCCGTTGCTCGTGCTCACGGTCGGGCTCCGAGGCCGAGTTCGCGCCGCGGGCGCGCGGCCAGGCGCGTCAAGAGCTCCTCGGCCGCGGCGAACTTGGCCTCCTGGCCATGCTCCTCGGCGCGCGCGCGCGCGGCCCGGGCCCCGGCGGCGCGGCGCTCGGGCGCACACCACCTCGCCAGCGCCTCGGCCAGCCCGACCGGACCCGCGCCGAGCTCGAGCGCCTCGCCCTGCAGGCCCGCGTCGAGCAGCTCGGCGCCGCCGTTGGCGGTGCTGGTCACGACCGGCAAGCCACTCGCCAGGGCCTCGAGGGTCGAGTTCGCGAAGGGGTCGTAGCGCGTCGGCAGCACGTACAGATCGGCCGCCGCGTAGAGCCCCTCGGGCGCCAGCGTGCCGCCCGCGAAGCGCACCCGCCCCGCCAGCCCGAGCTCGCGCGCGCGCGCCGCGTAGCGCGCGTGCGCGGAGTCGAAGCCGGCCACCAGGAGGCGCGCCGCGGGCCGCGCCGCGAGCAGCGCCGGGAAGGCCTCCAGCACCAGGTCGAGTCCCTTGCGCGCGTAGCCCGTGCCGAGGAACAGCACCACGCAGTCGTTCGCCTCGAAGCCGAGCTCGCGGCGCTTGGCCGCCCCCTCGAGCGCCCGCCGGCGCGGGTGGAAGCGCTCCAGGTCCACGCCGTTGTGGATCACGCTCAGGCGCTCGCGCGCCAGGCCGTAGCGCGCCTCCACGTCGCGCCGCACCATGTGCGAGTTGACGATCACGTGCAGCTCGGGACTCGCCAGCGCGCGCTCCTCGATGCGCACCGCCAGGTGGTGCTTCCAGGCGCCGCTCCCGAGCAGCCGGTCGCGCGTCGTCAGCGTGGCGCGGTGGGCCAGCTCGAGGTAGGTGCGCTGGCACCCGCCTCCCAGGCGCAGCGCGTCCTGGGACCAGGTGCGGCCCAGGCCCAGCACCAGGTCGTAGGGGCGCGCGGCCAGGTGACGCTCGACGGCGCGCGCGAAGCTCCAGGTGCGCCAGGCGCCGCCCAGGGCCAGGCCGCGCAGCAGCTCGAAGCGCACCGCCGGGTGCGGCGCGGCCGCGTGCGAGCGGCACACGATCGTCACTTCGTGCCCACGCGCGGCCAGGAACGCCGCCAGGCCGTCGAGGTACCGCTCGGTACCACCCGTGCGCGCGTGGCGCAGGTGCGTGAGGGCGAGGCGCATCGCGGGTCCGGGTGAGCACTACCATGCCACGCCGGCGCGGGGTCATGCCACCGGGGACACGCGTATGGCATGCTCAGCGCTCCGCCGCATGTCCGCCGCCGGTGCGCTCTCCATCGCCCATGTCGACGCCGAGACCGGGTTCTCGGGCGGCGAGGTGCAGGTGTTCCTCTTGATGGAGGGGCTGGAGCGGCGCGGGCACCGCAACGTCCTGTTCGCGCCGCCGGGCTCGGACAGCGCGCGCGAGGCCGCGCGGCGCGGGATCGAGGCGCGCACCGTGCCGATGCGCGGCGCCCTGGACCTCCCGGCGGTGCTGCGCCTCAAGCGCGAGTTCGGCCAGGCCCGCGTGGAACTCGTGCACCTGCACACCGGGCGCGCCACCTGGCTGGGCGGACTGGCGGCCCACTGGGCCGGCCTGGCGGCGATCACCACGCGCCGCCAGGACCGCGCGCTGGCGCCCTCGGCGCGCACGCGCCTGGTGTACGGACGGCTGGTGCGCCGCGTGGTGGCGATCTCGCCGGCCGTGGCCCGGCGCCTGGAGCAAGGCGGGGTCGAGCGCGCGCGCCTGTTCACGATCCCGAGTTCGGTCGATCCCGCCAGCCTGCGCTCGCGCAAGGCACGCGCGGAGGTGCGCGCGGAGCTCGCGCTGGAGGCGGACGCCTTCGTGGTGCTGACCCTGGCGGCGCTGGTGGCGCGCAAGGGCGTGGACGTGTTGCTGGAGGCCTGTGCGCAGCTCGGCGCGGGGTGCACGCTGCTGGTGGCCGGCGACGGACCGGAGCGCGCGCGGCTCGAGGCGCGCGCGCGCGCGCTCGGCCTGGCCGGCCGCGTGCACTTCCTCGGCGCCCGCGCGGACAAGGCCGAGCTGCTGGAGGCCTGCGACGTCTTCGCGCTGGCCTCGCGCGCCGAGGGCCTGGGCGTGGCCGCGCTCGAGGCCATGGCCTGCGCGCGGCCGGTGGTGGCGAGTCGGGTGGGGGGCCTGGCCGAGGCCGTGCTCGACGGGGGCACCGGGCTCCTGGTCGCGGCGGGCGATGCGGCCGCGCTGGCCCAGGCCCTGGGCCGGCTGCGGCAGGACCCCGCGCTGCGCGCCCGGCTCGGCGCGGCCGGACCGCGGCGCCTGCAGGAGGGCTTCGCGGCCGAGCAGATGGTCGCGGCCTACGAGGCGCTGTACCGCGAGGTGCTGGCCGAGGCGCGCGCGGAGGCCGTGGCATGACGGCCACGCCGCTCTCCTGCTGCATCATCGCCATGGACGAGGAGGATCGCATCGGCGAGTGTCTGGCCTCGGTGGCCTTCTGCGACGAGATCCTGGTGGTGGATTCGCACTCGCGCGACCGCACGCGCGAGCTCGCGCGGGCGGCCGGGGCGCGCGTGATCGAGCGCGACTGGCCCGGCCACGTGGCCCAGAAGGAGTTCGCCATCCGCCAGGCGGCGCACGACTGGGTGCTGTGCGTGGATGCGGACGAGCGCGTCTCGCCCGAGCTGCGGGCCGAGATCGAGGCGCTGCGCGCGCGCGCCTTCGCGGGCCCCGCTGGCTGGCGCTGCCCGCGCCTGGTGAACTACCTCGGGACCTGGGTGCGGCACGGCACCTGGTATCCCGACCTGCAGCTGCGCCTGTTCGACCGCCGGCGCGCGCACTGGGGCGGGCACGATCCGCACGATCGCGTCGAGCTCGAGCCGGGGGCCAGGGCCGGGCGCCTGGCCGGCGACCTGTTCCACCATCCCTATCGCAGCTTCGCCGATCACCTGCACACCATCGAGCAGTACACGACCCTCATGGCGCGCGGCATGGCGGCGCGCGGACGGCGGGCCGGGATCGGCGACCTGGTCGTGCGGCCGTGGGTGCGCTTCGCGCGCTTCTACTTCCTGAAGCGCGGCTTCCTGCTCGGCTGGAAGGGGCTCGTGCTGGCCTTCCTGGCGGCGCACTACGTGCGCCTGAAGTACATGAAGCTCCTGTTGCTTTCGCGTGGGGAGCGCCTCGAATGAGGGCCCGCCCGCGTGTGTCCCTGGGACTGGCGTTGTTGCTCGGCGTGCCCATGGGGCGGCCGTTCGCGGCCCAGGGCGAGGGCTGGAACGGCGACAGCTTCGCGCTCTTCGAGGGCCTCCAGCGCAGCCGCCGGATCCACTTCCAGGTGCCGAGCGGCCCCTGCGAGCGGGCCGCCGAGCGCCTGGCCGAGGTCCTGCGCGCGGCGGGCGAGTTCGAGGTCTCGCTCGAGCCCGACCGGCCCGATCCGCTGGCCGTGCGCGTGCTGGTGGGGGCGCCGCTCGATCCGGGCTTCGAGCCGCTGGCGCTCGCCTGCGGGATCGAGACCTTCGAGGGCGGCTTCCAGGCCTTCGGGCACGACTTCACCGCGCCCGGGGACGCGGCCCTGGCGGTGTTCGAGGATCCGCAGTGCGCCGGGCGGCCGCTGTACCTCGTGCTCGGGAACGACAAGGAGCTGCTGGCGCGCTACCTGGACGGGATCCCGCGCCTGTCGCGCCCGTTCCTGCGGGTCTACGAAGACGGCGAGCTGGCGCTCGAGTGTCCGCTCGGGCCGGCCGGCCGCGCGCGCTCGACGCTCCTGCGCGACTACCGCGCCGAGCGCGAGCGGCTCTTCGCCAACGGGCCGAAGCTGGAGCTCGACAACCTCGTGGTGCACGCCGCACGCGAGCCGGACGCGGCGCGCTGGCGCGCCTACCGCATGAGTTTGGCGCTGACCCGGCGCCGCGTGCTGGCCTGGTTCGAGGCCGAAACGGCCCCGCCGGTCGAGCTCTTCCTGTACGACCATCCCGAGGACTTCGAGCGCTGCCTGGGCCGGAGCGAACTCGCGCTGGCCGATCGCCTGCACCCGCGCGTGCACGCGCTCTTGGTCCCGGGCATGCCGGACGACGGCGGCGCGGCCCTCGCGCGCGTGCTGGCGCGCGAGCTGGGGGGCGAGCCGGCCATGTCGTGGATCGAGGACGGGCTGGCGGTGGCCGCGGCCGAGCGCTGGTTCGGACGGCCGCTGGACGGCTGGCTCGGGCAACTCGCGCGCGCCAAGCTGCTGCCCGCGCCGGGGGAGTTGCAGGACCCCGCCGCCTCCGGACGGTGGAGCGAGCACGCGCTCCTGCCGGCCCGCGCGCTCCTGTTCCAGAGCGCGGCCAAGAACGCCGAGCAGGAGCCGGGCCGCGTGCGCGCGCTGTGGAAGGGCGCCGAGGTCGGCGACAAGCGCACCGAGGCCGCCTACCAGCGCAGCGCGCTGGAGCGGGCCGGCCAGCCGGCTCCGTCTGGGGCGTCGGCGGGTGCCGGGGCCCGGCGGGGGCGAGCCCGCGCCGGTGGGGGTGAAGCGGAGCGGGCGCGGCAGGCGCGCATGTCCGACGCCCCCTTCCGCCACGGCCTGGCCCTGGTCCCGGGCGCGTCGAGCTACTCGGGCCGCGCGCTGGACTCCACGCTGGGCGCGGCGCGCGCCCTCGGACCCGGGCTGGACGCGCTCTCGCTGACGGTCTTCGGCACGAGCGAGGATCCCCTGGCCCCGTTCTGCACGCTGACCCCGCGGGCGGTGCACGGCAGCGCCAGCGATCTCGCGCTGGCCTACGCCTGCGCCGCGGCGCGCACGCAGGAGCTGCGCGTGTTGCTCGCGCTGGAGGTGCTGGCGCAGCCGAGCGGCTCCTGGGCCGACAACATCTCCTGGACCGCGCCCGACGCCTCGGACGCGTTCTTCGCGCGCTACCGGCGGGTGGCGTTGCACTACGCGCTGCTCAGCGAGCTGTGCGGCGTCGAGGTCTTCTCGTTCGGCGCCAACCTGCGCGAGGCCTCGCGCACGGATCCCCAGCACCCGGTGCGTGACCCGCAGCTGTTCGAGCGCCGTCGGGCCGGCTGGAAGGAGCTGATCGAGCGCCTGCACGCGGCCTACGACGGCGGACTGACCTACGCCACGCGTTTCCCGGCCGAGGGCCAGGAGAGCGGGTTCTTCGAGCAGCTCGACTACATCGGCGTGGCGCTGTACCCGCGTCTTGTGCAGGGCAACGGCGTGCCCGACGATCCGGACCTGCGGCGCGCGCTGCGCTTCGAGCTGCAACAGGCGCTCGACCTCGCCGTGCGCTGGAACAAGCCGCTGCTCCTGGTGCAGCTCGGCTTCCCGGCGCGGGCCGAGTCGTGGACGGCGTCCAGCGTGCCGCGCGGCGCGAGCGATCCCGGCGCCCAGCGGCGCTTCTACTCGGCCCTGGCGGACGTGCTCGAGGCGCAGAGTGGGCCCGGTGCCCGACTCGAGAACGCGGCCACGCTGCGCGGTTTCTATCTGTGGAACTGGCCGCTCGACGCGAGCGGAACGGGCGACACCGGCTACGCGTTGCGCGGGAGACCGGCCGAGTCCGCCCTGCGCCGGCTGTTCTCGCGATGACGAGGCGCGCCGACGCGCCGCGCTCGACGCCCGTGGACCCGGCGCTGGCGACCCTCACCGGCGTGGGGCCGGCGCGCGCGGCCGCGCTGGAGCGTCTCGGGCTCACCAGCGTGCGCGAGCTGCTGCTGCTCGTGCCGCGCCGGCTCGAGCTGTCGGGCCGCCGCCGCAGCGTGCGCGCGGCGGCCGCGCTCGCGCCCGAGGCGGGCGAGGAGGTGGCCGTGGTCGGGAGCCTGCGCGCGCTGCGGCTCTTCCGCGCCGGGCGGCGGCGCTCGGTGCTGTCGCTCGACGTCGTGGACGAGAGCGGCGCCCTGCGCGTGCTGTTCTTCAACCAGCCCTGGCTGTTCGAGCGCCTGCGGGCCCTGGCCGCGGGCGGCAAGAGGGTCGAGCTCGAGGGCCGCGTCGGACGCACGAAGCAGGGCCCCGCGCTGCTGGCGCCCCGCCTGCTCGAGGATCCGCCGGCCGAGCGCGAGGAGCGACTCGTGCCCCAGTACCCGAGCGGCGCCGGCATCGGGCAAGAGCTGATGAAGCGCCTGATCGCGCAGGCCCTGGAGCGCGCGGACGAGCTCGTGCCCGAGCGCCTGCCGGCCGAGGTGCGCTCGCGGCTGGAGCTCGCGCCGCTGCCCGCGGCCGTGCGCACCGTGCATCGGCCCGTCTCGCGCGCCGAGTTCGAGCACGCGTCCCGGCGCCTGTCCTTCGAGCGTCTGCTGGGGCTCCAGGCGCGCCTGGCGCGCGCCAGCGAGCGCCGCGCGGGCACGCGCGCGCGCGCCGTGCGGCTCGAGCCGGAGGAGTCGCGCGCGCTCGTCTCCGCGCTGCCCTTCGCGCTCACCGCCGGTCAGACGCGCGTCCTGGCCGAGATCCTGGCGGACCTCGCACGGCCGCGCCCGATGCGGCGCCTGCTGCAGGGCGAGGTCGGGGCCGGCAAGACGGTGGTGGCGCTGGCGGCCTGTGCGGCCGTGGCGCGCTGCGGCGGTCAGGCCGCGCTGCTGGCCCCGACCGAACTCCTGGCCGAGCAGCACGTGCTCGGGCTCGGGCCCATGCTCGCGCGCTTCGGCCTGCGCGCGGTGCTCCTGAGCGGTTCGCTGCGCCCGCCGGCGCGCCGCGCGGCGCTGGAGCAGCTCGCCCACGGCCGCGCGCAACTCGCCATCGGCACGCACGCGCTGTTCTCGCCCGAGGTGCGCTTCGCGCGCCTCGACCTGTGCGTGATCGACGAGCAGCAACGCTTCGGCGTGGCCCAGAAGCAGGCCCTGCTGGAGAAGGGCGCCGACGTGCACGCGCTCCTGATGACGGCCACGCCGATCCCACGCACGCTCGCGCTGTGCTACTACGGCGACCTCGAGACCAGCCTGCTGCGCGAGCGTCCGCCCGGGCGCGGACCGCTCACGACGCGCGTGGTGACGGAGTCCGAGCGCGGAGAGGTGCTGCGCTTCGCGGCCGAGCGCGCGCGCGCCGGTGAGCGCGTCTTCTGGGTCTGCCCGCGCATCCTGCCGGATGGGGAACCCGCGGCCGGGCCCAGCCTCGCGCCGCGTGGGGGGGCGGGGTCCGAGGCGCGCGCCGAGGCCGAGCGCGAGAGCCGCGCCGAGAGCTCCTCGGCCGAGCAGGTCTTCGCGCGTCTCTCGGCCGGCGAGCTGGCCGCGTGCGGGATCGAGCTCCTGCACGGGCGCCTCGCGCCCGAGCGCCGCGCGCGCGCCATCGAGCGCTTCCGCGCCGGCACGGCGGCCGTGCTGGTCGCCACCTCGATGGTCGAGGTGGGCGTGGACGTGCCCGAGGCCACGCTGATGGTGATCGAGGGCGCCGAGCGCTTCGGGCTGGCGCAGCTGCACCAGCTGCGTGGACGCGTGG
This sequence comes from uncultured Planctomycetaceae bacterium, assembly GCA_964631945.1. Classification (GTDB taxonomy): domain Bacteria; phylum Planctomycetota; class UBA1135; order UBA1135; genus JABFRZ01. Next base: position 94,549 of record CAZWAY010000006.1, read on the forward strand.
GGCGCTCGCCGCGCCCCGCGCACTGCCTCCTGTTCGGTGCCTCCGAGGCGCTCGCGCGCCTGCGCTTCCTGGAGCAGTGCACGGACGGCTTCGTGCTGGCCGAGGAGGACCTGCGCCGGCGCGGCATGGGCGACCTGGCCGGCCTGCGCCAGGCCGGGCTCAACTTGGAGGGCCTGGCCGGGCCCGAACTCGACCTCGAACTCGTGCAGCAGGCGCGCGCGCTGGTGCGCGCCGACCCCGAGCTGCGCGCGCACTACCTCGGCGCCGGCGCGAGCGCGGCCCTGGTCTAGTTCGACCCGGTCAGGTGAGCGTCCGTGTCGTCCGCGCGCGACGGGCTACTGCGTTCGGCTGCACGTCGTCTGCGAGGTCGAGCTGTCCAGACAGGACGCGCTGCTCGTCACCGCTGCGACGCAATCGGCCCATGTGGTGATTCCATCCGATAGCGCCAGGCAGGCATCTTCCATCAGCGTGAACGCCTGGGCGCACACGAGCTCGAAGCGATAGATGCGCATGCATTCGCCCAGCCCGCTGGCCCCTCCCTGAGCCGTCCACGAATCGGTCTGGACCGTGGCAGACTCTTGCCCGTAGGAGAACCCTCCACTCGAAGAGAGAGGCGTCCCGTCCGCGCCGGTGAGATTGAAAGAGACTTTCCAGCTTGCGGTCTTCCCCTGGGTAGCCGTCACCGTGCTTCCGGGAGAGCGACAGGTCAACGGTCCCCGGGATCGGACGGTCTTGCACTGCTTCTCACCAGCCGTCGGTGTGCCGCAATGGTTGGCGGGGGGAGGAGGTGGGTTGCAGGTCCAGTTCATTGGCGGTTGCGGGATGGGAGGCTCACAGTCCGTCAAGAGAGTCGGTGGGAAGGACTCCAGCAGCAGGGCTGCACTCCCTTGGGCGGCTCTATCGCACCCCACACATGCGACATCGATGCCCTCGCCCGCGTTTGCCGGCACGGCGATGTTCGGAGGACTGTCACGCAGGACACGGACCTGCCTCGGAGGGCCCGAGGAGGAGCGGGCCAGCAAGGCCAAGTGCCCCTTGCGGACGCGGCCGGTGAGGTGTGCGTAGACGACGTCATTGTGTACGCCGGCTACGGTGACGTTCAGCGGAGGGCCGGTGAGCGAGAGCTTGTCCGAAGAGAAGTTGATGACGTCCACGACCACGCCGCTCGGGAGGTCGCCCAGCAGCGCGATCCCTACCAAGATGCCTTCCGTGCCGAGCTGCACGGTCGGTACCACCAGCGCCACGCCACGCACGTACTCGAGCGCGGGGTCGGTGTCGTGGCCGCGGTAGGCGGCGTACTGAGTGATGGCCTCCTGATCGAGCAGGGATGCCACGTGCAGGGTGAAGCGCAGCGGTGAGGCCGAAGGGACTGCGATGCGCCAATGGGGATAGTCGCCGGGAGGTGGAAACAGGTTGTTCATGCCTTGAGGAAGGCCCTCGACCTGGACCGGGACTGCCAGAGGCTGCGTTCTCGAGATCGTGAGCAACGAGTAGTCCTCGGCCGGATTCGGCAGGAATGGGGTCGGGATTCCGCCCTCGATCATTCCCAGGGCGATGCCGCCGGGGAGGATCTTGTCTGCCAAGACAAGCGATACTCCTGGCGAGGGATCCAGGCTGCGCCAAGGCGTCTGGCCATCCGCACTCGTTACGGCGATCTCTGCGGCGCCGCCATTACTGAAACGGACGACGGCGCCCTGGATCGGATCGAGCCTGTCTGTCAGGACCTCGATCGCCGTCAGAGTCGCGTGGCTGGCTGTCACGGCACCCGTGGCTTCGCTCGGCACGAGCGAAGCCGCGCTTCCGGTCGCTGCGACGAGCAGCATGGCAACAGTAGACCTCTTCATTCGTGGCTCTCCCTTCGCGATACAGGGACTCGGTGGTCCGTGTGGATTGTCCTCGAACTCGGATCCTACCCCCCCCCCCAAGTTCTGTGTCCAGGTCCAAAGCAGTGGCGCAGGTTCATTCCCGGCCGCGGCACAAATCACGCCCTGGCCCAGGAATGTGCTGGAGGCTCAGCGCGGCTGCAGCAGCGTGGCGCAGACCTCGGCCTGGCCCGGGCCGCGCTGGAGCGCGCGGCCGAGCAGGCGCTCGGTCAGCTCGAACAGGGCGGCGCCATCGCTCTTCTGGCGTACCGCGGCCAGCGCGGCGCCGCCCAGCGAGACGCTGAAGCGCACGCGCTCCTCGCCGAGCGTGAGTTCGATCGGGAGCAGGTCCTGGCGGATGCGCTCCGCCAGGGCGCGCTGCCCGTAGGGCGTCGAGTCGCCGAGCAGCACGGCGAAGCGTCCGGGCGCGAGGCGCGCCACCAGGTCGTGCTTGCGCGTGAGGCGCGTGAGGGTGCCCGCGAGCGCGCGCTGGACCTCGCTCTGGGCCTCCGCGCCGGGAAGCTCGGCGAAGCCATTGATCGCCAGCAGGAACAGCCCGAGGGGGCGTACCAGGTTGCCGTCCAGGCGCGCCGAGAGTTCGTACTCGAGGAAGCGCTGCAGGGCCAGCTCGTTGGCGCAGCCGGTGAGTGCGTCGAGGTGCGCCGGCTCGGCCGCGAACCGCGCGCGCTGTCCGGGATCGACCACCATGCGCAGGCTCTCGAGCTGGCGCGTCTGGCCCACGCTGAGCCGCACCAGCTCGGCGCGCGCTTCCTCCAGCACGCGCGCGTGCCCGCCCGGCGGCGGCGCGCTCAGCTCGAGCAGCCCGGCGGCCTCGCGCACCGGCCCGTCGAGGGCGCCGAGGAACGTCTCCAGCTCGGCCTCCTCGCGCGCGAACCAGCGCCGGGCCAGGGTGTGCACGCGTTCCAGGGCCGGGGCGCGCTCGGCCAGCGTGAACAGGTCGGTGACGCGCGCCGCCAGCGCCAGCACGCGCACCAGCGGCACGAACTCGGCCGGGCTGTCGGCCGGCAGTCCGTCCGGGTCCTCGACGTGCCGCAGGGCGAGCTCGAGCACGCGCGGCAGGCCCCAGCCCGCGAGCAGGGCGGCGCCCACGTCGTGGTGATCGAAGCCCAGCCGCCGCCGCTCGAGCTCGGCGCTCGGCCAGCCCTGCGGGACCGCGGCCGCTTCGCGCAGCACGGGCTCGTACTCCGGCGCCAGCGAGCGCGCCAGCACGACCTGACCGATCTCGGCCAGGAGCCCGGCCAGGAAGGCCTCGTCCTGGGCCGGCAGGCCCACCAGGCCGGCCAGGGCGCGCGCGCTGACGGCGCGCACCAGGCTGCGGTTCCAGTAGCGCTCGAAGTCGTAGGCGCTGCCCTGGCGCGTGCGCGGGACCATGCCGACCAGCGAGAACGAGAGCGACATGAGCTGCACGGTCTTCATGCCGAGCACGAGCGTGGCGCGCTGGAGCGTGCGCACTTCCTCGCCGTTCCCGTACAGCGACGAGTTGGCGAAGCGCAGCAGGCGCGCGGCCAGGGCCGGATCGGCCGAGAGCGTCCGGGCCAGGTCGTCGAGCGTGGTGTCCTCGGCGCGGCACAGGCGCAAGACCTCGAGCGCCACCGTGGGCAGCGAGGGCAGCTCCTCGGTGCGCGCGAGGATCTCCTGCAGACGGGGGTCGAGCGAGGTCGTCATCGAGGGCGGCCCCGGGAGCGGGCAGACCGTCCTGGCTCCATCGACCGGGGGGCCGCGCCCGGCATGAGTCCGATCCGTCCGCCCGGAACCCCTTCCCGGATCCTGGAAGGGCGCGTGCTCAACCTACCGGCCTAGCCGCGGGTCGGGAACTCGATGCGCGAGTACAGCTCGCAGCGGTTCCGGCCCTTCTTCTTGGCCTGGTAGAGGTAGTGGTCGGCGAGCTTGACCAGCACGGCCGCGTCCTCGACCGAGTCGAAGTGCGCGATGCAGGCCCCGCCGAAGCTGGCCGTCACCGAGAGGCGCTTGCCGTCGACCTCGATCGTTTCGTGCTCGAGGGCTTCGCGCAGGCGATCGGCCAGGGTCTTCAGGCCGAAGGGGGTGGTCTGCGGGATGACCACGGCGAACTCCTCACCCCCGTAGCGCGCCGACAGGTCGCCCTTGCGCGTCATGCGGTCGAGCAGCCCTCCGACCATGCGCAGGACCTCGTCGCCGACCGGGTGGCCGTAGGTGTCGTTGAAGCGCTTGAAGTGGTCCACGTCGAGCATCACCAGGCCCAGCGCGCGCGGTGTGCTGCCGCCCAGGCGCGCGCGGATCTCGCGCTCCAGGAAGGCATCGAAGGCGGCCCGGTTGGGCAGGCCCGTCAGGCGATCGGTGGTGGCGCGCGTCTCCAGCGCCTTGCGTTCCCCCTCGAGCTCCTGGTTGCGGAGCTGGGCCTGGGCCAGGTCGACCGTGGCTCCCAGACCGACGTTCACCATCTGCGTGCGCGCCTGGTCGAGCAGGTCCTGGTGCGACATGCCGCCGGGCAGCTGGATCGCCAGCATCTCGGCCGTCTCGTTGATGCCGGCCTCCAGCCCGAGCAGCAGGGCGTTGAGCTCGTTCTCGGGGATCCCGTGCTGCTCCAGCATCTCTCGCTGCAGGCTCGCGAGGGCCGGTCCCTTGTCCCGGTCGCACAGCACGCGTTCGGCCAGGTTGGCCAGGCCGAGCAGCCGCGCCAGACGCTGCTGGTGCGCGTCCTCCAGCGCCGCGACGGCCTGCGGGTGCGCCCACGAGCCCACCGTCACGTAGATCAGCGCGGGCAGGTCCCAGCTCTTCAGCAGCACGGCGCATGCGTCGGTGCTGCTGAAGCCCAGGCGGCGCTCCTCGTCGGCGATCGTCGGCCAGCCGTCCGTCTCGGCCAGGACGGCCTCGAACTCTTCCGGCAGGCAGCGCGTGAGCACGAGCTTCCCGAAGTGCGCGAACAGCCCGCACAGGAAGGCTTCGTCGCCCTGCGGACTCTTCAGCAGGCGCGCCAGCGAACGCGCCGCGATCGCGCTCACCAGGCTGCGGTGCCAGTACACGCCGAAGTCGAAGCTGCCCTGCTTGCCTTGCTTGGGCAGCGAACCGGCCAGCGAGAAGGACAGCGCCATCAGCTTCACGGTCTTCATGCCGAGCAGCATCGTGGCGCGCTGCAGGGTCGTGACCGCCCGTCCGCCGCCGAACAGCGACGAGTTGGCGAGCTTGAGCAGCTTGGCGGCGAGGGCCGGATCGCGCGACAGGCAGTTCGCCATGTCGTCCAGCGTCGCGTCTTCGTCGTGGGAGATGCGCAGCACCTCCAGCGCGACGGCGGGCAGGCTGGGCAGGTTGTCGGCACGCGCGAAGGCGGCCGGCAGTTCTTTCTCGAAGACGTGTGCGCTCATCGGGGCCCGGGGGTGCGGACGGCAGGGATCGGGTCAGCTGGATCGTCCGGCCGCGGCGTGGCCTTGAGACCCGAACCAAAAACCGTCCCGTCGGCGGGAAGGGGCGCGACCCGTCGGGTATCCTCGCGGCGCGGCTGGGGTACCGCAGCTCGAGATGCACTGCCGCGCCACGTTCGTCCGCTTCGTTCCGCTCGGTCTGCTGCTCGTCGGAGCGGTGGCCGGCGCCCAGCTCGACCTGCCCGAGCGGCCCGGCACCCCGGCCAAGCCGGCCAAGGCCCCCGTGCTTCCCGATCCGGCGCGGCCCGCGAAGGGCGACGCGGTCCCGCTCGACCTCCCCGACGCACCCACCGGGCTCTCGTCCCCGGATCCGGCCGCGCCGGCCGCGACCGGCGCGCCGGGGCCCGAGGAGGACGCCCGCGCGCTGTTCCGCGAGCTCGCTCAGCAGCGCGATGCGAGCCGCGCGGGCGCGCTGATCGAGCGTCTGCTCGCGCTCGGTCCCGGGGCCGTGCCGGTGGCGCGCGCCGAGCTCGGCTCGAGCCGAGCCGCGGTGCTGCTGGCGGCGGGCCGCGTGTGTCTCGGCGCCGGAACGAGCGCCGAGCGCGCGGCCGTGGCCGAGCGCCTCACGCGCGCGCTGCCGTCCGAGATCGCCGCCGCGCTGCTCGACGAACTCCTGGCCCGGGATCCGATGCTGGCCTCGCCCGACTACCTGGTCGCGCTGCTCGAGCACCCGACCGCGAGCGTGCGCACGCGCGCCGCGCAGGCGCTCGCGACGCGGCTGACGCCGGCCACGCTGGCGGCCCTCGGACCCGCGCTGGCCTCGAGCAACAGCGCCGCACGCGCGGCGGCCCTCGAGCTCGTGGCGCGCGTCCCCGATCCGCTCGCATGGAACCTGCTGGCCAGCCGGCTCGGCGATCCGAGTGCGCGCCTGGCCCAGCGCGCCGCCAGTCAGCTCGCGGGCATCGATGCGGCCGAGACCCTGCTCCTCGAGCGCGCCTTTCCGGCCGAGCGCGTGCCCGGGCCGCTCGAGTGGGACCGCGCGCGAGCCTACGCTCTGCTGGCCCTGGTGGAGCGCGAGGAGAGCAAGAAGTGCGTGCTGCTCGAGGCGACGCGCTGCGAGTCCCTGCTCGGGGGCCTGGCCAGTCCGCGGGCGCTGGTCGCCGGGGCCTGTGCGATCGCGCTGGCGCGCGTCGGCTTCCGCTCGGCCGCCGGGAGCGACACCTGGCTCGACCGCGAGGTGCCACACCAGCTCGTGCGCGCCGGGACCGGAGCCGAGTTCCACGCCGACTTCAGCGCGCTCGAGCGCCCGGCCCTGCGCGCCCTCGGCCTGCTCTCGGGCGAGGGTTTCGGCCCCGACGGCGATGCCTGGCGGCGCTGGTGGCTCGAGCACGCCGCGGGTTTCCGCGCGCGGCGCGCGGTGATCGCGCTCGCGCCCGATGCGGCCGCGCAGCTCGGGCTGTGGTTCGCGGACGAACGCGGACGGATCACGACCCTGCTCGGGCCCGCGCGTCCCGCGCCGCGCGGCGGCGGGCGCGTGCTGCGCCTCGATGGGCCCTCGGCCGAGCGTCTGCTCGCGCGCCTCGAGGCGGCGGGCGTGTTCGGGATCGCGCACCTCCCGGACCCGCGCGGCACGGGCGGCGCGGGAGAGTTCGTGGTCGCGGTGGGGGACCAGGAAAAGCGCTTCGACGCCCGGGCGAGCTGGGTCGAGGAGCTGCGCGAGCCGCTGCTGGATCTCGCGCGCGAGAACCTGTGGCAGTTGTGCTTCGATCCGGCCGAGACCAGCGCCGAGGCCTGGTGGCGCAGCCAGCAGGCGCACTACGCGGCGCTGGCGCCGCTCGAGCGGCAACGCGAGGTCAAGCGCCTCCTGATCGGCGTGCTGCGGCGTGCGCGCGGTGCGGCGCGCGACGAATGGCTGGCAGACCTGCGCGCGTTGCACGACGAGCTGGGCGTGCCCGAGGCCGCCGACTTCGAGCCGCTCCTGGCGGTGCTCGCCAGCGAAGCGAGCTTCGAGCCACGCGGCGCGGTGCTGTGCGAGCTCGCGCGCGTGGCCGCCGCGGGCGCCGGCGCCGAGCGCGCCGAGCCGCTCGCGCGCGAGCGGCTGGTCGCGCTCGGCCTGGAGCGCTTCGGGCCCGAGGCCGATGCCGCGCTGGCGCGCGTGGCGCGCGAGCTCGAGCCCGCCGCCCTGCGCGCCCTGGCCGCCGATCCCCGTCCGCGCGCGCGCGCCCTGGCGCCCGAGGGCCTGCTGCGCGCGAGTGCCGAGCCCGAGCTCGTGCGCGCGCTGCTCCAGGACCCCGAGCCCGTCGTGCGTCTGGCCGTGCTCACGGCCCTGACCGAGGTGCCGCGCGAGGAGCTGCGCCCGGCCCTCCTGGAGTGCGCGCGCTCGGGCGCCAGCGAGCTGCGGCCGCCGGCCTTGCGCGCGCTCGTGCCGCTGGGCGGCAAGGACGTGCGCGACGCGGCCCTGGAGGCGCTCGGCGACGCCGAGCCCGCCATCCAGCTCGCGGGCGTGAGCGCCCTGGCCGAGCTCGCCGACCCGGGCAGCGCCTCGCTGTTCGCCTCGCTGCTCGCGCGCGGCCCGGGTTCGCCGCTCTACGCCGAGGCCCGGCGTGGGCTCGCGCGCCTGGGCCCGGTGGGCGTCGAGGAGTGCCTGCGGCTCGCGCGCAGCGCGGGGACACGGGCGCGGCGCGAGGCCGCGCTGCTCCTGGCCGAGGCCTTCGCGCCCGAGGCCGCGGGCCTCCTGCTGACGATCCTGTCGGAGGATCCGCACGACGAGCGCGTGGCCTGGGAACTCTCGGTGCTGGCGGGCCAGGACTTCACGCGCGAGGCGCAGCCCGAGCGCGCCGCCTGGGCCTGGTGGGACCTGGTGGTGCACGACGATCCCCTGGCCTGGTTGCTGGCCGCCGCCGAGCGCGCCGGCATCCCGGCGCCCTCCGCCGCGGCCCTGCGCGACGCCGGCAGCCTCGAGGGTGCGCACTTCCTGCTGAGCGTGGCCGGCCTGCCCGCCTCGCCCCTGGTCGAGCGAGCCGTGCGCGAGCTCGAGCGCTTGCTCGGGCGCGAGTTCCCGCGCCCGAACACGGAACGGGGCCACGCGCTGCTGGCGGGCGAGCTCTCCGAAGCCGTGCGCGCGAGGTTTGGTGAATGAGCGTTCGACGTTCCGCTCTCGTCCGCCTGGTCCTGGCCCTCGCGCTGGCCGGGACGCTGGCCTGGGGCGCCTGGCACGAGTACCGCGTGCCGGTGCGCGCCGCGCTGCGCGACTACCTCTCCTTCCGGCGCGTGGAGAAGTACGAGGACGTGCTGCGCCTGGCCGCACTCGAGTCCGGGGTCGACCCGAACCTGCTGGCGGCCGTGATGATCGCCGAATCGAGCGGGCGGGTCGACGCGCGCTCCAGCCGCGGCGCCCTGGGGCTGTTCCAGCTGACCCTGACCAGCGCGCGCTGGCGCGCCCAGGAGCTGGGCCTGCCCGAACCCGGCGAGGCGGAGCTGCTGAGCGACGCGTTGCTCTCGGCGCGCCTGGGGGCCGACAACCTGGCCTGGCTGATCGATACCTACGACGGCGACGTCGAGCGCGCGCTGTGCTCCTACAACGCCGGAGCGCGGCGCATGAAGGAGATCAGCGACGCGGCCGGGGGCTGGACCGCCTGGCGCGACGCGCGCCAGCGCAGCGGCGCCTCGGCGATCCTGAGCTACGCCCACGGCGTGCTGCACTACCGCGACGAGCTGCGCGCGCGCGGCTTCTTCCCGGAGTTCAACCTGCCCGAGCCGGACGAAGGGCCGGGACCGCCCGAGTCGCCCGGCGCCGCGCCGAGCGGCGTGCTCGGCGGCGCGCTGGGCGCGACCCCTTCGCCGCAGTAGCAGGGGCCGCGTTTCAATCGGCCGCGTAGCCGAGCGCGTGCAGTTCCTCGAGCCGGTCGGCGTCGAGCGCCGAGGCCTCGGGCGTGACCAGCGGCACGAGCAAGGCTTCGACCCGCGAGGCCGAGCTCTGGAACAGCTCGGTCGGCCAGGCAGCGGGCCCGTCCGCCAGCAGGTCGCGCGTCTCGCCCGGGTCGTCCGCCAGGTCGAAGGCCTGCCAGGGCTTCTGCAGCCGCCGCGCCTGGGTCTGCTCGAGCGCGATGAGCTTGCGCGAGCCCTGCAGGATGGCCACGGTCGAGAGCTCGCCCTCGGCGCACTCGAAGGCGTACAGCGGCCGCGCTCGGTCGAGCGTGAGCAGGTTGGTTCCCTGCCAGACGGCGAGCGGCGCGACCCGCGCCATGGCCGCGAGCGTGGGCGGCAGATCGATCAGCGAGACCGGGTGCTCGAGCGTGCGCGCGGCCACGTCCGGTCCCCTGACGAGCAGCGGGACGCGGATCTGTTCCTCGAACACGCGTCCCTGGTGCGAGAACTGGCCGTGCTCGAAGAAGGCCTCGCCGTGGTCGCTGGTGAAGACGACGTAGCCGGCCGCCGGGAAGCCGCGCGCCTGGAGGTCACGCCAGAAGGCGCCGAAGCCTCGGTCCAGGCTGCGCGCGCCGCGGCGGTAGAGATCGGCCAGTCCCCCGGCAACGCCGAGGGTGCGCTCGCGGTCCCGCTCGAAGGCTTCGTCCGGCGTGCCCTGGAGCGAGCCCATCAGGCGCTGGTACTCCTCCATGCCGGCCTGGTTGGAGCGTGCGGCGGCGCCCGGCGGCTCGTGCTCGCGATAGGGGAGGTGCGTGCGGTAGGTGTGCACGAACAGGAACACCGGACGGCCGTCGTCGGCGTCCAGGAAGTCGCGCGCGCGCGCCAGGGTCGAGTCGAGGCCGAGGTCGCTCTCGTCGAACCAGTCGAAGCCCTGCTGCAGCCCGAAGCGCAGCGAGACGACGGCCGAGTCGGTGATGGCCCCGGTGCGATAGCCGGCCCGCGCCAGGACCTCGGCGATGGTATCGACCTCCGTCGGGAGCGCGGACGAGAAGCCGCCCATGGAAGCCTGGTGCGGGTACAGCCCCGAGAAGAGCGAGCAGTGCGCGGGCAGGGTGAAGGTGCCCACCGACCAGGCGCGGGCGCAGCGCAGGCCGTGCTCGCCGAAGCGCCCGAGTTCGGGCGCGATGTCCGCGGCACCGCCGTAGAAGGCCAGGTTGTCGGCCCGGAAGGTGTCCGCCAGGAACAACACCACCGAGGGCGGCGCGGACCAGGGGCGCGCGGCATAGCTGCCCCTCTCCGCCGGCGCGAGTTGCGGATCGAGGAACGAGGTGTAGGCGAAGGGCCCGGAGACCTCGAAGGTGAGGCGTGCGCCCTTGCGCTCGGGCACGGGCACGGAGTGCCAGCCGTAGCTGCCGCCCGGCTCGCAGGCCAGGCTCTGCTCGAAGGCCAGCTGGCCGTCCACGCGCACCCGGAAGACGTGTCGCGTCCCGGGCGGATCGAGGGCCGAGGCGGGCTCGCTGCAGATCCCGAAGCGCAGCGCCCGCGCGGCCGGGATGTCGAGCACGCGCTCGCGCGTCTGGCCCGGCCAGACCGAGAGGCCCTTGCCGCTGAAGCGTCGCCCGCGCACGAGGTGGAAGCCGAGCGCGTCCGGCGCGCCCGCGTCGAGGCGCACGCGCAGCTTGGCCGAGCGCGGGTACGGCGTTCCCGGCGCGACGCCGAGGTACAGCGCGTTGCGCCAGGTCCCGAAGGTGCCGGGCACGAAGGCCCGCATGACCCTCGTCAGGCTGTCGCCGCCGGGGCTGGCCTGTGCGCAGTCCTGCCCCTCGACCTCCAGCCGGTAGGCCGGCCGCCCGAGGCCGAGCAGCGGCGCCGGTGCCGAGGCCACGTCGTAGTTCTTGACCGCGTGCCAGGCCTCCGCGGGCACCGATACCACGCCCCACAGCTCGCCCCCGACTTGCTCGAACTCGACCCGCTGGCCATCCGCGAGGACGGCCTCGCGCGGCGCCAGCTCCTCGCTCTCCTGCGTGGCGCGCGCCAGCGAGATCCAGCGCCCGGTGGAGTCGGCCTGCGTGCCGCAGCCGCCCAGGGCGAGCAGACCCACCAGCAGGATCGGGCTGGAGCGCATCGGTGGGGCGCGCGGACGAGCCCTACTCCCAGCTCTTCGGGTCCAGGTAGCGCAGGGCCTGCGCCACGTCGGTGGTCGGCGCGCGACAGGCGTAGTTGCGGCACACGTAGGCCAGCGCCTTGCCGGCGCGGCTCACCTGCTCGCGCGTGAAGGGCGCCAGGCGCGCGATCTCGGGCTCCTCGCCTTCGGGGCGGTGCACGAGCACGAGCTGCGGCAGGAAGCGCGTCTGGAAGGCCGCCAGCAGCGCGCGCGTATCGGTCGCGGCCGCGTCGCCGGCCACCACCACCTCGAAGGACGGGCCGAGCGCGAAGTCGAGCGCCAGGAGGTACAGCGTGTGGGCCGAGGGCATGCGCGCGGCGCTGCCGAAGGCTGCCAGCGTGCGCCGTCCGTGTTCCTCCAGCTCCGTGCGTCCCGTCAGGCGCGCCAGGCGCAGCAGGTTCCAGGCCGCGACCGAGTTGCCCGAGGGCAGTGCGCCGTCGTAGACGTCCTTGTGGCGGAAGAGCAGCTCCTCGGCGTCGTCGGCCGAGGTGAAGAAGCCGCCCGCGGCGCGGTCCTCGAAGTGCGCCAGCATGGCCGCGTCGAGCGCCAGCGCGGCCTCCAGGTGGCGCACCTCGAAGCCGGCCTGGTACAGCTCGAGCAGGCCCCACGTCAGGAAGGCGTAGTCCTCGAGCGTGCCCGCGTGGGCGGCCTCGCCCTGACGCCAGCGCTTGTACAGGCGCCCGTGCTCGTCGCGCAGCTCGGCCAGCACGAACTCGGCCGCGGCGCGCGCCGCCGCGACGTAGCGCGGCTCGCCGAAGGCCGCGCCCGCGCGCGCCAGGGCCGCGATCATCAGCCCGTTCCAGTCGGTCAGGATCTTGTCGTCGGCGAAGGGGTGCACGCGTCGCGTGCGCACGGCCAGCAGCTTCACGCGCGCGGCCTCGAGGCGCGTACGCAGCGCCGACTCCTCGAGCGCCAGCTCCGCCGCCCACGCGCCCAGCGAGCGCGTGAGGTGCGGGATCGAGCGCCCGTCGCTCTTGCCGCTGGCTTCCTCGCGGTAGTTGCCGGCGGGCGTGAGCTCGAAGACCCGCGCGAACAGCTCGCCCTCCGTCTCCCCGAGCACGGCCAGCACCTCGGCCCGCGTCCACAGGTAGTAGCGGCCCTCCTCGCCCTCGCTGTCGGCGTCCTCGGCCGAGTGGAAGGCGCCGCGTGGGTCGGACAGCTCGCGCTGCACGTAGGCCACGATCTCCTCGGCCGTGGCGCGGTACTCGGGCTTGCCCGTCACCTGGTACGCGGCCGTGTAGGCGAGCACGTGCAGCGCCTGGTCGTAGAGCATCTTCTCGAAGTGCGGCACGAGCCACTCGCGGTCGGTCGAGTAGCGATGGAAGCCGAAGCCGATCTGGTCGTAGATCCCGCCCGCGCGCATGGCCGCCAGGGTGTGCTCGACCATCTGCAGCGCGCCGGCGTCGCCCGTGCGCTGGTGGTGCTGCAGCAGGAACAGGAGCTGGTGCGGGACCGGGAACTTGGGTGCGGACCCGAAGCCGCCGAGCTCGGCGTCGTAGCGCGAGGCGAGCTGCTCGCGCGCGCGCGCCAGGACCTCGGGTCCGAGCTCGGCCGGGCTCTCGCGGCTCTCCTCGCGCACCACGTCCGTGATGCGCGCGGCGCTCTTCAGCACGTCGTCGCGCCGCTCGCGCCACAGCCCCGCGATCTCGGGCAGGAGCTCCATCAGCCCCTTGCGCCCGAAGCGCGCGCGCTTGGGGTAGTAGGTGCCGGCGAAGAACGGTTGCTTCTCGGGCGTGAGGATCACCGTCATGGGCCAGCCGCCGGCGCCGGTCATGGCCTGCGTCACCTGCATGTAGACCGCGTCCAGGTCGGGGCGCTCCTCGCGGTCGACCTTGACGCACACGAAGTGCTCGTTCAGGAGCGCGGCCACCTCCGCGTCCTCGAAGGACTCGTGCTCCATCACGTGGCACCAGTGGCAGGTCGAGTAGCCGATCGAGAGGAACACGAGCTTCTGCTGCGCCCGTGCGCGTGCGAAGGCCGCTTCGCCCCACGGGTACCAGTCGACCGGGTTGCGCGCGTGCTGCTGCAGGTAGGGGCTGCGCTCGAAGATCAGGCGGTTGAACTCCGGGCCGCCGTCGGCCGGCAGCGCGCGGATCGCGGCCTCGTCCGGCAGCGGCGTGCGCGTGCGGGTCTCCTGGGCGGCAGCCGACCAGACCAGCGGGCCGGCGAGGCAGATCAGCAGCACGAGCAACACGGGGAGGGTGTCCATTAGGGTGGGGGCGGGGGCCGGACACCATTCCTATCCGCTCGCGGCCCCGCTGCCACGCGCAAACGGCGAAGGCGCGCGCGAAGCGCGGGCGCACCCCGGCTGGACGCGGCGTCGCAGGGCTAGGCCTGGTGCTTGGCCAGCTCGCGCTCGCGCAGCTCGCGGCGCAGGACCTTCATCACCGTGCTCTTCGGGAGTTCGGCCAGGAATTCGAGCTCGCGCGGGACCTTGTAGGGCGCCAGGCGCTCGCGCAGGAAGGCCTGCAGCTCCGCGATCGTCAGCGCGACTCCCGGCTTGGCCACCACGAAGGACTTGACGTACTCGCCGCGCGTCGGATGGGGTACGCCGATGGTCGCGGCTTCGAGCACCCCCGGGTGCGCGTGCAGCTCGCCGTCGACCTCGTCGGGGAAGACCTTGAAGCCGCCGACGTTGATCATGTCCTTCTTGCGCCCGACGATCCGGAAGTAGCCCTCGGGGCTCATCAGCGCCAGGTCGCCGGTCAGCAGCCAGCCGTCCTTCAGCACGAGCGCGCTCTCGTCCGGCCGGTTCCAGTAGCCCCGCATCACCTGTGGGCCCTTGAGCGCGAGCTCGCCCGGCTCGCCGGCCGGGATGCGGCGCGCGGGATCCTCGACGTCGACGATGCGCGCGTCGGTATCGGACACCGGCAGCCCGACCCAGCCGATGCGGCGCTCGCCGCTCAACGGATTGGCGTGCGTGAGCGGCGAGGTTTCGCTCATGCCGTAGCCCTCGATGATCCGGGCTCCGGTCAGGCGCTCGAAGCGTTCCAGCACCTCGGGCGCGATCGGGGCCGAGCCGGACAGGCACACCTTGACGCTGCGCAGGTCGCACTCCTCGATCCCGGGCCAGTTGTTGAGCGAGTTGTAGAGCGCGGGCACGCCCGGGAAGACCGTCACGCGGTGGCGCTCGATGGCCTTCATCAGCCCGCGCGCGTCGCGCGGATCGGGCACCAGCACCATGGCCGAGGCCCCGTGCACGGCGAAGTTCATGGCGCACGTCATGGCGAACACGTGGAACAGCGGCAGGCACACCAGCACCACCTCGCTGGCCGGCCGCGAGCCGCCGAACCAGGCGTCCATCTGCTGCACGTTCACCGACAGGTTGCGGTGCGTCAGGACCGCGGCCTTCGAGACGCCCGTGGTCCCGCCCGTGTACTGCAGCACGGCCGGCGCGTCGAGATCGAGGGTCGGGTGGGGCGCCGGCGTGCCACGCTGCGCGCGCAGCGCCGCGCGGAAGGGGCTCACGCCCGGCTCGCGCGGGATCGGCGCGATGGCCGGCGGTTCCTTGCGGCGCAGCTTGAAGGGCGCGAGCCAGCTGAGCGGCCAGCGCAGGTACTCCGGGAAGGAGGCCACCAGGTAGTGCTTCACCGCCAGCTTCGGTCGCAGCGCGCGCACCTTCTGGGCGTACAGGAAGTCCATCGTCACGGCCAGCTCGCAGCCGGCGTCGTTCCACTGGTGCTCGAGCTCGCGCGGCGTGTAGAGCGGGTTGGTCAGCACGACCTCGCAGCCCAGCGACAGCGCCCCGTAGTACGCGATCACCATCTGCGGCACGTTGGGCAGGTGCAGCGCGATGCGCATCCCCGCTCGGGCCCCGAGCGCCGCCAGGGCCGCGGCACAGCACTCGACCTCGCGCAGGAGCTCGGCGTACGAGAGACGCAGGTTCGCGAACAGGAGCGCCGGCGCGGCGGGCTGCTGCTCCGCGCTGCGCCGCAGGAAGTCGGGCAGCGCCAGGGGCCGGTAGTCGAGCCCCGGCGGGACTCCCGGGTCGTAACGCGTGTGCCAGGGCCGCGGCTCCATCGCGGCGCAGCGTAGCGGCGCCTCCACCCGCTGCACAGCCTCGAACCCGGGGCCGCGGCGCGGCGCGCGTCCGGGCCCTACTTCACGCGCAGCAGCGGCGTGAAGTAGCGGTAGTAGATCTCGAGCGAGAGCACGCACATCGCGGTGGCGTAGGTGCGCTCGTCGTCGTCGTCGCCGGCGTACTCGGAATAGACGTCGAGCGGGCGCCACGAGCCGTCCGGCTCCTGGGCCGGCAGGAGCGTCGCCTGCAGGGCCGTGTTCCAGCGCTCCCACTCGCGCCCGCCCACGCGGAACAGCGCCAGCGTGGCGTAGTACCAGAAGTACGGGTTGCCGCGCGCCAGGCGCACGAAGTCGTCGTCGCCGGTGTAGCGGTAGCCGTCGGGGGCGCGCGTCAGCACGAAGCGCCGCGCCGCGCCCAGCTCCTGCGCGGCCGGGTCGACGTCCAGCAACGCCAGCGCGAACAGCGCCGCCGGGGTCGAGGCCGGCAGGATCGGATAGCCCGAGGCCAGGCGCTCCGGATCGTGGTCGTAGCGGAAGGCGCCGCGGCGTTCGTCCCAGGTGTGCAGCAGGAACTCGCGCGCGTCGGCGAAGGCCGCGTCCGGCACGGACAGGCCGCCGAGGCGCGCCGACTCGAGCGCCATGACCTGCCAGGCGGTGACCGAGGTGCGCGGCCACTCGTCGCCGCCCCACACGTGGTCGTCGGCGAAGTAGTAGCCCCAGCCCCCGAACAGGCGCGCGTCGCGCGTGCCGTCCTGGTGACGCAGGATCTGGCCCACGGCGCGCTCGAGCGGTTCGCGCAGCTCGGCCGCCTGGGTGAGCGCGTAGCACTCGGCCAGGGCGTAGGTGGCGATGCCGTGGCCGTAGGAGCACGAGCGCCCGAAGTGACCGCTCTCGGCGTCCTGGGTGCCGAGCAGGTAGCGCACCGCGCGCTGCGCCACCGCGGCGTGCGGCGTGTCGCCGCCCGGCACGTGGCCCGCGCCCAGGAAGGCCAGCAGCGCGAGCGCGCTCTTGCCGACGCGCACGTCGAGGTACTTCGCGTGTGCGTCGCTGCGCTGGCCCCAGGCCCCGTTCTCGCCCTGGATGCGCGCCAGGTAGGCCAGGCCCGCGTCCACGGCGTGCTCGCTCGCGGGCGTGCCGCCGAACTCCTCGAGCGCGCGCAGCTTCTGCGCGCCGAAGCGATTCTGGTACGGCGTCTCGGCCAGGCGCGGCGCGCTGCGGCGTTCGGGCGCGACGGGCGTCTCGGGCGGCGTGGCCGGAGCGAGGCGCGCGGGGCTCGGCTCCGGGCGCGCGGCCGCCAGCGGACTCGCGGG
>CAZWAY010000007.1:0-18887 GCA_964631945.1 uncultured Planctomycetaceae bacterium
GCGGCCGCTCGGGAAGGAGGCCGCGCCGTGATCCGCCCTGTGCTCGCGCTCGCGCTGCTGGTGCTCGCGCTGGCGCTGGCCGAGGGCTGGCTGGCCGGCCGCGCGGCGCGCGCGCGCGCCAGCGACCTGCGCGTCGGTACGCTCTTCACGCGCGCCGAGGCCGAGAGCCTGCGCAAGCAACCCGCACTGCGCATCGAGCAGACCGGGGCGCAGCACGCCTACGGGCGCGTGGCGGGCGAGTGGCGCTGCCTCTCGCTGTTCCAGGCTCCGGCCGACGGCCGCGCGCTGCAGGCCCTGCTGGACGGGATGCTCGCGGCCGAGGGCTTCGTGCACGCGCGCACGGTCGCGGAGGCTCCGACCTACGGCATCAACACGCCCACCACGCTGCGCGTCTCGATCCAGGGCCCTCGCGCGCGCCAGGACCCGAGCGGCGACGTGCTGGCGACGCTCGAGATCGGCCTCTCGCTGGCGGACCACGCGGGTTGCTTCGTGCGCCGGCGCGGCAGCAAGGAGATCTGGTCGATCGCGGACGACCTGCGGGCCGAGCTCGAGCGGCGCGTCGCGCCCGGTCTACCGCCGCTGCTCGCGCCCGCGGCCGTGCCGGCGAGCTGGCTCGAGGCCAGCGGCGGCACGCGCGAGCTCGCCTTCGAGCGCGGCGGCACGCGCACGGTGCTCGAGCGGCGCGAGCGCAGCCTCGACCCGGCCGAGCTGCGCCCGGGCGCGCTGCCCTGGAGCTGGGTGCTCGATCCCGCCGGCGAGGCGCGCGCGCTCGAGCCGAACGTGGCCGAGGCCTTCGTGGGCTTCGTGGAACGCCTGCCCTACGTGCGCGTGCTCGATCCCGCCGAGCGCGAGCCGCGCGGGTTGGCGACCCCGCTCGCCCGGCTGAGGCTCACGGGTCGCACGGGCGCGCCGCTCGAGCTCGCCTTCGGCTTGCCGGACCGCGAGGGGCGCGTCGCCTTGTGGGTCGAGGCCAGCGCGACGCTGTACGAGCTCGAGGCGCGCGTGTTCGCGCTGGCGCTGCCCGCGCCCGCCGAGCTCACTGCCAGTCACGAGCAGGGCGACCCGTGGAGCGCGGCGCAGCGGGCCGCGGAGGCCCGGCGATGAAGCGAACCGTGGCCCTCGCGCTCGGCCTGGGAACGGTCGCGCTCGGCGTCTTCTTCTTCCTGCAGCGACGCGCGCCGGACTCGCCCGCGATCGTGCGCAAGCCCGCGCCCGAGCCCGGGCCGCAGGAACCGGTGCCCGCGCCGCGCCCCGCGCCCGCGGCCTTCGTGCCGGAGAGCGCCTGCGCCGGCTGCCACCCGTCGGAGGCCGCGGCCTGGCGCGGCACCGACCACGCGCTGGCGATGCAGGCGGCGAGCGACACGAGCGTGCTCGGCGACTTCGCCGACGCGCACTACCGCGACGACTCGATCGACGCGCTCTTCACGCGCGAGGGAGCCGGCTTCGCGCTCGAGAGCGAGGGCCCCGACGGCGCGCGCGCGCGCTTCGACGTGCCCTACGTGTTCGGCCTCGATCCGCTGCAGCAGGTGCTCGTGCCGCTCGCGCGCGGACGGCTGCAGGCCTTCACCGTGGCCTGGGATACGCGCGCCAAGCGCTGGTTCTCGCTGCAGCCCGAGGGACACGGTGACGCCGAAGCGCACATCGACGCGCGCGATCCGCTGCACTGGACCAAGGCGCCGTACAACTGGAACTTCGCCTGCGCCGAGTGCCACGCGACCGACCTGGCGCGCAACTACGACGCCGCCACGGACAGCTACGCCACCACCTGGCAGCGCCTCGACGTCGGCTGCCAGGCCTGCCACGGGCCGGGCGCGCGGCACCTCGAGTGGGCCCTGGCCTCGGTCGAGGCGGGCGCGGAAGCGGCCGAACCGCCGCCGGGGCATGGCTTCGACGCGCCGTTCTCGGCGTCCGACGCGCCGCCGCCGGGGGGCGGCCCGTCGGAGGTCGAGGTCGAGGCCTGCGCGCGCTGCCACGCGCGCCGCGCCCCGCTCGGCGACGGCTTCGACCACAGGAACCGCCTGCTCGACGACTACCTGCCGGCGCTCCTGAGCGAGGGGCTGTACCACGCCGACGGACAGATCCTGGACGAGGTCTACGAGTACGGCTCGTTCCTGCAGAGCAAGATGCACGCGCGCGGCGTGCGCTGCAGCGACTGCCACGACCCGCACTCCCTGCGTCTGCGCCGGGAAGGCAACGTGCTGTGCACGGCCTGCCACTCGCCCACGCCCAGCGCGCGCGCGGGCATCGACCTCGCCCAGCTGGTGCGCAAGAACTACGACTCGAGCGAGCACCACCACCACGCGCCCGGCACGCCCGGCTCGCGCTGCGTGGACTGCCACATGCCTACGCGCACCTACATGGTCGTGGACCCGCGCCGCGACCACGGCTTCCGCGTGCCGCGCCCCGACCTCGCGCCCCTGACGGGCGCACCCGATGCGTGCACGGACTGCCATACCGAGCGCGACGCGGCCTGGGCCGCGGCCGAGATCGCGCGCTGGAGCGGGGCCAAGCCGCGCGGTTCGCACTTCGGCGTGGCGCTGCAGGCCGGACGCACGGGGCGCGCGGGCGCGGCCGACGCGCTGCTCGCGCTGGCGGCCTCGGACGAGGCCCCGATCGTGCGCGCCACGGCCCTGGCCGAGCTCGTGCGCTATCCCAGTCGCGAAGCCCTGGACGCCTGCGCGCGCGCGCTCGGCGATCGCGACGGTCTGGTGCGCCACGCGGCCCTGGGCGGGCTCGAGCTCCTGCCCCCGCCCGAGCGTGTGCCGCTGGCGGGTCCGCTCGCGAGCGACCCGCTGCGGGCCGTGCGCACCGAGGCCGCGCGCCTGCTGGCGGGCCTGGACGCGGCCGCGCTCGGCCCCTACGCCGCGCGCGTGAAGGCCGCCGGCGACGAGTACGCGGCCAGCCAGCGCGCGCTGCTCGAGCGCCCCGAGGCGCGCCTCAACCTGGCGCAGCTCGAACTCGCGCAGGGCCAGCCGGACGCGGCCGAGGCCGAGCTGCGCGCCGCGCTGCGCCTCGACCCACACTTCGTGCCCGGCTACGTGAACCTGGCCGACCTGACGCGCAGCACGCGCGACGAGCGCGAGGCCGAGGGCGTGCTGCGCGACGGGCTCGCGCGCCAGCCCGAGGCGCCCGCGCTGCACCACGCGCTGGGGCTCGCGCTGGTGCGCCAGGGCCGTCCCCAGGAGGGCCTGGCGGCGCTCGCGCGCGCCTTCGAGCTGGCGCCGGACGAGGCGCGCTTCGGCTACGTGTACGCCGTGGCGCTGCACGACCTCGAGCACGCCGACGAGGCGCGCGCGGTGCTCGTGCGCGTGCTGGAGCGCGCGCGCGGCAGCCGCGATGCACGGCTCGCCCTGGCGGCCTACCTGCGCGAAGCGGGCGACGCGGCCGGGGCCGAGCGCATCCTCGCCGAGCTGCGCGCGATCAACCCCCACGACCCCGCGCTGCCCGGCGCGGTCGCTCCGCCGGCGCCGGGTCGCTAGTCTGGACGCACCGGAGGACCCATGGAGCGCCTGAAGAACCCCAAGTTGATCGCGGCCCTGGTCGTGGCCGTGCTGGCCCTGATCGTCTTCCTGCAGAATCGCACCGAGGTCGCGCTCCAGGTGCTCTGGCTGGCGAAGGTCCAGACCAGCGTCTCGACCGCGCTGCTCGCGGCCTTCCTGGCGGGCGTGGTGGCGGGCGCGCTGGCCTTCAGCCGCTGGCAGTCCCAGCGCGAGAAGGCCAAGTCGGGGAGCTCGTAGCGCTCCCTCCGGCCGCGTCCGCATGCACTCCCCCATCAACGCCGCGCTCGGCATCACGCACGAGGACCTGGCCGACGGCAGCGTGCGGCTCGCGCTGGCGACCGGGCCCGAGCACGTGAACGAGGTCGGGATCGTGCACGGCGGCCTGACCGCGCTGTTGCTCGACGGCGCGATGGGGCGCTGCGCCGGGCGCACGCTGCAAGCGGGCCAGATCTGCGCCACGGTGCAGCTCTCGGTGCAATACCTGGCTCCGGCCGAGGGCCGCATCACGGCCGTCGGACGCGTCGTGAAGCGCGGACGCTCGATCGCCTTCCTGGAGGGCGAGTGCACGCGCGCGGACGGCGCGCTCGTGGCGCGCGCCCACGGAACCTGGGTCATCCGCTGACCAGGACCAAGGCGGATCCGCGGCGGGGTTGATCCGGCGGGACGCGCTCCGGCTACCCGCCGCCGCTCGCGGCCGGCGCGCCGGCGGCGCCCAGCTTCTCGAGCCGGCGACGCAGGGTCCGCACGCTCGCGCCGGCGGCCTCGGCCTCGTCCAGCCAGCGCGCGAAGTCGGCCTCGGGCTGGCGCGCGACCGCCACGCCCGCGCGCACCAGCGCGAGCCGACTCTCGGGCGTGTCCAGCGTGTGCACCAGCAGCGCGCCCACGTCGGCCGCCTCCGCGCCGCGCGCGGCGGCGAGCAGCGCGGCGTAGAGCTCGCACAGGTCGTCCGTCAGCGTGCGGCGCGCGTGATCCGTGAGCGGCTGCCGCGAGGCCTCGTCGCCGAGCGCGCCGGCCGCCAGCACCTGCTCGTACTGACGCACGATCCCGCGCGCGCGCGCGCGCGCGTCGGGGAAGAGCCGCACCGCGTCCTGCGCGCGGTCGGCCGCCATGAGCGCGTCGAACACGTCGGCCACGATGCGCTCGCGCCGGGGCTCGTCCTGGCCGTCCGCGTACAGCCGGCCGGCCTCGTCGCGGCGCGCCTCGTACCAGCGCAGCACGCGCTCGGGCTGCGCGAAGGTGCGGCCCAGCGCCGACCACTCGGCCCAGTCGGTCGCGTCGGGCACGGCGGCGCCGTCCACCTTGACCTGCAGGCCCTCGAGGATCTCCAGGAAGGCCTTCTTGGCGGGCGCGTGCTTCTTGGCCAGCTCGCCGATGTTCGTGAGCATGAAGGACACGCGCACGCCGCTCAGGGCGGGCACCGCGCGCGTGGCCGGCCACAGCCACAGGTAGTGCGTGAGCGCGAGCTCGTACTGCTTGGCGCGCAGGAGGTCGCGCGCCAGCTCGTAGCGCGCCTGCACGTCCTCGCTCTCGGCCAAGGCCTTGGCGCGTTCCATCAGCGCGTCGGCGGCGCTGCGGCCGGCCAGCACGTCCTTGCCCCAGGCCAGCAGGCCCGCCGCGTCGCGGTAGCCGACGATGCGGTCGAACTCCTCGCCGCCGCGCAGCGCCACGACCGTCGGCATGGCCTGGATGCCGAAGCGCCCGGCCAGCTCGGACTCCCGGTCCACGTCGATCTGGATCGCGATGGCGTGCTGGCCCAGCCAGGCGCGCACGTCCGCGTGCGGCCAGGTCTCGGCCTCCATGCGCTTGCAGGGCTGGCACCAGCTGGCGGTGAAGTCGATCAAGAGCAGCTTCTGCTGTTCCTTGGCGCGCGCGAGCGCGGCCTCGTAGCCGAGCTCGGTGAAGGGTTCTCCGCCCGCGAGCGCGAGCAGGGCGACGAGGGCGTGGGACAGCATCGATTCGGCTCCTTGCGGACGGGTCGGGCCGGCGGCGCGGCGCGGCGTGCGAGTCTACGCCCTGCGCGCGCGGCGCGACACCCGCGCGCCCTACTCCGGGTCGCGCCCGATCCAGCCGCGGCGGCGGAAGTAGACGAACAGCGCGGCGGCGCAGGCCAGCATGATGCCCCACACCGCCGGATACGCCCAGCGCCAGTGCAGCTCGGGCATGTGCTCGAAGTTCATGCCCCACACCCCCACCAGGAAGGTCAGCGGGATGAAGATCGTGGACATGACCGTCAGGACCTTCATGACCTCGTTGGTGCGGTTCGCGATCGAGGTCAGGTAGATGTTCAGGAGGCCGGCCGCGATCTCGCGGTAGACCTCGACCATCTCGGCCACCTGCACGCAGTGGTCGTGCACGTCGCGCAGGTAGACCTTGACCGGCTCGCTGACGCCGACCACGTCACCGCGCAGGAGCCCGTGCAGCGCCTCGCGCTGCGGCCAAACGTCGCGCCGGATCGCGATCAGGTCGTGGCGCAGGGCCGCGAGCTCGCGCAGGATCGCGCGCGATGGGCGCTCGACCACGCGCTCCTCGAGCTCCTCCAGGCGCGCGCCGAGCTTCTCCAGGATCGGCAGGTAGTCGTCCACGATGGCGTCGAGCAGCGCGTAGGCGAGGTAGTCCGGGCCCGAGACGCGGATCTTGCCGCTGGCCTGCACGAGGCGCGCGCGCACCGGGTCGAAGACCTCGTCGGGACCCTCCTGGAAGCTCAGCACGTGGCGCGCGCCGAGCACCAGGCTCACCTGGCGCTCGTCCACCGGATCGGTGACGTCGCCCTTCCAGCGCAGGCGCCGCACCACCAGGAAGGTCGCGCCCTCGTAGGCCTCGCTCTTCGGCCGCTGCGGCACGTGCACGACGTCGGCCAGGAGCAGCGGGTGCAGCGCGAACTCCTGGCCGATCCACTCCAGCGTGGCGCGGTCGCCCAGGCCCTGCACGTCGACCCACAGCAGGCCCTCGGGCCGACAGAAGCCGGCCAGCTCGCGCGCGTCGCCGATCTCGCGCTCCTCGTGACCCGCCGCCGTGTAGCGCACCGCGCGGATGCGCGGCTTGGGCGCGTCCTCGGCCAGCACCAGCGTGCCCGGACTCGAGCCGGCCGGGGGCTTGTTCTTCGCCACGCGCAGGCGCGCGCGACGCTTGTGGTGGTTCTTCCCCAGTGCGTGCTCTCGGGCCGTCGCCACGCGCGAGGGTAGGAAGCGCGGGTGCGACGGTGCAAGGGCGCCATCCTCCAGCGCGCCCGTGCCCGCGCTCCTTCACCAGCGGAGCGTCTTCGTTTGAGCCCTCGCACGGGCCTGGATGATTGGCAGGACGCGCCCGAAGAGCTCGGGATCCAGAGCCTGCATCTCCTCCCGCTCGGCCTGGTCGTAGT
The DNA here is from genome assembly GCA_964631945.1 of uncultured Planctomycetaceae bacterium. Classification (GTDB taxonomy): domain Bacteria; phylum Planctomycetota; class UBA1135; order UBA1135; genus JABFRZ01. The sequence goes on from CAZWAY010000007.1 coordinate 6,859, forward strand.
GCCCGGCGGCGCGCGATTGATCGAGGTAGAACAGCCAGGAAAAGCGCCGCAGACGCTGCTCGGGCGGGGAGTCCGGGCGCACGGCCGCGGCCAGGTGCAGGCGCGAGAGATGCCGGTCGAGCCAGCCGTTCTCGGATGGGATGGTCAGCGCGCCGGCGAGACATGCGTGCACGAGCAGGAGCCCGAAGGCCGAGGCGGCTCCGTGCGACTCCACCAGCTGTCGGTGGATTTCGACGAGGCGTCCGTTGCGCAGCCGGAAGGGTTCGACGGCGCGCGGGCACAGGAGCAGCGCGCGAACGTAGCCGGCATTGGCCTCGTCGAGCCGCTCCAGCGAATGGCTTGCCTCTGCGAAGGCGGCCCACAGGTCGCCCCGGCCGTCGTCCGTGCCGAGAGTCTCGCGGAGCAGTGCGTGCGCTTCACCCGCGCGCCGCAGCACGAGCAGGAGGGCCCCGCGGTGCACGGTCTCGCCCGGATCGAGGAAGGCTCGAGCTCCGGCGCGAGCAAGGCCTTGCCGGGCGATCACTTCGTCCACCAGCGTCGCGGCTTCGACCGAGAGCTGGCCATTGCGGCAGGCCTCAGGCACGGTCACGAAGAGGAGCGCCAAGATCTCGTCGGAGACACTTTCGCCGCCGAGTTCGTGCCGCAACCAGAGCAGCGCCTCGTGCAGCGACCCCAGATTGACCAGGTCGGGATCCTGCGCGCGCGCTTCCTCGACCAGCCGGAGGGCGCCCTCGTGGTCGAGCCGATCCAGCTGGGCCAAGGCCCGGGTTTGGATTTCGAACGCATCCGGAAAGAGCGTGCCTTGGAGCAGCATTCGGAACGAGTGCGAGCGCGGGAGAAGTCTACCCGGACCGGATGCTCTCCTGTTCCGGAGCCCCAATCCGCCTCGGAGAACGCCCTGGGCGACGTTCGGACGTTTGCGGCAAGGCGATTCCGGCGCTAGCGTCCTCAGCGGTGAACGTCTACGTCGACCTCACGCGCGAGTTCAACGCCGGCCGGTTGCGAGCCGTCATCTGCAGCGGCCAGGCGGTCGTGCTCCATCGCCTGGCGATCATGAGCAAGGACGGGGACTGGATCGTGCGCGAGGACCCAGGGACGCTCGAGCACATCCTGGGCGTGCTCGACCGACACGGAGCGCGCTACCGCTTCGGTGCTCCCCTCGACGTGCGTTGGATGGCCGGAGGCTGGAGCGCGCACCTCGAATTCCGCTCGCGGGAGCTGCGCGTGCGCACGGACTTCTTCACGCGTCCCCCCCGCATCTCCGCGGCGGACCTCGCGCGCCTCTGGCGCGAGCAGGAGGGGCGTGATCCGCCCTTCGTGGATGTCGTGATGCTGGCCGAGCTGAAGAAGACCAACCGCGAGAAGGACTTCGCAGTCATCGGCGAGCTGGCGCGCCTCATGACCGACCCGCGCGAGCAGTTGCTGTACTCGCGCAGCGCCCGCGATCTGCTGGAGCTCGCGCGCAGACATCCGGACCTGCTGCGTGAGCTGGCACCACGCCGGGCGCTGCTCGGGCAGATCGGGCCGGATCGGGAAGCCGTCGAAACGGCCCTCGACAGCGAACGCCGGAGCCTCATGCGCGCCAACGAACTGCGCCTGCAGGCCTACCGCAGTGCCTCGCAGCGCTGGGCCGAGGCCTGGCCGGACCTCGAGCGCCGGACGGCGGGCCTACCCTTGCCGGCGGCGCATGCGGTACTCGCCGCGCGCGCCAAGGACCTCCTGCCGACGCGCGTGGACGCGCCCCGATGAGAGACGAGTTCCTGAGCGAGGACGACCTCGACCTCCGCAACCTGAGCGAGGCCGAGCTCTACGCCTGGTGGAACGAGTGGCTGCGCCAGGCGCAGGCGACGAACGACCTGGACGAGCACGTGTACTCGCACGGGGTGTTTCTCGAGGCGCCCGGCGCGCCCAAGACGCAGCCCGACCTCGTGGTCCCCCCGCGGAAACCGTGACTGCACCTTGGCGCCCGGTTAGAGCCGGCAGCGCCCAACGCGAGAGTCGGTGGCGCGAAGACAATGGAGGCTGTGATGAGGAACTGGCTCAACGCGATCGTGGTGTCGTTGGCGGTCGCCGGCCTGTCGGGGTGCGCGGCGGGAGGCGACTCGCGTCTCGAAGATGCCTTGACCCGCATCGACGGGCTGGAGCAAGAGAACTCGGAGCTCCAAGCGACGATCGAGGTGCTCGAAGCGCGCATCGCCCACCTTGCAGAAGGCGGCGCCGTCATCGTGTGCCTCGCGCAACCGAAGATCGATGCGTTCGTCCTGACCGTGGATCGCGCCACGAATCAGGTCGTCCTGAACAAAGGCAAGAAAGACGAAGTGCGCGTCGACTACACCTTCGACATCTACTACCGATCGACCTACAGGGGCCTGGTCCGCATCACGGAAGTGCGGGACGGAACGAGCACCGCCGCGATCCTCAGCGAGAAGAACCCGATCACCCCAGGCGATTCGGCGACGACCGTCCTCTAGCGAAGCGCGCTACCGGTTCACCAGGAAGTGGCACACGTCGCTCTCGCGCATCACGTAGTCGCGGCCCTCGACGCGCAGCTTGCCGGCGGCCTTGATGGCGGCCTCGGTCTTGTGCTCGACCAGGTCGTCGATCGAGTAGACCTCGGCGCGCACGAAGCCCTTCTCGAAGTCGGAGTGGATCTTGCCGGCGGCGACCGGGCCGGTGTCGCCCTTCTGGATCGTCCAGGCCTTGTTCTCCTTCTCGCCGGCGGTGAAGAAGGTCTGCAGGCCCAGCAGCGTGTACACGGCCTGGATCAGGCGCGGGCGTGCGACCTCCTTCAGGCCGAAGTCGGCCTGGAAGGCGGCGCGGTCGGCGGCGTCCATGCCGGAGAGCTCGCACTCGAGGTCGCCGCAGATCGCGATCGAGGGCGACTTCTTCGAGGCGGCGTAGGTGTGCACGGCCTGGGCGTGCTTGCCCGTGCCCGAGACGTCGTCGTCGCCGACGTTGGCCACGTACAGGACCGGCTTGAGCGTCAGCAGGAACAGCGGGCGCAGGATCGCGAGCTCCGGCGGCTTCCACCCGGCCAGGCGCAGGGGGATGCCGTCCTCGAGCAGCTTCTTGGCCTTCTCGAAGATCTCCTTGTGCAGCACGCCCTCCTTGTCGGCCGCACGCGCCTTCTTGGCGACGCGCTCGATGTTGCGCGTGAGCGTCTCGATGTCGGTCAGGGTCAGCTCGAGCTCCAGCACCTCGATGTCGCCCTTCGGATCGACCGGCGTCGTGCGCGCCACGTCGGCGCGCTCGAAGCAGCGCACGACCAGCATGAGCGCGTCGGTCTCCTTGATGTGCCCGAGGAACTTGTTGCCCAGGCCCTCGCCGCGCGCCGAGCCCGAGGCCAGGCCGGCGATGTCCACCACCTTGACCTTGGCCGGCACGACCTTCTGGGTGGGGATGAGCTGGGTGAGGATCGCCAGGCGCTCGTCCGGCACGTCCACCTCGGCCAGGTTGGGCTCGACCGAGGCGGCCACGTAGCTGTGGCGCTCGGCCGCGAGGCCGGTGAGCGCGTTGAAGATCGAGGTCTTGCCGACCGTGGGCAGGCCGACGATGCCGCAGGAGAGAGCCATGGCGTGGGGTGAGCGAGGGAGTGGGAGGACGGACTAGCGCGCGAGCGCCGCGACGCAGTCGATCTCGACCAGCGCGCCCTTGGGCAGCTTCGCGACCTCGACCGTGGCACGCGCGGGCGGGTGCTGCTCGAAGAAGCCGGCGTAGACCGCGTTCATCTTGGCGAAGTCGTCCATGCGCTGCAGGTAGACGGTGGTCTTGAGCACGCCCGCCAGCGAGCTCCCGGCCGCGTCCAGCACGCCCGCCAGGTTCTTCAGGACCTGGCGCGTCTGCTCCTCGATCCCGCCGGGCACGAGCTCGCCCTTGGCCGGGTCGAGCGCCACCTGGCCCGAGCAGTACACCAGGCCGGCGTGGACGATGGCCTGGCTGTAGGGACCGATGGCGGCCGGGGCCTTCGGAGTCGAGACGATGCGCCGGTCTTGCATGGCGGGGAGCGAGGGAGGAGAGTCGGGGAGACGTGAGCCAGGAACGGACGATCTGCGCAGGGAACGAGGCGGCGATTATGAGCACGACATCCCCCCCCGCCAAGCACGGCGCACGACGGAGGCGCCGCCTGGGCCTGCTCGCGGCCCTCGGCGCGCTCGCCAGCTGCTCCGCCCTGGGCACGAGCGACGTGCCCGCCTACGTGCGCGAGATCGAGGCCCGCAACCGGCACATGGAGCAGCAATTCCGCGCCGGCAACCTGCTGGACGTGGCCGACGTCTACGCCGACGAGGCCGTGCTGCTCGACGCGCGCGGCGCGCGCACGGCCGGGCGCGAGGAGATCGACGCCTACTGGTCGGCCTTCGAGCACCCGCTCGACTGGCGCCTGAAGATCAAGCGCATCCGGGGCTCGGACGTGATCGCCTACGAGGTCGGGACCTCGTACCTGAGCACGCTGCGCGACGGCCAACCGTTCACCGCGGTGTCCCACTTCCTGCTGTTGTGGCGGCGCGAGCCCGGCGACGAGTGGCGCATCGAGATGGACGCGTACTGGCCGGCCGAGTCGCCCTAGCCGCCCGTGCCATGGCTTGCGGGGCCCGCGACCGGCGGCGAGGATCGTGGCCATGGGACTCGCCGGCCTCGCACTCGCCGGCCTGGCGCTGAGCCAGGCCCCGGGCGGCGCGCCCGCGAGCGAGCTGGCCGCGCCGGTGCTGGTCGAAGCCGGCGGGCGCGCGATCGACGTGGAGGGTGGCAACTCGGCGCCGTTCCTGTTCGACCTCGACGGCGACGGGCTGCGCGACCTGCTGGTCGGCCAGTTCGAACAGGGCCGCGTGCGCGTGTACAGGAACGTCGGCACGCGCGGGGCGCCGCGCTTCGATGGCCACGAGTTCCTGCGGGCCGGTGGCGAGCTGGCCCGCATCCCCTACGGCTGATGCACGGGCGCCGGTCCACAGGTCGTGGACCTCGATCGCGACGGGCACGCCGACGTGCTCTCGGGCAGCTACCTGCCGGGCGAGCTGTACCTGTTCGCCGGTCGCGCCAGCGGCGGCTTCGCGGCGCCGCGCGTGCTGGCGGGCGCGGGCGGCACGCCGCTGTGCGTGGGGCGCGCCTCGTGGCCGTACGCCTGCGACTGGGAGCGCGACGGCGACCTCGACCTCGTCGTCGGCAACATGTACGGCAAGGTGTTCCTCGTGCGCAACGCCAGCGGCGGCGCGGGGCTGGCCTTCGGCGAGCCCGTGCCGCTCGAGGCCGCCGGCGCGCCGCTCGTGATCGAGGAGACCAACGCCGCCCCGTGCGCGGCCGACTGGGACGGCGACGGCGACCTCGACCTCGTGCTCGGAACGGGCGACGGCGCCGTGCTCCTGTATCGCAACACGCGCCAGGGCCCCGGTGAGCCGATCCTCGCGGCGCCCATCGAGCTCCTGCCCCGAGCGCCCGACGGCGAGGCCGCGCAGCGCCTCGCGCACCCGGGCCAGCGCGCGCGCGTGGCGGTGTGCGACTGGAACGAGGACGGACGGCTCGACCTCCTGCTGGGCGAGCACGCGCTCGAGGACGGAGCCGAGCGCGTGCTGGACGCGGCCGAGCGGCGCGAGCTGGACGAGGCCATCCGCGAGAGCAGCGCGCTCGGAGCCCGGCGCGGCCAGCTCGAGGGCGCCGCGTTCGAGCGCTGGCTCGCCGCCAAATCGATCCCCCCGGGCGAGGGGCACGCGCACTACGACGCCTTCCTGCTCGAGTGGCTGGCCACGCCCGAGGCGCGCGCGCTGGCCGCGCGCCAGGAAGAGCTCGCGGCCGTCCAGCGCCGCCTCAGCCCGGAGCTGATCGAGCACGGCCGGGTGTGGATCTGCCTGCGGCGAGCGACTTCGGGGAAGGGACACTAGACGGCGCTGGAGGACGACGCGCCGGGAGCCACTCGCTACCCTTCCGAGCCGATGAGCCTCCACGACCTCTTCGCCTGCCCGAACTGCCGCGCCGCGCTCGAGCCCTCGGACACCGCCCTCCGCTGCCGCGCCTGCGGGCGCAGCTATCCGCGCGCCCATGGCATCCCCGTGCTGCTGCCCGATCCGGAGGCGGCCGAGGTCGTGCACGAGGACGTGCTGGCCGTGCGCGAGGGCTTCGAGGCCCACGTGGGACGCGCGATCGCGGCCGTGCCGTGCGACCTGCCGGTGCTCGACATCGGCGCCGGCAACCGCAAGAGCGACGACCCGCGCCTGGTGCGCATGGACGTGATCTCGACGCCCTACGTGGACCTGATCGGCGACGCGCACGCGCTGCCCTTCCGCGACGGCGTGTTCGGCTTCGTGCACGCCGCGGCCGTGTTCGAGCACCTGGCGCGGCCGTGGATCGCGGCGCGCGAGATCCTGCGCGTCTTGCGCCCGGGCGGGATCGTCTTCGCCGACTGCAACTTCGTGTTCCCCTACCACGGCTACCCGGCGCTGTACTTCAACGCCTCGGCCGACGGCATGCGCCAGTGGTTCGAGGGCTTCCACGAGTTCGGCACGGTGGTCTTCCCCTGGAATCGTCCGGGCTTCGGCATCCGCGCGATCCTGGCCGAGTACCTGCGTCTGATCCGTCCCACCAACGACGAGGAGCGCCAGTGGTGCGAGCGCATCGCGGCCCAGGCCGCGTTCCCGTTCGAGACCTTCGACGCGCGCCTGACGCAGCAGGAGGCGCGGCGCGTGGCGGCCGGCACGACCTTCGTCGGCATGCGCCCGCTGGACGGCGCCGCGGGGATCGTGCCGCCGCCGGTGCTGGCGGCCTGGGAGAACGAGCGCGAGCTGCGCGCGCGCTACCCGAACCCGGTCAAGCTGTGGCAGCTCGACCCGAACGACGGCTTCGACAGCCTGCTGGGCTGGGGCGCCGGCGAGGGCCGCCGCACGCGGCCCGAGATCGCGGCCTGGTACGAGCGCCTGGTGCCGTTCCGGAAGTAGCGCCGGTGCTCAGCGCCGGGCGCCGAAGCGGCGTGCCAGGGCGGCGGCAACGGGCGGCGGCACGAGCGCCGAGCAGTCGCCGCCCAGGCTCGCGATCTGGCGCACGAGGGTCGAGCTGACGTGCGCGACGGCCGGTGAGCTGGCCAGGAAGATCGTGTCCACGCCCGGGGCCAGCACGCGGTTGGTGCGCGCCATCTGGGCCTCGTAGTCGAAGTCCGAGCCCGAGCGCAGCCCGCGCAGGATGGCGTCGGCGCCGAGCGCGCGACAGGCCTCGATCACCAGGCCCTGGACGCGCACCACGCTCACGTTCTCGAGGCCCGCGGCGCAGGCGGTGAGGAGCGCCAGGCGCTCCTCGACCTCGAACAGGGCCTGCTTGCTGGCGTTCTCGGCCAGGCCGATCGTCACGCGCGCGAACAGGCGCGCGGCGCGCTCCAGCAGGTCGAGGTGCCCCAGGGTCGGCGGATCGAAGGTTCCGGGCAGGAGCACGTGGGTGGTCGGCACGCGGCGCGGATTCTACGCCGGCGAAGCGCGCAACCGGAGCGCGCGCGGGCGGTCTCTGGCTCGATGGACAGTCGCGCGCGCGGGGCCACGCCGGGCGGGACGCCTCCCCGTGACTTCGCTCCGGCGAACGCGCTGGCGGCGCGCCCCTTCGTGTGGCTGGCCGGCGCCCTGGGCGCGGGCACCTGGCTCGGGCTCCAGGCCGGCGATGGCGCCGGACTCGCGGCGGGTGCCGGCGTGCTCGCACTGGGAGGACTCGCCGGCCTGTGCGCGCGCCGCGCCCTCGGCCCGCGCTGGACGGCGTGGGTGCTCGTGCTCGCCTTCCTGCGCGCGAGCGCGCTGGAGCGGCCGCCGCCGCGCACGAAGGCGCTGACCGCGCTCGCCGCCGCCGAGCTGCGCGCGCTTCCGCTGGCCGGGCGCTGGCGCGCGAACCGCGACGGGCGCACGGGCTGGATCGAGGCCTTCGCGCCGCCCGCGACGGGAGCCGCGGACGCACCCGGGGCGACGTTGCTGCTCGAGCCCGTCGGCTTCGCGCCGGAGGAGGGCACGCCGGTGGTGCTGCTCCCGGGCGGTGAGGCCGTGGCCTGGGCGCGCGGGCCGGTGGCGAGCCCGAACGGGCGCGCGCAGCGCTTCGCGGCCCATTCGGCCGTGGCCCCCGACGAGCTCGTGCGCCTCGGACCCGCGCCGCGCGCGCCGTGGAGCGCGTGGCTCGCGGCCCTGGGCGAGCTGCGCGCGAGGCTCGGGGCCCGGGCGGCCGCGCTCGAGGGCGAATCCTCGGCCGGGCTCCTGCGCGCGCTCGCGATCGGCGCGCGCGACGGCCTGCCGCGGGAGCGCATCGACCTCTTCGCGCGTACCGGCACGAGCCACCTGCTGGCGATCTCGGGCTGGCACGTGGGCCTGTTCGCAATCCTGGTGGTGCTGCCCCTGGCGCGCGCCTCGCGCCGCGGCTGGCGTGCCTTCGCGGCACGTCTCTTCCTGCTGGGCTTGTTCGCGGGCGTGGCCGGCGCGGAGAAGCCCGTGCTGCGGGCCGCGCTCGCGCTGGTGTTCCTGCAGCTCGCCTGGCTGCGACGGCGCGGCGCGCGCGCGGCCACGCCGCTGCGGCCGGACGGACTCTCCTCGCTGGCCGCGGCCTTCGCGCTCGAGTGCCTGTTCGATCCGGCCGGGATCGACTCGCTGTCGCTGGCGCTGTCGTATGCCGCGACGCTGGGACTGATCCTCGGCACCGGCGCGCTCGCGAACGCGCTGTGGCCGGCGAGCGAGGGCTGGCGCGAGTTCGCGCCCGGCCCCTTCGCGCGCCTCACCCGCGTCCTGGCCGCGCGCCTCGGCCGCGCGTGCGCCAGCGGGCTCGCGGCCTCGCTGGCGGCGGTGCTCGCGACCCTGCCCCTGACCTGGACGACCTTCGGCGAGTTCGCACCGATGGGTGCGCTGTGGACGCTGCTCGCGCTCGTGCCGTTCACCTTCCTGAGCGTGCTGGCCTGGCTGGCCGCGCTCGTGCCGGCGGCCGCGCACGCCTCGTGGTTGGGCGCGGGCTTCACGCTCGCGGCCGAGCTCGGCGCGCGCGCGCTCTACGCCGTGCTCGAGTTCGGCGACGCCCTGCCCTGGACGCCGCTGGTGCTCCCGCCGCGGCCGGCGTGGGCGCTGGTGCTCGCCACCGCGCTGGCCTTCCTCGCACTGCGGCTGGGCTGGGCGCGCCGCCTGGCGTTCCTGGCCTTCGGCCTGTTGCTGCTGCCGTGGAGCGCCGCGCCGGCGGGGCTCGAGCTCCACGCGCTCGACGTGGGGCACGGCACGGCCGTGGTGCTGCGCGCGCCCGGCCTCGAGGCGCTGGTGTTCGACGCCGGCTCGCGCGATCGCCGCGCGGTGGCGAGCGAGGCGCTCCTGCCGCTGCTCGCGCGCTGGGAGGTGGCGCACCCGACCGTGGTCCTGTCGCACCCGGACCTCGACCACGCCGCCGGGCTCGGCCGGCTGCTGGAGCGCTTTCCCGTCACGACCTGGCTGGGTGCCGAGCCCGCACAGGGGCTCGTGCGCTGGCCGCACGGACTGGAGCGCATCGACCTCGAGCGGGGGCGGCTGCGCCTCGCCGCGGCCTGTCCCACCCTGGAGCTCGGCCTCCTGCGTGGCGCGGACGGGGAGGGCAACGAGGGCTCGCGCGCCCTGGAGGTCGGCTGGCGCGGCCAGCGCTTGCTCCTGCTCGGGGATGCCGAGGAGGCTGGATTGGCGGGCCTCGCGCTCGCCCCGGGGCCCCTGCGCCTGTTGCTGGCGCCCCACCATGGCGCGGACGCCCCGGCCCTGTGGGACTGGCTCGCGCGCTGCCCGGTCCAGGAAGTCTGGGTCAGCGCTACCGGCCCGCCGACGATCGCCGCCGAGCTCGGGCGGCGCGCGCTCCCATGGCGCTGGACCGGACGGGATGGACCGCTGGCATTGCGCTTGCCCTGACGGTCCCGCTGGAGGCCGTTCCCGACCGGCTCTGGATCCCGGCGCGTTCGAGGCGCGTTTGTTCGGTACCCCGCGCGCGGCCCGAAGCTAGTCCCCCATCCCTGAGGAAGTCCCGATGCTCCCCGCCCTGGCCCTGCTCGTCCCGCTCGCCTTCCCCGCGCTCCCCCAGGAGGACGCGCTCCCCCAGGAGGACGCGCTCCCCCGAGAGGACGTCGCCGCCGAACCGAAGGCCCGCACCACGGTGTTGCACCTGGCCGGCGGCCAGGTGCTGCGCGTGCGCGCGCGCGCGCGCGAGGACGGGTGGGAAGTGCAGGCCGCCGGCGAGTGGCGGCTCTTGCCGCGCGAACTGGTGTTGCGCGCCAAGGGTGAGCACGAGCTGCTGCAGCAGGCCGCCAAGCTCGAACGCGCATTGCCCAAGGACGACCTGGTGCGGCGCGTGGCCTACGCAGACTGGCTGGTGGGCGAGGGCCTGTTCGTGGAGGCCCTGAAGCAGCTCGACCGCGTGCTCGCCCAGGACCCCGACCAGCGCGACGCGCTGGCGCTGCTGGCGCGCGCCGGATTGCCGGTCGCCTTGCCGCCCGCCCCGGCGGACGAGGCCGGCCTCGAGAGCTACTTCGCGGCGGCGGGACGCTTCGACGGCGCCGTACGCGAGCTCGCCGTGCAGGCCCTGGCCGCGGCGCCCGAGATCCCCGGCCTGCGCGCGGCGCTGGGCCGTGAGCTCGTGGCGCGCGCGAGCGGACGGCGCGCCTTCGCGACCGTCGTGCTGCGCCGCCTGTTCCAGGGCTCCGAGGCCGAGGGGCTGCTCTCGCGCGCGGTGCTGGATTCGTCGCCCGAGGTGCGCACCGGCGCCGCCCTGGCGCTGCGGGCCTTCGAGGACCCGGCCGTGATCGCGCCGGCCGTGCGCGCGACGGGCTCGCGCCACGCCGAGGTGCGCGTCAACGCGGTCGAGGCCCTGGCCACCATGCACTACCGCGAGGCGGTCGAGCCGCTCTACGAGCGCCTGCTCGCGCTGCAGGCGGGTGGCGGCGGCAACGCCCCGCACGTCCACATCTTCAACGGCCGCCAGCGCTCCTACGTGCAGGACTTCGACGTCGAGGTGGCGCAGGGCCAGGCCATCGCCGATCCGATCGTGAACATCCTGATCGAGGGTTCGGTGCTCGACGTGGCCGTGATCGGCGTGAACGAATACCAGGTCGCGAACGAGCGCTCGACGCTGCGCCGCGCCCTGACCGAGCTCACCGGCGCGAACCCCGGCGCGACGACGGCCGCGTGGCAGCGCTGGTGGAAGGAGCACGGGGACGAGTGGCAGGCGGGAGCGATCCCGCAGAAGACTCCGACGACCCCGGCGGGTCAGGGCTGACAGTCCCTGGCCGACGGAAGGCGGGCCCGCGCAGGGGTGATGCGGGCCCGCCCTCCACATCCGCGGCCGAGGGCGACCGGGAGCGGCTCGCGCACGACGGGCGCGACGGGTCGGTGCGACGATCCTGCGCGCGGGGTCAGCGCGAGCTGGCGCGCGGAGCGGACACGCGGATGTAGCGCGTCTTGATCTCCTGGTCGCTGCCACCCGGCCCCGCGGCCGTCAGCGTGACGGTGTAGAGTCCGTTGGCCAGGTAGGTGTGGGTGGGACTCGGGTCGCTCGAGACCGAGCCGTCGCCGAAGTCCCAGCTCCAGCTCGTCACCGCGCCGCTCGAGAGGTCGAAGAAGTCGACCACCAAGGGGACCCGGCGGCTGTGACGCGGCGTGGCGAAGAACTGCGCCACCGGCGGTGGCTCGCTCACGACCACGTAGTCGAGGCGTGTGCGCGTGTCCGAACCGCCCGGACCGGTCTCGCTCAGCTCGACCGTGTAGACCCCGGGCAGCGCGTAGGTGTGACTCGGCGAAGCGGCGCTCGAGGTGCCGCCGTCGCCGAAGGTCCAGGCGTGGGTGGTGACCGCGCCCGTCGATTGGTTGGTGAAGTCCACCTGCAGCGGCGCGGGGCCGGTCAGCGGGCTGCCCACGAACTCCGCCACCGGCGGCGCCTCGCTCACGACCACGTAGTCGAGGCGCGTGCGCGTGTTCGCGCCACCCGGACCGGTCTCGGTCAGGGCCACGGTGTAGGTGCCCGCCAGCGTGTAGGTGTGGCTGGGCGAGGCCGCGCTCGAGGTGCCGCCGTCGCCGAAGGTCCAGGCGTGCGTCGTG
>CAZWAY010000007.1:18987-25236 GCA_964631945.1 uncultured Planctomycetaceae bacterium
TGGTGAAGTTCACCGTCAGCGGCGCGACGCCCGTCAGCGGGCTGCCCACGAACTCCGCCACCGGCGGGGGTGTGCTCACGACCACGTAGTTGGTGCGCGTGCGCGTGTTCGCGCCGCCCGGACCGGTCTCGGTCAGGGCCACGGTGTAGGTCCCGGGCACGGTGTAGGTGCGCGCGGGCGAGGCCGCGCTCGAGGTGCCGCCGTCGCCGAAGGTCCAGGCGTGCGTCGTGATCGAGCCGGTCGACTGGTTGGTGAAGTTCACCGTCAGCGGCGCGACGCCCGTCAGCGGGCTGCCCACGAACTCGGCCACCGGCGCGGGCACGGTCGTGACGTTGTAGAGCACCAGGGCGAAGTCCTGGTCGGTCGAATCACCGTTGCCCGGCACGCCATCGCCACCGATGGCGGTCGCGTTCACCGTCACGCTGACCGAACCCGAGGTCCCGGCCGGCAGGAAGACCGACTCGGTGTTGTTGCGGATGTCGGCGCTGCCGCCGGTGGTCGAGTTGGCGCCCGAGAACACGTTGCCACGGTAGGTCGTGCCGTTCACCACCACCGTCAGGTCGAGGTTGTTGACCCAGGGCGCGCCGGTGGTGGGGCCGGGCGCGTCGGTCCACGCCAGCGTGATGCGCAGGGGTTTGGTGTTGTCCGAGATCGTGCCGCTGGTCACGAAGCTCTGGCCGGTCGCGGCCAGCAGGCTCGTCTGGTCGAAGAGCTGGCGCGCGACGCCGTCGAAGGCGCGCTCGAGGTACATGCGCCCGAAGCCCTGGCCGTTGCTGGGCAGCGTGTCGTTCGCGTTGGCTCCCGTCATGTAATCGGCGCCGGCCACCAGCACGGCCTTGAGCATGGCCGGGCTCGGTGCCGCCAGGCTCTGGTTCAGGAACCACTGGCGCACGAGCGCGCAGCCGCCGGCCACGGCCGGAGTCGAGTGGCTCGTGCCGCTCGACCAGCCGTAGAGCGTCTGGCCGCTCGGGAAGTACTGGTTGCAGACCGAGCTCCCGTTGTAGTTCGACTGCGGCACGCCGGCCTCGATGTGCGTGCCGGGCGCGCTGATCTCGGGCTTGAAGCGCCCGTCGCTGCCGGCGCTGTTCACTGGGCCACGACTGCTGAAGCTGATCAGATCGCGCAGGTCGTTGGCGCCCGAGTTGGCGATGCCGCAGCCGTCCGTGCCGGTCTGGCGGTCGTTCTCGGAGGCGCCCACGGTGATGATGTTCTTGGCCGTGCCCGGGGTCGAGACCGTGTTGCTGGTCGGGCCGTCGTTGCCGGCCGCAAAGACGACCGCGTATTCCTGGTTGCCCGCCGTGCCCGTGCGCGCGTCGCGCACGATGAAGTCGTAGGACTGCGAGCTCGAGTCGTAGTCAGGGATCGGCGCGCCGCCACCGGTCGTGAAGCTCCAAGAGTTGCTGCTGATGCGCGCGCCCAGGTTGTAGGCCGCGCTCTCGTAGCTGCTCGGATTCAGCGACCCCGGCCCGAAGATGGCCGTCGATCCGACGCGCGCCCAGGGGGCGATGCCGAGGCCGTAGTTGTAGCCACCGGCGTCCTCGTTGGCCGAACCGGTCCCGGAGTTGAGCCCGGCGACGATGTGCGCGTTCAGGAAGCCGTGGCCGCCCTGGACGCCGGTCTGGCTGGTGGGATTCTGCGTGAAGACGATGCGCCCGGAGGCCAGGTCCGGGTGCCCGCTGAGGGAGGTGGCGTCGTCGACCACGTTGACCGAGAAGCTCGCGAACTGCGAGGAATCGAAGCCCTTGGCCGCGAGCCAGGCGAGGTAGTTCGGGCCGGAGGGCGAGGCTCCCGCGAAGTTGCCGGCCACGATCTGCCCCTGGCGCTCGTCGTTGCGCTTCGGCTGCCCGCGCTCCTCGAGCGCGAACACCGCCGGGTGCGCGGCCAGCCAGCGGAAGTAGACCGGTTCGAGCTCGCAGGGCACGTTGCGGTACGGTCCGACGCGCGTGCTCTCGAGCACGGTCCGCGCCAGGGTCTCCAGGTCGCGCAGCGCGTCCTCGGCCGCGGGCCCGTCGACCAGCTGCACGGTCACGGGCACGGGCCCGCTCGCGCCGGCAGCGGCGAGCGCGCGGATGCCCGGCGTCATGCGGAAGGCGGGCTCGTACACGCCTGCGTACTGGATTTCTGCGCGCTGCTGCGCGAGCGACTGCAGCCAGCCGACCTTGCCCGGCTCGACGCGCACGACGTACGCGTTCATGGGCAGGTACTGGACGAGCTCGATCCCCGTGGCCGCGAGCTCGGCCAGCCACTCGTCGCGCGCCGGCGCGCGGAACTGGACGAGGTACAGGCCGGCGTCGGGGTCGAGGTTGGCGTCCAGCGGGTCCCCCAGGACCTCCTCGGGCCGCAGCTCGGCCAGGGTCGCGTTCGGTCGCGCCGCGTCGAGCACGAAGTCCTGCAGCGGGATCAGATCCTGTTCGTCGTGCCACTCGAGCTCGAGCGCCCGCAATCGCGAGGCACCGCCCGCGGTGCGCTCGTCGATGCCGGCCAGCACGAAGCCGCCGTAGTCGAGCTCCCAGCGCACGGCCCCCAGCGCGCGCAGGGCCGCGAGACGGGTGTCCGTCGCGCTCTCGAAGCGCGCGCGGTGCACGGCGCGAGGTCCGAACCACGCGTTCGGCAGCTCGTGCGCGGCCGTGGCCGGGGCAGCGGGGGTCTGGGGGCTGAGGAACGAAACGAGAACGAAGAGACCGACGATCGGCATGGGGGCTCGAGGGGGCAGGCGCGAGCCTGGAGACGCGGGGAAGACGCGTCGAGGGGGATGGCCCCATCCTATGCGCCGGCGATCTACCCGGGCGGCAAATTGTTCCTACCCGCCGGGCCATGCACTCGTGTTCGCGAAGCGCCCCCCGGCGCCGCAAACACGCCGCATTGCCGCGGCGCGCCGAACGGGACACATCAAGTCCCGAGCTTCTCCAGGAACCCCTGGAAGCCCTGGATCGCCGTGCGCTGGAAGTAGGGCTCGAGCCCGCGCAATCCGCCGAGCTCCGCGCCGCCGCCCGCCCGTCCGGGGCCCCCGTGCAGGCTGGCGGGGAGGACCGTGCCGGGCGCGAGCGCCTGGCCCGCGGTGCGATCCGAGCCGACCCACACGCGCCCGTGCCAGGGCGCGAGCCCGAGCACGACCTCCTCGCTCCAGGCCTTGTCGTTCGAATAGATCGAGGCGACCAGGCCGCCGCCGCCGCGGTTCACGAGGCCCACGGCCTCCGCGGCGCCCCCCGAGTACGGGAGCAACGTCGCCACCGGCCCGAAGACCTCGAGCTGGTGGAACACCTGCGTCTGGGCGTCGCGCGCGAGCAACAGGGTCGGCGCCACGAAGTAGCCCTTGGCGTGCACGCTGCCCGCGCCGCCACACAGGATCTCGGCCTCCTTGGCGAGCGCGGCGATGCCCGCGCGCACCTCGGCCAGCTGCTCCGCGCTCACCAGCGGACCCATGCGCGTCTCGCTGCTGCGCGGATCGCCGACCTGCACCTTGGTGAGGCGCGCGACCAGGTCGTCGGCCACCTCGCGCACGCGCTCGGCCGGGACCAGCACGCGCCGCACCGCGGTGCACTTCTGGCCGGTCTTCTGCACGATGTCGAGCTCGACGTTGGCCAGGAACTGGTCGTAGGTCTCCGAGTCGCGCGCCACGTCGGGCGCCAGCACGGCGGCGTTGAGCGAGTCGGCCTCGATGTTCACGCGCACGTTGTGGCGCACGACGGCGGCCTCCCCACGCAGCTTCGCGCCCGTGGCCGAGGAACCCGTGAAGGCCAGCACGTCCTGCGGGCCGAGGTGCCGCGCGAGTTCGCGGGCGCTGCCGGCGAGGAACTGGTAGGCGCCTTCGGGCAGGAGCTTCGACTCCACCAGGATCTGGGCGATGCGCCAGGCGACCAGCGCCGTCGGCGTGCCGGCCTTCTCCAGCACGGGCATGCCGGCGAGCAACGCGCAGGCCATCTTCTCGCACTGGTTCCAGGCCGGGAAGTTGAAGGCGTTGACGTGCACCGCGATGCCCGGCTTCGGCACCCACACGTGCTGGCCCGAGAAGCGCGGCGTGCGCCCGAGCTGGGTCGGCGCGCCATCCGAGGCGTAGGGCCGCTCGCCCAGCTCCTTCCCGAACTGCGCGTAGGCCGCGAGCGTCCCGGTGGCGCCGTCCAGGTCGAACTTGGCGTCCCCGCGCGTCGTGCCCGCGTTCTGCAGCGAGAGCTCGAGCAACTCGTCGCGGTGGGCATGGATGGCCTTGGAGAGCGCGAGCAGGAGCTCGGCCCGTCGCGCGAAACCCAGCGCCCGCAAGGCCGGCCCGCCCGTCTCGCGCCCGTAGGCCAGCACCTTCGCGAGCTCGATGCCCTCCGGGTGGACCTCGGCGATCGGCTCCTCGCTGGTGGGATCACGCAGGATCAGGGGCGTGCCGCTGCCGGCATGCCAGCGGCCGAGGACGTAGCTCGCGAGGGTGATCATCGGGTTCCGGGGCGGCTCGGGGTCGAAAACGGGCGCGACAAGGTAGCCGATGCCCGCGCCCGGGCCGAAATCGGCCGCGCCAGGGCGCGTAGCGCGCGCGCCTGCCTCGTCTGGCGTCCAAGGTCTCGCAGAAGCGCCCGAGCGCGCAAGCCCAGCCCCCCGAATCCCAAGCACTCGCGTGGCCCTGCTCCCGATCGCCTGCTTCCTGGCCCTGTGCGCCTTCCTCGGCTGCCTCGGGCTCTTCGCCCTGGCCGTGACCAAGGTCGCGAGCCCCGACGGCCGCGGACACACGCGCGGCTTCGCGGGCGGCTGCGCCGCCGTGCTGGCGCTGTTCCTCCTGTGCGGTCTGGGACTGACGGGCCTGGCGGCGAGCGTGGCCGCGATCGGGGTCGGGAGCTTCGCCGAGTGGAATCCGATCCGGAGGATCGAGGTCAGCCGCCTCCCGGCCCGAGCGGCGGGCCCGGGTGAGGGGCGGGGATCCCCGGGCGAGGTCGCGGCGCGCTTCACGGTTCGCGCCGGCGCCGGCGGCGACCTGGTCGAGCTCCTGCACGATCTATTGGACCTGGACCTGTCCGAGCTCGGGGACCGGCTGACCATCCAGCCTCGGACCGGGCCGGACGGCGACGAGTTCTCGGTCTACGAGTTCCGCCTGCCCCTGACCGAGGCCGAGCTCGAGCGCTTCGAGCGCGACGTGCGGCGCGAACTCGACCGGCCGGAGGTGCACCTGCCGGGTCGGGTGGCGATCGAGTTCGAGGACTCGGCCAAGGACTGACCGGGGTCGCGGAAGGGCCGGGCTCTTTGGAGCCTGGCCCCCCTTGCAGCCTCCCTAGGGGATTTCCCTCTGGCGGGAATATTAGCCCACTCCTAGCCTGTGGCCACGTCTCCAGCTTCCACGGTCCCTTGGGAGGAGTCCCCTGATGTCCTGGTGTTCTCTGTCGTTCGGTCGGATCGCGCGTTCTGTTTCGATTCTAGGAGTCGCCTCTCTGCTCGCGCTCGCCGCCTCGGCGCAGAGCTCGAGTACCGGCACGGGTACGGGCAACACGGGCAACAAGATCCGCGGCGGGAAGCCCGGAGGAACGCGGCTCCACATGCCGCCGTTGACCTGTATCGACTTTGAAGGCCTGGCGAAAGGCACGCGCGTCTCGTCGATCTCGACGACGGAGGGGACGGTCGCGATCAAGGCGATCAACCCGAGCTTCGGAGCGCTGGTCAACGCGGCGGTCGTCTTCGACACCGCCCATCCGAACATGGTCGACCACGACCTCGGGACGCCCAACGAGGACTTCGGCGGTCCGGGCCAGGGCGCCGGCGGTGAGGCCACCAGCCCGTACAAGAACGACACGTTCAAGGGCAACATGCTGATCGTCGCGGAGAACCTGCGCGACAACAACGGCGACGGGCTGATCGACGTCCCGAACGACGCCGACCTGGTCGGCGAGAGCATGACCTTCGACTTCACCGCCATCGGAGCGGTCGAGGTCGAGTCGCTGTTCTTCATCGACATGGAGGTCGAGGAGCCGATCACGATGATCCGCTTCTACAACCCCTCCGGCGTGCAAGTGGCCGCCGTGGCGGCGCCGGCTCCGGGTGACAACGGCGTCATCCGCGTCGACTACAACGTCCAGAACGTGCGCAAGGTCGTGATCGAGCTCAACGGCTCGATGGCCGTGGACGACATCTGCTTCCGGCGCATGGTCGACTGCAACGGGAACGGCATCCAGGACGCGCTGGACATCCAGACCGGCACCAGCCAGGACTGCAACACCAACGGTATTCCCGACGAGTGCGAGCCCGACTGCGACGGCGACGGCATCCCCGACGCCTGTG
>CAZWAY010000007.1:25336-105444 GCA_964631945.1 uncultured Planctomycetaceae bacterium
ACGGACCCGACTGCAACGGCAACGGCATCCCGGACAACTGCGACATCGCCAACGGCGCTCCCGACTGCAACGCCAACGGCATCCCCGACTCGTGCGAGCCCGACTGCGACGGCGACGGCATCCCCGACGCCTGTGACGGACCCGACTGCAACGGCAACGGCATCCCGGACAACTGCGACATCGCCAACGGGACGCCCGACTGCAACGCGAACGGCATCCCCGATGCGTGTGACATCGCCAACGGGACGCCGGACTGCAATGCCAACGGCATCCCCGACTCGTGCGAACCCGACTGCGACGGCGACGGCATCCCGGACGCCTGCGAGCCGGACTGCGACTCCGACGGCCTGCCGGACGACTGCGAGCTCGACACCGACATGGACGGCACGCCGGACGACTGCGAAGAGTGCCCGCCGCCGCTCGCCGCGTGCGACACGGGCTGCTACTCGATCCACTCCCAGACGGGCCGGCAGATCGCTCCGCCCGACTACGGCCTGCGCATCGACAACCTGTTCGGGCCGGGCAGCGGCAGCTACACCTTCGGCTTCGACCTGCCCGGGACGGGTGGCACGCTGTGCTACAACGCCGCCACCGGCACGGTCACCATCAGCGGAGTCGGTTACGGGGGCAAGGACATCGGCTCCTCGTGGGATCCGCTGATGCAGAGCTACGTCACGCTGGACTTCGTCTACACGGGCGTCTTCTGCTCGGGCAACAAGCTGGTCGCGCCGAGCAGCGGCCAGGCCTTCGGCTCGCTCCTGTGGCAGGCGAGCGGGGACGTGATCCCGCTCTTCGGCCAGTCGAACTCGAACGCCGAGTTCGCCTTGCTCGAGAACGGCGACTGGGAGGGCTGGATCAGCCTGGACAACGACAGCAACACGCCGGGGACCCAGGACTGGATCCTCGACCTGACCCCGATCTCGGAGTGCCCGCCCGAACCGGGCTGCCACGGCAAGATCGGCGACTTCATCTGGAACGACATCGACCGCGACGGCATCCAGGATCCGAGCGAGCCCGGCATCGAGGGCGTGACCGTGATCCTGAAGGACGGTCTCGGCAACGTGCTCGACACCACCGTCACGGATCCGGACGGCGCCTACCTGTTCCTG
Source organism: uncultured Planctomycetaceae bacterium (assembly GCA_964631945.1). Taxonomy (GTDB): domain Bacteria; phylum Planctomycetota; class UBA1135; order UBA1135; genus JABFRZ01. The sequence continues at coordinate 26,446 of CAZWAY010000007.1, forward strand.
GGGCTGTGCGCCGGCGACTACATCGTGTGCGTGGACGAGAGCACCTTGCCGCCCGACTTCGTGGCCTCGCCCTGCAACGTCGGCGCGAACGACGAGCTCGACAACGACTGCAGCCCGGAACCGGTGACTCTGGCCACCAACCTGAGCTGCAACCTCAGCCTCGACTTCGGCTACAACTCGCCGTGCTCGGGGCTGATCGGCGACTTCGTGTGGTACGACCTCGACCTGGACGGCATCCAGGACGCGGGCGAGCCCGGCATCCAGGGCGTGAAGGTGATCCTGAAGAGCTGCTCGGACAGCGTGCTCGCCATGGCCACCACCAATGCCTACGGGCACTACAGCTTCCTGGGTCTGTGCCAGGGCTGCTACAAGGTGTGCATCGACGCCACGACCCTGCCTCCGGGCCTGGTCGCGTCGCCCTGCAACGTCGGCGGCAACGACAGCATCGACAATGACTGCAGCTGTGCGACCGTCACGCTCGGGACCGACCACACCCAGGACACGACCGTGGACTTCGGCTACGGCCAGCCGTGTTCGGGCGTGCTCGGCGACTTCGTGTGGGAAGACCTCAACTGCGACGGCATCCAGGGGGCGAGCGAACCCGGGATCGAGGGTGTGCTCGTCATCCTCAAGGACGAGTTCCTGAACGAGATCGACAGCACCACGACCGGACTCAACGGCGAGTACTTCTTCACGGATCTCTGCGCCGGCAAGTACCGGATCTACATCGACGAGAGCACGTTGCCTCCGGGCTACGTCTCGACGGCCTGCAACGCGGGCGGGAACGACGCGCTCGACAACGATTGCAGTCCGGTGTGGGCCGACCTGATGACGGACCACGACAGCGACCTCACCATCGACTTCGGCTATTGCTACTCACCGATGATCGGTGGCGATGGCTGCACGCCGGGGTACTGGAAGCAGTCGCAACACTTCGACTCGTGGCCGGCCCCCTACACGCCGGGGATGCAATTCTCCGCCGTGTTCGAGAATGCCTTCCCGGGCATGACGCTGCTGCAAGTTCTGCAGCAGGGAGGCGGCGGCCTGAAGGCGCTGGGACGCCACACCGTGGCGGCCCTGCTCAACTCGGCCAGCAGCGGGGTCGATTACGACCTGACCACGGCCCAGGTCATCCAGCTCTTCAACGACCTCTATCCGTCGACCACGACGGAGTACAACAAGCTGAAGGACTACTTCGCCAAGTTCAACGAGCAGGGCTGCCCGCTGAACTAGGTCGGAACCAGACCGAAGCGCAAGACGACACGGGGTGGGCCTCGAACGCGAGGTCCACCCCGCTTTTCGTGGACGTGTCCGCGCCCGATCGTCGCGGACCGCACGGGCTACTCGTGCCGCAGGGCCTCGACCGGGTCCATGCGCGCCGCGCGCGCGGCCGGGTAGAGGCCGAAGATCACGCCCACGCCGGCCGAGATCAGGAAGGCCAGGAGCGGCGCGCTCGGGGTCACGATCGTGCGCATGTCGGCCGTGGCCTCGACCACCACCGGGATCAGCAGTCCGAGCGCCACTCCGAGCAGCCCGCCGCCGACCGAGAGCACGACCGTCTCGACCAGGAACTGCATCACGATGTGGCGGCGCTTGGCGCCCAGCGCGCGGCGGATGCCGATCTCGCGCGTGCGCTCGGTCACGGTCGCCAGCATCACGTTCATGATGCCGATGCCCCCCACCAAGAGGCTGATGGAGGCGATCGAGCCCAGCACGATGTTGAAGATGCGCTTGGTCTCCTGGGCGCGCAGCAGCAGCTCGAGCGGCACGATCATCTCGTAGTCGCCCTGTGGGTGGTTGCGGCTCAGCATCTCGCGGCAGGCCGCGGCCACCAGCGGCACGTTCTCGGGCGTGTCGGCCTCCACCAGGATCTCGTGCAGCTCGACCTCCTCCATCTCGCGGCTGCCGGCGCGCACCTTGACCTGCATGCTGCCGTACCACTTCTGCCCGGTCTCCATCGGCAGGAAGACCTCGGCCGTCGACTTCCCGGCCGCGGCCGCGTCGCCCGTGGGCCGCACGCGCGAGAGCAGCGTGCCGACCACCGTGAAGTAGTCGCCGCCCAGCTTGATCTGCTCGCCCAGCGGCGAGGAGAAGGGGAACAGGTAGCTCGCGACCTCGTCCGAGAGCACGCACACGTTGGCGGTGTTCTCGAGGTCCGCGTCGGCCAGGAAGCGACCCTCGGCCAGGACCCGCCCGGTGACCTCGCGGTACAGCGGCAGGGTCGCCAGCACGCGCGGGTTCATGGCGCGCACGCCGCGCCGCACCTCGTCGAAGATCTCGCGCACCGGCACCACGCGGGCCACGGCCGGGAAGGTCTCTTGGATGCGCGCCAGGTCGTCCTCCGTCAGGCCATAGCTCACGACGCGCACGCTCTGCTGGCCGGTGGCGAAGTCCTCGCGCGGCTTGACGCTGCGCAGGATCACGTTGCGCGAGCCGAGCTGGCGGATCTGCTCCTGGGCCTCCTCGCTCGCGCCCTCGCCGATCGCCAGCATCGCGATCACCGAGCTGGTGCCGAACAGGACGCCCAGCGTGGTCAGCAGGCTGCGCAGCTTGTGCAGCATCAAGCTGTTCACGCCGAGCCGTACCGTGCGCAGGAACGAGGGTCCCTTCATCGGCGCGAGGGCGCCGCGGCCGGCGCGGGGTTCTGGTCGCGCACGACGGACTCGATGCGTCCGTCCTTCAGGCGCAGGACGTGCTGGGCGCGCTCGCCCACGTCCGGCTCGTGCGTGACGATCAGGATCGTGCGGCCCTCGGCGTGTAGCTCGTCGAGCAAGGCCAGGATCTCGAGCGCGGTGTGGCTGTCCAGGTTGCCGGTCGCCTCGTCGGCCAGGATCAGCGCCGGATGGTTGACCAGCGCGCGCGCGATGGCCACGCGCTGCTGCTGGCCGCCGGAGAGCTCGAGCGGACGGTGATCGAGGCGGTTCCCGAGACCGACGCGCTCGGCCAGGGCCCGCGCGCGTTCCTCGGCTCCGGCCGGCGGCTCGTCCTGGTAGAAGAGCGGGACCAGGATGTTCTCGAGCACGTTGAGCTGCGCGATGAGGTTGTAGGACTGGAACACGAAGCCGAGCTTCTGACTGCGGATCTCGGACAGCTCGTCGTCGGAGAGCGTGCTCACGTCGACGCCATCGATGCGGTAAGAGCCCGCGCTCGGCCGGTCGAGGCACCCCAGCAGGTTCAGCAGCGTCGACTTGCCGGAGCCCGAGCTGCCCATCACGGCCCAGTACTCGCCGCGCCCGAAGGAGAAGGTGAGCTCGTCCAGCGCGCGCACCTCGTTCGCGCCCATGCGGTAGGTGCGCGTGACCTGCTCGAGCTCGGCCACGGGCGCGGGCATCTCGGGCGAGGCCGCGCTCATCCGCCGGCGCCGTCCCGGGGCGCGCCCGCGCCGCCCTCGGCTCCGGCGCGCCGCCCGAAGGCCTCCATGGCCTGCTTGCGCTCCGCCTCGCTCATGCCCTCGAAGCGCTTCTTGAGCTCCTCCGCGCGCGCGGGATCGAGCTCGCCGCGCGCGGCCTGGGCACGGGCCTCGTCGCCGCGCCCGCGCTCGCCGCGCTCGCCGCGCGTTTCGGCCTGGCCGCCGGTTCCGCGGGCGGGCATCTCGGGACTCGCCTCGGGACGCCCACCCGGCTGGGCCGCCAATGCCCCGGCCACCCCCGGGGACGACGCGGCGCCCTTGTCGTCGGGCTCGCCCTGGACCTCGCGCGTGAAGCCCGCGGGCGGCGCCAGCAGCACGACCTCGCCCTCCGCCAGCCCCGACAGCACCTGCACCCAGCGGTCGTTGTAGCGTCCGACCTCGACCCGACGCTGGGCGGGCGTGCCGCCCTGGTCCACGAAGGCCAGGTTCTCGTTGCCGCGCCGGAAGATGCTCTGCACGGGCACGAACAGCGTGTCCACGAGCTCCTCCACCAGGATGTCGACAGCACACGACATGCCGGGACGCATCTCGTTGACCGGGTCCTCGACCGAGACCTCGGTGCGGTAGACGCGCAGGTTCGGGTTGGCCCAGAAGCTGGTCTGGTCGGCCATCGGCGCCACGAACTTCACGCGCCCGTGGAACTCGCGCCCGGCCAGGGCGTCGACCTGGATCGTGGCGCGCTGGCCCGGCTCGATCTGCTTCAGCACCGACTCGTGCAGGCTGACCTGCGCGATCATGCCCGAGGCGCTCGGGATGGTGAGGATGTCCTGGCGTTCGCGCACTTGCGCGCCCTCCTTGATGGGCGTGCTCGAGCCGTAGCGCCCGCCTTCCTCGACCGCGTACACCACCATCCCGGCGCGCGGCGCCAGGATCTTGGACTTGCCGATCTGGGTCTCGAGCTTGGCCAGCTTCTCGCGCTCGAGCGTCAGCTTGGCCTCGTTGGTGCGCATGTCGGCCTCGTAGTCGACGATGCGCGCCGCGGCCTGCAAGCGCGTGCGCTCGAGCTCGCGCGCGGCCTCTTCCAGCTTGGACAGGAGGTCGGCCTCGTCGCGCGGCAACTGGAAGCGATCCAGGAGGTCCTTGTCGCGCTTCTGCTGCTCGAGCTGGATCCGGGCGCGCGACAGGGAAAGGCGGTCGGCCTCCAGCTCGGTATCGGTCAAGAAGCCCTTCTCGTTCAGCTTCTGGGACCAGTCGAGCTTCTCGCCCGCGCGCGTGAACTCCTCCTCGGCCAGCTTGATGGCCTCCTCGGCCTCGGCCGACTTGGCGCTCTTCTCGCCTTGCTGGAACTTCTCCAGGTCGATCTGGGCGAAGCGCAGATCCTGCTCGGCGCGCTTGATGTCGCTGCCGTTCTGGCTCTGCTGGATCTCGTAGTTCTGCCGGGACTTGACGAAGGACGCCTCGGCATTGCGGGTCGAGATCTCCTGCTGGAAGCGCCGCTCGACCAGGGTCGTGACGTCGAGTTCGCACAGGAGCTCGCCCGCCTCCACCAGCGTGCCCTCGGGCACGAGCTTCAGGATCGTGGTGTTGCCCTCGATCTCGCTCTTCAGCGCCAGGCTGTCGGCGGCCTTGAGGTTGCCGCGCTCGATCACGCTGATGCGCAGCGGGCCGCGCTGGACGGCGGCGCCGCGCACCGGCGCGACGCTCTCGCTCCCCAGCACTCCGAGGCGCCCGAGCCCGAACCACAGCGCGGCGCCGAGGACCGTGACCAGCACGGCCAGCCAGAGGAGCTGGATGCCGGAGGTATCGCGTTTCAAGGTTGCTCTCCTGGATCGGAGTCGGGGGGGGAAATCTCGTCGCCGGGATCCGTCTCGTCGACCACCAGCACCTCGAGGCCACGCTCGGTGACCTCGATCAGCTCCATGTCGCGGTACAGGAAGAGCCCGGCCAGGATCGTATCGGTCAGAGCCGCCGCCAGGGTGTTCTGGGCCGAAAGCAGGGATTCCTGCGCTTCCAGCACGTCGCGCGTGCTGGCGCGGCCGGCGTCGAGGTTGAGGGCTGCGCTCTCGACCCGGCGCTCGGCCAGGATCACCGAGCCGCTCTGGATGCGGTAGCTGGCGCGCGCGGCATCGAGCCGGCGCAGGGCGTCGCGCAGCTCGGAGGTCACGCGATCGGCCGAGGCCTCCAGCGCGCGGCGTCCGGCCTCGCGGTCGATCAGCGCGCCGCGGTAGGCGTTGCGCTCGGGGATGCGGTCGATGGGTAGGTCGATGCCGAGCGAGAGGTTCCACTCGACGTCGTCGAGGGCCGGCGAGGCCGGCTCACCACGCGGGCTCTGCACGCTGGCCCCGCCCTGCAGGTCCAGCCCCAGGCGCAGGGCGTCGGCCGTCACGCGCACGCGCCGCTCGGCGTCCTCGGCCTGGCCGCGCGCGTTGGCCAGATCGAGGCGCTTCTCCAGCCCGATGCCGAGCGCCCGGTCCTCGTCCAGGTCCTCGGCCAGGGCCGGCCAGGCCGCCAGCGAACGCAACCCGCCCTCCTCCAGCACGAGGTGCGTCTCGATCGGCAGCCCGAGCACGAACTTGAAGTCGTCCAGCGCCTGCTCGAGGTCGCGGCGCGCGGCCACCAGCCGGTCTTCGGCCGAGAGCTCGTCCTGGCGCGCCTGGTCGACCTGGATGTCGGTCAGACGCCCGGCCTCGGCCAGGGCCTCGTTGCGCTCGCGCAGGCGCGTGAGGTTGGCGTAGTTGGCGTCCTCGTTCTTCAGCCGGTCGACCTGCTCGAGCACCTGGAAGAAGCGCTGGGCGATGTTGACGGCGAAGGTGCGCCGGAAGCGCTCGTAGCTGCGCACCTGGTAGAGCACGTCGCGCTCGCCCTGGGTCAGGGGTTCCTCGACGATCTCACGGCCGAAGCCACGCAGGAGCGGCTGGGTGATGTTCAGCGAGGCGCTCGAGAGCGCGTCCCAGGCATCGCCATTGCCGACGGCCTCCAGCAGGTCGAGGCCCACGTTGGCCGTGAGCTGGGCGCCGATCCCGAGCAGCTTGAAGAGGCCCAGGTCGGAGAGCAGGCTGCCTTCGGTCTCGGTATGGCTGCCGCCCGAGGCCGGCTTGCCATCGAGCTTGGCCTCCCCGGTCGCGCTCGTCTGCACCGAGTACTGCCAGCGCGTGCGCGTCAGCGCCAGCGCCGCATCGAACAGCCGCTCGCGCTCGGCCTGCCAGTCGCGGCTGTTCTCGGCCGCGACCCGCAGGCAGCCCACCAGGTCCAGGCTCAGCTCCGCGGACTCCCCGAGCGCGGCTTCGGACACCAGGCGCGCCCGCAGCGACTCGGCCGGCGGCTCGATGCTGAACTCGCCCTGGGCCCCGACCTCGGCCCGGCGCTCGGCCAGGATCCCGTAGACCTCTTCGTCGGCGTCGGCGCGCCAGGCCTCCGCGCTACGACAGGCGCTCAGGGAACTCCACAGCAGGCAGCAGGCGAGCGCGGAGCGGAACGGGGGACGGGCTGACATTCCGAGCGCCTCAGGATAGCTCGCGTCGAGCGGAGCCGGCCCTTCACAACCCGTAACCTCTCCGAAAGCCGCGCTCCAACCGCCCGCGCGGGCTGACTCAGAACCCGCGCAGGGGTGGGCGTCGCCCGATCTTGGCCTTGGCCTCGGCCGCGGCCTCGCGCGCCGTCTTGACGCCGAGTTCGTAGCGCGCCCGCAGGGCTTCCGACTCCGCGCCCGTGATGGCGCGCGCGGCCGGGCCGCGCTCCTGGAAGCGCCACTCGCGGATGCGCTCGCCCACCAGGCTCACGCGCCAGCGCAGGCTGCCGTCGCTGCGGCGCGCCTCGAAGCTGCGCTCGCCCGGTCCCCCGCTGCTCGCGAGCTGCAACGGTTCGAAGTCGGCCGCGAGCGGCTCGAGCACGGCCATCTCGTCCGGAACGACCAGGCCCAGACGGGCGGACTCGATCAGCAGCAGGGGGAACTCGCCGCGCTGCGCCGGTACGCGGCGCACGACCTCGCGCCCGCCCAGCTCGTAGCCCTGGAAGCCTGCCTCGGGTGTGCCCTCGAGGAACAGCGTGCGGCCGGCGCGTTCGCGCAGCTCGCGGAAGACCAGCCGCCGCAGGGCGGGGCTGGCCTGTTCGATCTGGATCACGCGCACCCCCGCCGCGAGGTAGTCGAGCTCGAGCTCGGCCTGCACCCCGCCGGCCGGATCGGGACCGGCGACGTAGCGCAAGAGCGCCAGCGGCAGGGCGTCGGCGCCCGCACCCTCGCGGTCCAGCCGGAAGTGCTGGACCCACGTGCCCGGACGGGATTCCAGCTCGACCGAGCGCACCAGCCCCGTGTCGAGCGGGGCGGGCTGCTGCGACGCGAGCAGGCAGGCACACAGGATCCAGGCGCACGTCATGGTCCCTGTATCGAGCGAAGCCGGCGGGCGCTTGACCGCGCGCCGCCGGTCAGCCGCCGGCCCAGGCGGGCAGGCCGCGCCCGATCTCGAGCACGAAGCGCCCCCAGCCGAGGAAGACCGCCGTGACCAGCGCGGCCACCAGCAGGTCGAAGACGAGACCCGCGCGGGCCATGACCGGGGCCGGGATCTCGCCGGTGGCGAAGACGATGGCGTTCGGCGGCGTGGCCACGGGCAGCATGAAGCCGTTCGAGGCCGCGATCGTGGCCGGGACCATGGCGAAGAGCGGCGAGAGCCCGGCCGCGACCGCGGCCTGACCGACGATCGGCAGCATGACCTGGGTCGTGGCCACGTTCGAGGCCAGCTCGGACAGCGCCGTCACCAGCAGGACCACGCCCAGCACCACCAACCAGTCGGGCTGGCCGGCGATCCAGGGCGCGAGCGCGCCGCCCACCAGCGCATCGAGGCCGCTCGCTCGCGAGGCTCCCGCCAGGGCGAAGCCACCGCCGAAGAGCAACAGGACGTCCCAGGGCAGGGAGCGCGCCGTGCCCCAGTCGAGCAGCGCCTGGCCGCGCTGGACGCCGCTCGGCAACAGGAAGCAGACCAGCGCCAGCGCGATCGCCACGGTCGCATCGCTCACCGGACTGCGCTCCAGCGTGCCCTTCACGAGGTCACCCCAGCCCTCGAAGCGCAGCGCGCCGAGCACCAGGTCGGCACGCGTCAGCCAGGCCAGCGCCGCCAGCGCGAAGACCACGGCCATGCGCGTCTCCCCCGGCCCCCAGGGACCGAGGGCGCGGCGCTCGGCCGCGACCACCGCGCCGCTGTGGCCCATGTCCGCGGGCACGTGGAAGAGGACGCGCGTGAGCAAGAGCCAGCCGAGCGGGAGGTACAGGACCACCACCGGGAGCCAGGCCAGGGTCCACTGCACGAAGCTGAGCTCGGGCCCGTCCGGATAGCTCTCGCGGAACTGGCCCAGGAAGATCTGGTTCGGGGCCGTGCCGACGGGCGTGGCGATCCCGCCCACCGAGGCGGAATAGGCCACGCCGAGCAGCAGCGCGCGCGCGAACGCCGCGCGCTCACGCGCAGGGCAATTCTCGAACGAGGCCGTGAGCGCCAGCGCGATCGGCAGCATCAGCAGCGTGGTCGAGGTGTTGTTCACGAACATCGACAGGCCGGCGCTGGCGGCCATCATCCCGAACACGAGCCGGCGCGGACGCGTGCCGACGCGCTCCAAGACGAGCAGCGCCAGGCGCCGGTGCACGTTCCAGCGCTCCAGCCCGCGCGTCAGCAGGAACGCACCCAGGAACAGGAGCACGAGGTCGTCCATGTAGAACGGCGCCACGGTCTTCGCGTCCATCGCCCCGAGCAACGGCAGCAGCGCGGCCGGCAGGAGCGAGGTCGCACCCACTGGCTGGGCCGAGGTCAGCCACCAGGTCGCGGTCCAGGCGGCCACGGCCGCCACGCGCCGCTGGCTCGGCTCGAGCGCCAGCCCGGGCAGCAGCAACAGCGCCAGGAAGAAGAGCGGCCCGAGCACGAGTCCGGCGCGAGCGAGCGCAGGCACGCGCTCGTCGAGGGTCGGCGGCGCCGTCACGCTCATGCCGGTCCCCCGCGCCTGCGGCGGCGCGCCTGCGCGGGCCGCTCGGCCGTCTCGGCCGTTTCGGCCCGCAGCCAATCCAGATAGCTCGCGCCGACGCGGGCCGGGTCGAGCACCACGAACTCGGGCACCTCGTAGGGGTGCGTGGCGCGCACGTGGCGCTCCAGGGCCGCCAGGCGCGCGGCCGTGGTCTTGATCTCGAGGCGCAGCTCGCGCGCGCGCTCGACGCGGCCGCGCCAGCGGTACAGCGCCGTCAGCGGCACGAGCTGGACGCAGGCCGCCAAGCGCCGCGTCACGAGTTCGCGCGCGAAGGCCTGGGCCCCGCGCAGGGGATGGGTGACGAGCACGATGCGCGCGACGGGCATGACCCTCAGCGGCGCAGCACAAGGTCGCGCACGACGTGCCGGAAGATCTCCGGGTTCTTGCGCAGGCGGCGCGTGCTGTAGGCGCGCCATTCGGGCCCGAAGGGCACGTACACGCGCACCTGCTCGCCCGCACCACGCCACTGCTGCCACAGGCCCTCGCGCACGCCCAGGAGCACCTGGAACTCGTAGCGCTCGCGCGGCACGGCGCGCGAGCGGCACAGCTCGAGGAGACGCGCGCCCAGCCCCTCGTCGTGCGTCGCGAAGGACACGCGTGCACCACGCGCGAGCAAGAGCTCCGCGGCCGCGAGGTAGGCCGCGCGGATCGGCTCGGGCTCGGTGTGCGCGATCGCGGCCGGCTCCAGGTAGATGCCCTTCACGAGCCGCACCCACAGTGGCCCGGGCGCGAGCCGAGCGATGTCCCCCGGCGTGCGCAGGAGACGCGACTGCAGCACGATGCCCACGCACTCGTGGCGGGCGCGCAGGCGCTCGAAGACGCGCAGGGTCGCGTCGGTCGTGGTGTGGTCCTCCATCTCGACCCGCAGGCCGAGGCCGAGCGTGCCGCAGTGCACGGCCAGGTCCTCGTACAGGGCCGCACACAGCTGCTCGGAGAGCCGCAGTCCAAGGTGCGTGGGCTTGACGGAGACGTAGGCGTCGAGCCCGCGCTCGGCCACGGCGCTGGCCGCCAGGCGATAGCCCTGCAGCACGGCTCGCGCCGCCGCCTCGTCGAGCACGTCCTCGCCCAGCACGTCGATGATGCCGCCGTAGCCGCGCGCGCGCAGGTCTGCCAGCTTCGCCAGCGCGTCGTCCAACTCCTCGCCCGCGATGTAACGCCCCGCCAGGCGGCGCATGAGCCAGCGCGGCAGAACGGGCAGGGTCGCGAGCGCGGCGCGGTCGAGGAGGCCCATGGAAAGCGCGGGATTGTAGTGAGCGCCCCGCCCGGAGTCCCGCCCCGGTCCGGGCGCGCGCTACTTCCCGACCGACAGGCGGCGCGCCAGGATCTCGCTCAGGACGCCGGTGTGCAGGATCTTGTCCTGGGTGGCGCGGAAATCGTATTCGACCCGGTACCAGCTCACCTGATGCTCCTCCAGGACCGCGTAGCAGGCGCGGTTGTCGCCGTCGCGCGGCTGGCCGGTGGAGCCCACGTTGATGAAGTAGCGCTTGCCCGGCTCGAGCGGCAAGGTGAGCTCGCCCGCGCCTTCCAGCGAACGGAAGCGCAGGCTCTCGTCGTGGAGCCCGGGCTGGTGCGTGTGCCCGGCCACGCCCACGCCGTCGAAGGCCTCGAAGATGGCGCGCAGCTTGTCCGGGTTGAGGATCCCGTCGGTGGACAGCACGTACTCGCGCACGGGATCGCGCGGCGAGCCGTGCACGAACAGGAAGCGGCCCTCGTTGTGCTTGAGCGGCAGGTTCTTGAGCCACTTCCAGCGCGCGCGCTTCTCGCTCGAGCTCCACCAGCGCGGCTGCATGCGCCGCTTGGTGTAGGCGATCGCGCCACGCGCGTGGGGATTGAAGTCCGAGGCGTCGTGGAAGAGCGCCTCGTCGTGGTTGCCCATCAGGCACCAGCGCGCGTGGCCGCGCACGAGGTCCACGCAGAACTCCGGATCGGGGCCGTAGCCGATCACGTCGCCCAGGCAGACGAGCTCGGTCACGCCGCGCTTGCGGATGTCGGCGAAGACGGCCTCCAGCGCCTCGCGGTTGGAGTGCAGGTCCGAGATGATCGCCAGCTTCACGGCCGCGCTCCCGCGCCCATCGTCCGGCCGCTCTCCTGGCCTCCGGCCTGACCGAGCAGCTCGAGCGCGGCCGCGATCAGGCGCGCGCGCACCTCCGGCAACGGGCCGGCGATGGTGGCGCCGGCGGCCTTCACGTGCCCGCCCCCGCCGAAGCGGCGCGCCAGCTGGTTCACGTCGAAGCTGGTCTTGCTGCGCGCGGAGAGCTTGCAGCTCCCGGACTCGGTCTCGCGCAGGTACAGCACGACCTCGACCGACCCGACCGCGCGCAGGAGATCCAGCACCGGATCCCCGTCGTCGAGCCCCGGCGCACCGCCGTTCCCGAGCGGCTGGTGGACCACCGCCAGGCGTCCGCCGGCGAAGTACTCCAGGCGCGCCAGCACGGCCGCGAGCGCGCGCGGCTCGCCCGCCGGACGACGCTGGAAGAGCTGACCGTACAGGGCAGAGGGCTGGGCCCCGAGCGTCACCAGCTCGCTCGCCAGGGCCAGCGTCTCCGCGTCCGTGTTGCTGTAGCGGAACCAGCCCGTGTCGGTCACGAGCGAGGTGAACACCGCGCGCGCCACGAGCGCGTCCGGCGGCGCGCCCAGCGCCGCGAGGATGCGCCACACCAGCAGGCCCGTGGCCGAGGCCGACACGTCCACGAAGCACGCGTCCCACCAGGGTCGGCCGGCATAGGGATGGTGGTCGATGACCAGCTTCTTGGAGGGCGCGCTGGCGAGGGCCGCGCTCATCGGCCCGGTGCGCGAGAGCTCGTTGAAGTCGAGCAACGCGACGACGTCGTGCTCGGGCAGCGCTCCGCCCGCGTACACGCCGTAGGGCAGCTCGCGCGTCAGGTAGTCGAAGGCCGGCTCGGGCGGGTCGGCATTCAGGATCGCGACCCGCTTGCCCAGGGCCTGCAAGCCGCGCGCGAGCGCGCCCTGGCTGCCCAGGCAGTCGCCGTCCGGCCGCACGTGGCCCACCAGCAGGAAACTCTGGCCCGCGCGCAGGAGCGCGAGAGCTCGCTCCTGCTCGGCGTCCAGCGGCTTTCCAGGTGAACTCATGGGAACGGGCCAGCAGTGTACGGAAGATTCGGGCCGTGTCCCGCACCGGCCCGGCGTTGCCGCGGATCCGGCCACTCAGCCCGGCGTACGCGGCGTCCATGCGCGCCCGCCGACGAGCACCTGCCGGACCGCGGGCGAGCCCGCGCTCAGCTCCTCCAGCGCCGCCTTGCGCGTACGCGCTTCGAGCGGCCAGGCGACCACGTCGGCTACCGCGCCCGCGCGCAGGTGCCCGGCCGGGAGCGCGAGCGCGCGCGCCCCGTTGAGCGTGGCCATCGCGAACACCTCGGCCGGATCGAGGCGCGGGAAGCGCGCGCGCAGGAGCGCCATCTCGCGGCGCATGTCCAGGCTCGCGTTGCTGGCCAGGGAGTCCGTGCCCAGCGCGAGCGGCACGCCGGCCGCGCGGTAGCGCTCCAGCGGGAAGCGCGCGCGCGCGAAGAAGGCGTGCGTGCCCGGACAGTGCACGAGCGTGACGCGCCTCCGCGCCAGGAGCTCGAGCTCGTCCGCGCGCGGATGGTTGCCGTGCACGAGCGCGGTGTGCCGCGCCAGCAGGCCGGCGGCGTCGAGCAGCTCCAGACCGGAACGTCGCGGCGCGGGCGGGAGCAACGCGGCCAGCGCGCCCGTGCCGTGCTCGAGCCAGGCGCCCTCCGCGCGCGTCTCGGCCCAGTGGATCGCGAGCGGGAGCGCGAGGCGCGCGCTCACCGCGCGCACCGCGGCCAGTAGCGCGGGCGAAGTGGTGTACGGCGCGTGGGGCGAGATGCCCGCGTGTACACGGCTGCCGCGCGGCCATCGGCGCCTGAGCTGGCGAAGCGCCGCGGCGGTGCGCGTCGGATCCCAGGCATCGAGCACCTCGCGGAAGACGACCAAGCGCAGGCCGAGGCCGCGCGCGAGACGGGTGCTCGTGCCGGTGGCATCGATGTCCCCTACCGAAGTCGTGCCGCCGGCCAGGAGCGCGCGCGCACCGTCGCGCACGCCGCGCTCGAGCTCGCTGCGCGCGAGGCCGGCGCGGGCCAGGAGCAACGCGCGCACCCAGGCGGCGAAGCCGGCCCGCCCCGGCACGCGTCCCAGCAGCGCCCCGAGATCGAGGTGCGCATGCGCATCCACGAATCCGGGCGTCAGCACGAGGTCCTCGAACTCGCGCACGCGCTCGCCGCCCAGGCGGGCCCGCTGGACCGCGCGCCGCGAGGTGAGCACGCGCCGTACGCGCCCGCGCTCCACCAGGAGGCCCCCACCCTCGATCCAGCCGTGTGCGTCGAGCAGCACGGCGCGGGCGGCCAGGATCATCGTAGGCCCGGGCTCAGTCGGGCTGGATCGATACGGTCAAGTCCTCGATGCTCTCGATCTGCGCGAACTCGGGCTGGCTGCGATCCCAGAGGATCACGAAGCGGAACATGTTCGGGGTCAGCGCCTCTTGGCCGTGGAAGTTGCTCAGATCGGAGGGGTGGCGAACCCAATCCGTGAGCGACCCGCCGGCCAGCGGACTCGCGGAGCCCGACTCCACCACGGCGCAAGGATCGGCCAGCGCGCCGGTGACGCGCGCGCCCTGGAAGCGCACGACCACGGGCGAGGTCCCGAAGTCGGCCCCGAAGACCTGCTCGAGCGGCGCGGGGAAGAGGTCGTTCGTGCCGCGGAAGGACTGGGGGTTGGCCTGGCCCGCGATGCGCAGGCGCATGTCCCAGCCGAGTCCGGCGGAGTCGTCCGCGAACAGCAGGCGGAAGAAGGTGCCGGTGGGACGGACCCAGCAGGACTGGGCTCCGCTCCAACCCGAGGGCGCGACCGTGGACGGAGTCCAGGTATCGATGGAGAAGATGTCCTCCATCGTGACCGCGTTGCCGTACTGGGCGCTCAGCTCGCTGGCCGTCGGCGAGATCTTGGTCAGCTCGACGGCCCGCACGAGCGGCGTGATCGCCTCCATGCGCAGGAGCCCCGGGCTGCCTCGGCCGCCGCGCGCCGGAACCACCGGCGCGAAGGCCTGCCCCGAGCCGTCGCCGCCCACGCCGCCCGAGAAGACGATGCGGTTGGGGATGCCCGAGATCTGGATCAGCGGCGCCTGCATCAGGACCCCGCCCCCGGCTCCACCGCCTCCGCCCTGGGCCAGGTCAGAGGGTGCGATCGCCCTGGGCGGGAAGGTGCCGCTGCCGCCGTCCCCCCCCGAGGCGTCGACGACGCCCGTCTGCAGGATTCGCCGGCCGGCGACGAACTGCAGGCCCCCACCGCCGCCACCCCCGCCAGCAGAGCTGTGGGCGACGTAGCTGCTGACGCTCAGGACGACGCCCGAGAGCGGTGTCGAACAGTCGATCGTCGGTGTGCCGTTGACCTGGGTGAGCTGCAGGTGAGCCCCACCCCCGCCACCACCGCCGCCCCCCCGAAGCAAGCCGAGGTCGGGCGACAGGGTGCGCTCCAGAGCTCCGACCAGCAGGTCGCCACCGCCCGGGGCAGGCGGCGCGAGGGTGGTCGGAGCGGATGGGGGCAGGAACGGGATCGCCTGGCCCAGCCCACCCGGTATCGCGTTGGAGCCGCCCCCACCGGATGCGGCCGCGATGAGGTACTGGCACAGCTGGGCCTTCTCGGTCTGCAAGCCCCCGAGGTCGGTCGGGTTCTGCGGCATGTACACGTTGGGATTGGCGGCGGTCGGTTGAGGCCAAGCCAGCGCGCCCTCACCGCCTCCGCGCAGAGTGGCACCGGGAGCGATGGTGCTCGGGAAGAGGACCCCTGCGCCGTTCTGGCCATTGACGAAGACGTAGGTCGCCGGATCGCGCACGTTCGAAGGCCCCACGCCCGGATTGGGCTCGCCTCCGATGGGCACGTTGTTGAAGGTGCCCGCGAAGGCCAATCCGTCGGGGCGGCTGCCGCCCCGACCGCCCGCCCCGCCGCTCGGCCCCGAGGCTCCCCCTGCGCCGCCCGCGAGGAAATCCGACCGCTGGAGACGGCCGCTCGTGCCCGAGACGTCGATCACGCCGGAGACCTGGGCCTCTCCGCGCACGTAGAGGCGCGCCGGCTTGCTGCCCTTGAAGCGCAGGACCCCGCCCGAATCCACGCGCAGGCGCGCGAACTCGAAGATGCCGTCGGTGATCACCAGGTTGACCGGTCGGTCGATCACGTTGGCGGGGTTGAAGGTCTCGAGCGAAAGCCCGGAGAAGTCCTCCGAGTCGGTGTCGAGCTCGACGACCGAGCCGGGGGCCACGATCAGGTCCCCGAGACGTCCCGAGCCCCCGCCGACTCCCGGCGCGAGGATGCCGTTCCCCCAGGGGCTGCCGCTGCGGGCGGCATCCTCTCCGGAGTTGTCCGGGAAGACCTCGCTCACGACCAGCGGATCCTGCGGGATCTGCTCGGAGGTGAAGGCGATCGCGCCCGGGTTGACCAGGAGCTGGCCGCCGATGTCGGAGATCTGCGACGACAGATCGAGCACGACCTTGCGCAGGTTGAGGGCGTCGGATCCGGCCGAGGGTAGCCCGCCCGACGGCGTGAAGATCACCGTGGTGCGCAGCGAGAGCTGGTCGATCGTCACCGAGAACGCGCCAGAGATGCGCACGCGGTCGTTGGTGGTCGTCAGGTTGCCGTCCGCGTCGACGAAGGCGCGGATGAAGCTCGAGCTGCCCGTGACCGGGTTGGCGAGCGTGGCCGGGTTCATCACGTCGTCGAACACCAGCCGCACGGGAGTCGCACGGAACACGTTGGTCGCGCCGGGAGCGGGGAAGTTGAGCTGGAAGGCGTTGGGCTGACCGTTCGCGTCGTAGCCGGTGACGCGGTCGATGGTGACCGCCACGCGCGGCCGTCCGGGCTTCGGATCGGCGATGCCCGACGCCATCAGCGTGCACTGCAAGCGAGTGGTGTTGGGCGTGCCGACGAGGTTGCGGATGTAGGGTCCGAGCGGGTCGAGCACGAGCCCCGGGACCTTCAGCTGGTACGAGCGCCCCTCGCTCAGACCGAAGATCGGGTTCCCGGTCGAGTCGAAGGTGAGCTGGGGCCGGTAGATCAGGACCCGCGCATCACGGCTGTCTAGGGCAAAGGTCCCGGCCGGGGTCTTGCCCGTCCCGAGCTCGACCATCTGGAAGGTGTTGTTGGTGACCGTGATCGGGTCCACCGGGCTCGAGAAGGTCACGCGGACCTCCTGGTTCACCTTGACGTTGGTCACCCCGCAGCTGACCTGCGCCCCGGGATTGCCGGCCGAATCGCTGCACGACAGCGAGCACGACTGGATCGTCATGCCCGAGCCGAAACCGGAAGAGCCCCCCCCTCCGCCCCCGCAGCCGGCCGCCCCGGCCAGCACGACGAGCACCAGGAACCGACCCCAGGCGGGAGCAGGCAGCACGATCATGGGCAGCTTGGAAAGGCGTCGATCCGAGGAAGATGCCGGCGTCCGGCACGGCGCCGCCGCGGCCGGGCGGGTCGGAGGGGCCGGGCGACGGGGCGATTCGAGGCTGGGCACTATAAAGGCCACGGACGAAGGACCGCCAGGGTTTCCGCGCCCGCAGAGCACCCCGTCCATACAAACGATGTGCCCCGGGTTACCTGCCTTCGAGGGCAACCTGGGCTGGCCTCCGTGACCCGCTCGCTCCGTTCGAGCGCTCCCGCACGTTCCTTCTGCGCGGACTCGGGGTAGAAAGGCGCTCCGTGCGAAACGGCACGCTGGTCGCAGACACTACCCATGAACTCGTTTCCTCCGCCCCTCCTCCCGCACAGGTCCATGGGCAAGCCTACCCTCTTCCTCGCCCTGCTCCTTCCCCTCTGGAGTGGCGCGTGTGACCAGCCGCGCGCGAGCGACGGCCCACAACCCGCGCGCGAGATCCGCGACCTGATGACCGCCCTGACCCCGCCGCCGGCGACGGCGATCCCGGTCGTCAAGAGCGAGTTCTACGCCAACCGCAAGCGCAGTCTGGAGCGCCTGCGCGCCGCGAGCCCGGCCCACGGGCTCGAGGCCCTGCGCGTCCTGCGCGAGGAACCGCCCACGCTGCCCGAGGTGCGCGCGGGCCTGCTCGACGTCGGCGCGCACGCCGCGCCCGAAGCCGCGAGCGAGTTGCTGGTGCAGCTGACGACCACCTTCGGCGAGGACCTGTACGTGCGCAACGTCGCGACCCAGCTGCTGGGCGAATGTGTCCCCACGAAGGCCATCGAAGTGCTCGAGCCCATCCTGCGCGAGCGCTACGACGACCGCACCTACCCGCCCGAGGAGCGTCTGCTCGAGGCCTGGCTGACCGCCAACGAGAAGCTGCACCTCGATCCCGTGCCGCTGCTCGTGCTGGTGGGCACCGACCTGAACCGCCCGATGGACGTGCGCCACCGCGCCACCAAGGCGCTCGCCCGGTTCCCTTCCGAGCAGGGCCGTCAGGCGCTCGAGAACATCCTGGTGGAGTCGAGCGGTAACGGCTACATCCGCCGCCTGGCGCTGCAGTCCCTGCGCGCGAGCCTGCCCCAGGAGCGCTTCTGCGAACTGGCCCGGCGCGTCCAGGGGCGCGAGTCGGACCCGGACTTCATCGTCTACATCCAGAGCCACCTGGACAGCGCCTGTCGATGATCACCGACAGCCACGCACACCTCTACTGGAAGGACTTCGACCAGGATCGCGCGGCCGTGCTGGCGCGCGCGCGCGCGGCGGGCGTGGCGCGCATGGTGGTGGTCGGGACCGATCTGGCGAGTTCGCGCGCGGCCCTGGCCCTTTGCGCGGGCGAGCCCGGGCTCTTCCCCACCGCCGGGATCCATCCGCACGACGCTGCCGGCGCGACCCCGTCCGAGCGCGCCGAGATCGAGGCGCTGTGCCGGCGCCCGGAGTGCGTGGGCGTGGGCGAGACCGGGCTCGACTGGTTCAAGAACCACTCCCCGCGCGTCGCGCAGCTCGAGAGCTTCCTGTGGCAGCTCGAGCTCGCGTGCGCGCTCGACAAGCCGGTCGTGATCCACTGCCGCGACGCGCACGACGACACGCTGCGCTGCCTGGCTCAGTTCCCGCGCGTGCGCGGCGTGATGCACTGCTACTCGATGGGTCCGGCGGAGCTCCCGCCGTACCTCGCCGCGGGGCTGTTCATCTCGTTCTCGGGCGTGGTCACCTACCCGAAGAACGACGCCAATCGCGCGGCCGCGGCCGAGGTGCCGCTCGAGCGCCTGCTGGTCGAGACCGACTGCCCCTACCTCGCGCCCCAGGGCCGGCGCGGCAAGCGCAACGAGCCGGCCAACGTGCTGGCGGTGCTGGAGGAACTGGCGCGCGTGCGCGCGACCAGCGTCGCGGAGCTCGCGCGTGCGACCAGCGCCAACGCCGCCGCCCTGTTCGGCCTGCCCGAGGACTCCTGAGGGTCGCTTACGAAAGCACGCGGGGCGCCGCCGATCGCTCGGCGACGCCCCGCGGATGGATCAGGCGAAGGTCAGGCCTAGTTGCCGACGATCGTCCAGACGTTGCCGTCGTTCGGCGTCAGGGCCTGGGCCGTGATGCCGAGGCTCGCGCCCATCCCGGTGATCGGACCGCCGGAATCGAAGGCCGCATCGTAGGTCGGCATCGAGTTGAGGCCGTCGTACAGGATCGCCGTCTGCGCGGCGTTGGTGTTGTTGAGCGTCTGCAGCAGGTCGCCTTCCTGGTTGATGAAGAAGGCGCGGTTGCCCGTGGACTCCGGCGAAACCGGCCACGCATAGCAGCACCACAGGATCTCGGCGTTGTTGGGGTCGGGGTACGTGGCACCCACGAAACCGCCGACACCGTCCGGACCGTCTTCCGGGATACCCGGGATGTCGCCGGCCGTCGTCGCATCGGGCAGGTAGATCTTGAAGTAATAGCCGGCGCGCGTGACGACGGCTTCCCCGCCGGCCGCAGTCGTGATCACATCACCGAAGGCCGTGGGCAGGATCGCGGGATCCAGGATGGCGAGCGGGTCGACGCCCGGGGCGTCCGCGGCCGCGTCGTAGATGCGCATGCCGGCGGTGCCGGCCATCTCGCCGAAGAAGCCGTACTCGCCGCCGCCGTCCGCGTCGGTGTCGATCGCGCACGAGGACTGGAGCTGGGCCTGGGCAGAAGCGATCGAGCGCAGCGTCGCGATGGCAGCGTTCTCGTTCGCCGAGATCCGAGCGCTCATGAGCTTCGGAATGGCGATCGAGGCGATGATCGCGATGATGGCCACGACGATCATCAATTCGATCAGCGTGAAGCCGGAGTTTCTCTTGGTGTTCATGGTTCCTCAGGTTGTCTGTCCGTTGCCTTCGCTCCGCCCGTGGACAGCGCGGGTCGGTGGTCGTTGCCAGGACGCCGGAGGGTCTTCCCCGCCCTGCGATCGCAGCGCGGGTGATATCGGCCTCGTGTCGGGCGGCTCTTGAGGAGCGCCTGAACAATTCCGGTACGCGAGGGAGGGGAGAAGAGAAGACGCACCGCGGAGCCGCGGAGAGCGCGGAGGTGCGCGGAGAAGAGGGGAGGGGAGCCCGGAACTCTTTTCCTCTCCGTGCTCCTCCGCGCTCTCCGCGCCTCCGCGGTGGCTCTTCCCTCTTCCTCTACTTGGCCTACTTGGCCGAGAGCTCGCCGATGATGTTCAGGATCGGCAGGAAGACCGACAGGATCACGACGCCCACGATGCCGCCCATGAAGCAGATCAGGAGCGGCTCGATCAGGCTGGTCAGCGACTTGATCGCGGCCTTGACCTGGCTGTCGTAGAACTCGGCGATCTTCTCGAGCAGGGCCTCGAGCGCGCCCGAGCGCTCGCCGATCGCGATCATGCGCACCACCATCGGCGGGAAGACCTTCGACTTGGAGAGCGGTTCGGACAGCATGTTGCCGTTGCGCACGCTGTCGCGCGACTTCTTGACCACGTCCGAGATGACCTGGTTGCCCGAGGTGTCCGCCACGATGTCGAGCGTGGCCATGATCGGCACGCCCGAGCGCACCAGGGTCGCGAAGGTGCGCGAGAAGCGCGCCAGACACACCTTGCGGGCCAGGGGCCCGAAGACGGGTGCACGCAGGGTGAAGTGGTCGAGCAAGAGCGCGCCCTTGGGCGTCTTCTTCAGGACCGTGAAGCCCGCCACCAACCCGGCCATGCCCACGAACACGAGGTACCACTTCGAGCGCAGCCAGTCGGAGATGGCCAGCGTGGTCTTGGTCAAGGCCGGCAGCTCGGCCCCCAGGCCGTCGAAGACCTCCTTGAAGCCGGGCACGACCCCGATCATCAGGAAGGCCGTGATCGAGAGCACCAGCACGAGCGAGATCACCGGGTAGGTCATGGCCGAGCGGATCTCGCGCTTGAGCTCCTCGCTGGCCTCGACGTAGTCCGCCAGGCGCTGCAGGATCACGTCCATCTGGCCCGATGCCTCGCCGGCGGTGACCATGCTCACGTACAGCGGCGAGAAGGCCTTCGGGCAGGCGTTCATGGCGGCGGACAGGTCGGAGCCGCCGCGCAGCTCGGAGGCCAGCCGGTGACAGGTGGCCTTCATGCCGGGCGTCTCGGCCTGCTCGGCCAGGACCTCGATCGCCTCCAGCAGCGAGATGCCCGCGCTGATCATGGTCGAGAGCTGGCGCGTGAAGATCACCAGCTCGGTCTTGGTGGCGCTCGGCTTCTTGGAGAACAGGCCACCGCCGCCCTTACTCGAGCCCGAGGACGTCGACTTGCCGTCGGCCTTGGGCGACTTGCCACCCTCCTCGACCTTCAGGATGATCAGGTCGCGGCCGCGCAGCTGGTTGACGGCCTCGTTCTTGTCGTTCGCCTGGATCGAGCCCTGGATCGTCTTGCCGGACTTGTCCTTGGCTGCGTACTGGAAATTGGCCACCGTTCGGTCCTTTTGTGCGTCGCTGACAGGGGGGAGCGGGGGCTAGTCCCCCATCGTGATCCGCAGGACCTCTTCCAGGGACGTCTTGCCGCGCATGGCGTTCAGCACGCCGATGCGCCGCAGCGTGAGCATCCCATCCTCGAGGCCCCGGTGCTTCATCTCGGCCACCGATCGACCCTCCACCACCATGCGCTTGAGGTCGTGCGAGAGCGGCAGGGTCTCGAGCAGCGCCATGCGCCCGCGGTAGCCGTTCTTGCAGCGCGGGCAACCGGCGATGTTCGGGCCGTACATCTGCAGGTCGGCGATCTCGGTCTCGAGCACGCCCACCGCCAGCAATTCCTTCTTGGGGATGTCGACCTGGACGCGGCAGTGCTCGCACAGCTTGCGCACCAGGCGCTGGGCCGCCACCAGGATCACCGAGCTCGACACCAGGTACGGGTCGATGCCCATGTCCACCAGCCGCGTGACGGCCTGCACCGCGTCGTTGGTGTGCAGGGTCGAGAGCACCAGGTGGCCCGTGAGCGCGGCTTTCACGCCGATCTCGGCCGTTTCCTTGTCGCGGATCTCGCCCACCAGGATCACGTCCGGGTCCTGGCGCAGGATCGAGCGCAACGCACCGGCGAAGGTCAGGCCGCGCTTGGGCGCGACCGGCACCTGGTTGATGCCGTTCATGCGGTACTCGACCGGGTCCTCGACCGTCACGACGTTGACGTCGATCGAGGCCACCTCGCTCATGGCCGCGTACAGCGTGGTCGACTTGCCGGAGCCGGTGGGACCGGTGACCAGCACCATCCCGTGCGGCGCGTTGACCGCATCGCGGAAGTCCTGCAGGCACTTGGGCTCGAAGCCCAGGGTGTCGAGCTTCACGGCCGTGCTGCCCTGATCGAGGATGCGCATCACGGCCTTCTCGCCGCCCACCACCGGCAGGGTCGAGAGACGGAAGTCGATGTTGCGGTTCTCGTAGCGGATCTGGAACTTGCCGTCCTGGGGCTCGAAGCGGATGGCGATGTCGAGGTTCGCCAGGATCTTCAGGCGCGAGAGCAGGGCCGGCAGCATGGCCTTGGGCGGGTTCATGGCCTCGACCAGGCAGCCGTCGATGCGGTAGCGCACGCGCACCGACTGGTTCATGGGCTCGACGTGGATGTCGGAGGCCTTCTCGCGCAGCGCGCGCAGGATGATGAGGTTGACCAGCTTGACGGCCGGGACGTCCTCCTTGCCGACGGCGGTGGCCGTCTCGAGCGACTCGACCGAGTCCTCCTCGGCGACCGAGATGTCCTGGGAGCTGACGCCCTCCAGCAGCTCGTCGACCTGCTGTTGATCGCGGTTGTAGACCTGCTCCTGGGCGCGCCGGATGGCGGCCGGATAGCTCAGCACCGGACGCACGCGACAGCGTGACATCAGGTTCAGGTCGTCGAGCAACAGCACGTCGAACGGATCCGAGATGACGACCGTCAGGTTGTCCCCGTTGCGCGCCAGCGGCAGGACGCAGTGCTCGGTGCACATCTCCTGGGGCAGGGCCTCGATCGCCTGCGGGTCGGGCTTGACGCGCGTCAGGTCCACGGGCGGAAGTCCCGAGGTCAGACCCAGCACCTCGAACAGACGCTCCTCGGTCACCGTGCCGCGTTCGAGCAGCACGTCGACCGGGGGCTTGCCGCTCTCGCGCGCGCTGTTCCAGTCGTCCTGGGTGGCCAGGCCGGCATCCACCAGGATGCTGCGGATCTTGCCCGAGACGCGCACCATCAGGCGACGCCCTTGAGCATCATGCGGAACTCGTTGGGATCGCCGACGCACTCCTCGGCGTCCTCGATGCGCACCTTGCCGGCCTTCACGAGGTCGGCCAGCCAGCTGGCCATGGTCTTCATGCCGGCGCGGCCGCCGGTCTGGATCTGCGAGTAGATCTGGTGCCCCTTGCCCTCGCGGATCAGCGCGCGGATGGCGGGGTTGGCCAGCATCACCTCGGCCGCCAGCACGCGCCCGCGGCCCGCGGCGGCGGGCAGGAGCTGCTGGCAGAACACGGCCTCCAGCGTGAACGAGAGCTGCGTGCGCACCTGCTGCTGCTGGTGCGCCGGGAACACGTCGATGATGCGGTTGATCGTCTGGACCGCATCCGAGGTGTGCAGCGTCCCGAAGGTCAGGTGCCCGGTCTCGGCCAGCACCAGCGCGGCCTCGATCGTCTCGAGGTCGCGCAGCTCACCCACCAGGATGAAGTCCGGGTCCTGGCGCAGCACGCTGCGCAGCGCGTTCGAGAACTTGTGCGAGTCGGTGCCGATCTCGCGCTGGGTCACCAGGCAGCCCTGGCTCTTGTGCGCGAACTCGATCGGGTCCTCGATCGTGACGATGTGGCCCTGACGCGTGCGGTTGACCAGGTCGATCATGGCCGCCAGCGTGGTGGACTTGCCCGAGCCGGTGGCGCCCGTGACCAGCACCAGGCCCGTGTGCAGGCCACAGATGCGCTCGCAGGTCTTGCGCGGCAGACCCAGCTTCTCGAAGTCGGCGATCTCGTGCGGCACCAGGCGCAGCACGCAGGCCACGGCCCCGCGCTGGTAGAAGACGTTGGCGCGGAAGCGTCCCTGACCCTCGAGCTCGAACGAGCAGTCGAGCTCGAACTCCTTGTCCAGCTTGGCGATCTGATCCGAGGTCAGCACGCTGGTCGCGAGCCGGCGCGTGTCGTCGGGCGACAGCGGCGCGGTCTCGACCGGCACCAGCACGCCGTCGATGCGCAGGCGCGGTGGCGTGTTGACGGAGATGTGCAGGTCGCTTCCACCCTTGCGCACGAGCAACGCAAGGAGGTCTTCCATCGTGATCATGAAGGGAGCTCCGGGGCCACGGTTCGGGAACCGGCCGGAGGATCGGGCGGAAGACGGGCGGAACTGGAGCACCGGCCGCGCTTGCCGCGCGCCTTACACCGGGGGCGGAAAGGGATTCCCACCCGCTGCGCGGGCGGCGGCCCGGCCACGGGCTCCTCCTGCCGGCACTCGCGAGCACGGGGCCGCTCGTACCGGGCGCAGCGCGCGTGCCACCGCGGGGGTGGCGCGCGGACCGCTACTCTTCTTCGACGTGCTTGCGCCCCTGCTGGGCGATGATCTTCTCTTGCTCGGCCCCCGGCACGCGCGCGTAGTGGTCGGGCTTCATGGTGTAGGTGCCTTCGCCGGCCGTCTGCGACTTCAGATCGCGGTGGTAGGTCAGCAGCATCGACAGCGGCACGTGGGCCTGGATCACGGTGACGTGACCATCGTGCTCGCTCTCCTGGTTGTGCACCGTGCCGCGCCGGTGGCTGGTGAGGTCGGAGAAGATCGCGCCGGCGTGCTCGGTGGGCACGCGGATCTCGACGCTCATGACGGGTTCGGTCAGGACCGGGCCGGCCTTGGCGAAGCCGTCGCGGAAGGCGATCGCGCCGGCCTTCTTGAAGCTGGCCTCGTCCGAATCGACGTCGTGGTACTTGCCGTCGTACACGGCCACCTCGACGTCCACGACCTGGCTGTGCGTGAGGATGCCCTGGGCCGCGATCTCACGGATGCCCTTCTCGATGGCCGGGATCAGGTTGCGCGGGATGGCGCCGCCCACGACCTCGTCCTTGAACACGACACCCGCGTCCTTGGGGGCGGGCTTCATGCGCAGGAAGCACTCGCCGAACTGACCGCGGCCGCCGCTCTGCTTCTTGTGGCGGTGGTGTCCCTCGGCCGGCTTGGTGACCGTCTCGCGGTAGGCGATGCGCGGCAGCGCGGTGGTGATCTCGACCCCGAAACGGCGCTTCAGGCGCTGCTCCATGACTTGCAGGTGCAGGTCGCTCATGCCCTGCACCACCAGCTCGTGCGTGATCGGGTCGTGGTGCACGTGGAAGGTGGGGTCCTCGGAGGCCAGCTTGGCCAGCGCCGGTCCGATCTTCTGCTCGTCGTTGCGGCTCTTCGGCTGCACGGCCAGCGCCAGCATCGGCGGCGGGTTGGCCGGCATGGCGACCGGAGCCGGCTCGCTGCCATTCAGCGTGAAGGACTGCGCCCAGGCGACGTGCTCGACCTTGGAGAAGGCGATCAGCTCGCCCGCAACGGCGGCCTCCGCGTTCAGCCGGTTCTTGCCGCCCACGGGGTGGAACAGCCCGCCGATCTTCTCGCCGCGCCCGGTCCCGATCAGGTCGGAGGCCTTGAGCGTGCCGCGCAGGATGCGCGCGAGGCAGATCTTGCCGACGTGTGGATCGCTCTTGACGTTGAAGACCACGCCGAGGAGCGCCCCGGCCGGATCGGGGAGGAGTTCCTCGCCGCCCACGGTGAAGCGCGTGCCCTCCGGACTCGGCGCGAAGTCACGCAGGAAGGCCAGGGCCTCTTCCAGGCCGGCGCCCGAGAGCGGGTTCACCGGCAGGATCGGGATCAGCGTGCCCTTGGCGAGCGCACGCGGGACGTGCCGCTTGAAGGCCTCGACCGTGAGGTCGTCCTGCTCGAGGTACTCGAGCAGCGCGGCCTCGTCTTCGCACGCGTCCATGACGCGGTCGAGGAGCGGCTTCTTCCACTCGCCGCCGCGCACGCCCTGGACCTTGGCGAAGCCCTTGCCGCTCTTGTCCGGCACGCACAGCGGCACGCACTCCGGGCCGATCTTCGCCTGGAACTCGGCCACGAGCTCGTCGAAGCTCGCGTTGTCGGCGTCCACGTGCGTGACGAAGATCGCGCGCGCGCGCCCCAGTTCCTTGGCCTGCTCGAACTTGTTGCGCAGGTTGTAGGAGACGTGTCCGGCGCAGCTCGCCACCCCGACCACCAGCTCGCAGGCCCACATGGCCGAGAGCGCGTCGGCGCCGAACTCCGGATAACCGGGCGTGTCGAGCAGGTTCCAGCGCAGGCCACCCTTCTGCGCGTGGACCAGCTTGAGCTGGAAGGTGTGGCCCTTCTCCTGCTCCTCGGGCTCCGTGTCGCACAGCGAGGTCTTGTCGGCCACCGCGCCCTTGCGTTCCGTCGCGCCGAGCGCGTGCGCCAGGGCGTCGACCAGGGACGTCTTGCCTGCCGACGAGTGGCCGACGAAGGCGACGTTGCGGACGGTGGCGAGATCCGAGCTCATCCGGGAGCACTCCGAGAAGAGGGTCGCTGGAAAAGGAAAGGAGCGGCATCCTAAGGCCGCTCCTTCCGATCTCGCAAGCTGCGGCGGGCCGCTAGAGCTTGTGCACGACGATCTCGACCCGCCGGTTGCGGGCCTTGGCCGCGCTGCTGTCGTTCGGCGTCACCGGCTCGTACTGGCCGTGGCCCGCCACGACGCACTTTTCGTCGGGCACGTCGCACTCCTCGACCATGTAGTGCAAGACGGCCATCGCGCGCTCGACCGAGAGGTCGCGATTCGACTCCCACTTCGACTTCGTGATCGGGTCGGTATCGGTGTGGCCCTCGATCCAGTAGCGGCCGCCCTTGTGCTCGCTGAGCAGCACGCGCGCCACGACCTTGAGGGCCTCCTTGCCCTTCTTGGTCAGCTCGGCCTTGCCCGAGGGGAAGGTGACCTCGGCCGGGATCGAGATCACGTAGTTTCCGTACTTGTCCTGGCCGACGTCCACGCCGACCGCGCCGAGCTCGTCGTTGTCGGCGATCGAGATCGGCGCACCCCTCGGCGCGCCGGCGTTCGCGAGCGAGACCTCGTACTGCTCGTTCTGCGCGCGCAGGTCGCGATTCTCCTTCTTGAGCTGCGTGCGCTCCTCGCGCAGCACGCGCACCTCGTCCTGGTACTGCTTGAGCGTCTTCTGCGACGCGCAGCTGCCGAAGAAGAGGAGCAGGGTCGAGGCCAGGGCGGTGGCAACAGTGCGGGTCGGGTTCATGGCGTCAGGTTGCAGGTCGCGGGGTTGCCCGCGGTGGTCCAAGGGCAATTCGGGTTCGAGGGCTAGAAGGCGAGATCCTTCACGAGCTGAGCGACATCCTTCCAAGCCAGCAGCACGATTCCAATACCGATCCCGAGGTACGGTCCGAAGGGCAGGTAGCGTCCGGCGATGCGTGCCGAGGCGAGCGAGCGCCCGAGCGGCTTGACCGTCCGCCGTGCGCGCACCCGAGCACGCGACAGGTAGAAGAAGCGCAGGAGGTTGGCGCCGCCCACGACCGAAGCCACCAGCGAACCCAGGAACAGCGCCAGGAGCGCCGCTCCCGGGCCCGCGAAGCCGCCCCCCGCCGCCAGGAGCTTCACGTCGCCCAGCCCCATCGCATCGCGCCGGAAGAGCTTCTTCCCGAGCCATCCGATGGAGAGCAGCGCCCCGCCCCCCACCGCGATCCCGGCCAGGGAGCCGAGGGTCGCGCCGATCCGGTCCACCCCGATCCCCTCCGAGAAGCGACGCGCCACCCAGGTGTCCTGGTGCAGGGCGGGCACCAAGAACGAGCACAGCGGTGCGAGCGCCATGCCCCCGAGCGAGATCTCGTCCGGGATCTCGAAGCGGTCGAAGTCCACCGCGCTCGCCACCACCAGGCCCGACAGCACGAGCGCGTGGATCGCGGCGAGCCCGAAGCCCTGCTCGTAGCGCAGTGCCAGGGCTCCCGCCAGGGCCCACAGGGCACCATTGGTGAACTCCACCAGCGGATAGCGCAGCGGGATCGGCCAGCGGCAGGTCCGGCAGCGCCCGCGCAGGGCGAGCCAGGACAGCACCGGGATGTTCTCGAGGGCCGCGAGCTCGCGCCGGCAATTCGGACAGCGTGAGCGCAGCGGGTGCAGCACGCTCTCCCCCTCCAGCGGCAGGCGATGCACGACCACGTTCAGGAACGAGCCCACCACCAAGCCGAACACGCCCCAGGCGGCGATCACCAGTTCGCGCGGCAGCGACTCCAAGCCGCCGATTGGGTCGTTCGCCTCACCGGAAGTAAAGCACGAGGGCTAGAGCGAGACCCCGGCCGCGCAGGTCAGGCTAGCGATGCGAACCAGGAAGGACGCGCCGGAGGAGGGCCTCGAGCCTCAGGCGCTCCAGGCGCGGAGGATCCCAGGGTTCGCCGGCTCCGGGCGGGACCTCGAGCCTCACCAGCGCGCGTACGGGACCGGAGCCGAGCTCACCGGGATCGAGCAGTACCCCGCCCAGGGAGCTACCGGACGCGCCCTGCAGGAAGGCCGCGCTCGCCCGTCCGACGCCCTCGTGCCCGGCGAGCAGCACGTTCCAGCCGTTGGCGCGCGGCGTCCAGGGGAAGGGCCGGGTGACCAGGCCCACCGCGAACGGGACGCGCAGCGGATTGAGCGCGGGTGGGTCCAGCGCCAGCGGCAGGCGCTTCAGGCGCGAGTGGGAGGCCAGTACCCCGCCGCCCTCGGGCGTGCGCCACAGGTCGCCCTGCGCCAGCACTTCGCCCCCCACGCGGATCCAGCCGCCCGCGACCAGCACCAGCGGCCCCTCCACCCCGATCGAACCGCCCTCCGGAACGCGGATGTCTCCGCCGGCGATCAGCACGGTCCAAGGTTGGCGCGCCCAGGGCCGAGCCGGGTCGTCATCGAGCAGCCGGGCGATCCAGGCACTCAACGACTTCCAGTGCTCCTCGCGCAGCTCGCTCGCGTTCTCGAGCTCGATCGTGAGCGGGTCGTTCAGGGCGCCGGCCCCGTTGCGGGTGAGGCGACCTCGAACCTCGAGCACGGTTTGCGAGCGCAGCACGACCGGACCCACGAGCTCGCTCAGGTCCACGCTCTTCCCGGCCGGGACCGTCAGGCGAGTCGCCTGCAAGTCGCTCGCCGTCGGCGGCTCGACGATCTCGAGCTCGCCGGCCTCCCCGCTTCCGGCCGCGGCCGGGTAGCGCAGGTGCAAGCCGCGCCGGGTGATCTGCTCGTCCTCGAGGCCTCCCCACAGCGCCGTGCCCGCGCAATCGGGCGGCTGCTCGCTGGAGCGGTCGCGCGGCTCGTCGAAGCGGATCTCGAGGCGCGCGCTCGGGACCACCAGGGTCAGCATCTGCCAGCCGGGCTCCAGCGCGCGGCCGCCCAGCGTGCGCAGGTCGCGTCCGACCATCTGGAGGATGTACTTGTCGGGAGCCAGGCGGCGACCGCCGGAACCCTCCTCGCTCGGCTCGAGCAGCAATTCGGCATGGTCGCGCAGGTTCTCGATCAGGCGTGCCCTCAGGGCGATCACCGCGGGCTCGCTGGCCCCCGCGGGAAAGTGCAGGAGCTCGAAGCGCGCCGCCGGGACACTCGAGGGGTCGAGTGCCTCGGCGCACTCGAGCATCAGGATCCCGTCCTCGAGCTCGATCGGGGTCGAACGCTTGCCACGCGGTAGCAAGGGAAACGGTCCGGTGAACGGGTCCAGGAAGAGCGGGCTCGTGCCGCCGACCTCGGCCGTCCGGAACCCCAGGAGGAGCGAGGCCGACAGCCCGGCCCCCGATTCGGAGCGCAGCCCATCCGGACGGGGAAAACCGCCCAGGATCACGCGATAGCGCTCGCCAGGCCGCAGCGCACCATCGGAGAGGTCGCTCTCGCAGGGCAGATCCGGCAGGAACGAGAGCGCGTTCCCGCGCACCACGCGCTTGCCCGTCACCACGCGGCCGCGCGGACCGAGGATGCGCACGCTCTCCGAGGTGACCGAGCTGCGCTCGATGTCCTCGGAGAAGTAGAAGCTCAACTCCTCGTTCAGCCCCACCGAGTCGAAATCGCTCTGACGGAAATCGAGCAGCTCCAGCGGGCGCGCGTCCGGCTCGGCTCCGCAGGCGGGCCCAAACCCGGACGGCGCGAGCAAGAAGAGCCAGGTTCCCCGGATCATTCCCGCGCGAGGATAACGGGCGGGACGTCGGGCGTCATGCAGCGCGAGGCCGGGCGCACTGCGGCGGGCGCTCGCCGCGCCCCCGACCGGGCTAGAAGACGAAGGGGATCTTGAGGAAGTCGAGCGTGACGGGCTCGGTATCGGCGGTGACGCCATCGGCCGCCGCGTCGAGGTCGAACTCGACCTCGTAGCGGAAGAACTGCAGCGCTCCCGCCGGCAGCGCGTTGAAGGCGCGGATGTCGGAGGTCCAGTTCACCAGCGGGTTGGCCTCGTCGGGCGAGCCGATGCCGTTGTCCTGGGCGGCCTGGAAGCGCACGCGCACGAAGGCCGTCGTCGGCAGGAAGTCGGGCAGGTCGTTGGTCTCCACCCGGAAGAAACGCGGCATCAGGCGGAAGCCCGTCGTGCCCGCCGATCCGTCCGCGTTGAAGCCCGTCAGCGGGCCGCGCTCCGCGCTCACCGTCATGCGCAGGGCCTCGTCGCCCGGTGCCGGGCCGCCCTCGTCGTACACCGCATGCGCGATCTCGAAGTCCTCGAAATTTGTCGAGGTGCCGCCGATCCCGAGGCGCACGGCGCAGTCCTCGAGCAGCGACGGCGTGCGCAGGTACACGTCGTTCGAGACCCCCGAGGTCGAGCCGGCCCGGATCGCGATCAGCCCCAGGCCCGTGATCTCCATCGTGAAGCCGTCCGGCAGGATGCGCGCCACCTGCGAGGTCGCCAGGTTCGGGACCGTCAGCAGCGGGTCGATGCCCTTCACCGTGGCGCCGACCGTCAGGATCTTGCCCTGGTCCTGGCCGGGCGCCGTCTCGATGCCCTCGAACAGGAAGCGCACCAGGCCCTCGCTGCCGTCGGGCTTCAGGTCCGCGCCGCCGATCGAGATCCACTTGGAACGCGCCTTCGAGCGTGCCCCGAAGGTCGGGATCATCACGTAGGGCGGCGGCGACGCCACCGCGTCCAGCGGGGTCGCCAGCGCCAGGGCGTCGGGTGGCACGACGATGTCGGCGCTGACCGGGTCGGTCCCGGGCGGAGAGATCGGATCGGGTACGTGGATCTGGATCACGCCCGCGCCGCCCGGCCCACCGTTGCTGTAATTCACGCAGCAAGCGTTCACGTACGGCAGCAGGCCGGACTTGAGCACGGGTCCACAGGCCTGGAGTTGGTCGACGGCCAGCGCGGTCGTGCCGCCGCCCGTGAAGTCGACCAGCGTCGCCGACTCGAGGATCACGTGACCGCCCGAGCCGCCTCCGCCGGTGCCGCCGATGTGGTCGAGGAAGTTGGTGTTCTCGCCGGTTCCCCCGACGCCGCCGTTCGCGAGGATCTGTCCGCTGGCGCCGAAGACGATGCGACCGAGGGCCTGGATGTGCAGGCCGCCGCCCGCCCCGCCGCCGCCACCGCCCTTCTCGTCGCTGCCGAAGTTCCAGTTGGGGTTCGGATACACCAGCGCGGCGTTGCCGCCTCCGCCTCCGCCGTAGCCGCCCCACAGGCTGGGGAGCTCGCCGCGCACCAGCCCCACGAGCGCACCGGCCGAGACGATCGGACGCACGCCGAAGAAGTCGTTGTTCGGGCTGGCGTCGAGGAACGCACCCGTGCCTGCGGTTCCGCCCAGCGCCGGCGTCCGGCCCGACTCCGCTCCAACGCTGGAAGGGTGCCCGTTGTTCCCGCTGGCGGCGCGGACGCTCAGGCCGGGCGGAACGCTGGTACCGGTCCAATCCCGTGCAAAGCGCCCGCCGCCCCCGCCTCCTGGTCGGCGTTGATCCTTGCCGTTCTGCCCGCCGGCGTTCTTCACGCCGGTCTCGCCGCCGTTGCCGCCCAGGCCCGGCTGGCGGAAGGGGCCGAAGCCGCGTCCGCCGCGCGTCGTGGTGTCGGTGGTGTTCTCGCTCGCGCCGCCGCCCTTCCCGCCGCCCGCCGAGCCCGAGCCGCCGACCTCGGGCTGGTTCAGCGTGTTCAGCGTCGCCACGTCCTTCGCGCTGAAGCCGGAGAGATCGAGCACGCCATCGATGCGCACCTCGCCCGTGGCGCGGATGCGCATGGGGTTCGGGCCCTGGACGCGGACCTCGGCCCCTGCCTGGATCACCAGGTTGCGCACGTCCACCACGCCGCCCACCGCGGTGATGCTGGTGGTGGGGACGCCGTCCGGTCCCCCGATGATCGGCGTGCTGGTGGTGTCGAAGAAGACGCGCTCTCCGCTGCGCACGACCCAATCGAAGTTCCCGTTCGGGCCACCCGAGCCGTCGAACGCGAAGGCCGCCGACAGCCGCCCTCCGCCCCATTCCGCCACGGGCGAGTCGAAGAGCGCCGTCTCGTCCTCGAACGAGAGCGGGCTCGCGCCCGAGAGCGTGAAGCTCTCGTTGATCTCGTCGCTCAACAGCCCCGGCGGGTTCAGGCTCGCGAAGTCCACCGCGCGCGTCGGCGCCTGGGCGAAGGAGCTCAGGGGCTGGAAGTTGGCCTCGCCCACCAGGTCCTGGAAGCCCGCGCGCACCACGGCCCGGAAGGCGCTCGAGGCCGGCAGCAAGCCCACCGGCTCCAGCCGCACGCGCGCGCCCGTCTCGGCGCAGTTCGCCTCCAGCGTCACGCGCGTCCGGAGCGCGTGCCACGCCCCGCTCGAGTCGCGGAACTCCAGGCGCAGACGGCTCTCGGCGATGTTGCTGCTCGAGGGATTCACCGGCTGGTTCAGCGCGAGCAGCACCGCCACGTGCGTGGGCACGTCGCTGTAGAGGTTCAGCGGCACCTCGAAGGACGGCTCCGACAGCACCAGCTGCTGGTTCGCGTCCAGCTCGAAGTAGATGCGCCGATTCGGGTCGTCCCCGACCTCCAGATACGTGGCCGCCGTCTCGCCCGAGCCCTGCGCGCGCAGCACCGGCACCGGAGGTCCGGGAGTCGTGTCCCGGAACGCCACCGAGGCCTGGGTCGAGGCCGGGGTCGAGAAGGTGCGCACCTGCTGCAATCCGAGCGGCACGCCGGCGACCGAGCGCAGCGTGTTGGAGGACGAGTTCACTCCCGCCACCCGCAGCACGTACGTCACCCCGTTCGGCAGGAACCCGGCGTCCGACAGGTCGTCGCGCGTCGGGCAGCTCGGCTGGAACACCACCGTGCGCGGGTCGCGCAGCGAGAACGTGCCCGTGGCCGGCACGTCCGCCAGCGAACGCATGTTGATCGTGTTCGAGCTCACGGTCGAGAAGTCGACCGGCTCGGTGAAGCTCAGCACGATCTCGCGGTTGATCTGCCAGATCGCACCGTCCGCCACCGACAGGGCCGCCACCTGGAAGCTCGTCGTCCCCGCGCCCGCACCACCACCACCGCCGCCACCGCCGCCCCCGCAGCCCGTCCCGGCCAGGAGGAGCACGCACACGATTCCGAAGCGCGAGGTCGTTCGATGACTCATGGTGTGGGCCCGCTCCTGCTCGACTGCCTGACGGGCATGAACGGAGCGCGGGCCGTGCATCCCTAGTCCCGTTCGGGCGCCTGGGTCACGGGACCCCGTCAAGGTGTGTCGGAAGGGCATCTAGCTCAGAACAGGAAGGGGATTCGCAGGAAGTCCAGGCTGACGGGCGCTGTGGTGGCCGAGACCGGGCCCCCAGCGGCAAGATCGAATTCGACCTCGAAGCGGAAAAACTGGATGTCCCCGGGGGCGAGACCGTTGAACTGGGAGATGTCACCCGTCCAGTCCACCAGCGGATTGAGCGCATCGGGAGCACCCGAGCCATCGTCGGCGGCCGCCTGGAAACGAATGCGGACGAAGGCCGTCGCGGGCAGGGAATCCACGACGCCGCCGGTCGACACCTGGAAGAAGCGCGGGACGAGCCGGTAGTGAATCGTGCCGAGGGCCGTGTTCGCTGCAATGAAGTCCTGGAGGTCGCCGGAGGCCGGGGCCACGGTCAGTTGCAGGGCCTCGTCACCGAGTGGCGCCGTGCCTTCGGAATAGGAAGCGGACGCGACCCGGAAGTCCTTGGACTCGCTGCCCACCGACAAGCGGAGGACGAAGTCCTCGAGCAAGGCCGGAGTCCTCAGGTAGATGTCGTTCGAGATCGAGGGCCCGCCCGCGAATGGAGCCAGCGACGCTCCGGTGATCCGCAGCGTCAACCGGTCCGCCAGGACCGTGATGTTGGGATTCCCCTCCAGGTCTTCATCCAGCAGTGCCGGAAGCTCCTGGACCTGGTTCCCGCTCACCAGGACCTTGCCCTCGTCGGGGCCAGCGGCCGTCTCGATTCCCTGGAACGCGAATTCCACCAGCGAAGCGGGGTTGCCGCCCGGATTCTTCTCGGCTCCGCCGAGCGAGATCCAATCGCTGCGCGCCACGGAGACCGGTGAGAAGGCGGGCACCAGGACGATCGCCGCGGGCGAAGTCACGGCATCGATCGGATTGCCCGCGGCCAGGGCGGGGTTCGTGAGCACGAGGTCCGAGGTGGCCGAACTGGCCGACGGCGGCGCGATCGAATTCGGCACGTGGAACTGGATCAGGCCTGGCCCCCCTGCCCCGCCAGCCGACAAGCCGGCCGGGGTCGTGGCCGTAGGGCCGGGAACTGCGGGGCCGCCGAGCGCGGAGACCCAATCCCTCGAAGCCGTTCCCGGCGTCAGGCCGCCGTCCGTGAAATCGATGAAGGAGGCCGTCTCCAAGATGATGTGTCCGCCCGAACCGGAACCGCCGTTGCCTCCGATGTGGTCCTGGTTGAGCACGTTCTCGCCGACTCCACCGCGCCCACCGTTGCTGCGGATCTGGCCGCTCGCTCCGAACTGGATCCTTCCCAGGGCGCGCAGGTGCAGGCCACCGCCACCGCCACCGCCAGCCCCTCCCTTCTCGTCCGACGAGGGGGTCCAGTTCGGAGTCGGGAAGATGGTCGCGGGGTCGGCATTGCCGCCGCCACCTCCGCCGTAGCCGCCCCACAAGGACGGAAGCTCGCCCTGGATCAGGCTCGTGACCGTCCCAGAGGTGGCCAGTGCTTTCGTTCCGAAGAAGTCGTTGGTCGCGCTGCCCACGACGAAGGCTCCAGGGGAGACCACGCCGCCGATGGCCCTTCGGGTCGACACCACCGCGCTGCGACCTGCGGCATTGCCGTCGCCCCCGTTGCCCGCGGTCAGGCCGACGCCCTGGTCGGCCGCGAAGCGTCCGCCCGCGCCACCACCCGGTCGCCGCGCCTCTTTCCCCAGGAGCGGGTCGGCGAAAGCGGTCTCTCCCCCCTGGCCCCCGGCATTGATCTGAGAGCCTGGCCCCTGGCCGAATCCGCCGCGCTGGCTGGAGTTCGTCACCACCTCGTTGGCATCGCCGCCGCGCCCGCCGCCGGGACCGCCTGCGCCTCCGAGTTGCTTCACGTTTCCCGCGTTGGGCACGATCACGTCCCTCGCGTTCGAGCCGGAGACGTCGAGCAGGCCACGGATGATCACGTCACCGGTCGCATCGATGCGCAGCGGCTTGGTGCCCTGCACGAGGACCTCGCCGCCCGCCGCGATGGTCAGGTTGCGCACGTCGATCCGGCCATTGGAGATGACCTGCACCGTCACGCCATCCGCCGCGAGGATGGCGCCTTGGTCCGTATCGACCACGAGCGAGTCGCCATCCTCCACCAGCCAGTCGAAGGTGCCATTCGGGCCGCCGGTGCCCTCGAACTGGAAGGCGGCCGTGAGCCGCCCATTGCCCCACTTGGCCCGGGGCGAAGCCGAGAGCACGGTGGTGTCCTCGAAGGACAGGACACCGCTTCCTCCGAAGTCGAAGGACTCTGGAAATTCGTCGCTCAGCGCGTCGGGCGGAACGAGGCTGGAAAAGGCCGTGCTCTGCGTGTCCGCCACGGCGAAGTTCACGCTCGCGGTGGTGACGGTCTCGCCGACCAGGTCCGTGACTCCATCCAGGACAACCGCTCGCACCTGGCTCCCCTGCGGGAGGATGCCGATCGGTTCCAGCTTCACGCGCGCGCCGGTCTCGGTGCAATTCGCGAGCAAGGTCACGCGCGTCCCGAGGGGGCGCCAGATCGCGCCGTTGTCCAAGAATTCGAGGCGCATGCGATCCGACGACACGTTGCCGGAGGAAGGATTGATGGCCTGGTTGAACTCGATCACCACCGCCACCCGCGACGCGGGATCCGAGTACAGGTTCAGCGGGGCCAGGAAGCCCGGCACGGAGAGAACCAGGTTCTGCGAGGGGTCGAGCTCGAAGTACACGCGTTGATCCGGATCGCCGCCGATCTCGAGGTAGGTCGCGTTCGGATCGGTCGAGCCCTGGGCGCGAACGACCGGGACCGGAGGCCCTTGCGCGGTGTCGAGGAAGGCGTCGAACGGGGCGACCACCACCGGAGTGGTGAAGTTGCGGGTCTGGGTCACGTCCAGCGCCTGGCCGGCGGCGGAGCGCACCGTGTTGGACGCTCCGCTCGATTGTCCGACCACCCGGATCACGTAGGGAACTCCACCCGCCGTCAGCCCGGTGTCGGACAGATCGTCGCGCCTCGGGCAATTCGGCTGGAAGACGATCTGGCTGGTTCCGCGCAGCGTGAAGGTACCCGTCGCTGGCGCGCCCAGGGTCGTCTGGATGTTGATGGTGTTCAGGCTGATGGACCCGAAGTCCACCGGCTCGCTGAAGGTGAACACGATCTCCTGGTTCACCTTCCAGACGGCACCCTCGAGCAGCGAGATCCGCACGAGCTGGAATCCGCCTCCACTTCCACCACCGCCGCCCGAGCAGGCGTTGGCGAGAAGTCCAGACGCGAGGAAGAGCAGGCAACGGGCCAAGCGATGGCGCATGGGAAGGGAGGGTGGGGAAACTAGAACGGAGGACTCGGCGGCCAAGGAACTGCGTCGCCACCGGCGCGCTTCCGGGCGGCCCCGGTACAACTCGCGTGCGGCGCGGCATTCTCTCACGGCATCACTGATCGGAGTAGGCGATGCCGATGGCGGACAGCTCCGGGCTCAGGCTCGTCTGGATGTTGCCGACGAACGTGATGCGCATCTGCACGAAGCGCGACCCGTCGATGGTGTCGATGTCCGGGGACCAGGTCGAGATGCCGTTCTTGAACTGGACGCTGCCCGGGAAATCGGCGCTCCCCAGGATGGCGTGAGTACTCGCCGGCGGCGGGAACACGGCGAAGATCTCGCCGTAGGCGTTGAGGCGTTGGGCGTTGAAGGGGAACTGACTCTCGTCGACGACCGTGCCGAGCTGGAGGTCGAGGTCCGACAGCGTGAAGCCGCTCGCACCGCGGAACTCGACGATGACCTGCGTGCCGTTGGGTTGATCGCCGCTCTCCGGCAGCACGACGGGGTCGACCAGGTCCGGACTGGCCCGGTTCGTATCGAACCACACCGAGTGCACGCGGGCGATCCGCGTGACCACGTCGAGCTGGCCCACGTAGAACGAGTTGTCGGCCGCGAGCACGGTGGGTCGGCCGGGCGGAGTGCTGTTGGGGTCGAAGCCCCCTTGCGGGGTCGTCTCCAGGTCGGGATCGACCTGCACGGCCACGCCGGAGGTGTTGAAGCCTCCCGTCGAGAAGCTGCGGAAGCACGGCAGCGGCGAGGAGTTGATGGCCAGCGAGATGTCGAAGGCGTTCAGGCCGATGGAGTTGGAAGGGAAACAGCGGAACTCCATCAGCAGCGGCAGACCGAAGGATGGCACCGCGTTCGCGCTCGCAATGTTGCCCAGGGTGTCTTCGAGGAAGAGCGGAGCGCCTTGCTCGATGTCGAGCGGAATGCCGGCCCCCTGCGGGCCCCCCTTGGCGATCACCGCCGTGTCGCGCCAGAGATAGGTGAGGGGTTCGCCCGTCCCGCGATTGAGCGGGAATGGCAGCATGTTCCTGCCCGAACTGGACAGGAACAGATTGGCGTTGTTGACCTGATAGCCGAGGCTGCGCGGGTGCACCAGCTTCTGCGGTGAGAGCGGATCCTGGAGGATGTTCTGGGTGTACTCAGTGTTGCGCTGCACCAGCCCGGACTCGCGCCAGCGGGGGAGCAGGTTTCCGTCGATGGCCTCGTCGGGCAGCCGGAAGGAGTGCGACAGCCGGATCTCGAACGCCTCGAAGAAGTCGTTGGTCACGCTGCCCCCGATCGGGGCCCAGGACAAGCCGAAGACATCGAGGTTGTACTTGGTCTCGTCCAGGACCTGCCAACCGAGGTCGCAATACCGCCACACCGTGTGGAGCTTGCTCCCGAGCGGACTGAGTGGGGTCTGCACGCCTGGTGGGAACGGGATCATGATCGACGGCACCGGATTGGTCCGGTCCGCCGGGTAGGAGGAGTACGCGACCGGGCGCGGCCGGATCAGACCGGCGTCGAGGTCGAAGAAGAACTGCCCGCGCAGGTCCGGCAATCCGATGGGGTCCAGCTCGTCCGTGCCCTCGAAGCGCACCACCACCCCGCCGGTCCTCACCGAGGGCTCGGTCGGATCCATGCTGAAGTTGATGGGCGGGAGCGCTTCCGCGATGGCGTTTCCGGCCAGGTCGGTGGGTCCGTCGACGCGGACGTGGTAGGTCTCGGCGGTGTTGCTCTCGTGCGGGATCTCCAGGGTCGGAACGAAGGTGAACTCCTTCAGGTTCCCGGAGGCCGCGATCCGGCCCACCACCAGATTGGTCGTGCTGACCGGAGTATTCGAATCGCCCGTCACCATGTAGAGGTTGTCGAAAGGCGAGATCGAACCGGGGTTCATCGGCTCGCTGAAACGCACCAGGACCTTCGCGTCGGGTGCGACACCGGTCCCCGGTAGGATCTTCGGCTGGGGCGAGAAGGTGACCCAGCAACCTCGGGGGGCGGGATCGGAGAGCTGGAAGGTCGAGAGGAACAGCGCGTTCCCGAGCAGGCTCGTGCCGGGCCCGAGGGGCGAGTCCGAGAGGCTTCGTACGGAGATGTTCTGAACCTGTCCATCCACGTTGGGCGACGCGTTGTCCAGCTTCACCTCCAGGAAGGTGCCGCCGATGGAGATCACATCGCCCTGGACGGGGGCGCCGCGGCAGACCGTGGTGAAGGTGACGTCGAGCAGGTAATCGATACCCTGGACACCCTGCGGGTCGCCCAGGGCGGAATCGACAGTGAGTGCCCAACCACTCACGATCTGGGGCGCGTTCAGGTCCAGCAGGAAGCCGTTGTTCTGGTCGCCCGCGTTGCCTGCGCGCATGGCCCGCACGACGTCGCGCGTGGCACCATTCCGATCGACCGGCCCGTTCTCGAAGGGCGCCAGCGGCACCCCCGACAGGCCGCGCAGGAGCTTGAACTGCCCGGAACCGAAGTCGGTGCGCGTGGGCAGGCGGATCGCGACGTTCGGGTTGGTCGTCGTGGTCAGGCTCGGCGGCAGGCCGATCGAGTTGATCGGCTGGGGCACGACCATGCTGGCGCTCTCGGCCTCCGACACGGTGAGGTCGACCAGCAGGCGGGTCGAGTGGAACTCGCCGCCCGCCACGCCACCGTAGTTCGGATCGAAGATCAGGCGCGCGGGGAAGGGTGTATCGGGCGGATAACCCGCCAGGACGCGCACGGTCTCCGGCAAGTCCTGCTGGGCCTCGAGATCGTCGTCGAGCAGGTCGTCGAAGCGCAGCACGAGCGCGCAGTTGCGCGCCACGAAGGAGTACTGAGCGCCGTTGGAACCGTCGACGTTCCTGGGCTGCACGGGGGGCAGGCCGCTGGCCGCAGAGCGCAGCAGGCTGTCGAAGGTACCGAGGCCTCCCACGTCGTCCGCTCCGGCTTCGCGCAGGATGACCAGCCGCGTACGCTGCGTGATCGGATTGGTCTCGAGCCGGTAGCTGTTCCCGTCGGACTGCACGTTCTCGTTGATCGCGAAGTCCCGGAAGCGTGGCTGGGAACTGACCTGCCGCTGGGCATCGATGTCGTACACGTCCACCAAGCGCGCCCAAAAGATCTCCGCGAGGTGCAGGCGAGAACTCGTGCCTCCGCGGTTGGGATCGACGAAGTAGGTTCCCCCACCCGGCTTCGCCAGCTCTTGGCCCGGGACACCCACGCTGCCGGCGCCCCCACCTCCGCCACCCCCGCAGCCGCCGAGCAGCAGGAGTCCGAGCGGAGCGAGACGCGAAGGGAGCGAGCGTTCGTTCCGGGGCTGGAGCCTGGGACTCATCGCGATAGGGGCGGCACGGGGAGGACGCGTCTCTTCCACGGCGCGCGGGCACGCACGCTCGACGAAGAAACTCGAGGGCAGGGGGGACGGGCGCTGGGCTCGCGGCGATTTTTTCATGGGGAAGCCGAGAGGGTCAAGCAGAGTCCGCGGCTCCGACGCCTTGGCAAACCGCGAGACTACCCTCGTTGGCGCCCTCTGCTACAAACTTCATGCCCCCCTCGAGCGTGCGGTTCACGCCCATCGAAGTGGGTGAGCACGCTCGTCCCTCTGGTGTTGTGGCAAAACCGCTCCCGACCCGGCGCGGCCTCGAGCCCGCCAAGCGCAGGGTGCGAAAGCGCACGATTCGACGGAGCAGCCTCCTGGGGCTAAGAATCCGCCTGTCCAGCAGTCCCGCCCGCCCGCCTCGTCCCGGCCTCCCGAGTCTCCTGGACTACTTGGTGAAGGGCAGCGCCAGGGCCGTGAGCTGGGGGCTCACACCGGCGGCGGTGTTGTTCACCAAGGTGATGCGGACCTGCAGGTAGCGCTTGCCGTTGGCGAGACTGATGTTGCTCGACCAGTCGGAGAGGACCGTCGGGTTGTTGGTCTGTTCCCCGTAGGCGTCCATGAGGGCGGCATTGAACTGCGTGACGGCCGCGGTGGCAAAGCCCGTGGCCGAACGGAATTCGAGCTGCACCGAGGTGCCCGTGGGCTGGGCCGCCCCCGCGGGCTCGAGCACGGGAGCCGCCCAGGTGGTCGTCCCAGTCAGTCCGGAATCGAGCCACACGGTGTGGACCCGGCTGAGGCGCACGACCGTGTCGAGCTGCCCGATGTAGTAGGCGGGGTCGACTGGCGCGCTCAGGCCGGCCGGGGTGACGATCCCCGTAGGAGTCAGGGCATTGTCCGGTTGCACCAGCGTGGGGTTGCCCAGGTTGTTGATCCCGCCCGCGGAGAAGGCCCGGAAGGCCGGCCCAGCCGTGCCCCCTGCCAGCGCAACGTCCAGCCCGTTGATCCCCAGGCCCGAATCGGATGGGAAGCACTTGAACTCGATCAAGAGCGGCAGGCCGACGGAGGGCACATTGCGGATGGTTGCGAAGTTGGCCCCGCCGGCGACGCCCTCGTTCGAGACCGGAACGCCCGGAGGCCCCGCAACGGGAGGCGGTCCCGGGCTTCCCGGAGTCCCCCCGTCCGCACCCTTCGTCAGGATCGTCGTGTCGCGCCAGGTGTAGGTCACGTCCGGGGTCGCCGAACCGAGGTTGAGCGGGTACGGCATCATCACGACGTTGGTCGTCGAGTTGAAGCGCAGGCTCGGGTTCACCGCGTACCCCAGCGTCCGGTTGTGGACGACCTTCTGATTCGAGCCGTTCAGGTAGTTGCCCTCGAAGGGCGTCGCCCCGGGCAAGCCCGTGTTGAAGAAGAGCTCATCCGGAAGGAAGCGACTGTGCCCGAGCCGGATCTCGAAGAGCTCGAAGAAGTCGGCCTGGACCCCGCCGGTGAAGGGCGACCAGTTCAGACCGACCACGTCCAGGTTGTACTTGGTCTCGTCGCGCACGTTCCAGCCGAAGTCGCAGTAGCGCCACAGGGCCTGGACCTTCGCGCCCAGCGGGTTGAGCGGAAGGTTCGAGAAGAAGCCCGCTTGCATCAGTCGCGGCACGGGATTGCTGCGATCGCCCGGCCAGCCCGTGGTCGCCACCGGGCGCGGGAAGATCCCGCCGCGCTGCGAGTCGAAGAAGAACTGCCCCCGCAGGTCGGCCAGGCCGTCCGGGCCCGCGCCGTTGGGCGCGTACTCGTCGTTCGCGTCGAGGCGCAGCACGATGGCGCCGTTGTTCTGGGTCGCCTCCAGCGGTGCGATCTTGAAGTCCACGAACGGCAGACGGTGGCGCAGTCTGTTGCCCGCGAGGTCGCGCGGTTCTTTCAGCTCGAGGTGCTTGATGTCGTTGGCATCGTTGGCCGTGTGACGCATGGGCAGCTTCGGTGCGAACGAGAACAGCGTCAGGTCGCTGCTGGGCGCGACCTCACCCACCAGGATGTTGTGCGCGATCGCCGAGCTGCTGGGGCCGGCGGCACCGTTCACGATCAGGAAGTCGCCGAAGGGCGAGAGCGTGGCCGGATCCATCGGCTCGCTGAAGCGGAGCAGGACCTGGGCCGTGGTCTGGACGCCGTCGGTCGGGAAGGTCGTGGCCTCCGGGAGGAAGCTCACCCAGCACCCGTCGGCCAGGGTCAGGGAGGGCAGGAAGGGAGCCTGGTACAGGCCGTTGCCGGTGAGGGTCAGCGGGTTCCCAACGAAGACGACCGAGCGCGCCTTGAGATCGGTCACGCCGACCCCGACCAGCGGGGCGGCTTCCGTGACCTCGAGCAGCGCCGAGCCGATGGTGAGGACGTCCCCGACCTCCGGCGGGTTGAGGCACGTGGTGGTGAAGCTGAAGTCCACCAGGAAATCGAAACCCGCCTCACCGCTCGGATCCGGATCGGCATCGACGACCGTCATGGGCCAGCCGCCGACCACGCGCGGCCGCTCGACGTCGGTCAGGAAGCCGTTGCTCGGATTGTCCGGATTGCCCGAGCGCATGGCGCGCACGATGTCGATCGTCGGCACGCCGATATCGGTCGGACCGTTCTGCTGGTCGTCCAGCGAGACTCCCGAGAGGTTGGTGAGGACCTGGAACTGTCCCGAGCCCACGTCCACGCGCGACGGGATGCGCACCGAGACGTTCGCCGAAGGCGTGGCCGCGAGACTGGCCGGGAGCCCGACCTGGTTGACACCCTGGGGCGCGGGCAAGGCGTTGGCCTCGGCCTCCGAGGTGGTCATGTCGACCAGCACCCGAGTCGAGTGGAAGACTCCGCGCACCGTTGCCCCGTGGTTCGGGTCGAACACGACGCGCGCGGAGAAGGGCGTGATCGGCGGGTAGCCGCTGAGGACCAGCACGGTGTTGGGCAGGTTCAGCGCCCCGGCAGCACCGTCGGCCAGGCAGTCGTCGAAGCGCAGCACGACGCAGGCATTGCGCGGCACGCTCGTGAAGGGCGGCGCGGAGTTGACGTTCTTCGTCGTCACCGCGGGCAGCGCATCGTTGGCCGCCGCCAGCAGCTGGTCGAAGGCCGAGGTGTCCACGACTCCCCTCTTGCGGGCCTGGATCGTCAGGCGCTCGCGCTGGGTCACCGGGTTGCGATCGAGCACGTAGCTCGCACCGTTGGTCAGGATCCCCGGCTCGACCACGAAGTCGCGGAAGACCGGTACCTCGACGCGCTTGCCGGCCGCATCGACCTCGTGCACGTCCACGAGGCGTCCCCACATCACTTGAGCCAGGTGCAAGCTGGCACGCCCGCCGCTGCCGTTCTCGTCGACGAAGAACGTTCCGCCGCCCGGCTTGACCGACTCTTGCCCGGTGATCCCCGACTGGCCACTGCTGCCAGAGCCCCCGCCACAGCCGGCGACGAATGCACCCACCAGCAGCAGCACGGGCACGGCAGGCGAACGCGACCACGGACGAGCGAACGAAGCAGGCGACGACACGTGCATGGGGAATGGAGGCTCGAGACTTCGAGGTCACCCCGGTCGCGGGCGAGCGCCGCCAGGGAGGGGGGTGGACAGGATACAAACGGCATACCGCCTCGGGTCAATCCCGGCGACGGTTCGAGCTGCCTTTTTCCGAGTCGGGACGGAGTGGGCAGCGGAGCCGGCCGTGACGCACTCGGTCCCAGAGCGGAAGCGCGCTCCCGGGAGTCGGTGCTCGAAGGCGCCCAGGCGGATCGTGCGCCCGCGCTCACGTCCGGCCTGCCCCTTCAGCGCGTCGCTGCGGAGAACCCCAGGGCGACCGCCTGCTGTTCGTCCCGGAAGAACACGAGGTGGTCCGGACGGATCTTGCGCGCGGTGGCCGAGTCGCGCGCGTGGAAGTGGCGGGTCGTGGTGCAGCCCACGAGCCCGATCGGGATCTCCTGGGCACAGTAGGCGCACGCAGCCCGAAGCGGGTCACGCGAAGTCAGCTTGAAGGCCAGGCGCTGGTGGCGCATCTCGGTATGCGTGATGCAGCTCGCGTTCGGGCACGGATTCACCCCGGACTCGATCGGGAAGAGCTGGGACTCGTGCTCGACCGGCCGGGCCTCGAGCTCCAGACGCCCGAGCAGGAGCGCCAGGATCGCCATGCGCACCGGCACGCCGCGCGCTGCCTGCGCGAAGTACAGGCTGCGCGGATCATCGTCCAGATCGGCCGCGATCTCGTCGCGTCGCGGCAGGGGGTGCATCACGATCGCCTCTCGCAAGGGCGCAGCGGACATCGCGCTCTGGGACAGGCGCATGTACTGCGCGGCCTGCCCGGAATCGGCGTGCCGCTCGGTCTGCGCACGCGTCATGTAGACCGCGTCGACACGGTCCACGCGCAGGCCACGCGAGTCCGTGAAGAGCGAGAGCTGGTGAGGCTTGCTGGGTGTGAGGTAGACCGCGTCGGATTCGTTCGCGAGGTCGCCGAGGTCCGTGGCGTCTGCGCGCACCGGCTCGGTCCCGTATTCCTCGCGCAGACGGCGCACCACGTACTCGGGCAGTTCCAGCCCGCGGTGCGGCACGCACACGATGTTCGCGCGGAAGCGCGCCAGGGCGTACACGAAGGAGTGGATCGTGCGGCTGTAGCGCAGGTCCCCCGCCAGGACGACGTCGAGCCCCTCGAGACGTCCCTTCTCGATCCACAGCGTGTACAGGTCGCACAGCGTCTGGGTCGGGTGCTCGTGGCTGCCGTCGCCGGCATTGACCACCGGGACGTGCGCGAACTCCGCCGCCATGCGGGCCGCACCCTCGCTCGGGTGACGCAGGACGATCAGGTCGGCGTAGGCCCCGCTGACCACGCGCACCGTGTCGGCCAGCGACTCGCCCTTGGCGGCGCTCGAACTCGACATCTCGGCCGCGGTCAGGACCCCACCGCCCAGACGCTGCATGGCGGACTCGAACGAGAGCCGCGTGCGCGTGGAGGGCTCGTAGAAGAGGCTCGCCAGGATCCGCCCGCGACACACGTCCGACCAGGCCCGCAGGTCGCGCGCGTAGTCCTTGGCGATCCGGAATAGCTCGAGGATCTCCGTGGTGGAGAGATCGTCGACGGACA
Organism: uncultured Planctomycetaceae bacterium; assembly: GCA_964631945.1. Taxonomy (GTDB): domain Bacteria; phylum Planctomycetota; class UBA1135; order UBA1135; genus JABFRZ01. Next base: position 71,376 of record CAZWAY010000007.1, read on the forward strand.
CGAGGTGCCGGATCCGGGGCATGCTTGGCGCGAGGAGAGCCCGGGTCCGAGGCTCGTCCTGGCAGGGGCCGGCGTTGGCCCTGCACAGTCGCCCTCTGGGACCCGGACGAGCGTATGCGAAGCTCGGCGGGAGATCAACGGGCGGGGCGCGCGAGCCAGGCGTGCAGGGCAGGCACGAGCTCGGCGGGCGCCCCGCGCTCCAGAGGCGTGCGCCACTCGTCCTCGAAGGGCACGCCCGCTCCGGGGTTCCAGCCTTGGCACGGGAGCTCGAGAGCGGCGTGCACGACGCGCTCCACCAGCTCGCGCGCGCGCTCGGGCGCCCGCAGGACCGACAGCGTGGGCTCGTCCGATCGGCTCGAGCCGACGGGCAGGAGGTCCGCACGGCTGCGCAGGGTGCGCTGGCCCGGAAGCGCAGGCGGGGGCGCTGCCCCTGGTGGCACGAGCCACAGCACGAGGTCGGCCGCGCGGCGCAGCTCGAGCGCGAGGGCCTGACCAGCGGCCTCGATCGGGCTGCCCTCGGCCCCCCCGTCCAGCTCGCGCTCACCGGCCGTGTCGAAGAGCTCGACCGCGTAGTCCCCGAGCCGGATGCGCTCGCGCACGGCGTCGCGCGTCGTGCCGGCGGCCTCGTCCACCAGCGCCCGCTCGCGCCCGACCAGCAGGTTGAAGAGCGTGGACTTGCCCGCGTTCACCGGGCCCGCCAGGACCACGCGCGGTGGCTCCAGCAGCCAGCGGGCGCTCCGGCCCCGGCGCGCGAGCTCGCGCGCCCGGGCGCGGAAGGCGGCGCCCTCCAGGGCCAGCAGCTGCTCGAACTCGCGCCGCAGGGCGCCCTCGGCCTGATCGAGCAGCATGCGCGCCGCGGCCTCGCTCGCGGCCGCCGCCAGGCGCGTCTCGGCGCGCTCCTCGAGACCGACTGGCCCCGTCTGCCGCTGGGTGGGCCCGAGCTCGCGGCTCACGCGTTCGACCAGGGGCGAGGCGCCGTGCAGGTGCAGCTCGACCCGCTCCGGCGAATCGACGAGCACCAGGGCCTCGTCCAGGAGCTCACCGCGGCGGTCGCGCAGGCGCACGAGCGCGAACTCGCCCGCTGCGAGCCGGCGCTCGGGCGCGAGCGTGGCCACGCGCTCCAGGGCGCCCCTGCCCACGAGCTCGAGCACGCGTACTGCACCACGGCCGCGCGCACTGAGTTCGCACAGGGAGAGCGGGGCGCTCACGCCCGCCCCTCGGAACCGGCGGCGCGCACCAGGGCTGCGAGCAGGCCGCGCTCGACGAGGTCGGGTACGACCTCCAGGCGGCGGAGCGTGAAGGCGCGCGGCCGCAGCAGGAACTCGCGCCCCCCACCGGTGAGCACCACCGGAGCGTCGCCGAGGCCTGACTCCTCGGCCAGCTCTTCCACCAGGCGCTCGGCCGCGCCACGAAAGCCCACCACGATCCCGGCCTGCAGGGCGTCCTCGGTGACCGTGCCCAGGGCCGCGGCTCCCGGCTGCGGCTCGATCCGCGGCAAGCCGGCCGTCCCGTCGGCCAGGGCGGCCGCGCTCAGCGAGGGCCCGGGGGCGATGGCGCCGCCCAGGAAGGCCCCGCGCGCGCCCTCCACGCGCAGCGCATCGACCGTGAGCGCCGTCCCCGCGTCCACCACCAGACAGGAGCACGCGAACAGGGCCTGGGCGCCGGCCGCCGCGTAGAGCCGATCGAGCCCGACGCGCTCCGGTTGACGACAGCGGTTGTCGAGCCCGCTGGCGGGTGCGACCAGCACGCGCTCGGAGCCCGTCGCGAGCAGCGCGCGCACGCGCTCGGTGCGCTCGGGCCCGGCCACGCTGGAGAGGGCCGCCAGCCTCGCGCGCGCGAGCCCGAGCCAGCGCTCGAAATCGCCCGACCCATCGGGCTCACCCTCGAAGCCGCCCGTGCGTTCGTACCCGGCGTCGTTCCGGCGCCAGCGACTGGCCTTGAGCCGCGAGTTGCCGAGATCGACGGTCAGCATCGCATCGACTCCCGGTCGCACGGCGCCGGGTCGCGCTACCTGGCGGGCGAGCGGTAGGTCCGCGTGAACTCGCGCCCCTGCTTCTCGAACACCGCGGTCCACGTGTCGGTGTCGTTGGCGTTGGCCTTCACGTAGGCGATGGCGTCGTTGACGCTGGTCACCCTGTGGCCGTTGATGCTCTTCAGGACCTCGCCCTCGGTCAGACCGGCCTGGGCCGGGATCGAGTTCGGCGAGACGCGCGTGATCTTGATCCCGTCGGTGGCGCCCGTGCGCGGGTTCTTGTAGGTCGAGTAGCTCACGTCGCGCGAGAGGATGCGCGAGTAGTCGCGGTCGAGCTCGGCCAGGGTCTCGGTCCCGACTTGCCACTCGTTCTTGCGGATCTGGGTGAGCTGCTCGGGTCGCCAGGTCGGCGTGTCGGGAGCGGCGTTCTCGATCCGGCTCTGCAGCTGCGGCAGGATCGCGCCCCCCGGGCCGACCATGACGATGCCGAGGTCGCCACGCTCGGCGCTCAGGGTCGGGACGGTCTCCTTCTCGCGCGCCGCGTCGTCGAAGGCGAACACCACGCCCTCGGGCCTGATGGCCTCGACCCGCACGTCCTCGTACGGCGCGAAGAGGCGCTCGTCCGGCCGCAGGATGGGGTCTTCCTTCTCGGTGTGGACCATCAGCTTCGGATCCACGAACTTGACGTAGGCCACGCTCCTGTCCGGCTTGCCGGTGTCCACCTTGATGGCGAGCACCTTGAGCAGGCTGGAGACGGCGACCTTGGGTGTCGCCTTCGGACCCTGGTCCGGCCCGGGCGGCGGGGCCACGGCCTTCGGCTTGCCCGTCCAGTCGATCTCGTGGAAGACGCGCTGGATCGAGCTGTACTCGACCACGTCGCTCTTCTCGACCGGCGGCTTCTTGACCGAGTCGAGCACGGCCGAGAGCTGCTCGTCCGAGACCTCCTGGGCCAGGGACTCCTTGCTCTTCAGGAAGTCGAAGACGTAGAAGACGAGCGCGCCCCCGACGGCCAGGGAGCCGAGCCAGACGATCCCCTTCCAGCGCTGGATGTTCATGGGCGGCGGACCCTCATCGTAGCCTTTGGCACGGCGCCCGACGCGCGCGGAGGGGTGGGGAATTCCTTCCCGAGCCGCGCGGCGTAGGCCGCCGGCAGGAGGGACGCGCTCGCGCCCGCCCTATTCCCCGCCAGCCAGGCGCAGGCGTCCGGCCGGGCCGTTGTTCTGCGGGTTGCCCTTGCCCTTGCTGAAGCCGCGCAGGGCCAGCAGGAGCTCCTCGGGCCGGTCGCTGTTGGCCAGCGCGGTCTCGAGCTCGATCACGTCCTGCTGCACCAGCAGCCGCAGCGAGTGGTTGAAGGAGATCAGGCCCTCCTCGTGGCCGGCCTCGACCACGCGCGAGAGTTCGGAGACCTGGCCCTCGAACAGGAGATCGCGCACGCGCGGGGTCGAGAGCAGGAGCTCGCAGGCCGGGACCATCCCGCGCCCGGACTTGCGCGGCAGGAGACGCATCGACATGACCCCGGCCAGGTTCTCGGCCAAGCGCTGGCGGATCTGCTGGTGCCGGGGCTGGGGGAAGAAGGACAGGATGCGGTCGACCGTCTGGGGCGCGTTGACGGTGTGCAGGGTGCTGAAGACGAGGTGCCCGGTCTCGGTCGCGTCCAGCGCCGCCGCCACGGTCTCGCCGTCGCGCATCTCCCCGATCAGGATCACGTCCGGGCTCTGCCGCAGCGCATGCCGCAGGCCCTCGGCGAAGTCGGTCGTGTCCGTGCCCACCTCGCGCTGGCTGATCACGCAGCGGTCCTCGGTGAAGAGGAGCTCCACCGGGTCCTCGAGCGTGATGATGTGCCGCTCGGCATGCGTGTTCATGTGCTGGATCAGGGCCGCCAGCGCGGTCGACTTGCCCGAACCGGCGATGCCCGTCACCAGCACGATGCCGCGCTTCTTGAGGGCGATGCGCTCGAGCTGCTGCGTGGGCAGGCCCAGCGTGGACAGCACGGGCGCCTCCTGTGAGATCCGCCGCAAGACCACGGCCGGCTCGCCCATCTGCTTGTAGGCGTTCAGGCGGAAGCGCCCGAGGCCGTCCAGCTGCAGCGCGGTGTCGACCGACCCGCGCTGCTTCCAGATGTTCATGCGCTCCTCGCCGCACACTCCGATCAGCACCTCGAGCAGGGCTCCGGGCGGCGGCACACGCCCGGGCAGGAAGTGGATGCGACCGTCGATCCGACACGACGGCCGTCCGCCGGCGCGCAGGATCAGGTCGCTCGCGTTCATGCGCACCATCTCCGCCAGCCAGGCTTCGAGCTTGTGGCGCGGCGAGATCGAGGTCTGCAGCAGCGCGGGCCCACCGTCGCTCTCCGAGTTGCGCAGCGCCTCGTTGGCGCGCGGTCCGGCGGGCAGGGGCTCGGGGCCGGAGGGGTTCGGATCGCGGGATTGGTTGGGGTTCTGCACGCGCTCGCTCCGCTTGGCGGGAAGAAAAGACCCCGGCTCGAGGACCACGGGGCCCCCTGGGCATCGGTGCAGGGACGCTCCGGGCTTGAGGTCCCCTGGGGAATGGGGCTCAGAGCCCGCTCGAAACCCCGGCGCGGCGGACCAGGGCATGGGCCTCGGCCAGGAGCTCCCTCACCCCGGTTCCCATCAGGGTGGAGATCGGCCGGACGGCGTGGCCGCTCTCGCGCTCGAGCGCCCGCGCCCGCGCCAGGGCCTCCTCATCCTCGCACTTGGTCGCCACCACGAGGCGCGGGCGGGCCGCCAGTTCCGCCGAGTAGTTGGCGAGTTCGTGCTCGATCACCCGCAGAGCCGCGAGGGGCTCGAGCTCGGCCTCGGTGGACACGTCCACGAGGTGCAGGAGCACCGCGCAGCGCTCGACGTGCTTCAGGAAGCGATGGCCGAGCCCGGCCCCCGCCGAGGCACCCTCGATCAGGCCGGGCAAGTCGGCGACCACCAGGGTCTCGTCCTGTCCCACCGCGGCGATCCCGACCTGCGGCGAGAGCGTGGTGAAAGGGTAGTCCGCGATCTTCGGCGTGGCCTGGCTGACGGTGGCGAGGAAGGTGGACTTGCCGGCGTTGGGCAGTCCGACCAGCCCGGCCTCGGCGATCAGCTTGAGCTCGAGCCGCACGCGGCGGGCTTCGCCGCTGGCCCCGGGCTCGGCTCGCCGCGGGGCCTGCTGCACGGAACTGGCGAAGCTCTTGTTCCCGCGCCCGCCGCGCCCGCCCGCGGCCACGACGCACGATTCTCCGTCGCGCACCAGGTCCCGCAGCAGGTGCCCCCGCGCTGCGTCGAAGATCTGCGTGCCGACCGGGACGTCCACCGCGCGGTCGGCACCCTTCGAGCCGCTGCGATTGCTCGGGCCGCCCGGGCGGCCGTCCTGGGCCTCGTAGATCGGGTGCCGGCCGACGCGCAGGAGCGAGTTCAGGCCGGCCGAGGCGCGCAGGACCACGCTGCCCCCGTCACCCCCGGTGCCGCCGTCCGGGCCCCCGAAGGGCGCGAACTTCTCGCGCCGGAAGGAGATGGCTCCGTCGCCGCCGCGCCCGCCCCGCACCTCCAGCTCGCACTCGTCGCGGAACACGTGGGGGTGAGCCTCGCGCGCGGCGCGAGCCCGGCCTCGCTAGCTGGGGTCGACGTGGACGCGGCCCGACTGGAAGCGGACGCGCCCGGGGATGCGCGCGTAGATGGTGTAGTCGCTGCCCATGCCCACGTTGTGCCCGGGGTGGATCACCGTGCCGCACTGGCGCACGATGATCGAGCCCGGGGTCACGCGCTCGCCGCCGTAGCGCTTGACGCCGCGGTACTGGGGATTGGAGTCGCGCCCGTTCTTGGTCGAGCCGCCGCCCTTCTTGTGTGCCATGTCGCGTCAGCCTCGTGTTCTAGCTAGCCCTGGATGGCGGTGATCTCGACGCGCGAGTAGCCCTCGCGGTGCCCCTGCTTGCGGCGCACGTTCTTGCGGCGCTTGAAGCGCATCGAGACCGTCTTGACGCCGCGGAAGTCGCCGAGGACCTTGCCCTCGACCCGCACGCCCTGGAGCGTCGGCTTGCCGACCCGCACCTGGCCTTCGTTCGAGACCAGGAGCACGCGCTCGAAGGCGACGGTCTCGCCTGGCTTCCAGGCTTGATTCAGGTCGCAGGCGACGACGTCGCCCAGGCGCACGCCGATCTGGCGGTTCCGATCGGAGATGACGGCGAACACGGTGGCTGGCTCCTTGCGGGTACGGGAGGCGGAAAAGGGGCGGAGAGCCTAACCAGGCGAGCTCGGGGGGACAAGCTTCCCCCGTCCTCGCCCGGGTCGATGACCGCGCCGGCGAGGGCGGGAGAGCGGCTAGCGGCGGCGCCTGCCGCCCGGACGGACCTCGCGCCCGTCGGCGCGCAAGTAGTGCAGGACGCTGTCCTCGACCTGCTCGGGCACGGGCAGGAGCTTGATCTCCCGCCCGCTCAGCTCCTCGAGCTTGGCCAGCTCGACCTTGAGCTCCTGGCGCAGGTACTCGATCGCGTCCGGATGCGTGCGCACCTCGACGGTGGTGTAGCCCTTCAGGGCCAGGGCCGCGGCCAGCCGCCGCATGATGGCCTGGGCCCGCGAGGAGGCGTTGCGCCGGCGGCCGGAGCCCCGGCAGCGCGGGCACGTGTCGTAGACCAGCTTGGAGAGTCCCGGCCCGAGGCGCTGGCGCGTCAGCTCCAGCAGGCCGAACTGCGAGATGCGCCCGATCTTGGCGCGCGCGCGGTCGGCCTTGAGGGCCTCGCGCGTGGCGCGCTCGACCGCCTTGCGGCTGGAGGCGCGCATCATGTCGATGTAGTCGAGCACGATGATGCCGCCGAGGTCCCGCAGGCGGATCTGGCGCGCGATCTCGGGCGTGGCCTCGAGGTTGGTCTTCAGCGCGATGTCCTCGAACTCCGCGCCCTCCTCGCGCGTGCGTCCCGAATTGACGTCGATCGCCACCAGGGCTTCGGTCTGCTCGATCACGATCGAGCCGCCCGAGGGTAGCTCGACGCGCCGCGCGAAGATCTTCTCGAAGTCCTGCTCGACGCCGTGGCCGTGGAACAGCGGGCGCGCGCCCTCGTGCAGCTTGACGCGCTCGATGTGCTCGGGCATCAGGCGCTTGGTGAACTCGATCATGCGCTGGAAGACCTCGGGGTCGTCCACGATGACGGACTCGGTCTCGGGCGTGAACAGGTCGCGCATCGTGCGGATGGCGACGTCGGATTCCTGGTACAGCGGCGCGGGGTTGCGCCCTTGCCGCAGCTTCCCGGAGAAGTCCTCCCAGGCCAGCAGGAGGTAGTCGAGGTCGCGCTTGATCTCGGTCTTGGTGCGACCGATGCCGGCCGTGCGCACGATCACGCCCATGCCCTCGGGGATCTCGAGCGACTGCAGGATGCGCTTCAGACGCCGGCGCTCGCGCTCGTCGTCGATCTTGCGGCTCACGCCCGTGCGCTCGAGCGAGGGCATCAGCACGAGGTAGCGCCCAGGGATCGAGATGTAGGTGGTGAGGGTCGGCCCCTTGTCCCCGATGGCGTCCTTGGTGATCTGAACCGCCACCATCTGCCCCTTCTTGAGCAGCTTGTCGATCGGCACGCGCGCACGCGCGTGGTGGCGGACGGGCCGCGCGCGACGCCCGGCCGGCCGCGCACGCTGTGGGCGTTCCGGCACGACTTCGTCGTCATCCGCCTCGGGCGATGTCCCTTCGTCGCGGGGTTCGTCGTCGTGGTCGTGGTCGTGAGCCTGGCCCTCGGCCAGCTCGTGCCCGTCCTCCTGGGGCTCGCCAGCCCCCTCGTCGCGCCAGGCCTCGGCCTCGGGCTCGCCCTCGGAGGCCCCGTCCTCGACCGGGGTCGAGAGCAGCTTCTCGAGACTCCAGTCCGGTTCGCCGTAGCTCGGCAACACGTCCGAGGCGTGCAGGAAACCGTTGCGGCCTTCGCCGAAATCCACGAAGGCGGCCCCGATGGCCGACTCGATGTTGACCACGCGCCCTCGATAGATGTCGTTGACGTAGGAGACGTGCTTCCTGACCGTCATCTGGAGGTCGACGATGCGGCCCTCCTCCACCACGGCCACGCGCTTTTCCTCCGAGTCGCGCGCGTTGACCAGGATCACGCGCTTCTTGTGGGGCTCGCTGCGGCGCGGAGCCTCGTCCAGATCCTCGTCCTCGTCCTCCTCCTCGGCAGACTTGGCGGCGCGCGGCCGGACGGAATGGCGCTCCGCCCGTGCGCCGACCAGCACGGCATCCGCGGGGAGATCCTCCAGCTCCGGGAGTTCGTCGTCGTCCCCGGGGATGGCCTCGATCGACACGGCCCCCGCCGGCTGCTTGTGCTTGCGCTGGCGGCCACCGCGACGGCCACGCTTGCGGCGTCTCTGCCCGTCGCTCGGCCCCTCTGCGCGCGGGGCGTCCCCGCTGGCCGCGAGTTCGGGCTCGAGACCCAGTTCGTCCTCGTCGATGCCGAGCGGCTCGACGGGGGCAGCGATGCCGTTCCTGGGCGCCTCGCTGTTGTTGCCGGCCTCGCGTCCACGCCGGCGCCGGCCTCCACGCCGGCCGCGGCGGCGGCGGCGCTCTCCGGCTCCACCCTGATCCTCTCCAGGCACCAGCGAGGGTGGAGACTGGGAATCGGGGTCCTGCGACCCGATGGTGGAGGAAACCTCACGGCCCGAGTCGGGCGCGGATCCTCCGGAGTCTTCCTCGAAGGAACCGCCCTCGAAAGGGGCGTCTTCCGGCGGCCGGTCCGTCCCCGCGGGGACGGGAGAGTCTTCGCGACTGCGTCGTCGGCGACGACCACCGCGACGCCCGCGGCGCGAGCGGCGCTTCTCACCGGTCGGTGAGTTCAGGCCCAAGGGGGCCTCGGGAGCATCGAATGTCGGTTGACTAGGGGGCGCTTCTCCGTCGTTCGGCTGGAACGAGGAGGGATGATCCGAGAGCGTATCGCTCATGCAGACTCCGAGTTGGGAAGTACCCGCGGGCAGCGCCCAGCAACCTCGGCTGGGAGGCCGGCGCCCATCCGGCGGGTGCGCCGTCGCAGCGCCTCGGAGTGTCCGAGGGCGCGCCGGCGTTGGTGTTCGACGTAGTTCTGGTCATCCCCGAGCCCGTGGCGAGACAATCTCGCCCGCATCGCTTCTCACCCCCAAGCCGTGGGAGTGGAGGGGGAGGCCCCCATGCTCGCCAAATGGGCCCCCCAAGTCGAACCCAACCCGCGGAAAACGGGCGGCTGACTCGGGAGTCAGTGCCGGGGGGAGCCGGGACTGGGCCAGTGGGCCCGCCGAGCTCGCCCCCCGGGCGGACGCCGCCGACTAGCGCGGCTCCTGATCGCCCTCGACGTCACCCTCGATCTTCGAGATGACGGCCTGGTCGGCGGGGTCGGAGGGCGTCTGGACGAAGGTCGCCCACTGCCCGGCATCGGGGGCTTCGGTCTCGGCGGCGGGTGCCTCCGGGGCCTGAGCCTTGGAGATCGGCTCCCCGGCCGGTTCGGTCGGCATCAGCTCGTGCCCCGACATGTCAGGGTTGTCGCCGTAGAGGATCTGCTGCAGGCGCTCGCCATAGGCATCCTGCCGGCGCAGGACTTCACGCTCGAGCAGGCGCTGCTGGTCGGAGCTCGAACGCACGACGGTGGGCGTCACGAAGACCCACAGCATCTGCTTGTCGCGCGTGCGCGCCTTGTGCTGGAAGAACCAGCCGAGCAGCGGGATGTCGGAGAAGAACGGCACCTCGGAGATCGTCTCCGTGTCCGTGTCGGTCGAGAGGCCGCCCAGGATGGCGGTCTGGCCGCTCTCGAGCAGGATGTTCGAGACGATGGTCGAGGAACGCTCACGCGGCAGCGCGATCGTGCCCTCGAGGCCCGAGGCACCGACCGTGAACACGTCGAAACCCGGCGGCGCGACCGAGGGATCCCCCACGCCAGTCAGACTGGTCTCCTTGGGGATGATCAGCATGTCCACCTTGCTCGAGCCGGGGATGACGTGGGGATGCACGAGCAGCTGGAAGCCCGTCTCGACCGGCGAGCCGTCGGCCTCTTCGACCGAGAGCTGCAGGCCGCCGGCCTGACCCTGCTCGCTCTTCGCCTGGGCGTAGCGGATGCTCTCGCCGACGAAGATCGTGCCTTCCTTGCCGTCCAGGACGATGAGCTTGGGGGCCTGGATGACCTCCGTGGTCGTGTCGCGCTGCAGCATGCGCAGCGCACCGGACCACTGCGTGAAGGACATGGCCCCGAAGATCGTGGCCGGGAGTTGCGAGCCGGGGATGAACGGCCCCTCGCCGCTCGCGTCGGCGATGATCAGGTCTTCCCAGCCGCCCGACCCCAGGTTGAAGGGGAAGGTGATCGGGATCTGGCCGCCGCTGTAGGAGATCTGCGGCCCCAGGTCACCGTAGTCGACGCCGAGGTTGAACAGGTCGCGATTGGCGGTGCTGACGAACTTCACGTCGATGTACACCTGCGCCGGTTCGGTGTCGAGCAGCGCCAGGATGTCCTTGATCTCGGCGTGCACCTGGGCCGTGTCGCGCACGATCAGGATGTTGTGCGGCGGCGGCATGTACTCCATCTCCCCGCCCGGCGACTTGGCCTTGGTCAGGGCCGCCAGCACCGGGAAGGTGCGCTCGTAGTCGATCTGACCGCCGCTGGCGCCACCGGAAGCCGAGATCTTCTGGGTCGTCGTCACGAACTCCGAGTCGATCACCGGCAGGTAGCGGGAGGGCGGTCGCGCATAGCGCAGCTGGTAGCTGTGCGACTCCATCTGCGCCTGCAGGCTGAGCGGATCCACCACGCGCAGGATGCCGCGTTGTTCCTGGACCACCACGAAGCCCAGGGTCTTGACGGCCACGTTCAGGGCGTCGCGCCAGGGCACGTTGGTGAGGCGCAGGCTCAGGGTACCCTGTACCTCCGGCGCGATGACGATGTTCGCGCCCGAGAGCTTGGCGATCGTGTCGATCACCTGCTTGATGTCCGCGTTGTCGAAGGCGAAGTCCACGCGCGGCGGGCGCACCACCACCAGGACTCCGGCGGTGCGTTCCTCCACCGTGCAGCCGGCCATCTCGGCGGCCAGGTCGAGGGCATCGCGCCACGAGACGTCGGCGATGTCCAGCGAGACCGGCGTCTCGCCGCCCTCGAGCACGACCAGGTTGTAGCCGGACTGCTCGCGGAGGTACTGGACCACCTCGGACAGCTGGCGGCTCTCGACCCGCAGGGAGACGCGGGCGTCGGGCATGGACATCTGGGCATTCGCGGCGGAGAAGGCGCCGAAGAGCGCCAATGCCGCGCCAAGGAAGCGCTTGCCGGTATTCATGGGGATCGAAGGACGGGGAACGTGGGGATCGTTCGTGCGGGGATGAGGACGTGGGGAAGTCGACTCGGCCGGGCTAGGGGCGCGCCGCGAGCACGCGCGCCAGGATCAGTCCGCGGTAGGCGAACTCGATCTGGTCCGGGCGAATGTTGTGGACGATCAGCTCGTCGCCGAGGATCTCGCCCTCGGAGTAGGGCTGGCCGTTGATCAGGGCCACGGGCGGGCGCTGCTCGTAGAGCGCCACGCCGTCGATGTCGAGCTCGATCTTCTCGAAGGCGAGCACCGTGTCGGCCAGGTGCTTGAGCTCGCGGATGCTCTTCACGAGCGGCTCCTTGAGCGGGTCCTGGTCGGCCAGACCCAGGCGCGCCTCGACCGTGTTGTAGGCCTGCAGGGCGAGCTCGTACTCCTGTGAGTCGATGTGGCGCTCCATGGCCTCCGAGGTCTCGCGCAGGAGCGCGGTCGATGGCCCGGCGCCACCCTCGCCCTTGCTCATCTGTTCGCGTACCGAGGCCACGACTTCGACCACGTTCTTGTCGAAGCGCCGCAGGGCGGGCACGAACACGAGCAGGCCGCCCACGTCCACGCGCCGGATCTCTTCCTCGATCAGTGCCAGCTTCTGCTCCAGGTCGGCGCGCAGCTTCATGGTCTGGATCAGGTTCTCGGCACCCTTGGCCTCGGCCCAGATCTTCTGGATCTCCTCGGCCTTCTCGCCCAGGCCATCCACCAGGGCGATCTGCTCCTCGATTGGCATGGTCGGGCCGCCATCGACGGGAACGCGCGGATCGATCCACGGGTCGCGGCGCGCGCGTTGACCGCGGTAGTCGTAGAACGGCACGCGCAACTCCGAACCACGCTTGGAGATCTCGCTGATCAAGAGCTCCTTCTTCTTGTCGTAGCCGTCGATCTTGACCGTCTCCGCGTTGCCGGTGGAGGCGTACACGTAGGTCTCGAGATCGAGCGTCACGCGGTGCCGCGGCGCGCTCTCCTTGTTGTATTCATTGCGGTTGGCCGCCTGCAGCTTGAGGGCCGTCACGTTCATGAAACGCTTGTGGCTCTCGATCCGGTTGAGGAAGGCCAGGACCTGGAAGACGTCGCCGTCGAACGCCAGCGTGTAGGAAACGCGCTCGAAGTCTTCCTTGCTCTTCTTGCTCGTGCGCGTGCCGTCCTTGATCGAAGCGAAGTTGAAGCCCGCCTCCTGGCTGAACTTGTTGAGCGTCCGCACCAGGTCGGTGATGTCCTTCTCGTCGGACAGGATCTCCTTGATGATGCCGTCGGTCTCGCGCTGGATGATGACCGTCTTGACGAGCTCGGGCGTCTGCTGGAGGAGCTTGCGGCTCGCCTCGATGTCGGCCTTGAGCGCGGCCACCTCGACGCGGCGCTTCTCGATGCCCTCCTGCTGGTAGTAGATCAGCGTGCCCAGGCCCGCGGCCAGGCCGAGGCCGATACCCGCGAAGATGAGCCGGTTCTTCTTCTCGGTGTTCACTTCTTCTTCCCTCCGGACTTGGCCTTCTCGGCCTTGGGCTTGGGCTTGGGCGGCAGCAGCTTGCCGTCAGGGCCGCGCTGGCGGTCTTCAGGCGCCTTGAGGGTCACTTCGAGCGGGAAGTTCCAGACCGTGGCGGGCATCAGGCCCTCGTCCTTCATGCTGCTCGAGCCCTCGGGCGGCGCAGGCTTGTTGAAGTCCTCGCAGAACGACGAGCGCTCCAGGTCGTCCAGGAAGTTCGCGACGTGCGACGGATTGGTGGAACCGGAGTGGCCCGAGGCCTTCAGGCTTCCGAAGGTCTTCGAGCGGGTGTTCTCCTTCTGGTCGACCGTGAGGTCGTCCAGCCACACCAGGTACTTCTCGCCGTCGCCGCCCAGGTTGACGACGTCGATCAGTTCGTCGATCTTGCGCGTCCAGGAGATGCGGTTGGCCGTGATCTTCTTGAGCATCTCCTCGCGCGCGGTGAAGAGCTGCGACTCCTTCTCCAGGTCGCGGTGGTAGGCCACCTGGGGATCCAGTCCGGCCTTCTGGTCCTGCAGCACGCCGAGCTCGGACTTCACCTCGGCCGCGACGCCGAAGGCCGTCCAGGCCCAGTAGGCCGCCAGCGAACCTTTGACGGCGACGGCGGCCGAGACGGCCAGCAGGAGCTTGACGGGCGTGCGCCGTTTCTGGCGGTGCTCGTCGGGGAGCAGGTTGATGAGGATCATTGTGCGCACACCCTCGAAGCCAGCCCGATCGCGACCGCCAGGGACGACGCGCAGGCCTCCATCTCTTGTACGTTCACGCGACTCTCGGCCACCCGCAGGCCCTCGAGGGGATTCCAGGTGCGGGCCGTGCGTCCGGTGGCTTGCTCGAGGAACGAGACCGTGCCCGGGGCCAGCACGCCGCCGCCCGACAGCAGGATCTCCTCGACCCGCAAGCCCTCGCGGTTCTCGACGTAATCGAGCGACAGCGTGAGCTCGCTGACCATGTCCTCGAGGACGGGCGTGAGCGCACGACTGATCTCGGCCTCGCGTCCCTGGGGATCGCGCTTGAGCGCCTCGGCCTCGGTGTTCTCGATCCCGAGTCGGCGGGCGATGGCCTGGCTCATGTCCTGGCCGCCGATCCCGATCTCGCGGCTGAAGCAGGTCTCCCCGCCGCACAGGACGTTGATGGAGGTGACCGAGGCGCCGACGTCCACCAGTGCGATGGCACGCTCCTGCCCACCTTCTCCGGCGACCTCCGAAAGGCCGCACAGCTCCCAGGCATTGGCCAGGGCGAACACGTCCACGTCCACGGCCAGCGGGCTGAGGCCGTTGCTCGTGATCTCCTTGATGCGTTCCTCGATCGCCGACTTCTTGCAGGCCGCGATCACGACGCTCATCTGGTCCTGGGCCGCAGTCCCACCCTCGGCCGGTGCATGCGGCTTGCGCACCAGGCGCTGGCAGTCGATCTGCACCTCGTCCGACTCGAACGGCAGGTACTTGTCCGATTCGAAGCGGATGGCCTGGCGCAGTTCCGGGTCGGTCATCTGCATCATCGTGATGTAGCGCACCACGACGGCCTGGCCGGACACGGCGGTCACCACGCTCTTGCTGCGGAACTTGCCGACCTGGAAGACCTTGGAGATGGCCTCGGCGCGATCCGTACCGCTCGCGACCTCGGCCCGGGCGAAACCGGTGATCACCGGCTCGGGACCCTCCATGGAAATCTCGACGGCCTTCACGACCTGGTGGCCCAGGTCGAGTCCGACGACACTCTTTGCTCTCCGGAACACCGTCACCTCTGGGTTGGCTTTCCGTTCACGTGGGGGAGCGCCCGCACGCTCTCATCCGGAGGACGGAGCTCGGTCGCGGAAACGCCTTTCGGTTCGGGCCCGGAGGGAGCTGGAGGGTCTCGTGCCGCTTTCCAGCCCTCGTCCGCGAAACGCCTACAGGCCACCGGTCCGGGAGCCGGCGAACGCTCGCCCCGGTGGACCGGCCGAGCCGCGCTCGGAAAGGCCTTCCACCCAGGCGACGGGAGCGGCCTGCACGGCTAGCGGCCGGGCTCGCGGTCCTCGCCGAAACAGCCCTCGAAGACCGCGCGCAGGGCGCACAGCAGGGCCTCGGCATCCGGCCCGCGCGCGACGAGCTCGAGCTCGGTCCCGGGCCCCGCGGAAAGCGTCATCAGCTCGAGGATGCTCTTGCCGTTGATCTCGCGCCCGCGCGCCACGACACGCAGCTCGCTCTGGTACGAGAGCGCGCGCGAGGCGATCGCGTGGCAGGGTCGGGCGTGCAACCCCTGGGCGTTGAGCACGCGGACGGTGCAGCGCGCTTCCAGGGACGAAGGCAAGAGGGTCACCAGGTGAGCGCGAGTGGCGGCGCTATCCCGACATCTCGCGCAGCAGATCCACGAGACCCTTCTTGGTGCTCACGCCCGCGGTGAAGCGCCTAAAATCCGCGTCCCGGCCGAGCTGCGAGATCCAGCGCATGACGTCGAGATGGCGCTCGGGATCGTAGCGCGCCCGCAGGTGCTCCGGGCGCAGCACCGCGAAGACGATCTGCACGGGCGCACCATCGAGGGAGTCCCACTCGATGCCGGAGGGATGGAGCGAGAGGCTGAAGATCGCCTCGTCCAGCCCGGAAAGCTTGACGTGCGGGATCGCGACCTGCTGCCCGACCCCGGTCGAGGCGATTTGTTCGCGCTCGATCAGGGCGCGCAACGCGGCCGCGCGAAGCCCTTCGTCCAGGCTCTTCGCCTTGACGAAGTTCTCCACCAGCTCCTGGAACACTTCCTCGCGCGTCGAACCGGCCAGCCGGAGGCTGCACGCGGCCGGCTTGAAGAGCTTCCAGTATTCCTTGGCCTCGGTCGGCATGGTCGCAGCGGGAGGAGGACGCGCACGAGGACGTGCACGCGAGCAAGTGTAGCCGAACCCGCGCCGGACCGCGCAGGCTCGTTCGTACGGCCGCGCTAGCCCTGGAAGAACCCCGGCCGCCCGCGGGGTCCACGCGGCATCCGCGTGAAGCAGGCCTCGCGATACAAGACGCGCGCGAGGTACAGGCCCGCCGGCGGAGCGGTCGGGCCGGCCAGCCGGCGGTCCCGGGACGCAAGCAGCGCGGGGATGCTCTCGGGCGCGCGTTTCCCGCGCCCGACCTCGAGCAGGGTGCCGGCCAGCGTGCGCACCATGTTGTAGAGGAACCCGTCCCCTTCCACCGCCAACGCGAAGCCGGCCCGGCGCGCGCGCAGGTGCAGCGAGCGGATGCGGCGCACGTTCGATTTCCGGGGCGAGCCCGCGCTGGCGAGCGCGCCGAAGTCGTGGCGGCCCACGAAGTGGCGCGCCGCGGCGCGCATCGCGGCGAGGTCGAGCGGATCGCTCACCCAGTGCCAGTGGGCGCGCGCGAACGGCAGCGGAAAGGTCTCGGTACGCACGAGGTAGACATAGCGCTTGCCGCACGCGTCCTTCTGGGCGTGGAAGGCGTCGGCGCAGGTCTCGAGCGCGCGCACGACCAAGCCCTCCGGCACGTGGGCATTGAGCGCGAACAGCAGGCGCTCGTCCGCCAGCCTGGTCTCGAGGTGGAAGTTGGCGACCTGCCCCAGCGCGTGCACGCCGGTGTCGGTGCGGCCCGCCCCGAACACCACCGCGCGCTGTCCGCACAGCCCGAGCAGCGCTTCCTCCAGCGCCTCCTGCACGCTCGCGAAGCCCTCCTGGCGCTGCCATCCGAAGAAGCGCGCGCCATCGTAGGCCAAGAGGACGCGGACGTTGCGCACGAGGGAAGGCGCCTCAGGCTCGGGGCTCGCGCAGCGCCACGCGGCCGGAGAGTGCGTCCTGGATCACGCCCTTGTGCAGGTACTCGAGGGCCGAACCGGCCGGGACGCCGCGCGCGAGGCGCGTCACCCGCAGCGCCAGGCCGGCTCGATCGAGGGCCGCCAGCACGACCGCCGCGGTGGCCTCGCCCTCGGCGTCCGGATCGGTCGCCAGGATCACCTCGCGCACCGTGCCCTGGGCCAGGCGTTTCACCAGCGCGGCCACGGTCAGGTGGCGCTCCTCGGTGCCTTCGGCCGGGTTGTAGGCCCCCAGCAGGACGTGATAGCGCCCGCGGTAGACCTCCGAACGCTCGACGGCCTCGACGTCGCGCGGTTCCTCGACCACCAGCAGCTGGGTCGGGTCGCGCGCGGGGTCGGCGCACAGCCCGCACGGATCCTGCTCGGTCACGTTGTGACACAGGCCGCAGCGGCGCGTGTTCGCCGAGGCATCCCGCAGCGCAGCCGCCAGCTCCAGCGCTTCCGGGTCGCGCAGCACGTGGAAGGCCATGCGCTCGGCCGAGCGCCGCCCCACGCCCGGGAAGCGCTCGAAGGCGGCGATCAGGCGCGCCAGCGGTTTGGGGTAGGCCATCGCGCTGTCCTGCCGAGCGCCGGGATCAGAGCAGACCCGGCAGGTTCATGCCGCCGGTGATGCGGCCGATGGCCTCGCGTTCGGCCTCGGCCGCGCGCTTCAGGGCATCGCGCACGGCGCTGGCCACGGCCTCCTCGAGGGCGCGCGGGTCGGCTGGTGCGCCGGGCGCCAGCTGCACGCCGCGCACTTCGTGGCGATCCGCGCTGAGGATCACGCGCACCAGGCCGCCGGCCGCCAGGCCCTCGACCGAGCGCGTGCGCAGCTCGGCCCGCACGGCATCGAGCTGACGCTGCATCTCCTGCGCCTGCTTCAGCAGGTTGCCCATCTCACCCAGGCCGCTCATCCGATCTCCTCCACGGTGCCCTCGTAATCGTCCGCCACGCGCCGGGTCAGCTCGTCCCCGCTGGCCGCGGTGCGCGGCACGGCCACGCGCGGCGTGGCGCCGGAGAGCACGAGTTCCAGCGCGAACGGACGCCCGAACGCCCGGGAATAGGCCTCCTCGCACGCGCGCTGGTTGCGCTTGTCGTTCACCAGTCGCGTCTCCTCGGGCGCGAGCCCCGCCAGGCGCAGGCGCAGGTGCCCATCGGCCGTGGCCTCGAGGATACCCGCCCCGTGGCGGGCGAAGAGCGCCGCCAGCGCCGCGCGTCCCCGCCCCAGCTCGGCCAGGAAGCCCTCCCAGCTGGCGCTGGCGGGGGTGCGCGCCTCCGGGGCGCGCACCGCCGGCAGGCGCGCGGCACTCGCGGGGCTGGCGGCGGGCGCCTTCGTGGCGACGGGCAGCACCGGCGCGGAGCCGACGGCGGGCTCGGCGCCCGCACGTCCGGCCGGCGACGCGTGCGCCGGGCTGACGGCGGCCGGGCGCGCTCCCGGCCCTCCCGTCAGGGTCTGCTCCAGCACCTCGAGGCGCTGCAGGAGCGCCGCCAGCGGCAGGGTGTGCTCGGCGCGCGCGAGGTCCAGCAGGCACAGCTCCAGCACGATGCGCTCCTGGCCGGCCAGGAGACGCATGCGCTCGCGCGCACGCAGCAGTTCGTGCATCCACAGCTCGAGCCGTTCGGCGCCCAGACGCCGGCCGCGCTCGACCGCGCGCGTGCGCTCGCGCTCGGCCAGCGTGAGCAGCGGCGTGCCCTCGCCGCACCAGGCCAGGAGGGCCGCGGCCCGCACCTGCTCCAGCAGGCCCTCGAGCACGGCCTCTTCGTCGCCCTCGAAGGCCTGCAGCTTGGCGAACAGGGCCGGGCGTTCGCCGGCCTCCACCAGGGCCAACAAGGCCTCGAGATCCTCGTGACCGGCCTCGCCACCCAGGCGCTGGAGGTCCGCGAGGGTGGGCTCGTTGCCGGCGAAGGCCAGCAGCTTGTCGGCCTGCGAGAGCGCGTCGCGCATGCCTCCGCGCGCGCGACGCGCCAGCTCGTCGGTCACCCCGGCCTCGGCGCGCACACCCTCGGCCTGGAACACCTGCGTGAGGCGCGCGACGATGCGCTCCTCCGCCAGCGGAGCCAGGCGCAGGATCTGACAGCGCGACAGGACCGTGTCGAGCACCTTGTGGGGGTCCGTCGTGGCGAACAGGAAGACGACGTGCGGCGGCGGCTCCTCGAGGGTCTTCAAGAGCGCGTTGAAGGCCGGCTTCGAGAGCATGTGGACCTCGTCCACGATGTACACCTTGTAGCGCGCGCGCATGGGCGCGTAGGCCACCTCGTCGCGCAGCTCGCGGATGTTGTCCACGCCCGTGTGCGAGGCGGCGTCGAGCTCGACGATGTCGAGCTCCGTCCCGGCCTCGAACGCCTGGCAACGCTCGCACGTGCCGCACGGGTCGGGCGTCGGGCCCTTCTCGCAGTTCAGGCAGCGCGCGAAGATGCGCGCCAGGGTGGTCTTGCCCGTGCCGCGCGGTCCGGAGAAGAGGTAGGCGTGTCCGAGGTGAGCGCCGGTCAACGCCCCGCGCAGGACCTCGGTCACCACCTCCTGGCCGATCACCTCGCCGAAGGTCTTCGGCCGGTACTTGCGGGCCAGGACGAGGTAGGCGGACATCGCCTCCATACTGTAGCGGAAGCCGCGCGGCCGAGGCCCGTCGCCGACGCGAGCGGGAGTGCGCGAGCGCGCCAGTGGGCTCGGGCCGAACGCACCTGGAACCGTGATCTTAGGGCTGCTCCGTTCCCGGCCTGACCCGGTTCGAAGAGGTTCCACTGCGCCGGACCGAGCCCGCTGCCGCGCTCGCGCTCGGAAGGGGTGGCGGAGAGGGTGGGATTCGAACCCACGGTACCCTTTTGAGGCACACACGCTTTCCAAGCGTGCTCCTTCAGCCGCTCGGACACCTCTCCCCGGACGTCCCACGCGCGCGGCGTGGGGCGTCGATTTCTCGGCGAGCGTCGGTCCCGGGCGGCTACCCGGCGAAGAATGGCGGAGAGGGGGGGATTCGAACCCCCGATACCCCGAAGGGCATACTGGTTTTCGAAACCAGCGCGTTCAGCCGCTCTGCCACCTCTCCGCGCTGGGCAACGCACTCGACGAGACGAGGCCGGGGCCGGCCTCATCCCGTGTCTCCCCGCCGCGCACGGAAGAACTCCTGCAGGAGCTCGCGCGACTCCCCGGCCAGGACGCCCTCGTCGAACGCGAGGCGGTGATTCGCCTGCGGATGATCGAGGACGCGGCCCAGGGACACGCAACCTCCGAACTTGGGATCGCGCACGGCAAACACCACCCGACGGAGACGGGCATGGACCAGGGCGCCCGCGCACATGAAGCAAGGCTCTACGGTCGAATACAGGACGCAATCGACCAGGCGTACCAGGCCCAGCACACGGGCGGCGGCGCGCAGCGCGAGGAGCTCGGCATGCGCCGAGGGATCGCAATCGCCGCGCACGCGGTTCCCGGCGCGAGCCAGGACCTCGTCTCCGCACACGACCACGGCCCCGATCGGGACTTCCTCGCGCGTACCGGCCGCGCGCGCCTCCTCCAGGGCCAGCGCCATGAAGCGCTCGTCCGGTGGGCGCGTCTCCGCTCGTTCGGAACTGGGGACCAACGCTCTACTTCATGTTTTCAAAGCTTCGGACCGGCGTCGGGCTCGCCGCCGCGCGGCCCCGCGCGCGTACCGCGCGGGAGGAGGTGGTACACCCAGGTGGACTCGAACCACCAGCCTTCTGATCCGTAGTCAGATGCTCTATCCAATTGAGCTATGGGTGCACGGAGGGGCAGAGGTTCTAGCGGCCCCCGAGGCGGCGTGTCAAGCGCAGGGCGTCCCCGTGGCGGGCCGCGGCGTGCGCTGCGCTCGCCGCCGGACGGGCCTCGCGCGTGCGCGCCGACGGGGCTGAACGGGCCTCCGATGTTGCCTGGCTGCGCCCGGGTCGGAACACTACCCCTCCCATGACGCGCGCGCCTCGACACCTGATCAGCCTGTCCGACCTCGACGACGGTGTCCTGGAGGAGGTCCTCGAGTTCTCGGCGCGCCTGAAGCGACGCGCGGGGCGGGGCGAGCTGTCGGGCAAGACCGTGGGCATGCTCTTCTTCCGCGGCTCGCTGCGCACGCGGGCCTCGCTGGAGACGGCCGTGCTGCAGCTCGGGGGCAGCGTGGTCAACCTGACCGCCATGAGCGACTTCTGGGAGCTCGAGGAGCGTGAGGGCAGCGTGATGGACGGGCGCGCGCCGGAGCACATCAAGGACGCCGCCGCGGTGCTGTCGCGCTACGTGCACGCCCTGGCCATCCGGCCCGCCCCGCTGGGCAGCTCCTGGGAGGTCGACCGACGCGACGAGCGCATCCGCGCCTGGGCCAAGTACGCCTCCGTGCCGGTGATGAACATGGAGAGCTCGCTGTGGCACCCGCTGCAGTCCCTGGCGGACATCCTGACGCTCAAGGAGACCCTGGGCGACCCGCGGGGCAAGGAGCTGGCGATCACCTGGGTCCACTCCCCCACTCCGGCCTCGCCCTCGGCCGTGCACTCGCTGTTGCACGCCGCCCTGCGCGCGGGGATGAACGTGCGCCTGGCGCATCCGCCCGGATTCGAGCTGGACGGTGGCGTGCTGTCGGAGGCCGAAGAGCTCGCGCGGCGCGCGGGCGGCTCCCTGCAGCGCGACCTCTCGCTGGAACAAGCCGTGCGCGGCGCGCGCGTGGTCTACGCGCGCTCGTGGCAGTCGCTCGAGACCTACGGCAACCCCACGCTCACGGCCAGCCAGCGCTCGCGCCACACCGCCTGGCGCATCGACGAGAAGCTGCTCGCCCTGGGCCAGGACGCGCGCCTGATGCACGCCATGCCCGTGCGTCGCAACGTCGAGGTCACCGACGAGGTCCTCGACGGCCCGCGCAGCCTCCTGTACGAACAAGCAGCCAACCGCCTGCCGACCCAGATGGCGCTGCTCGTCAGTCTGCTGCGCTGATCCGGCGCACGGTTCCGGACGGTCGGGCCGCACCTTCGTCATGAGCACCCCGGATTTCGCCCACCTCCACGTCCACAGCGAGTACAGCCTGCTCGACGGGGCCAATCGCCTCGACGACCTGGTGCAGGCCGCCAAGGCGGACGGCCAGCGCGCGCTCGCGCTCACCGACCACGGCAACCTGTTCGGGGCGGTCGAGTTCTACCAGAAGGCCAAGAAGGCCGGGATCAAGCCCATCGTCGGGTGCGAGATCTACATCGCGCGCGACACCCACAAGAAGCCGCACCACAAGACCCAGAATCCCTACAACCACCTCACGCTGCTGGCGCGCGACCGGGCCGGCTACCAGAACCTGCTCAAGCTGGCGACGGCCGCCTACCTCGAGGGCTTCCACTTCCGACCGCGCATCGACAAGGAGACGCTGGCGCGCCACGCCACCGGCCTCTCCTGTCTCTCGGGCTGTCTCTCGGGCGAGATCAGCGACCTGGTGCAGGCCGGCAAGCTGCCCCAGGCCGAACGCGCCGCGGTCGAGCTGCGCGACCTGTTCGGCCCCGAGAACTTCTGGCTCGAGCTGCAGCGCAACGGGATCGAGGTGCAGGCGCGGCTGAACGAGGCCCTGGTGGACATCTCGGGCCGCACGGGCATCCCACTGGTCGCCACCAACGACATCCACTACCTGCGCGCCGAGGACTGCCACACGCAGGACGTGCTGCTGTGCATCAACACGGGCGCGAAGCGCGCGGACCAGAAGCGTTTCCGCATGGACACGCAGACGCTCTTCTTCCGCACGCGGGCCGAGATGGCGCACGAGTTCCGTGACCTGCCCGGCGCGCTGACGGCCAGCATGGACGTGGCCGAGCGCGTGGCGCTCGACATCGAGTTCGGCACCTATCACCTGCCGCTGTTCACGCCCGCCGACGGCGGCGCGCCCGAGGCGTTGTTCGACCGTCTGTGCGACGAGGGTCTGCTGCTGCGCTACGGTCCGGGTCACGCCCAGGCGCGCGAGCGCCTGGAGTACGAGAAGCGCGTCATCCGCGAGATGGGCTTCGTCTCGTACTTCCTGATCGTGTGGGACCTGATCCGCTGGGCGCGCGAGCACGGCATCCCGGTCGGCCCCGGGCGCGGCTCGGCGGCCGGCTCGATCGTGGCCTTCGTGCTGGACATCACGCGCGTCGATCCGCTGCGCTACGACCTGCTGTTCGAGCGCTTCCTGAACAGCGCGCGCATCTCGATGCCGGACATCGACATCGACTTCTGCAAGGAGGGCCGCGAGCGCGTATTGCAGTACACGCGCGAGCGCTACGGGGCCGAGCGCGTCAGCCAGATCGGGACCTTCGCCACGCTCTCGGCGCGCTCGGTGATCCGCGACGTCGGGCGCACGCTCGATCTGCCGCTGTCGGAGATCGACAAGCTCGCCAAGATGGTGCCCCAGGGGCCGACCGCGCCGCCGCTCGCGGAGGCGGTCGAGGACGATCCCGAGCTCGCCGGCGCGCGCAAGGAGGAGCGTTACCGCGAGCTGTTCGATTTCTCGATCAAGCTCGACGGACTGGCGCGCCACATCTCGACCCACGCCGCCGGAGTGGTCATCGCCGACCGCCCGATCGTCGAGTACGTGCCGCTGTGCACCAACAAGCAGGACGTCGTCACCCAGTGGCCCGCCAAGCAGCTCGAGGACCTCGGGCTCTTGAAGATGGACTACCTGGGCCTGCGCACCCTGACGATCCTGGAGATGACGCGCACCCTGCTGGAGCGCTCCGGCACCGTCCCGCCCGATCTCGATCGCCTGCCGCTGGACGACCAGCCCACTTTCGCGCTGCTCAACCGCGGCGAGACGCTGGGGGTGTTCCAGCTCGAATCCGAGGGCATGCGCAAGCTGCTCGCACGCCTCAAGCCCGACTGCTTCGAGGACCTGATCGCGGCCCTGGCGCTCTACCGTCCCGGCCCGCTGGAGTCGGGCATGGCGGACATGTTCATGCGCCGCAAGCACGGGCTCGAGAAGATCGAGTACGTGCACGCCTCGCTCGAGCCGATCCTGCGCGACACCTACGGCTGCATCGTCTACCAGGAACAGGTGATGCTCATCTCCAACGCGCTGGGGAACTTCTCGCTCAACGAGGCCGACAACCTGCGCAAGGCCATGGGCAAGAAGCAGCCCGAGATCATGAACAAGTACTCGGCGCAGTTCGTGGCCGGCGCGGTCGCGAACGGCTGCGCCGAGTTCGCCGCGCGCGAGATCTGGGAGAGCATCGTCAAGTTCGGCGGCTACGGCTTCAACAAGTCGCACTCGACCGCCTACGCGCTCATCACCTGGCAGACGGCCTACCTGAAGGCCCACCACCGCATCGAGTTCCTGGCCGCGAACCTGTCGTGCGAGATGCAGAGCTCCGACAAGATCAAGGAGTTCGCGGACGACGCGCGCCAGGCCGGCATCCGCGTGCTGCCGCCGGACGTGGCGCGTTCGCAGTGGGAATTCCTGCCGGAGGACGGTGCCCTGCGCTTCGGCTTCGGGGCCATCAAGGGCACCGGCCAGAAGGCCATCGAGGGCGTCGTGGCCGCGCGCACGCGGCTAGCGGCGCGGGGCGCCGCGCCCAGCCTGCACGCCCTGTGCGCCGAGGCGGACCCGGCCATCGTCACCAAGCTGACCTGGGAGGCCCTCATCAAGGCCGGCTCGTTCGACTCCCTCGGCCACGACCGCGGTGCGGTGCTGGCGGCCCTCGAGCTGGCCCTGGCCGAGGGCGTGCGCGCGGCCAACGACAAGAAGGCGGGCCAGGGCTCGCTCTTCGGTGCGGCCGAGGAAGGCGCACCGGGAGCCGCCGGCGGCATCGACCCCGCGCGCGCCTTCGCACGCGCCGACACGCTCAAGGCCGAGTACGAGGTGCTGGGCTTCTACCTGTCCGGCCACCCGCTCGAGGACCGTGCCGGGTTGTTCGCCTTGCTCTCCAGCACGAACACGCGCGACCTGCAGAACCTGCCCGGCGGCAGCGAGGTGACGCTGGGCGGTCTGATCGTGGCGCTCAAGGAAGCGACCACCAAGGCGGGCAAGAAGATGGCGCGCTTCCGGCTCGAGGACCTGCAGGGCGGTGTGAACGTGACCTGCTTCCCGCGCACCTACGAGCAGTACAAGAGCCTGATGGTCGAGGACTCCGTGGTGATCTGTCGCGGCAAGCTGGAGGAGCGCAGCGGCGAGGACGCAGGCGCCTCGGTCGGGATCCTGCTCGACGCGGTGCTCTTGCTGGAGGACGCGCTGCAGGCCTTCAAGGGCGGGCTGGTGATCCGGCTGGCGCCGCAGGACGACGTGATCCTGCCGCAGCTCTCGGCGCTGGTGGGTTCGCACCGAGGCTCGAGCCGCCTGTTCTTCGAGGTCGAGGGCGCCGACGGGCGCCTGCGTCGCGTGCGCTCCAGCGAGCGTCACAACGTGCGCATCAGCACCGAGCTCGCCAAGGGCATCGAGGGCATCCTCGGCTCCGGCCGTACCAAGCTGGCGCGCATCTGAGTCGGGCGGGCGCCCTGCGGACACGACCAGCCCCGGGGGAGGATTCCCGCGGGGCTCGTCGGGCTCGGCGGCCCCGACGGCTCACTCCGACTCACTCGGCCGCTGCGGCCTCTTCCTTGGGCGTGCGCTCGACGAACTCGAGGATGGCGCGCTCGCCGTTGTCGCCCAGACGGTTCTTGGAGAGCTTGAGGATGCGGCAGTAGCCGCCCTTGCGCGCCTGGAAGCGCGGCCCCAGCACCGAGAAGAGCTTGGTGGTGGCCGCCTTGCTGCGCACCTGGGCGAACACCTGGCGGCGGTGGTGCATGCTCGGCAGCTTGCTCAGCGTGACCAGCTTCTCCACGAACGGCTTGACGTTCTTGGCCTTGGGCAAGGTGGTCACAATGCGCTCGTGCTCGATCAGCGAGACGGCCATGTTGCGCGCCATGGCGGCGCGGTGGCTGCTGGTGCGGCCGAGTTTCTTGCCTGCTTTACGATGCCGCATGGGGTGCTGCTCCGACGCTGCTGGGCGGTCCTATTGGGTGACGGTCATGCCGAGCGAGAGTCCGCGCTCGGTGAGCCGGTTCTTGATCTCGGTCAGGCTGGTCTTGCCGAGGTTCTTCAGCTTCATGACCTCGTTCTCGCTCAGGGTCACGAGGTCCCGGAGGGTCTGGAGGTTGGCGCTGTCGAGGCAGTTGCGCGCGCGCACGGACAGCTCGAGGTCCGCGATCGGCCGGTCGAGCTGCTTCTTGAGCTCGTCGGTCTGACGATTCTTCTGGTTGAACTCGGAACGCCCCGGGTCGCCTGCCACGGGCGTCGTACCCAGGCTCGGGTCGAACAGGACGAACGGGTTCAGGTGCTTGCGGTAGATCTTGGCCGACTCGACCAGGGCGAGCTGCGGCGAGATCGTGCCGTCGGTCCAGATCTCGAGCACCAGACGATCGTAGTTCGTGAACTTGCCGACGCGCGTCGCCTCGACCGCATAGCGCACGCGGTGCACGGGCGAGTAGATCGCATCGATCGGCATGGTCCCGACCTGGTGCCACTCCGAACGGTTCTCGTCGGCCGGGACGTAGCCGCGAC
Source organism: uncultured Planctomycetaceae bacterium (assembly GCA_964631945.1). GTDB lineage: Bacteria > Planctomycetota > UBA1135 > UBA1135 > JABFRZ01. Next base: position 97,323 of record CAZWAY010000007.1, read on the forward strand.
CCTTGGAGATCTCGAGCTCGATGTTGAGCGCGCGATCCAGCGTGAGGTTGGCGATCACCAGGTCGGTGTTCACGACCTGGGTGTCACCGGGACACTGGACGTCCGCACCCGTCACCGGCCCCTTGCCCTTCTTCTTGATGTGGCACGTGACGCGGTCGGTGCCATGGTGGCGTATCCGTAGCCGCTTGATGGCCAGGATGATGTCGGTCACGTCCTCGTACACGCCCTCGAGCGAGGCGAACTCGTGGTCCGCCCCCTCGATGCGCACGGCGGTGACGGCCGTCCCCTCGATCGAGGACAGCAGCACGCGCCGCAGACCGTTGCCGATCGTGTGGCCGAAGCCGCGTTCGAAGGGCTCGACGATGAAGCGACCGTACTCCGGGGTGAGCGTCTCCTGGTCCGGGGTGACCCGGCTGGGCAGCTCGAAATTGCGCCAACGAATCCGCATGTGGTTGCTCCCTGTTCCTGCCTACTTCGAGGTCAGCTCGATGATCAGTTGTTCCTGGATCGGGTGCGGGACGTGGTCGCGGCGCGGCATGGCCATGACCTCCGTCTCGAGCACCTCGCCCTTGACCGACAGCCAGTCGGGCACGACCTGCGACTTGTTCACTTCCACGGCCTCCGACACCATCTTGCGCGTCTTCGGGTTCTCGCGCACCGAAACCCTGTCGCCCGGGCGCACGGTGAAGCTGGCCACGTCCACGCGGCGCTTGTTCACCTTGAAGTGGCCGTGGTTGATCATCTGGCGCGCGTGGTTGCGCGAGAGCGCGAAGCCACTGGCGAGCACGACGTTGTCGAGTCGGCGCTCGAGCAGGGCCAGCAGGGTCACGCCCGTGTTGCCGGGAGTGCGCTCGGCCTCCTTGATGTAGCAGCGGAACTGCCGCTCGAGGATGCCGTAGATGCGCTTCAGCTTCTGCTTCTCACGGTGGTGCAGGCCGTAGTCGGAAACCTTCGAGCGTCGCTGGGCGTGCACGCCGGGCGGGTAGTCGCGTCGGGAGAGCGCACACTTGTCCGTGAAGCAGCGCTGGCCCTTGAGGAAGAGCTTCATGCCCTCGCGCCGGCACAGCTTGCACTTGTTGTCTACATATCGCGCCATGTTTGGTTCCTCTCGCCTACACGCGGCGACGCTTGCGAGCCCGACAGCCGTTGTGCGCCAGCGGCGTCACGTCCTGGATGGAGATCACGCGCAGCCCGGCGTTGGCCAGGGCCCGCACGGCCGATTCGCGGCCCGAGCCGACGCCCTTGACCAGCACGTCGACCTCGCGCAGCCCGTGGCGCATGGCCGCCGTGGCGGCGTGCTCCGCGGCGCGCTGGGCCGCGTAGGGCGTGCTCTTGCGCGTGCCCTTGAAGCCCACCGTGCCGGCCGCGCCCCAGGAGATCGTCTCTCCATTGGCGGTGGTGATGGTCACGTGCGTGTTGTTGAAGGTCGCCTTCACGTGGACGATCCCACGCGCGACGCTCCGCTTGGCCTTCTTCTTGATTGCCTTTCCCATGATCTAGAGGCGCCTCGCCTACTTCATCCCCTTGACGGACTTCTTGCCGGCCACGGTCTTCTTCGGTCCCTTGCGCGTACGCGCGTTGGTCCGCGTGCGCTGTCCGCGCACCGGCAGCCCGCGACGGTGCCGGGTGCCGCGGTAGCAGCCGATGTCGCGCAGGCGGCTGATGTTGCCCGAGATCGCCCGGCGCAGCGTGCCCTCCACGGCATAGTTGCGCTGCAGGTGGTTGGCGATCAGGGTCGCCTGCTCCTCGGTCAAGTCGCCGGCCTTCATGCCGCGCTCGAGCGCCAGCTCGTCGCAGACCCGCTGGGCCGTGGGCCGGCCCACGCCGAAGACGTAGGTGAGCGCGATCTCGAGGCGCTTGTTGTTGGGGATGTCGACACCGATGACGCGGGGCATGGGCTCACTTTCCTTGGCGTTGCTTGTGGGTCGGGTCGGCCTTGCAGATCACGCGCACGACACCGCGACGCTTGACGATCTTGCACTGCATGCAGATGCGACGAACACTGCTGCGAACCTTCATCGCTCGTTACTTCCTCCGCTCGCCGCGATAGACGATGCGGCCCTTGGACAGGTCGTAGGGGGACATCTCGACGGTGATCTTGTCGCCGGGCAGGATGCGGATGTAGTGCATGCGCATCTTGCCGCTGACGTGCGCCAGGATCTGGTGCCCGGACTCGAGCTTGGCGCGAAAACGCGCGTTCGGAAGGGCTTCCGTCACGATCGCTTCCACGGTGATGGGTTCTTCCTTGGCCATGGTCAGCGCCCCGACTTGCGGGGTACCAGGCCGTCCAGGCGGGCGAAGACGACATCCGCGGCCTGCTCGCCGTCCAGCGCGCTCAACAGGCCACGCTCCCGATAGAAGCGCACCAGCGGCGTGGTCTTCTCGCGGTAGACGCGCAAGCGCTCGCGCACCACGGGTGCGGCGTCGTCGCTGCGCTGGTAGAGCTCGCCGCCGCAGGCGTCGCACACGCCCGAGGCCTTGGGGGGCGCATTCTTGCGGTGGTACACGCGCCCGCACTGCTTGCAGGACAGGCGCCCGGCGGCGCGCTCGATGATGCTCTCGTCCGAGACCTCCAGGTCGACCACCACCATCTGGTCCTGGCTGCCGAGGCGCTGTTCGAGCGCGCGCGCCTGCACCTCGGTGCGCGGGAAGCCGTCCAGCACGTAGCCTTCGCGGCAGTCGGGCGCGGTCACGCGCTCGGACAGCATGTCGAGCACGAGCACGTCCGGAACGTACTCGCCCTTGTCCATGAAGCCCTTGGCCTGGGCACCGAGGGGGGTACCGCGCTTGACGTGATCGCGCAGGAGATCGCCGGTGGACACGTGCGGCAGCGCACGGGCCTGGCTCAGGCGCGCGGCCTGGGTGCCCTTGCCCGCTCCGGGGGCGCCGAGGAGGACGACCACGAGCGCCATCAGCCTTTCCGAGCCCAGCCGGCTCCGCCGGCGAGACCACCGGCGCCGCCGGTGCCCTTGCCCTTCACGAAGCCCTCGTAGTTGCGCATCACCAGCATCGCGTTGAGGCGATCCACCAGGTCCATGGCCACTCCCACGACGATCAGCACGGAGGTGCCGCCGAGGAAGTAGGCCAGGCGCCCGGAGAGGCCGGGGATGTTGCCCGTGATGAAGTTCGGCAGCACCGCCAGGAAGGCCAGGAACACGGCTCCGGCCAGGGTGATGCGCGTGAGGATCCCCTTCAGGTACGCGGCCGTCTTCGCGCCGGGGCGGATGCCCGGGATGAACGAGCCGTGCTCGCGCAGGTTGTCGGCGATCTCCTCGGGCCGGAACATCAGGTTGTTCCAGAAGAAGCAGAAGAAGAAGACCAGCACGACATACAGCGTCACGTAGACGAAGCCGTCCGTGTCGCTGAAGACCGAGGCCACGCGCTCGAGCCCGACGACCTTGAAGAGCACGCCGGGGATGATGAAGATCGCCGAGGCGAAGATGATCGGCATGACGCCGGCCATGTTGATCTTGAGCGGCAGGTAGTGGCGCTGGCCACCGTACACGCGGCGCCCGCGCGTCAGGCGCGCGTACTGGATCGGCACCCGGCGTTCGCCCTTCTGCACGAACACGACCACCAGCACGATGGCGACCCAGATCCCGATCAGGGTCAGGACCGCGTTGTAGGGCTCGTCCTGCTGCTTGACGATCTGCTGCAGGCTGCCGGGCATCTCCGCGATGATGCCGGCCATGATGATCAACGAGGATCCGTTGCCGAGGCCGTACTCGGTGATCAGCTCGCCCACCCACATCACGAACATCGAGCCGGCCGTGAGCGCCAGGATCACCGTGATGGCGTGGCCCGCGGTGGGCTCGGTATCCATCAGCCCCGGCATGTTCACGAACACGCCGAACCAGATGAAGGTCGCCTGCAACAGCGCGATCGGCACCGTGGCGAGGCGCGTCCACTGGTTGATCTTCTTCTGACCGGTCGCGCCCTCCTTCTGGATGGCCTCGATCTGCGGCGAGACCTTGGCCAGCACCGAGAAGATGATCGAGGCCGAGATGTACGGCATGATCCCCAGCGCGAAGAGCACCGTGTTGCCGATCGAGCCGCCCGAGAAGGCGGAGATCAGGCCGAACACCGTGCTGCCCTGCTGGGCCTGCTCCTCCAGGAACCTGGGCGACAGCCCGGGCACGGGGATGTGGATCCCGGTGCGGTAGAGCAGCAAGAGCCCGAGCGTCACCAGGATGCGCTGGCGCGTCTCGGGGATCCGCAGGAGCTGGAGGATGTGGTTCACCGCGGCGTTCCCTACTTCGCGTCGTCCGCCGGCGCGGCGGCCTCGCGGCCCTGCGCGTCGATCAGCACGACCTGACCGCCCGCGGCCTGGATCTTCTCGCTGGCACTCTTGGAGAACTTCTGGGCCCGCACGGTCAAGGCCTTGGTGAGCGCGCCGTCGCCGAGCACCTTGAGCAGCGGCGCCTCCGGGTTCGTCAGGCCCTTGGCGAGCACGGCGGCCAGGTCCACCACCGCGCCGCTCTCGAAGGCCTCGAGCTGCTCGACGTTGATGATCGTGTAGTCCGTGCGGAAGCGCGCGTTGGTGAAGCCGCGCTTCGGCACGCGCCGGTAGATCGGCATCTGGCCACCCTCGTAGCCCGGCCGGCGACGGGCCCCCGAGCGCTGGCCCCAGCCCTTGTGGCCGCGACCGCAGGTCTTGCCCAGGCCGCTGCCGATGCCGCGCCCCACACGGAAGACGTGCTCGTGCTTGGTGCCCTTCTTCGTGACGCTGCGGAGGTCCATGGTTCGGTGGGGTTCGGGGCCTAGGTGAGCTCGACGCCGCGCAGGGCCGCGACCTGCTCGCGCGTGCGCAGCTGGGTCAGGGCGTGGAAGGTGGCCTTGACCAGGTTGACGGGATTGGTCGAGCCGTAGGCCTTGGTGAGGATGTTCTTCACGCCGGCCATCTCGCACACCGCGCGCACGGAGGAGCCCGCGATCACGCCCGTGCCGGGCGCGGCCGGGATCAGGCGCACCTTCGCGCCGCAGTAGGTGCCGTTGACCTCGTGCGGGATCGTGCCGTCCGAGGTGAGCGGAACGCGCAGCATGTGCTTGCGCGCATCCTTGGTGGCCTTCTCGATCGCGTTCGGGACCTGGCGCGCCTTGCCGAAGCCCTGCCCCACCGTGCCCGAGCGATTGCCGGCCACCGTCAGGGCGGCGAACGAGAATCGACGGCCGCCCTTCACCACGGCGGCCGAGCGGTTGATCTGGATCAACACCTCCGTCAGGCCCTCGAGCTGCGAGGCCTCGGTGGTGTCGAGATAGTCGAACTTGGTCTTCATCGTTTGGCCGCTCCCGGAACTAGAACTTGAGGCCCCCGGCCCGCGCCGCGTCGGCCAGGGCCTTGACCCGACCGTGGAACTTGTGACTGCCGCGGTCGAACACGACCGTCTCGACGCCCTTCTCGCGCGCCAGGCGCGCGATCTCCTTGCCCACCAGCGCTGCGCGATCGGTCTTGGACTTGCCCACCAGTTCGGCCGCCATGGCCTTCTTGGTGGTGCCGGTCCCGCACAGCGTGCGGCCGAGCGGATCGACCACCTGCGCGTAGATGTGCTTGGACGAGCGTGACACCGAGAGACGCGCAGGCGCGCCATCCCGCATCAGGCGGTTGCGCACGTGGAACTTGCGCCGCTGTCTCTTCTCTTGCTTGGTCTTCATCGACTAGCTCCCGAAGCTCTTGCCCTGCTTCTTGCGCACGTACTCGCCCTCGTAACGGATGCCCTTGCCCTTGTAGGGCTCGGGCGGACGCTGCGCGCGCACGGCCGCGGCGAACTGGCCGACGAGCTGCTTGTCGGCGCCCTTGATCGAGATGTTGGTCGGCTTGGGGGCCTCGACCGTGAGGCCCTCCGGGATCGGTAGCTCGACCGGGTTGCAGTAGCCCACCGAGAGCACCAGCTTCTTGCCCGCCAGCGCGGCGTTCCAGCCGACCCCGATGATCTCGAGGTTGCGGACGTAGCCCTGGGTGACGCCCTCCATCATGTTGCCGAGGATGGCGCGCGTCATGCCGTGGTAGGCGCGCACCTGGCGCGAGTCCTCGGTGTTGGGCTGCACCAGGAGCTGGGCCTTGTCGATCTTGACGTCGATCTCGGGCCGCAGCTGGATCTCGAGGGCGCCCTTCGGGCCCTTGACGGTGACCTTGCGGTCCTTCTCCACGACGCTGACCCCGCTGGGGATCACGACCGGGAGTCTTCCGATACGGGACATGGCTGTGTTCTCGCTGGCTGGATCGGGGCTCTGGGATGTCAGTAGATCTGGCACAGGATCTCGCCGCCGACGTTCTCCTTGCGGGCGGTGCGATCGGAGATCACGCCCTTGGGCGTCGAGAGCACGTAGATGCCCTGACCACGCAGGACCTTGGGCAGCTTGCGCGCGCCCGAGTACACGCGGCAACCGGGCTTGCTGACGCGCGAGATCTCGCGGATCACCAGCTCGCCGTCGGGGCCGTACTTGAGGTCGAGCACGAGCTCGCTCTGCGGCTGCTTCGGCTCGACGCGGTAGTCGCGGATGTAGCCCTCTTCCTTGAGGACCTGGACGATGCGCACCTTCAGCTTCGAAGCCGGCATGCTCACCGTCTTCGCGTGACGCGTGGTGGCGTTGCGGATGCGCGTCAGGAGGTCGGCGACGGGATCGGTCATCATGGGGAAACCACCCTTTACCAGGAAGCCTTGCGCATGCCGGGGATCTCGCCCAGCAGCGCCTTCTTCCGCAGACAGATGCGGCAGATGCCGAACTTGCGGTACACGGCCCGGGAGCGGCCGCACAGCGAGCAGCGGCGCACGACGCGCGACTGGAACTTCGGCGGCTGCTTGGCCTTGATGATGAGACACTTCTTCGCCATGGCTCGCGCTAGTCCTGTCCGTCGGCCTTGAAGGGAACGCCGAGCTGCTTCAGCAGGAAGAAGCCTTGCTCGTCGTTGGGCGCGCTGGTGACGAAGGTCACGTCCATGCCCTGCACGTACTCCAGCTTGTCGAAGTCGACCTCCGGGAAGACCGACTGCTCGGCCAGGCCCAGCGTGTAGTTCCCGCGGCCGTCGAACTTGGACTTGACCCCGCGGAAGTCGCGGATACGCGGCAGCACGACGGAGATCAGGCGGTCGGCGAACTCCCACATGCGATGGCCCCGCAGCGTCACGGCCACGCCGATGGGCATGCCTTCGCGCAGCTTGAAGCTGGCGATGGACTTCTTGGCCTTGCGAACGGTCGGCTTCTGCCCGGAGATCACGGCCAGGTCGCGCGCCGCGGCGTCGATGCGCGCCTTGGTCTCGACCGCGCCCTTGCAGCCCATGTTGATCACGACCTTCTTCAGGCCGGGGACCGCCATCGGGTTCTGGATGCCGAACTGCTTCATGAGCGCGGCCCGGACGTCCGCCCGGTAGCGCTCGCGCAGGCGCGGCGGCGTGCGCGGCGCCTCGGTCGCGCCCACGGCGGCCTTGTCGGCGGCCTCGCCCTTCTTCTTGCCCTTGCCCTTGGCCCCCTCGCCCTTGGCGGAGGGCTCGCGGGGCTCGCGCTTGGCCTTGACCGGCGCCTCGCCCTCGGGCGGGGTCGATTCGCCCTTCGGTTCTTGCTTGTCCTTGCTGCTCATCGCTTGGCCTCGGCGGGACGCTTGCGGGTGCCCTTCTTGGTCGCGGGGTCGTACAGCATCACGTTGCTGTGGTGCAGCGAGCACTCCTCCTGGACGCGCTCGCCCTTGGGCTTCTGCTGCGAGGGACGCTTGTGCTTCCAGCGCAGGTTGATGCCGGCGACGACCACCCGTCCGCGCTCGCGCTGGACCAGCGTGATCTCGCCCACCTTGCCCTTGTCGTTGCCCGCGATCACGACGACCGTGTCGCCCTTCTTGACGTGCATCACACCACCTCCTGGGCCAGCGAGATGATCTTCATGAAGTTGCGCTCGCGCAGCTCGCGCGCCACGGCCCCGAAGATGCGCGTGCCCTTGGGATTGCCCTCGTCGTCGATGATCACCATGGCGTTGTGGTCGAAGCGCACGTACGAGCCGTCGTCGCGGCGCGTGTTCTTGCTGGTGCGCACGATCACGCCCTTGACCACCGCGCCCTGCTTCAGGTCGGAGGACGGCATGGCCTTCTTGACCGAGGCCACGATGATGTCGCCCAACCCGGCATAGCGACGCTT
>CAZWAY010000008.1:0-104960 GCA_964631945.1 uncultured Planctomycetaceae bacterium
AACCGGCGACCCCTTGATTTTCAGTCAAGTGCTCTACCAACTGAGCTACCTGCCCACGTCCCTGGTGGCCCGGTCAGGCCATGCGGGGCGAGGAGTCTGACGGCGCTTTGGGAAACCGTCAACCGGAACCGAGCCGAAGGCGTGCGCGGGCCTCCAGGACGTCGCGCGCGATCTGGGCGGCGAGCTCGTCGAGCCCGGCGAAGCGCTTCTCTCCCCGTAGGCGCGCCACGAACTCCAGCTCGACGCGTTGACCGTACAGGTCACCCTCGAAGTCCAGCACGTGTACCTCGACCAGCGGGCGTCGGGGCGGGTCGGGATCGACGGTGGGACGGAAGCCGATGTTGGCCACGCCCCCGTGGACCGGCCGCGCACCCCCGGGGACCTGGGGGCGGACCCGGCAGGCGTAGACGCCGGGAGGTGGGTGCAGCTCCTGGTGCAGATTCAGGTTGGCGGTCGGGAACCCGATGCGATGCCCGAGGTTGGCCCCGTGGATCACGCGCCCGAAGACGCTCACCGGCCGGCCGAGCATCGCGGCGGCGGCGGGGAGGTCGCCGAGCTCGATCGCCTCACGGATCGCGGTGGAGGAAACGGGCCGGCCCTGGACCACGACCTTGGGCGCGACCTCGACCGCGAATCCCAGGGCCGTGAGGGACTCGGGCGTGCCGCCGCGGTCGCGCCCGAACTTGCTGTCGAAGCCCAGCACGAAGGCGCGCGCCCCCAGGCCGCGCAGCGCGATTTCGCGCGTGAATTCGGCCGCCGAGAGGGTCCTCAGCGCGGCGTCGAAGTTCAGCACGGCGGCGTGCTCGATCCCGGCGCGCTCGAAGAGCTCCAGGCGGTGCTCCAGGGTGGTCAGGGTCTTCGGCGCGTGTCCGAGCAGGAGCCGCTTGGGGTGGCGCCGGAAGGTCACCACCGTGGCGAGCGCGTCCAGGGCCCGGGCGCGGGCCACGTTGGCAGCCAGGATGGCCTGGTGCCCGAGGTGCATCCCGTCGAACATCCCGATGGAAACGACCGATCCGCGGGGGTCGGGCGTGAGCCGCGCACGGCGGAAGGTCGCGATCACCGGCTGGGAGCGGCCACCTTGCGCTTGTACTTGGCGACGAGCTCCTCCAGGGCGGCCTTGTTCCGGAGCCGGTCGGCGGGGGACATCCTGTCCACCAGGAGCACCCCCTCGAGGTGGTCGTTCTCGTGCTGGATGATGCGGCTGACGAAGCCCGCGTAGCTCGCCTCGAAGGGCGTTCCGTCGACCCGTACGGCCTGCACCCGGCACGCGTCCGGGCGCTCGACCTCGGCATAGATGCCCGGGAACGACAGGCAACCCTCCTCGAGCAGCGTGGGCGGCCCGGACAGCTCGGCGATGCGCGGATTGACGAGCACGAGCTCGTCCTTGGTCTCACCCGTCGGATTCAGGATCAGGAGGCGCTTCTTGAGCCCGACCTGGGGCGCCGCCAGTCCGACCCCCTTGCTGGCGTACATGCGCTCGAACATCGCGGCCACGATCGCGCGCAGCTCCTGGTCGAAAACCGTCACGGGCAGGGCCGGACGGCGCAGGAGCGGATCGGGGTAGAGGGTGAGGTCGAAGTGCAGCTCGAGGGTCATCGAGGAACCCCTGGGCGGAGCCCGTGGATCGCTCAAGCTACCACAGCCCCGCGTCGCCCGCGTTCGAGCGCGAGCCGGTGCGTTGACGGTTCCGGGCGGCCCCGCTAGGCTCTTCCGCCCTTGTTTTCGGCCGGAGACGGGGGCTTGGGCGAGCATCCGGCCGCGTCGCCTTGGACTTTTCGAAGCAGATCCAGAAGGCCGAGGAAGCCCTCCGTCGGCGCAACCACGATTACGCGGTGGAGCTCTATCGCCAGCTCGTCGAGCTCGATCCGGACCAGGGCGAGGCGCGCTCCGGACTGCGGCGGGCGCTGCGCAAGCGCTTCGAGCAGGAGGGCGGCAGGGGCCTGAAGCTCTTGCGCGTCGTCTCGGGAGCGCTGCCGCTGTCCAAGGCCAAGGCCCTGCAGAAGCTCGGCAAGCACGAGGCCTGCGCGCGGGCCCTCGAGGACTACCTGGCGACCAACCCGCTGGACGAAGAGGGCAACCTGCTGCTCGGGATCGCGCTGGAGCAGGCCGGCCACTTCCACGCGGCCTGCGCGGTCTACGAGTTCACGGCCGAGATCGCGCCGCGCAATCCGGAGGCGCTCAAGCGCGCCGGCGGGATGATGCAGCGCACCGGCGACCCCAAGCGTGCGTTGGAGTATTTCGAGCGCGCCCTGGAGGCCGATCCACGCGACCAGGAGGCGCTCAAGGCGCGCAAGAACCTGGCGGCCGAGAGCGCGCTCTCGGGCTCGGGCGTGGCCACGGCCAGTCACAGCCGTGAGCTGATCAAGGACAAGGAGCGCTCGCGCGAGCTCGAGCGTTCGAAGCGCCTGGTGCTGTCGGAGGACGAACTGCGCGCGGAGCTCACCAAGCTCGAGGACCGTTTCGCCTCCTCGTCCTCGGATCCCGAGCTCATGCTGCAGCTGGCCGAGGTCCACGAGCGCCTGGGGGACTTCGCGGCCGCCCTGGAGTTCGTCGAGCGCGCGCTGTCCTACCGCAAGGACTCCTTCGAGCTGATCTCCAAGCTCGGCGACCTCGAGTCCAAGCGCCTGAAGAAGGCCGTGGCGCGGGCCGACAAGGCCGGCAAGGCCGAGGAAGCCGGCGCACTCGAGCGCGAGCTGATCGAGCACGAGGTCAAGGACCAGCGCCGTCGCGTCGAGGCCCGGCCCGGTGACGCCCAGCTGCGCCTGGCGCTGGCCAAGCGCCTGCTGCGCGCGGGCGACGTGGACGGAGCGCTCTCCGAGCTGCAGCGCTGTTCGGGCGAGCCGCGCGTGCGCGACGAAGCGCTGTTCTTCCTGGCGCAGTGCTTCCAGCGGAAGGGCGTGCTCGACCTGGCGCGCAAGGAATACGAGCACGCGCTCCAGGCCAGCGATGGCAAGGGTGAGCGCGCCAAGGAGATCCTGTACAACCTCGGCTCCATCGCCGAGGCCCAAGGGAACCGCGACGAAGCGCGGTCCTTCTACGTCCGCATCTACGCAATCGACATCGGCTACCGCGACGTGGCCGCCAAGATGGGAACCCAACGATAGACATGGCTCACAGCAAGCAAGCCCTGAAGCGCAACCGGCAGAGCGAAGAGAAGCGCGTCGTCAACAAGAACGTCCGCAGCCGCATGAAGAGCGCCATCAAGCGCGTCCTCGCGGCCGCCGACGGCGAGCGCCCTGCGGCCCACGTCGATGCCATGAAGCGCATCGACAAGGCCGCCAAGATCCACGCGATCCACGCCAACGCGGCCTCGCGCTACAAGAGCCGCGTGGCCAAGGCGCTCAACCGCGCCAAGGCCACCGCCAAGTAGGCGGCCCAGCCGGCCCCGCGCCGGCCTCCCGAAACGAAGACGCCCGGCACGTGCCGGGCGTCCGTCGTTCGTGCGTGCGTCCCGTGCGCGCCTAGCGCGCGCCGAGCACCTGCGCGTAGCGGAAGTAGACCTCGATGCACAGCGTCATGATCGCGGTCGAGTACACGCGCCCGCCCGAGAAGCCCCAGGCGCAGACCTGCGGGTCCCAGGAGCCCTTCTCGTCGCCGTCCTTGCGCTGCGAATCCACCACTGCGGCCTTCATGGCCTTCTCCCACACGGGCCAGTAGGGCTTGCCCATCTGGTAGAGCGCGTAGGTGGCGTAGTACCAGTAGTACATGTCGCTGCCGAAGCCCTCCGGGTCCCAGATGGGCGGCTTCGACTTCACCAGCTCGGCGTGCTTGGCCATGATCGGGAAGTCCTCGGGCCGCTGGCCGAGGAAGATCCGACACAGGAGGCCGACCGCCGTCATGGCCTCGCCCTTCTCGCGCGGGAAGTGCTCGTTGGCCGGCGTGCGCGAGGACAGGCTGCCGAAGGTGTCGTAGCCGATGCGGCCCGAGGCCGGATCGGAGACCTCGTCGATGAAGGACAGCGCGCCGTCGAAGGCGGCCTTGAAGTCGCCCTCCAGTCCGGCCTCCTTGGCGGAGGACAGCGCGAACACCATCCAGCCCGTGACGGAGGTGTCGCTGTCGCCCACGGGCGGCACGTCGTAGCGCCAGGCGCCGTAGGGATTGCGCGCCCGGAAGATGAAGTTGACGGCCTTCTGGGCCGTGCCCTTGATCAGCGGACTCTTCGAGAAGTAGTAGGCCTCGCACATCGCCAGCGTGGCGATGGCGTGGTCGTAGATGTAGTCGTGGCCCGTGCGCTCCCCGAACAGGCCCGTGTCGGGGTCCTGCTGGCTCTTGAGCCAGGCGATGCCGCGTCCGACCACGTCCTTGTACTCGCCCTGCGAGGTCGTGTTGCCGTCCCCCAGGAACGCCAGCAGGGCCAGGGCCGTGACGCCCACGTCGTGGGTCGGGGCTCCCGGGCCGCCGCAGGTGGTCGAGCCGATCTTGCCGCAGTTCTCCATGAACCCGGCGCACAGCCAGGAGCCGTTCTCGGACTGGTGCGACTTGAGCCACTCGAGCGCGTCCTTGAGGGCCTGCTCGGCGCCCGCGCCGGCCGCGCGCAGGTTCTTCTTGCCCCCGAAGCGGCCGCCGAACTTGCCGCCCGCGCCGCCACCGATGCCGATCACGTCATTGAAGGCGTCCGAGTCGAAGGGCGAGTCGGACAAGAAGTCGGGGTCGCCCTCGGTGGACTCGAAGTCCTCGTTGGTGTCTTCCTCGTTGTGGTCGTCGATCTCGGCGTCCTTGAGCTGCGGCTCCTCGATCGGTTCCTCGATCGGTTCCTCCTCCGGTTCCTCCTCGGGCTCCTCGAACAGCTCCTCCGGAGTCGGCTGCAGGGTGGCCTGCAGGGTCTTGGCCTTCTCGCTGGAGAACTGCTCCCAGGGGATCGCCGTCAGGATGAAGTACATCAACAGGTGCGCCGCGGCCGAGATCGCCAGCCAGGGAGCCCGCCCCATCCAGTCGTACAGGACGTCGTTGAAGGTCGTCTCCTGCTCCCAGGGCTTGGGCAGGGTCGTCTCGATGTGGATGTTCGAGTAGTCGGTCATGGCGGGAGCCTGGCGCGGGTCGAGCGGTGGGGCACCGAGCGGCCCGACAACGCAGCGCTTCCGGGGGGGTTCAGGGGCCCGGGGCGGCGGAGTATACCCCTCCCCGCTGGGGTGGACTACCGCGCCGCGGAGCTGCCGGGTGACGGCGGCGCGGCCAGCGGATTCACCCAGGCGAAGGCCTCGCGATGCAGCCCTTCGCGCTCCTGGCCGAGGATCAGCTCCTGGCGCTGGCGCACGAACACCCGCCGCAGCCGGCGCTGGGCGTCGGGCGAGTCGAACTCCGCCTCGGGCGGGACGTCCCGGTCGTGGAGCTGGACCAGCTGGTAGCCCAGCTCCGGCGAGGGCTGGCCGGTCTTCGGGTCGAGCAAGGGCAGGACCTCCGAGAGGTCGCCGATCTCGGCCTCGCGCGCGAAGCCGGCGATCGGCTCCGGGAAGGACTCCGGCGCGCGCAGCGGCAGGAGCCCGCGCGAGTCGCGCAGGCTGGCGCCGCGCTCCTCCACCAGCAGCGCCAGATCCTCGCCGGCCAGGACCCGCTCGCGCGCGTCGGTGCAGCTCGCGCGAGCCGCCTCGGAGCCGCCCGCGGCCTCGGCCGTCACGACCAGCCAGCGCAGCTGCACCCTCACCGGCGCGAGGTTGTCGCGGTTCTCCTCGAGCAGCGCGCGCAGCTCGCCCGGACGGATGGCGAAGTCGCGCGTCGCGCGGCGTCCGGCGAAGGCGTTGCCGAGGGCCTTGTACTGCCACATGGCCGCCAGGATCTCCTGCTGGCGGTCGGCGTCCACGGTCAGGGCGTCGCTGCCCTCCGAGCGCAGCTGTGCCAGGTAGTTCTGCAGGCCAGCCTTGTCGCGCTCGGCGGCCAGGTTGGCGCGGCTGATGCGCGTGATCTGGTTCGGGTCGAGCCCGAGGTCGGCGCCCCGCTGGGCCTCCAGGCGCGCGGTCCACAGGTCGAGCAGCGCCTTCTTGTACAGCCGCTCCTCGCCCGCTCGGCTGGTGGGCGGATCCAGCGCGCGCATGCGTTCGAGCCGGCGCTCGAACTCGCCCAGGGTCACGAGCTTCTCGCCGGCCTGCACGGCCACGCCCTCGAGGATCGGATTGCGCGGAGTTGACTGCTGGGCTTGCTGCTGGCCCGGGGCCTGGGGCAGCGGGGCTCCCTGCAGCGGCAGGAGGAACAGAGCGAGGGACAGCGCGGTCATCGGTCTTCGGCGCGCGCCATCTTGGGGACGGGCTCGCGCTCCCGCAAGATCCCGAGGATCCATGCCAGGGCCCGTTCCGGCGTGCGCTGCTCGCGCGGGATGGCGAGGTGCGCCAGGCCCGCGCGCAGCGGGCGCAGCTCGACCTTCGCGCCCGCGAGCGCGCGCTCGAGCGCGATCCGGTCGCGGTACTCGATGAGGTACGTCTCGTCGCGGTAGGCGAGCCGGCGGATGCCGAGCGCGGCCAGGCGCGCGCGCGTCAGGAACTGGCGCACCAGCGCCAGCGCCTCGGCGGGCACGCGTCCGAAGCGGTCGCGCAGCATCGCCAGGGCCTCCTCGACGTCGGCCTCGCTCTCGATCGCGTTGAGCCGCCGCAGCACCTCGAGGCGCGTCTTCTCCTCGGGGATCCAGTCCGCCGCCAGGAAGGCCGAGAGCCCGAGCTCGAGCTCGACCGCGGCCGCCTCGATCTCCTCGGTCACGGCTGCGGGCACCTCGCGCGCCAAGAGCGCCTGCAGCTCCTCGCCCGCCACGCCCGGGGCGTGCTGCAGGCGCTCGACCGTCTGGCGCAGCAGGCGGCAGTACATGTCGTAGCCGATCGCGCCGATGTGGCCCGATTGCTGCGAGCCGAGCAGGTTGCCGGCGCCGCGGATCTCGAGGTCCTTCATGCTGATCTGGAAGCCCGCCCCGAGCTGGGTCAGCTCCTCCAGGGCCTTGATGCGCGCGCGTGCCGTCTCGTCGAACGGCCTGGTGCGGTCGATCAGGAGATAGCAGTGCGCCTGGTGCGAGCCGCGCCCGACGCGCCCGCGCAGCTGGTGCAGCTCGCCCAGGCCGTAGTGCTCGGCCTCGTCGATCAGGATCGTGCCCGCGCTGGGGATGTCGATGCCGTTCTCGACGATGGTGGTGGCGACCAGCACGTCGACCTCGCCGCGCGTGAAGGTGTCCATGACGCGCTCCAGCTCGCGGCCGGACATCTGCCCGTGACCGATGGCGAAGGAGCATTCGGGCGCGATGCGTTCGAGCTGGCGCGTGCGCTCCTCGATCGAGTGCACGCGGTTGTGCAGGAAGAAGCACTGCCCGCCGCGGTTCTTCTCGCGCACCAGCGCCGTGCGCACCAGCTCGTCGTCCTCGCGCCAGGCGATGACGGTCTCGATCGCCTGGCGACCCTCGGGCGGCTCGGACAGCGCACTGATGTCGCGCGCGCCCGAGAGCGAGAAGTGCAGCGTGCGCGGGATGGGCGTGGCGGTGAGCGTGAGCAGATCCACCTCGGCGCGCAGGCGCTTGAAGTGCTCCTTGTGGGCCACGCCGAAGCGCTGTTCCTCGTCCACGATCACGAGCCCGAGGTTCCTGAAGCCCACGTCCTTCGAGAGCAGGCGGTGCGTGCCGATCAGCACGTCGACCTCGCCGCGCGCGACGCGCGCCAGCGTCTGCTTGGCCTGTTCGGGCGCGACGTTGCGCGACAGCATCGCCACCTCGACCGGGAAGTCGGCCAGGCGCTCGCGGAAGGTCTCGTGGTGCTGGCGCGCGAGCACGGTGGTCGGGACCAGCACCGCCACCTGGCCGCCGCCCGAGACCACGCGGAAGGCCGCGCGCAGCGCCACCTCGGTCTTGCCGAAGCCGACGTCGCCGCACAGCAGGCGGTCCATCGGCCGCGAGGAGGTGAGGTCCTTGTCGATCTCGCGCTCGGCCTCGGTCTGGTCGCGGGTGTCCTCGTAGGGGAAGGCCGCCACCAGTTCGCGCACCAGCTCGGCGTCGTAGGGCCAGGGCGCGCGCTTGCGCATCTCGCGCCGGGCCTGGATCTCCAGCAGCTCGGCCGCCAGGTCGACCAGCGCGCGCTCGACCCTCTCCTTGCGCCGGCGGAAGGACTGGCCGCCGAGCTTGTCGGGCTCGGGCGCGCTCGCGCCGCCGCCCACGTAGCGCTGCACGAGCTCGATGCGCGCCGCCGGCACGTACAGGCTGACGCCGTCGGCGAACTCGAGGTGCAGGTGGTCCTCGAGTCCGCCGGAACGCTCCAGGCGCTCGAGTCCGCGGTAGCGCGCCACACCGTGCACCGCGTGCACCACCAGGTCGTCCTCGCGCAGCTCGAAGAAGGACTCGAGCGCGCGCACCGGCAGCTTGCGCTCGCGCTGCACCCGCCGTCGCGCCCCGCCGATGCCCAGCAGTTCGCGGTGGTTGACCAGCACCAGCGTCTGCCCGGGTTCGTCCCAGCGGAAGCCGCGTGCGAGCGTGCCGAGCGCGAGTCCGACGCCTCCGTGCGCGGGCCCGAGCAGCTCGCCGAAGCGGTGTCGCTCGCCCTCGGTCGCGCACAGCACCAGCACGCCCGCGCCGCCGGCCGCGAGCTCCTTCAGCAGCGCGGGAGCCTCCTTCGGGCCCACCGCGAGCGACTGCACCGAGCGCGTCGTGAAGTTCAGCTCGGCCGGCAGGCTCTGCAACGAGAGCCGCACGCGCTGGTCGAGGGCCGTGCGCAGCTCGGCGAGCGCGCGCGCGTGGGCCGAGGACTGGATGCGCAGGCCCGCGGCCTGGTCCTCGATGCGCAGCGGCTCGACCTCGACCGCCACCGTCGCCAGCGGGAACAGGTCGATCGGCTGCACGCCGCCCTTCTCCTCGATCCCGCCCGCGTCGCTGACCAGCGACAGCGCCGTGCGCGGCAGCGCCTCGAGGCTGCGCTGGCTATCGGGCTCGAAGGTGCGCAGCGACTCGATCTCCTGGTCGAACAGCTCGATGCGCAGCGGCAGGTCGGAGGCGAATGGGAACACGTCCACGATGTCGCCGCGCTGGCTGAGCTCGCCCGGACGCTCGGCCAGCGGCGCGCGCGTGTAGCCGGCCTCGAGCAGGCGCTCGAACAGCGTCGCGACCTCGAGGTGCATGCCCACCTGCAGATGGAACAGCTTGCGTTCCAGGTCCTTCGGCGAGGGCACCGGCTGCAGCAGCGACAGCAGCGACGCCACCACCACGCGCGGGCGCCGCTCGTTCGGCCCGGCCAGGACCTGCGCCGCCTGCAGGCGCTGCCGCAGCGAGTCCGGATCGACGTGCGTGCGGCCCAGCGCGCTCGCCTCGCGCGCCGGGAGCGCCAGCGACGGGACGCCACAGCTCGCGAGGTCGTCGGCGAAGCCCTCGGCCTCGCTCTCGGTCGAGCACAGCACCAGGAACGTCCCCTCGCGGCGCGCCGTCAGGGCCGCCAGAACCAGCGCCTGCGAGGAACCCCACAGGTTGCCGGCGGCGGTCGGGCGCCGCGCCGCCAGCCGTTCCGCGAGCCGCGCCACGCCGGCGCTCTCCGCGAGCAGGGCCGGGGTGAGCGCCAGGGCGCCCTCGACGCTCACGGCGCGGCTGCCTTCTCCGCGTCCAGCACGAGCAGGGCCTCGTGCGCCGCCCAGCGCTCGGCTTCCTTGAGGGTGCGCCCCCAGGCGCTCGGGAAGCGTCGCGCGCCGACCTCGGCCGCCACCAGGAAGGCCTTGGCGTGGGCGTGGCCGCGTTCCTGCAGCAGCGCGTAGACGGGCGGCACGCCGGTCTCGAGCTGGCTGAATCGCTGCAGCACCTGCTTCTCGTTCGGGGCGCTCTTCTGCGCCTGGACGCGCGCCAGGGGCGCCGCCAGGGTCTCGTGCACGAAGCCGCGCGCGGCCTCCAGGCCGGCGTCGAGGTACACCGCCGCCAGCGCGGCCTCGTACAGGTTGGCGAGCATCGAGGAGGTCAGGGCGCGGTCGCGCAGCCCGCCGCCGACGCGCGCGCGCTCCTCGAGCCCGAGCTCGCGCGCCGCCCCGGCCAGGACCTTGCGCGACACGACCCAGGCCTTGAGCTCGGTCATCGCGCCCTCGTCCAGCGGCGGGAGTCCGCGGTAGAGCTCCTCGGCCACCACCAGGTCGAGCACCGCGTCGCCCAGGAACTCCAGGCGCTCGTTGTCCTCGCTGGCGCCGGTCGAGGCGTGCGTCAGGGCCAGCTCCAGCAGGCGCTCGTCGCGGAAGGCGTGGGGGAGGGCGCTCATGGAAGTTCCGGATTCCACGAGGGCTTCCGGGACCCGGGAGCACGGAATGATATCTGCCCCTGGGTGCCACCGTCGCGCCCGTGGCCCGGCCCACGACCAACCCATGAGCTCTTCCCCTGCCGGCGGACCGGTGATCGAGGTGCATGCGCTCGAGCGACGCTTCGGAACGCGGCGGGCCGTGGCCGGGCTGGAGCTCGAGGTCCGCGCCGGCGAGTGCCTGGGTCTGCTCGGCCCGAACGGCGCCGGCAAGTCCACCACCGTGCGCATCCTGGCCACGCTGCTGCGCGCCAGTTCGGGCAGCGTGCGCGTGCTCGGACTCGACCCGATCCGCGACGCCGAGCGCCTGCGCGCGCGCATCGGGGTCGTGCCGCAGGAGCTGGCGCTGTACGAGCAGCTCAGCGCGCGCGAGAACCTGGCCTTCTTCGGCACGCTACAGGGCCTGAGCGGGACGCTCCTGGCCGACGCCGCACAGCAGGGCCTGGTGCTGGCCGGCCTGGTCGAGCGCGCCGAGGAACGCGTCAAGACCTTCAGCGGCGGCATGAAGCGGCGCCTGAACATCGCGCTCGCGCTGGTGCACGGGCCCGAGCTCGTGTTCCTGGACGAGCCGACGGTGGGCATCGATCCCCAGTCGCGCGAGCGCGTCTACGAGATGGTCGAGGGCCTGCGCACGCGCGGCGTGACGACGGTCTACACCAGCCACCAGCTGGGCGAGGTCGAGCGTCTGTGCGACCGCATCGTGATCCTCGACCGCGGGGCCAAGGTGGCCGAGGGCACGCTGGCGGAGCTGGCGAATCATCCAGAGGTCGCGCGCCACGGTGGCGCCAGCCTGCGCTTCGCCTCGGCGGACGAAGGCGCCCGCGCGCAGGCGCTGCTCGCCGGGCGCGGACTCAGCGCCGAGCTGGTGCAGGAGCCACCCGACCTCGAGCGCATCTTCCTCGACCTCACCGGGCGCGCGCTGCGCGACGAGGGCGAGTCGTGAGGGCCTGGACCATGGCGCAGAAGGACCTGCGCGTCTACTTCCGCGACCGGGCCGCGGTGCTGCTCGGTTTCGGCCTGCCGATCCTGTTGTGCACGGTCTTCGCCGCGGCCATGGGCGCGATCGGGGGCGGCGACGAGACCGTCGGGCGCGTCGAGCTGGTGGTCGAGGACGCGGACAAGAGCGAGGCCTCGCGCGCCCTGGTGGCGCGGCTCGGCGAGACCAAGGGGCTGCGCCTCGACGTGCTGGCCGTGGATCCCGAGTCGGGCGCGACGGACAGCGCGCGCGAGCGCGTGGCCGAGGGCGATGCCCCGGCTGGCCTGCTCATCGGCGCGGGCTTCGCCGAGGCGCTGGCCAGCGGGGGCGCGCTCCCGCTCGTGCTCTACCGCGACCCGGGCAAGGTGATCGAGCAGCAGATCCTGGCCGGCAACC
Organism: uncultured Planctomycetaceae bacterium; assembly: GCA_964631945.1. Lineage (GTDB taxonomy): Bacteria > Planctomycetota > UBA1135 > UBA1135 > JABFRZ01. The sequence continues at coordinate 11,590 of CAZWAY010000008.1, forward strand.
TGCTTCCGGCGTTCCTGGCTGTCCTGGGTGACGAGCTCGGTCCGCGCATCGGCGCGCGGGCCCTGGCCGCGCTCGACTTCCCGCTGGCCGGGCGCGCGGAAGCGCAGGGCATCCTCGACGCGACCTTCGCGCGCATGCAGGCCCTGGTGGGGGGGCTGCGCTCGGAGGCGAGCGCAGCAGAGGCCGAGGAGGAGGCCGAAGAGGACCCCGAGGACGCCGAGAAGGACTCCGGCGGAGGCTTCGACTTCGCCAACGGCGTCACCTCGATCCTCGGGATCGAGGTCGAGGACGTGGCCGGCGGCGACCAGGACGCCGCCGCGCGCATGGTCGGACAGCAGGCCAACGCGGTCGCCGGCATGGCCGTGATGATGCTGCTCTTCGGCCTGGTCGCCTGCGGTGGCACGCTGCTCTCCGAGCAGGACTCGGGCACGCTCGACCGCCTGCGCCTGACGCCCGGCGCCACCGGCGCCATCCTGGGCGGCAAGTTCCTGTTCACGGGGCTGGTCGGACTGGCCCAGCTGGTGGTGCTGTTCCTCTACGGCAACCTGGTGTTCGACGTGCCGCTCCTGCGCGCGCCGCTGGCGCTGGCGGTGCTGTCCGTCGCCGTGGCCGCGGCCGTGACCGGCTTCGGGCTCCTGTTCGCGGTCGTGTGCCGCACGCAGAAGCAGCTCGAGGGCCTGTCGACGCTGGTCGTGCTCACCATGAGCGCGCTGGGCGGCAGCTGGTGGCCGCTCGCCATCACGCCCGAGTGGTACCAGAAGCTCGGCCACCTCACGCTCAACGCCTGGGCCATGGACGGCTTCCAGGGCATCTTCTGGTACGAGAAGGGCCTGGGCGGGATCCTGCCCGAGATCGGCGTGCTGTGCGGCATCGCGTTCGCGACCGCGCTCCTCGCCTGGCGCCTGTTCGAGCGCCGCCTGCGCGTGTGAGTGCGCGCTACTCGAACTCGAACTCCACCTCTCGACTCTCCACGGGCCGGTACCAGCCCGCGCGGCTGACGGAGGCCCGGCCGATCCTCGTCGGCTCGATCCCGGTGGATCTGTCGTGGATCCATGCGTTGCCGAGCTCCGGATCGGCGGTGAGGTCGTGCTCGGCGTGCGGCGGCAGGACGAGCGTGTGCGCCACGTCGACGTAGTGCGACTGGCTGTCGGGAAGGTGGAGCTGGACGTGCAACGGGTTCTCCGGGCTCGCGAGCTCCAGCTCCCGGTCACCCGTGTTCCGGAGCAGGAGTGCGAAGAGCTGCGACAGGGGATACCGCCGCTTCGCCGGAACGGGTGCCAGTGGAACGAGCTCGACGGTCAAGGGGCTCAGTCTGCGCGTCTGGCACGGGCGCGAACGAAGCTCGAAGGGCGGCAGGTCGCCCAGCGGTCCATAGGCGGCGATCATGTCGGGGGCGTCGTGGTTCAAGCCAGCGGGGCGAGCGTCCCAGCGATAGACGAGCTCGAGCGTCGTCTCGGCGTGTTCGCGCCAATCGCGGCCGAGCATCGCCTTCTCGAGCGGGAGCTCCAGCGTCTCGCCGGCGCGAAGCTCGAGCGTGTGCTCCGGACTCCACCCCGTGGCCAGCGGTCCGCCCCTCCGTACCAGCCCCATGCAGCCATCGGGGTGCGGGATCCGTTGGGTGCGTGTCGAATCGTTGCGGAGGCGTGCGCGCCCGCGCGGTTCCTCCCACGCGAGGAATCGACCGTCGTCGACGAGCTCCACCTCGACGGAGAGCTCGCGCTCGAGCTCCTGCGAGCGGAGGCTCGGTGGCACGACCTCGAGGGTCACGGCGTTGCTCACCAGGCGGAAGGGGGCCACCCCGGCCAGGGCACCGAAGCGTCCATCCTCCTCGAGCGGCACCTCGGCCTGTCCCATGGGGCGCGAGGGTGTCGCGTGGAACCCGTACTCGAGGTGCAGCTCGAACGTGTCCGGGCGCTCGGCGTCGGCCAGGAGGCGGCCGTCCAGCCCACCCGCCGTGATGCGCTCGCGCCCGCCGGGCGGGACCACGACGATCCGGTGCACCCAGTCCGAGTCGTATACGCCACAGGAATCCGCCTCGGCAGAAGCCAGGGGCCCCGTGCGACCGTCGGGCCACGTCCTCTGCCACTGGATCGTCGGTTCGGTTCGATCGTCCCAGCTCGTCGCGCGCACGATCGGGACCGGCTGCGTGGAGGTGTTCTCGACCCACGCCTCGACCAGGATCGGCCACCAGGGGTGGGTCCGCTGGGGCGTCTTCAGCACGAGCGAGAGGCGCAGGTCGCGCTCCGGGTGCAGGGGCTCGTCCGGTTGCACCGTGCATCCGGCGACCAGCAGCAAGGCCAGTGTCCTCATGGTCTCGGTTTCCTCCTCGGTCCGGCGCACCGCGCCCGGCCCAGGCTATAACGCCGCCGATGAGCGAGCCCTATCGCCCACGCGACCACGATCACCTGGTCGAACCGATGTTCGGCGGGCTCGGCGTGAAGGACTCGGCCGCGCCCGGCCCCCGCCCGGGCTTCTGGCGCCGCTTGTGGAAGGCGCTCGTCAGGCTCGTGCGCCCTTCCAGGCCGGCGTCCGGCCGGTGAGGCGCTCGAACTCCTGCTCGGCGAAGCGGTCGGTCATGCCGGCGAGGTAGTCGCACACGGCGCGCTCCTTGCCGACTTCCGCGACCCAGCGGCGGTACCAGGGCGACATCTCGTCGGGGCGCTCGACCAGCGTGCGGAACAGGACCTCGAGCACCTCGGCGGCGTGGCGTGAGAGCTCGAGCAGGCGTGGATGGCGGTAGACGCGCTCGTACAGGAAGCGCTGCAGTTCGCCGACTTCCGCGGCCAGCGCGGGGCCGTGCTCGATCAGGGTCTCCTTGCGCGCCTTGACCTCGTCGCTCGAGCGCAGTCCGGCCTCCAGCAGGCGCGTGTGCGAGCTCTGGATCAGGTCGTTGATGCAGGTCTTCAGGAGCTCGTTGGCGATGCGCTTCACGCGCAGGTTGCGGTCGCTGGTCGCCTCCAGGAAGCCGGGGTGGCGCGCCTCGACGGCCGCACGCGCGCGCTGCCATAGCGCCACGGCCGCGATGTCCTCCTCGCCGAACACGCGCGAGCGCAGCCCGTCCTCCACGTCGTGTACGTTGTAGGCGGTCGAATCGGCCAGGTCGACGACCTGCGCCTCGAGGCACGGGCGGCTCGGGCGCGGCTGGAACTCGGCCGGCCAGTCGGCCTCGCTCTCGTGCTTGAGCAGCGACTCGCGCAGCTCGCGCGTCAGGTTCAGGCCGGGATAGTCGGGGCTGCGACGCTCGAGCTGGTCGACCACGCGCAGGACCTGTGCGTTGTGGCGGAAGCCGCCGTGGCCCTCCATCAACCGGTCGAGGGCCTGCTCGCCGCGGTGTCCGAAGGGCGGGTGCCCGAGGTCGTGGGCCAGCGCCACGGCCTCGCACAGGGGGTCGTTCAGGAACAGCGCGCTGCCGACGCTACGCGCGACCTGGGCCACTTCCAGGCTGTGGGACAGGCGCGTGCGGTAGTGGTCGCCCTCCCAGTTCACGAAGACCTGCGTCTTGTACATCAGGCGCCGGAAGGCGACCGAGTGCACGATGCGGTCGCGGTCGCGCTCCCACACCGTGCGCAGGTGGTCCTCCTCCTCGGGGAAGCGCCGGCCGCGCGAGCGCGCGCTCTGCATGGCCCAGGGCGCGAGGATCTCGCGCTCGCGGGCCTCCTTGGAGGCGCGATCGAAGAAGTGCGGGCGGGTGGTCACGGTGCGGTTCCCATTGTGGAGCGGCGCGCGGCGCGCGTCACGCCTGCCCTGGACGCGCGGCGCTCGCACGGGTTGCGCGCGGATGGTCTGATCCTCCCATGGCGAGCCCGGGAGCCTGGTACGACACGGCCTTCGAGGGCGGTTACCTCGAGGTCTATCCGCACCGCGATCTGGCCGCGGCGCGGGTCGAGGTGGCCGGGCTGGCGGCGCGCGGCCTGCGCGGGCGGGTGCTGGACCTCGGCTGTGGTTTCGGGCGGCACCTGGCGGCGCTGCGCGAGCGCGGTATCGAGGCGGTCGGACTGGACCGCTCGCTCGAGCTCCTGCGGCGCGCGCCGCCCGACCTGCGCGGGCGCCTCGTGCGCGGCGACTTCCGCGCGCTGCCGTACGGCGGCGGGGTCTTCGACGCGGTGCTGATGCTGTTCTCCTCGTTCGGCTACTTCGACGACCGCCAGAACGGGCAGGTGCTGGCCGAGCTCGCGCGCGTGCTGGCGCCGGACGGCTTGGCCGTGCTCGACTTGATGAACGCGGCGCGCATCAAGGCCTCGCTCGTGCCCGAGTCGCGCACGCGACGCGGGCAGCTCGAGATCCAAGAGCGGCGGCGCCTCGAGCACGGCGGGACGCGCGTGGTCAAGGAGGTGAGCGTGCGCTCCGCCGACGGTGGCGAGCGCCGCTGGCGCGAGGACGTGCGCCTGTACGAGCCGGGTGAACTCGAGCCGCTGCTCGCACGCGCCGGGCTCACGCTGCTGCGGCGCGAGGGCGACTTCGACGGGCGCGCCTTCGCGCCCGACGCACCGCGCCAGCTCCTGTGGGCTCGCGCACCGTCGAACCGCGCCTGAACGCGCGCGGAGTTCGAGATCGGTTCGAGACGCGCTCGCGCGCACGCGGCGGCGGTGCGCTGTCTATCCTGGCTCCACGCCCGAGCTCGACTGCCCCCGAGCCCGACGGGCCATTCCGAGTCTCCGCTCCCCCTGCCATGGGCAATCATCACCTTCCGTGGGGCACCTGGCTGCTCCTCCTGCCGCTGCTGTCGAGCGCGCGCGCGCAGGCGCCCGACCTGCCCAAGCTCTCGCGGGAGCTCGAGCAGATCGAGCTGCGCCTGGACGCGGAGCACAAGGACTGGATGCAGTTCAAGGTGCAGGCGGCGAGCGACGAGGAGCGCGCCGAGATCCACGCCGGCTTCCCGCGCGACGAGTTCGCGCAGCTCTTGAGCGACGTCGCGGCGCGTGCGAAGGGCACGGATGTCGCCGCGCGCGCGTGGTACGACGCCTTCACGCTCGCCTGCATGGTCGACGACCGCGCGCTCTTCACCCGGGCGGTCGAGACGCTGCTGGGCGAGCACATGCTGTCGCCCTGGACGGCGAACCTCTCGCTCGCGCTGACCTACGGCACGCCCGAGTGGTCGAAGCCGGAGGCGCGCGACGCGCTGCGCCGCATCGTCGCGGCGATCACCGACAAGAGTGCGCGCGGTTACGCGATGGCCCAGCTGGCGCTCCTCGTCGGCCTCGACGAGACGCTCGGCGAGGAGGGCCGGACCGAGGCCGCGGCGCTGCTCGCGACGATCGCGGCGGAGTACGCGAGCGACGACTTCATCGGGATGAACGGCAAGCAGTTCGCCGCGGGCGCCCTCCACGAGATCCAGAACCTGCGCGTCGGCCAGGTCGCGCCCGACTTCGAGGTCACCGACCAGGAGGGCGTGCGCTTCAAGCTCTCGGACTACCGCGGGCGCGTGGTACTGCTCGACTTCTGGGGCTTCGTCTGAAGGACCTGCATGGGGCTTCTGCCCCACAAGAAGGTGCTCGTGGAGCGCCTCAAGGACCAACCCTTCAGCTTCGTCGGCATGTTCGGGCGCGAGGGCGACCCGCAGGAGATCGCCGCGCGCATGAAGCGCGAGAACATCAACTGGCGCAACGCCCTCGACCTGGGCGAGGCCGCGGACGGCCCGTTGTGGAGCCGCTGGGCCGTGCGCGGCTTCCCGCAGTTCTACCTGCTCGACGGCGCGGGCGTCATCCGCCAGCGCTGGTTCGGCAACCCCGGCGAGGACGTGATGGACCGCGCGGTCGACGCGCTGCTGGCGGAGCAAGCCGCCAAGAGCGCAGGGAAATAGGCGCGGCGGGTGGGCCGGAACGCGAGCTTCCGGCTCGCGCACCGGCTCGGTATTCTGCGGCTCCACCCCTGGACCGCTCCCCACCGCCATGCCGCAGAACATCGTCTTCTCCGAGCTCGCCCTCGAGCTGCAGGCCAAGGCCCGCGCGATCGCCGACAAGTACGTGCGCCCGCTGGCGGCCAAGTACGACAAGGCCCAGGAATACAACCGCGAGGCCGCCCAGGCGGCGGCCGAAGCCGGGCTCTTCAAGGTCTTCGTGCCGGCCGAGTACGGCGGCTACGGCGCGGGCTCGCTGGCGCTGTGCCTGGTGACCGAGGAGCTGGCCAAGGCCGACTCGGGCTTCGGCGTGGCCTACGCGGTCAACGCGCTCGGCTCGACCCCGATCGTGGTGGGCGGCACCGAGGAGCAGAAGAAGAAGTGGCTGCCGGCCATCGCGCGCGGCGAGAAGATGGTGGCCTTCTGCCTGTCGGAGAAGAACGCCGGCTCGGACGCGAGCGGGCTGGCGGTGAGCGCGGAGAAGGACGGCGACCAGTACGTCATCTGCGGCGAGAAGAAGTGGACCACGAACGGCGGCGTGGCCGACATCTACACGGTCTTCTGCGTCACCGATCCGAGCTCGAAGTCTCGTCGCATCAGCGCGATCGTGGTCGAGAAGGGCACGCCCGGCTTCAGCGTCGAGAAGATCGAGGACAAGATGGGCATCCGCTGCGTGCCCGTGGTCGAGACGCACTACGACAACGTGCGCGTCCCGCTCGGCAACCTCATCGGGGGCCGCGAGGGCATGGGCTTCACGCACGCCATGCAGACGCTCGACCGCGCGCGTCCGTGCGTGGCCGCGCAGGCCGTCGGCGCGGCCCAGGGCTCGCTCGACCTCGCCGTCGTCTACGCCGGCCGGCGCCGGCAGTTCGGCGCGCCGATCTCGAGCTTCCAGATGGTGCAGAAGATGCTCGCCGACATGGCGATCAAGACCGAGGCCGCGCGCTGGCTGGTCTACGCCTCGGCCGCCGCGATCGACACCGGCATGACGAACGTCACCAAGCTGGCCGCGATGGGCAAGTGCTTCGCCACCGACACCGCCATGGAGGTCGCCACCGACGCGGTGCAGGTCTTCGGCGGCTACGGCTTCATGGAGGACTACCCGATCGCCAAGAACTTCCGCGACGCCAAGATCCTCTCGATCTACGAGGGCACCAACCAGGTCCAGCGCCTCGTCGTCGCGCGCAACCTGATCAAGGAAGCCGAGTCGCTCAGCCACCTCGCGGCCTACATCCCGCAGGAAGAGCAGAAGAGCTACAAGCCGGCGGGCGCGACGGCCAAGTCGTAGCGGCGCAGCCAGGGCAGGGTCGGACCCCGAGCCGGGGCCAGCGCAAGGCCCGCGCGCACTACTCGTTGGTCGAGGGCATGAACCCGTGGCGTTCGAAGACCGCCAGGGCTTCCCGGGAACCCAGGAACGCGGCCAGCTCGCGGGCTTCGCGCGCGTGCGGCCGGCCGGCCAGCACACCCAGCGGGTAGAGGATGCGCGGCCCCTCGTCGAGCGGTACCGCATGGACGATGCGGACCCGTTCGGAGCGCGCCGCGTCCGTGCGGTAGACGATGCCGGCGCGCGCGCCCCCGGATTCGACCGCGGCCAGCGCGGCGCGGACGTCGATCCCGGGCAGGATCCTGGTGGACACGGCTGGCCACACCCCGCACCGCTCGAGCCAGGCCTTGGCGTAGCGACCGGCCGGCACGGTGTCCGGGTTGGCGAGCGAGAGCAGCGGCAGGCGCGCGTCGGCGAGTTGCCGCGGGGCGAACGGTGGCGCGAACACCGAGTCGCGCTCGTCCCTCGGCTCGATCACCACGAGCTGATTGGAGAGCACGTTCCGGCGCGTGCCCGCCTCGAGCAGGCCGGCCTGCTCCAGGCGCCCGAGCTCCAGCTCGTCCGCCGAGAAGAAGAGATCGGCCTGACCCGCGGCCAGGATCTGACGCGCGAGGTCGCCGCTCGAGCCGAAGTTGAAGCGGAGCTTCGTCCCCGACGCGCTCTCGTGGGTCGCGCCCAGCTCGGCCAGCGCGTCGCGCAGGCTCGAAGCGGCATAGACGGTCAGCTCGATCCGGGTCGTGGACGGGACCTCTCGGACGCGCCCACAGGCCAGCGCCGCTGCCAGGACGAGTGTCGCCAGCGCGGCGGTCGGCGATGGGCGGGGCGCGCGCGTGGGGCTCATCGGACCGGGCTCGCCATGGGAATGGCTCGGGCCCGGGACTGCAAGCCCCGTCCCTCGCGGCCGCGGGGACGGCGTCGCGCTCAGCGCGACGAGCTGCGTGGACTCGCCGGGATCCCGTGGCCGAGGGCGGGCAGGCGGTAGCGGCGCGTCTCGTACAGGATGCCGGGCAAGAGCGCGTGCGCGAGGCCGTCGCGCAGGAGTTCGGGGTCGTCCGCGAGCGGCACGAGGGTCCCGGCCTCCAGCCGGAAGCAGCGCGGCTTGGCGCCACCCGGATGGACGGCCACGCGCTCGCCGACCAGGAACGCGTGCACGTCGTTGAACTGCAGCACCGCGCGGCCGGGTTCGTCGGCGGGGAGCGTGCGCAGGTCGCGTCCGATCATCGGGTGGAGCGTCTCGAGGCCGAGCAGCCCGAGTGCGGTGGGCGCGAGGTCGATCTGGCTGGCCACGCGCTCGTACCGGCCCGGCTCGAGATCGGGCGCCAGGAACACGCCGGGGATGTGGAACTTGTCCACCGGGATCAGGCCGTCGCCGTAGGTGCGCTCGTCGTGGTCGGCCACCACCAGCCACACGGTGTCCTTCCAGTACGCCTCCTGCTTCGCCAGCCGGAAGAGCTCGCCCACGGCGTAGTCGGCGTACTTGACGGTGTTGTTGCGGGTGGCCTTCTCGGGGTCGTGTAGCTCGATGCGCCCGTCGGGGAACTCGTAGGGCGAGTGGTTGCTGGTCGAGAGGATCAGCGCGAAGAACGGCTGCTCGCCGTGGGCCACGAAGAGCTCGTTGGCCTTGCGCATCAGGTCCTCGTCCGAGACGCCCCAGGTGCCGCGGAAGGCCGGCTGCTCGTAGTCGTGCTCGTTCAGGGCGCGCTCGAAGCCGTTGCCCAGGAAGAAGGCGGCCATGTTGTCGAAGTGGCTCTCGCCGCCATACACGAACTCGGTCGCATAGCCGTGCCGCTTCAGCAGCTCGGCCAGCGTGAAGAACCCCGACTGCGACTTGCTGAGCTTCACCACGCTGCTGCCCGGAGTGGGCAGGAAGCCCGCGACCACGGCCTCGATCCCGCGCACCGTGCGCGTGCCCGTGCTGTAGAGCCGCGTCAGCAGCAGCCCTTCCTCGGCCAGCGCGTCGATGCACGGCGTGAGCGGCTTGCCGCCGAGGCAGCCCACGAACTCGGCTCCCAGGCTCTCTTCGAGCACGATCACCAGGTTGCGCGGGCGCGCGCGCGGCGGCGTGGCGGGCTGGCGGTGCAGGAAGGGCACGTCGCCCTCGGCCCCCGGCTCGTGCGCGAAGGTCGTGTAGCGCCCGACGCGCGCGAACACCTCGTCCTCCGGCATGCGCCCGTAGAGCGCCGAGGGCGAGCGCTCGTGGCGGCGGTCGTACCAGGCCCGCCCGGCGCTGTAGGTCGAGTTGAGCGCCAGCTGATTGACCAGGTTCTCGCCCGAGAACGCCACGCTGGCCGCGTTGAGGGGGCGGTGCGCCAGGGTGCCGCGCAGGCCGAGGAACAGCGCCGCGGCCGCGAGCGGGAACAGCGCCAGGCGCCGCAGCGCCGGCCAGGGCTCGACGCGCGCCAGCAGCTGGCTGGCGATGCGCGCCGCGCCGACGAAGACCACCAGCACGATCACGACCAGCGCCAGCACCTGCCAGTGGTATTCGGCCCAGACCGTGCCGACCACTTCGCGCGAGGCGCCCAGGTACTCGACGAAGAGGTAGTTCGGGCGCGTGTCGTACTGGTCCAGGAAGGACGGGCTGAGCGCCTCCATGCCCGCCAGCAGCGTGAGTCCGCCGGCGAAATAGAGCACCAGGCCCCGGCGCAGGGCGCGCGCCCAGGCCCGCGGCGCGAGCAACAGGAACAGCGTCGGCAGCACGAGCAGGTAGGACGCGACCATCACGTCGATGCGCAGCCCGAGCAGGAACAGTCGCGGGTAGTGCGGCTCGCGGCGCACGCGCTCCAGCAGGTCCAGCGTCAGGAAGGCGCGCGACAACCCCAGCACGAGCAGCGCGAGCAGGAACAGTCCGCCGAGATAGGCGAACGGCCCGAGTGGACGCAGCGCCCACGCTCCGCTCGCCTGCGGCCGCGCAGGGGCTCTGGACTCCATCGCCGGATCCTAGCGACAGTCCGGCGCGGGGCGCTACTTCTTCACGCGTTCGGGCGCGGGCTCGAGCGCACCGGAGTCCTTCAGCGCGACGACCAGGCGCTCCTTCCAGGCCGGCCGGCACACGAGCAACTCGTGGTTCTTCGGGTTCCTCTGGTTGTAGGCGTGGTCCTCGCCGCGCAGCTTCGAGACGCTCCAGCCGAGCGCGCGCGCCACCGTCTCGGGCGCGCACGTGTCCCATTCCTTGAGTCCGACCGTGTGCGCGTAGAGGTCGGCCTCGCCCGCCAGCAGGCGCGAGACCTTGAAGCCGGCGCTGCCGCAGGGCACGAGCTCGGCGTCGAGCGCGCGCGCGAAGCGTTCCACCCAGGGTGGCGTGTGACTGCGGCTGACGACGATGCGCGGGCGTGCGGGTTGCGGGCTCGCGCCGTTCGCGAGCGAGGTCCCGGCCGTCGAGCCGGCGCGCTCCATGCCCGGCACGCACACGCCCCACAGCACGTCGTCGGAGGCGGGCAGCGCCACGGCCGCGAGCGCGCAGCGTCCGCCGACCGTCAGGGCCACGTGCACGGCCCAGTCCGCGCGACCTTCGCTGTACTCCTGGGTGCCGTCGAGCGGGTCGACGATCCAGGTGCGCGCCCTCGCCAGGCGCTCGGGCGAGTCGGCCGTCTCCTCCGACAGGAGCCCGTCGTCCGGGTAGCGTCCGCGGATGAAGCCCTGCAGGAAGCCGTCGGCCGCCTGGTCGCCGACGTCGGCCAGGGTCTTGCCCTCCCAGCGCCGCTCGGCGCGCAGGCCCATTCCGCGTCGTCCGGCCTCCCGCGCGGCCTCGATGGCGAAGGCCAGGTCGCGCTCGATCTCCTGCTCGGTGAATTCCATGGGGACGAGTATCGGCAAGGCCGGCGGAGGACTCCACCGGGTCGAGGGACGCGCGGCGGGATCAGGCCTCGGGCCGCGGCCGGAACAGCGCCAGCGAGGCGGTGAAGCCGTGCAGGAAGTTGCGACCACCCACGGGGCCGATCTCGCCGGCGGCGAAGAAGCCGGCCAGCGGCAGCTCGGCGTCGAGGCTGGCGCGGACGCAGCTGGCGTCGTGATCGGGCCTGCCGAACATGCGCTTGCCGCGGCCGTTGCAGGTGAAGAGCAGCGCGCCGGTCGAGTCCAGCGCGTGCGCGCCGCCGGCCTGGGCCGAGACCAGGCCGCGCAGGTCCTCGCCGGCGGACTCGGCATCGCGCACCAGGAGTTGCACGGTCTGGCCGCGGCGCACGAAGTCGGCCACGGCGAAGGTGCGGTCACGCTGGTTCAGGGCCATGATGCCGCGCACCAGGAAGTCGCCGCGGCCGAAGCGCGTGCGCGTCGGGTCGATGGCCAGGCCCAGGAAGGGCATGCTGTGCGGCTTCTTCTTGTCGGCGCACGAGAGGCCGTTGAGGGTCTCCATCAAGACCTCGAGCGCCGCGCGCCCGCCCAGCTTCTTGATCTGGTTGCGCTCGCAGTCGGTGATGACCCACGGCTGGCCGACCGGGCGGCAGCCCTGGCTGACCACGGGCACGAGCTCGATCGCGCCCTCCAGCACCAGCGCGACACCGCCCGCGTCGCGCGCGCCGTCGGCCGAGAAGAACAGGGTCTGCCCGGGTCCCATCGCGCCGCTCGCCATCCCGCCCATGGCCGGAACGTCCGGCAGCGCCTCGTCGAGGCGCGTGAGGAAGGCGTCGACCGGGAAGGTGTAGGGATCGGCCAGCACCAGCAGGCCCGCGCGCTCCGGGTCGCCGACCGTCGGCAGGCGCGCGAAGACCGGCTCGCCGTCCGGGCCGGCGTGCGCGCCGAGCTCGACGCAACGCAGCTCGGTCCCGGGCAGCCGCGCGGCCCACAGCGCGAGACCCGCGCGGCCCTCCACTTCGCGCGAACCGCCGATCACGCTCTCGGCCGTGCAGCCCGAGACGATCCCGGCCCCGGTCGCGCGTGCGAGCTTCGGTCCGAGCTCCTCCAGCGCGGGTCCGTAGTGGTGCGTGGCGAAGGCCAGCAGCAGGTCGGGAGTCACGCCGCCGAGTCCGGACTCGAGTTCGGCCAGCGCCTCCTGCAGGGCGCGCGCGGGATCGGACTCGGTCGAGAGCGCGCATGCGAAGCGCGGACGGCACGGCTGCGGCACGCCGCTCATCCTCGGCGGGAGCGACGCTTCCGCGCAAGGGCGCGCATCCCCCCGCGGCGCGTCCGGCGCGGACGGAAGCCACCCGCGAGGTGCGCGCGCCCCGCGTACATGGCAGAATCACCGCCGCGCTCGCGCCCAGGACGCTCACTCCAGGGGAGCGGGACGGAGCGCACGCCAGTCCCCCAGGCAGGACCCATGAGCACGAAACCCGGTTCCGAGCTGCCGCTGCAGCAGCAAGAAGAGGTCGTGATCCGCTTCGCCGGCGACTCCGGCGACGGCATGCAGATCACCGGCAACCAGTTCACGCACACCTCGGCGATCCTCGGCAACGACCTGGCGACCTTCCCCGACTACCCGGCCGAGATCCGCGCGCCCGCCGGGACGCGTCCGGGGGTGTCGGGCTTCCAGGTGCGCTTCGGCTCGGCCGACATCCACACCCCCGGCGATCAGCCCGACGTGCTGGTGGCCATGAACCCGGCCGCGCTGGTGGTGAACATCAAGGACCTGAAGGCTGGCGGCACGGTGGTGGTGAACACCGGGCAGTTCGGCGACAGCGACCTGCGCAAGGCCAACCTGACGAAGAGCCCGCTGCTGGACGGCTCGCTGGCCGGCTTCCGCGTGATCGAGATCGACATCAACAAGCGCGTGACCGAGGCGCTCAAGGGCTCGCCGCTCTCCTCCAAGGAAGTCCAGCGCTGCAAGAACTTCTACACGCTCGGGCTGATGTACTGGCTCTACAGCCGGCCGCTCGAGAACACGCTGAAGTGGTTGAGCGAGAAGTTCGCCAAGCGTCCCGAGCTGGCCGAGGCCAACAAGCTGGCGATGCAGGCCGGCTACAACGCGGGTGACATCCACGAGATGTTCCAGGGGCGCTTCGAGGTGCAGCCCTGCACGGACATGCCCAAGGGCACGTACCGCAACATCATGGGCAACGACGCACTCGCGATCGGGCTCGTCACCGGCGCGAAGCTGGCGGACCTCCAGATCTTCCTGGGCTCGTACCCGATCACGCCGGCCTCGGGCATCCTCGAGACGCTCTCGACCTACAAGAACTACGGCGTGATCACGTTCCAGGCCGAGGACGAGATCGCGGCCATCTGCTCGGCCCTGGGCTCGGCCTACGCCGGCCACCTCGGCATCACCTCGACCTCGGGCCCGGGCATGGCGCTCAAGAGCGAGGGCATGGGCCTGGCGGTCTCGATCGAGCTGCCGCTCGTGATCGTCGACATCCAGCGCGGCGGGCCCTCGACCGGCTTGCCGACCAAGACCGAGCAGGCCGACCTCCTGCAGGCGATCTTCGGGCGCAACAGCGAGGCGCCGATGCCGGTCATCGCCGCCAGCTCGCCGGCCGACTGCTTCGAGACCGCGATCGAGGCCGTGCGCATCGCCGTGACCTACATGACGCCGGTGATCCTGCTCTCGGACGGCTACATCGCCAACGGTGCCGAGCCCTGGCGCCTGCCCAAGATCGCCGAGCTGAAGCCGTTCCCGAAGGCCTTCCTGGGCGCCCCGCCCGAGGGCGGGTTCCTGCCCTACGCCCGCGATCCGCACCTGGCGCGGCCGTGGGTCAAGCCCGGCACGCCGGGCCTCGAGCACCGCGTGGGCGGCCTGGAGAAGGCGCACCTGACCGGGCACATCAACTACGAGCCCGAGAACCACGAGTTCATGGTGCGCATGCGCCAGAACAAGGTCATGGGCGTGCGCGAGACCATCCCGACCCCGAACGTGTTCGGCGATTCGACCGGCGAGCTGCTGGTCGTGGGCTGGGGCTCGACCAAGGGCGCGATCACGAGTGCGGTCGAGAAGCTGCACGCCAAGGGCCGCAAGGTCTCGAGCCTGCACCTGAAGCACGTCTGGCCGCTGCCGAAGGGGCTCGACAAGCTCTTCGGCTGCTTCCAGTCGGTGCTCGTGCCCGAGATGAACATGGGCCAGATGGCGCGCGTGCTGCGCTCGGAGTATCCGCAGCACAACATCATCAGCTACCCGAAGGTGCAGGGCCTGCCCTTCCGCACGAGCGAACTGGTGGCCAAGGTCGAATCCCTCCTCGCCAAGTGAGATCCGGAGAACAACACATGGCCGACATCCAAGCTCCGCTGACCAAGAAGGACTTCAAGTCCGACCAGGAAGTCCGCTGGTGCCCCGGTTGCGGGGACTACGCGATCCTGAACTCCGTGCAGGGCATCATGGCGACGCTGGGCATCCCGCGGCACCAGATCTGCTTCGTGTCGGGCATCGGCTGCTCCAGCCGCTTCCCGTACTACATGAACACCTACGGGTTCCACTCGATCCACGGACGCGCGCCGGCCATCGCGACCGGGATCAAGACCGCGAATCCCGAGCTCAGCGTGTGGATGGTGACCGGCGATGGCGACGGCCTCTCGATCGGCGGCAACCACATGGCGCACATCCTGCGCCGCAACGTCGACCTCAAGATCCTGCTCTTCAACAACGAAATCTACGGCCTGACCAAGGGCCAGTACTCGCCGACCTCGCCGGTCGGGCTCAAGACCAAGTCCACTCCGATGGGTTCGGTCGACCGGCCCTTCGATCCGCTCAGCTTCGCGCTCGGATGCGGCGCGACCTTCGTGGCGCGCACGATCGACTCGCACCTCAAGCACATGGAACAGGTGCTGCTCGCCGCCGCGCACCACCGGGGCACGGCCTTCGTGGAGATCTACCAGAACTGCGTGATCTTCAACGATGCCTGCTTCGAGGACTTCGCCGACAAGGGCGTGCGCGACGAGAAGACGATCGACCTCAAGCCGGGCAAGCCCATGGTGTTCGGCAAGGAACTCGACAAGGGCATCAAGATCGAGGGCTGGGAACCCAAGGTCGTGCCCGCGGCCGAGGCCGACACCTGGCGCTCGGACACGCATTCCCCGGGCCCGGCCTTCGTGATGTCGCAGCTGCACCTGGCCGCGGACATGCCGCGGCCGATCGGGATCCTGCGCGACGTGAGGGCGCCGATCTTCGAGGAAGCCGTGCACGAGCAGCTGCGCAGCGCCAGGACGAAGCGCGGCGAGGGCACGCTCGAGCAGCTGATCTACAGCGGCGAGACCTGGACCGTGTAGGCCGGCGTACTCCGGCCTACGCCCTGGGGATGCTGGCCAGCACCTCGTCGAGGTAGCCGACCCAGAAGAGCTCGGGGGTCTCCGCGCCGCGCGCGACGTGCATCTCGCCATCCGCGTCGAGCAGGCAGGTGAACGGTTCCGCCGGGAAGGGCCCGCGGGCCGAGGTCGCGCCCAGCAGGGCCACCGGCCGGTTGGCCGCGCAGAACTCGGCGGCCGAGCGCCCCTGGTGCGCGATGGCCGCGCGCAGGTGGGTGCGGCCGAAGGCCTCCACGTCGCGAGTCTCCTCGGGCCGCAGGAAGTAGAGCGTGACGGTCGCCGAGCGCGCATCGACGAGCCCGGGCGGCAAGGCGAAGGGGATCATGTCGACCCCGACGTGGATCGTGCGGCCCTGCAGCGCCTGCAGCTCCGCCAGAGCCTTGGCTCCGCGCTCGCGTGCGTAGGCCTTGTCCTCCTGGGTCGCCGCGACCCAGTGCACGGCACGCTGCATGCCCGAGTACTCCTCGCTGACCGGCCGGTCGCGCAGGTAATAGTAGACCGCCAGGCTGTTGCGCCGGCGCCCGGGTGGACAGGTCAGCGGATGGGGATGACCGTGCAGGGACTTCGTGCCCGTGTTGAACAGCACCGCGCGGTTCGCGCTCGGGAGGTAGCGCTGCACGGGCTTGCGGTCCTGGTCCCACAGCTCGAGGTGGCCGCCGTACTCGTCCTTCCAGTCCTCGTTCAGGTACACGATCAGGTTGAGGATCTGGTGCATCTTGGTCCCGTGCGGATGCCGGTTGACGTCGGTGTGCATCATCAGGCGTCCACCGGGACCGGTCGAGTGCATGCCGCAATGGCTGTAGGTGACGTCCGGCAGGATCTCCTGGATGCCCGTGAGCTCCTCCAGGAAGCGCACGAAGGTGGCCGAGTTCAGCTGCGCCATGAAGTGGCGCGTGAAGGCGCCGAACTTCGTCTCGTCCGAGGTGGCCAGCTTGGCGATGCGCGGATCGCGGGTCCACTGCGTGCGACCGGGGCCGTGCATGTCCCAGGCGATGTCGTCGGGTCCGGGGAACTCGCGCACGAGCAGCGCCATGATCTCCGCTGGCAGGAAGTCCTCCAGCACCACGTGCTGGAAGGGCCGGGCGTTCTGGAACGAATCGCGCAGGGCCGCGGCGCGGCGCGCCAGGTCCTCGGGATCGAAGTAGAAGGCAGGGATCGTCTTCATGGGAAACGTCGGGTCGGGCGCATGCTATCAACCCGGCTGGCGCTCGATCGGCCCGAAAACGGGCGCTTCGGGCGGAGGGAAGGTGCGGGCGAGCGCTGGTTCCGTGGCTACACTCCGGCGCGTGAGCGCGCCCGGACTGCCCGAACATTGCGTGCCCTGCGCGCGCGGCACGCCGGCGCTCGACCCTGCCGCGGCGCGCGCGCGCCTCTGGCACGTGCCCGACTGGACGCTCGTCTTCCCGCACCTCACGCGCGCGTTCGTGCTGCGCGACTTCCGGGCCGCCCTGGCCTGGATCAATCGCGTCGGGATGCTGGCCGAGCAGGAGCAGCACCACCCCGACTTCCACCTCACGGGCTGGAACCGGGTCGAGCTCGTGCTGTGGACGCACGCGGGCGGCGGTCTGCACGACAACGACTTCGTCCTGGCCAAGAAGATCGACGAGCTCTGGGCGCGGCGAACCTAGCGCTGGACCGGGAACGATCCGGGGGTCCCGCCCGATGCGAGCGAGAACCCCGGCGGCCTGCCGGCTTCCCTTCCGTCAGGCCTTGGGGACGTCCCCCAGCTTGCGGATGCGCTTGATGCCCGTGGTCTCGAACAAGAGGTCCGTGTGCTGCACGGGCACGCCGTACTTCGCGGTGTGGCGGATGCGTGCTTCGGGGCTCTCGCCGTCTTCCACCTGGAAGACCGCGGCGTGGTGCATCTTGGCCTGCTCGCCCTCGGGCTTTCCGAGCCGACCGATGTAGACGGCGTCGTCGGTCTCGATCACCAGGTTGATGCCGTGCGGAGCTTGGGTGATGTTCATGGGTGTCGGTTCTCCTCGGGAAGTGCGCCAAGGATCGTCCGCGCGTCGCGCGGATCCTGACGGCCGAGCGGCAAGGCTCGCGTAAGCGCCGGCCGCCGTGCGCGTGCGCGACGCGCGCGGCCCGTTCCCTGACTCACTCCGAACGCCGCGCGCCGCTTTCCTCGCGCGCTTCGTCGAGCGTGTCGAGGTAGCTGAGCGCGGCAGGATGGGTGGGCTCCAGCGCGAGCGCACGCTGGAGCAGCGCGCGTGCAGCCGCCTCGTCCCCGGCCAGGGCGCGGATCGCGCCCAGCTCGGCCAGGCAGTCGGCGGAGTAGGCGGGTTCGAGGCGCATGGCGCTGGTGAAGGGCTCGGTCGCCTCGTCCGGGCGCTCCAGCCCGCGCAGGGCCAGGCCCTGGTTGTAGGCCGCCTCGGCCGAGCGCGGATCGAGCTCGCGGGCCCGCCGCGCCCAGCGCTCCGCCTGGGCCGGTTCGGCCCGGCGCAGGAACTCGCTGGCCAGGTTCGAGGCGCTGGTCGCGCGCGGATCCCCCACGAAGGACAGCGGCCACCACGCGACCAGGGCCGCGAACGCGCCGAGCAGCAACGCCAGCATGGCCCGCGCGCGGGGCGCGCGCCACTCGCCCAGCGCGATGCCGGCGAAGGGCAAGACGAAGGGCACCAACCCGAGTCGGAAGCGTCCGACCACGAAGAACAGCACGATCGAGAGCGCCACCAGGGTGGCCGAAGCCAGCGCGAGACCGGCGCGCTCGCGACCCCACGCCAGCGCAGCGCCCGCCAGGGACAGCGGCAGCAGCAGGCCGAAGGAGAACAGTGCGAGCGCGCGCAGCAGCGCCGATTCGTCCGTGAAGACCTCCAGGGCGACCGCGTCCATGATCTCACCGTGCTGCGCGAGCAGGCGCGCCTTGTGCAGCAGGAGACGCGCGAAGTGCGCGGGCTCGTCCGCGATCTCCTCCAGCGCGAGCGCGAACCAGAAGCCCGAGACGCCCGCCGGCGAGAGCCCACGCCCACTCAGCTCGCGCGCGATGCGGGTCGCGTCCTCGCGTTCGTAGTCGGGGTGCCCGCGCCCCGCCACGAGCGGTCGGTACTGGCCGTCCGCCTCGAGGCCGTTGCCGATGTAGAAGTTGACTCCCGCGTTGGAGGCCGTCGGCAGGAAGGCTCCGCCCAGGGTCGCGTTGCGCCAGGCCACGGGCGCCAGCACCAGCACCACGCCCAGGGCCAGGCTGGTCAGCCGCTGCACGCGCTGGCCGGCGGGCCGGCCGAAGGCCAGGGCGAGCGGCAGCCCGAGCACGGCCGCGTTCTCGCGCAGGAGCACCAGCGCGCCCAGCGTGAGCCCGGCCAGGAACGGCGCGCGCCGCGGGCGGCTCTGCGCGTGCGCCACCATCGAGTACAGGAGCAGCGCCGTCAGGCTGGTGGCGAGCGAGGTCTTCTCGAGCTGCAGGTCGTACCAGACCGCGGGCGCGTACAGGGCCGCCAGGCCAGCGGCGATCAGGGCCGCGCGCCGCGTGGCGAAGCGCAGCGTCGCGGCCGCGATGCACACGGCCGCCAGCGCGCCGAGCACGCACTGCAGCAGGCGCACGAGTCCAGGCTCGTGCCCGCACAGGGCGTACACGCTGCCGAGGACGTAGGGGTAGAGCGGCGCCTGGTAGAACACCTGCTGGCCGCCCCAGTCGCCGGCCGCGATCTCCTGGCCCCACTGGTCGAAGTGGCGCGCGTCGCCCAGCGGGACCTGGAGCCAGGGACTGCCCGAAAGCTCGGCCAGGACCACCAGCCGCACCGCCAGGGCCAGGAAAAAGATGCCCAGGGCCGCACGCCGGCCGAGGCGGGCGTGCTCGGGGGCCACCTCGCTCCGCTCGCTCATGCGCGCGCGTCACTCTACCGCCGCGCGCGGCTGGCGCACGCCCTCTCGCGCTCGGGTGTGGCGTCCGGCGTGCCGATAGGGAGGAGTCCCCCTCGTCCCTCCGATTCGCATGGACAACGCTTCCGGTGTGCGCGACCTCGGCCCCCTCGCGAGCGCCGCCGACGAGTGCCTGGTGTTCGATCTGCAGGGCCGCGTCGTGTCCGCCAACCCGGCGGCGCTGCGCAGCCTGGGCTGCGAGCTCGAGGAACTCGTTGGACGCCGCGCCTGGGACGTGTATTCGTGCCTGACGGAGCACGGCTTCGAGCGCACGCTCGCGGCCATCCGCGCCGAGGGTCCGCAGAGCCTGCTCGGGCACCTGCGCCGGCGCGATGGGGGCCTGCTGGCGACCGACACGCGCTTCTGGCTCGCGTCCCACGCCGGCCAGGAACGTGTCTTCGCGCTGGCGCGCGGGATGCGCGGCTACCAGGGCGTGATCGAGGAGCGCAACCAGCTCTCGCACCTGGTCGAGGCCAGTTCCGAGACGGTGCTGCTGTTCGACGCCGATCTGCGCGTGACCTACGCCAACGCGGCCGCACTGCGGCTGCTGGGCTTCGCGCGCCTGCAGGACATCGAGGGCCTGGGCCTGTTCGAGCTGGTGGTGCCCGAGCAGCGCGCGCTGGTGGAAGAGGCGCTCGCGCCGCAGCTGGAGCGCGAGGGCTGGGACGGCGAGCTCGAGTTGCGCTCGTGGCGCGACCAGGGCGTGCGCACGCCTTGCTGGGTGCATGCCTTCGCGGTGCGCGACTCGCGCACGCAGAAGCGCGTCGGCTTCGCGCTCACGGCTCGTGACGTCGGCGCGCGCCGCACGGCCGAGCAGCGGCGGGCACGCCTGCTGGCGCTGGCCGAGGTCTCGCGCCGCGTGGCGTTGCAGTTGCTCGGCGAGGACGACCTGAACCAGGCCGTGTTCGAGATCCTGGCGGGGGTGGGAGGCGTGCTGGGCGTGACCCGCGGCTGTCTGCACCGCTTTCGCGAGGACCGGCGCTGGCTGCTGCGCACGCACGAATGGACGCCCGAGCACGGGCTGCAGCACCAGAAGGGCGGGCCGGCGGACGAGGGCGAGAACTATCGCTGGGCCACCACGGTCCTCGAGCGCGGCGAGGTCCTGCGCATCGACGACGCCGTGCCGCTCCCGCACGTCGACGCCGGCCACGGGCTGCTGGATCCTGGCGAGCGCGCGCTGCTGGCGTTGCCGGTCGCGATCCATGGGCGGCTCGAGAGCGTGTTCTGCTTCGTGCACGACCGCAACCGCACCTGGGAGGACGACGAGGTTGCGGCGCTGCGCCTGATCGTCGACTCGTTCGCGCGCGGAGTCGAGCGCCAGATCGCCGAGCGCGAGAAGCAGACGGCCCAGCGCGCGCTGGAGCAGGCCGTGGAGCGCGAGCGCATCGCCAACCGCTACAAGAGCGAGTTCCTGGCGAGCATGAGCCACGAGCTGCGCACGCCCATGAACGCGATCCGTGGCTATGCCGAGCTGCTCTCGCGTCCGGCGCCCGAGCGCACCCTGCAGGCCACCTGGATCCAGAACCTGCGGCGCAGCACCGAGTACCTGCTCGGGTTGATCCACGACGTGCTCGACCTGTCCAAGATCGAGGCCGGACACATGCGTCTCGAGCGCGAGCCCGTCTCGTTGGCCGAGATCCTGGCCAGCGTGGACGACTTGCTCTCGGGTGGGGCGCGCGAGAAGTGCCTGGACTTCACGATCGCGATCGAGGGTGAGGTGCCCGAGCACTTCGATACCGATCCGGTGCGCCTGAAGCAGATCCTGGTGAACCTGGTGGCCAACGCCATCAAGTTCACCAACCAGGGCGCGGTGGCGTTGCGCGTTCGCAAGAAGGGTTCGCCGGGCGAGGGCGCGACGCTCGAGGTGGCGCTGAGCGACACCGGCATCGGCATCCCGCCCGAGGCGATCGACAAGCTCTTCCGCCCGTTCTCGCAGGTGCACCAGCGCGCGGGTGGCACGGGCCTCGGCCTGCAGATCTCGCGCAGTCTGGCGCGGCTGCTGGGGGGCGACATCCGCGTCGCGAGCGAGGTCGGCAAGGGCAGCGTCTTCACGCTCGAGCTGCCGCTCGATGGCGCGCGCGGCGCGTTGCGCTGTCTGCCGGCGCGCGGCACCCCCGCGCCGGCTGCGGCCCAGGCCCTGCCCGAAGCGTTGCGCGGCAAGCGCATCCTGGTGGTCGACGACAGCTTCGAGAACCGCGAGGTGCTGCGCTTCCTGCTGCAGGAAGCCGGGGCCAGCTGCGAGAGCGCCATGAACGGCCAGGCGGGTGTGGAGCGCGCGCTGGCGGCCGAGAAGGAGCACGCGCCCTTCGACGCGATCCTGATGGACATGAACATGCCCGTCGTGGATGGCTTCGAGGCCACGCGCGCGCTGACGCGGGCCGGCGTCACCACTCCGGTGATCGCGCTCACCGCCCTGGCGCTGAGCGGCGACGAGGAACGCTGCCGCGCGGCGGGCTGCGTGGCCTACGTGGGCAAGCCCATCGTGCCCTCGGTGTTCTTCGAGACGTTGGCCAAGCACGTGGGCAGCATCGGAGCGGCCAGCGCGCCCGCGGCCGCCGGCGAGGAGCTCGCGGATGGACGGCTCCTGTCACTGGCTCAACACCCGCGCTTCCGCGGTCTGGTCGAGCGCTACGTGGCCTCGTTCCCCGAGCTGGTCGAGCGCCTGCGTCAGCTCGCGGGCCAGGGCCAGCACGACGAGGTGCGCACGCTCGTCCACCGTCTGCGCGGCACGGCCGCGTCCTATGGCTTCCCGGGCCTCTCGCAGGCCGCCGGGAACTGCGAGGACGCGATCCGCGCCGGCGCGTCGCACGCGGAGATCGCGGGCCTCCTGGACGAACTCCTGGGGCGCCTCACCCTGGCCGCGGCCGGATAGGCCGGGGGGCTCTCAAGCAAGGGGGCAGCTTCTGCCGACCCGCTGCTGGTCCGCCCTGTCCCCGCGCCCTCCCCACGCCATGTCCCTTCCCGCGGTTCGTACCGCTCGCGCGCTCGTGCGCACTCCATTCCTGCTCGCGGCCCTCGCTGGCGGCGGATGCATCGGGAGTCGCGTCGTCTATCCCGTGCCGCCGACGCCCGAGGAGCGGCGCGAATTCGACGCCGCTGGACCCGAGGACCTGATGGCCGGCGAGGTGCAGCTGGGCTCGATGCACGTGGCCGGGCCGTATCACGTGGTGGTCGGAGACCTCCTGAGCATCGAACTCCCGCCCGAGATCGAGCTCGACACGGAGGAGGACAAGAGCACGGCCCTCAGCGTGGCCGTCAAGTGTCGCGTCAAGGAGAGTGGCACGGTCCAGCTCCCCATGGTGGGCGAGCAGCTCGTGGTCGCCAAGACGACCGAGGAGATCGAGGAGCTCCTGGCGCAGGCCTTCCACGCCCCCGAGCGGCTCAAGGAGCGCCCCAACGTGGTCGTGACCGTGGCCGAGTACCGCATGGCCAGCGTGGCCGTCATCGGCGCGGTGAACCAGCCGGGGCTGCACGAGCTGCGCAACGACCGCATGTCGGTGATGGGCGCGCTGATGGCCGCCGGCGGGATCAAGAGCGAGCGTGGCGCCAAGGAGATCCGCATCATCGGCAGCGACGAGAGCGGCCAGAGCGTGACGCGCACCCTGAGCGTGCACCTCGCGGCCATCCCGCTCGAGGACGTGGCCCTGCGCGGCGGCGAGACGATCGTGGTCGAGCCGCCCTCGGAGCGCGCCTTCAGCGTCATCGGGCTGGTCAAGAAGTCGGGCGTGTTCCAGTACCCCGCGCCGCGCCGCTACAACCTGATGCAGGCCCTGGCCGCGGCGGGTGGCGTGGACGAGTCCGCTGCGCCGCGCTACGCGACCATCTACCGCGTCAAGGCCGATGGCAGCGTGATCGGCGCGACCTTCAAGATCGACGGCACCTCGCTGGAGGACGCTTCGAACGTGTTGATCAAGGACGGCGACGTGGTCGCCGTGGACCACACCCAGGGGAGCTGGCTGCGCATGTTCTTCAGCCAGGTGTTCGGCTTCCGGGCCTCGGTCAACGTGAGCAGTTCCGCGTCGCCGACGCTGTGACCCGATGAGCCAGACCGATCCCATCCGCCTGCCGTCCGTCGAGAACCCGCCCCAGCGCAGCGAGGCCGATCCCCGGCGCATGCTGCAGATGCTGTGGCGTGGCAAGTGGATCCTGATGGCCGTGCCCCTGCTGGCCTTCCTCGGCGCCAAGCTGTGGCTCGGCACGCAGCGCGAGCTGTACCTGGCCTCGGCCCAGGTCCAGGTCGACGCCCGCTCACCCAGCGTCCTCAAGTCGGGCGCGGGCGAGGCCATCGACAAGCCCCGCACCGTGCTGAAGCAGCAGCAGGGCCTGCTCAAGTCCACCGCGCTCCTGAAGCGCATCCTGGAGGCGCCCGCGGTGGCCGGGCTGAAGACCTTCGCGCCCGAGAACCTGGGCGACAAGACGACGATCGGCCTGCTCTTCGAGGGCCTGCAGACCAGCATCGACGTCGAGTCCAACCGCCTGTTCGTGACCTTCACCTCGCCCTATCGCGAGGAGACGGTGATCGTGGTGGACGAGGCGCTGCGCGTGTACTTCGAGCTCCACAAGGAGAAGAAGAGGGAGCAGGCCGCGGGCCTGTCCGGGATCGTGCGCGGCGAGTGGGAGAGCACCAAGCGCGAGCTCGACCAGGCCAGCAAGGCCATCGCCGAGCTGCAATCGCAGAACCTGCTCCTGGCGGGCACCGAGCGTACGCCGCTGCAGACCAAGCTCGACAACGCCAACAGCGCCTGGAACTCGGCGCACCAGCGCACGCTGGAGCTGCTGGCCGCCTTCGAGGACATGCGCCAGGCCGCCCAGGATCCGCGCGAGTTCCGCGAGCGCGGCCTGTACTGGCGCGCCAAGGGGCCGATCGGCGCGCTGGAGGAGCGCATGGCCTCGCTCAAGGGCGAGCGCGAGAAGAAGGAGCTCGAGCTCGAACGCCTGCAGCGCGCGGTGGGCGCCGAGAACGCGCGGCTCGTGGCGCTGGGGGCCGAGATCGCGCGCCTGAAGGCCCAGGAGGACGAACTCGTGCTCCAGTACGCGCAGGACTACCTGCGTAACTCCGAGGTCGACTACAACCGCGCGCGCAACCTCGAGCAGAGCCTGGCGGCCGACCTGGAGACGCTGCTGGCCCAGGTCGCTGACCAGAACCGCGTGCTCGACCGCATCAAGGACCTGCAGATCGAGCGCGACCAGCTGCGCGGGAGGGTGGCGAGCTTCGACGAGCGCATCGCGCAGCTCGAGCTCGAGAACCAGACCGGCGCGCTCAACCTGGACGTGATCGAGTACGCGCGCGCGGGCACCCGTCCGGTGTACCCGGAGGTCGAGAAGGTCATGCTCTATGCGCTGGGCGCGAGCGGGATCCTGGCCTTCGGCCTGGTGCTCCTGCTCGGCATCGCCGATCGGCGCGTGCGCCAGGTCGAGGACGTGCCCAGCCTGCTGGGCACGAGCGTGCTCGGCGTGCTGCCCGTCATGTCCGGCACCTCCGCGCGCAGCCGCATCGCGCGCGTGGTCGAGGAGGACCCGCACTCGCTCCTGTCCGAGGCCATCCGCAGCACGCGCACGGCCACGATCTTCGCCTTGCCGGGTGGGTGTGGCGTGGTGCTGATCACCTCGGCCAACTCGGGCGAGGGCAAGTCGGTGTGCGCCAGCAACCTGGCCTGCGCCCTGGCCACGGCCGGCAAGAAGACCCTGCTGGTGGACGCAGACATGCGCAAGCCGGCCCAGCACCAGATCTACGCGATCGAGAACGGCGTCGGATTGGCCGGGCTGCTGACGAGCTCGGTCGCGCTCAAGAAGGCGATCGTGCCGCAGGTGGCGGCCGGGCTCGACCTCCTGCCGGCCGGTGACGCGCGCGGCAAGGCGGCCGAGCTGTGTGAAGGCGCGGTACTGGCCCAGCTCGTGAAGTCGTTGCGGGGTGAGTACGAGTGCATCGTGATCGACTCGCCGCCGGTGCTCGAGACCTCCGAGGCACGCGTGCTGGCAGCGCTCTCGGATGCGGTCGTCTTCGTGCTGCGGCTGGACGTGTCCAAGGCGCCCAACCTGCGACGCGCGGCGGGCATCCTGCGCGGCGTCGGCGCGCGCATCCTGGGGGCGCTGCCCAACGGCGCTTCCTCGCAACGCGGCGCGCGCGCCTATTCCGGCGGCATCACCTTCGGCGAGGGCCAGGGCCCCGCCGCCCAGGGCGTGCCGCGGGTCAGCGCCGAGGGCCAGGGAGCGGCGGCCAAGGCGCGGGCGCGAGGCACCGACTTCCTCGGGCTCGAAGAAGAAGAGGAATCCGCCTAGGGCCCGGGCCCGATCGGGCTCGAACCAGACCCATGGGCGCTCTTCCCCGCACGCAACCCGCGAACGCACCCCTGCGGCTGGTGCCGGGCGAGAGCTCGACGCGTGTCGCGCGCGCCTCGGCCTGGACGCTCTCGTCCATGGCGGTGATGAGCGTGCTGCGGCTCGTCAGCCAGATGGTGCTGACGTACCTGTGTCTGCCCGAGCACTTCGGCCTGGTCACGCTCATGCGCACCTTCTTGACCTTCGTCGAGATGGTCTCGGACATGGGCATCCGCAACGCGGTCATCTCGCACCCGCGCGCCGAGGAGCGCTCGTTCCTCGGCACGGCCTTCAGCGTGCAGCTCGTGCGCGGCCTCGGGATGTGGCTGGTGACCTGCGCGATCGCCTGGCCCGCGGCGGCCTTCTACGACGCGCCGCTGCTGGTGTGGTTGCTGCCGATCGCGGGCCTGGAGTCGCTCAACAACGGGCTGTTCTCGGTGCGGGCCTACGTGGCCGAGCGCCACATGAAGCTGGCCGTGCCGACGTTGCTCGACGTGTTCGCGCTGCTCGTCTCGGTCGGGACCTCGGTCGTGTGGGCCTGGTTCGACCCGGGGCCGTGGGCCCTGGCCTTCGGGCCGCTGGTGGGCGGCGGGGCGCGGGCGCTGGCGAGCCACGTCTACTACCGCGCCGAGCGCGTGCGGCTGTGCTGGGACCGGGACCTGGCCCGTGAGCTCTTCGCCTACAGCCGCTGGATCCTGGGTTCGACCACGGTCAGCTTCGTGGCCCAGCAGTTCCACCTCCTGTACCTGGCCAAGTTCCTGGCGCAGGGCGTGCTGGGCGTGTACGGCGTGGCCTGGAACCTGTGCGCCCAGGCGGCGAAGCCCATGACGGCGCTCGCCAATCGTGTGATCATCCCGCACCTGGCCGAGGCCGAGCGCAGCTCGCGCGAGGAACTCGAGAACGGCGTGCGCACCAGCCTGCGGCGCTTCCTGCCGGCCTGCCTGCTGGTGTGTCTGGGCGCGGGCCTGTTCGCGCCGGCCATGTTCGGTCTCTTCTACGACGACTCGTTCGCGCGCGGCGGTCCGCTCGGGCGCCTGTTCGCGATCGTGGTGTGGTTCATGATCCTGCAGCACGTGCCGCGCTGCACGTTGCTCGCCCTGGGCGCCTCGCGGGGCGTGGCGGCCATGGCGCTGTGGAATGCCGTCCTGACGGTGGTCGGCATCGTCGGCGGGTACGCGCTCGGCCGTTTCGCGGGCGGCGCGCGTTCGCTCGAGGGCGCGATCCTGGGCAACGCACTCGGCAACGTGGCCGGATGCTGGGTGGGCTGGATGGCGCTGCGCGAGCGCGGCCTGGCGGTCGGGCGCGAGATGGCGCGCTACTCGCTGGGCTTCCTGGGCCTGCTGGGAGCGGGCGTGTTGCTGTCGAAGGAACTGGTGGACCTGGGCGCGCTCAGCAGTGGCTACGCCAGCCTGGCGACAACGGCCGTCCTCGGGCTACCGCTGGCGCTGTGGGTCTGGCGCGAGACGATCACACCCTTGCGCGCGCGCCGCGCCGAGCGAAGCCGGGCAAGCGTGGGAGCGCGAACCTAGGTGGAACACGCCGGCAACTACGGCTTCGTGGTCGATGCGGTCATGGCGGGCTGGTACCCGCTGTGCTTCGTGCTGTTCATGCTGCTGCCGCCGGCGCGTGCCGTGGCGGTCGGGTTGGTGTCGGGCTTCCTGCTGCTGCCCAACGTCGTCTACGACCTGCCGGGCATGCCGAACTACGACAAGGGCCTGGCGATCGTGCTGGGCGTCGGCCTGGCGGCGATGGTCTGCGACCGCGGACGCTTCGCCGGCTTCCGGCCGCGCGTCATCGACCTGCCGGTGCTGGTCCTGTGCCTGGCAGCCTTCGCCTCCGCCATCGCCAACGGTGACGGCGCCTACCGCGGGGCCTCGAACGCCTTCGACTTCGGCGTGCGCTGGGCCCTGCCGTGGTTCCTCGGGCGCCTGTACTTCGCGGATTTCGAGGCGCAGAAGTACCTGGCCGTGGCGCTGGTGGTGGGCGCGCTCGTGTACGTGCCCTTCGCGCTGTGGGAGGTCAAGATGAGCCCGCAGCTCCACCGCGAGGTCTACGGCGTCATGCTGCGCTCGTTCAAGCACGCGCGGCGCGCCTTCGGGTTGTGGCGCCCGAACGTGTTCGTGTCGCACGGGCTGGCTTACGCGCTGTTCAACTCTCTGGCCGCGCTGTGCGCCTTCTGGTTGTGGCGTACGAAGAGCGTGCGTCAGGTGTGGGGCATCCCGATGGGGCTCGTGGTGGCGGTGCTGTTCGGCATGACGCTGGCGGCGCAGTCGTCGAACGCGATCCTGCTGCTGGCGCTCGGAATCGGTTGCCTGCTGCTGGCCTCACGCCACCGCCTGGCCTTCCCGGTCCTGCTGCTGGTGCTGGTCCCGCCGGTGTACGTGACGCTGCGCCAGGGTCTGCGCTGGGACGGGCAGGAACTCGTGGCCGTGGCCGAATCGGTCTTCGGCCACAAGCGCGCCGGCTCGCTCGAGACGCGCATCGAGAGCGAGACGATGCTGCGCGACAAGATCCTGCAGCGGCCCTGGTTCGGCTACGACGACTTCAAGAAGTTCACGGGCAACCGCGGGCGCGAGATCGAGGAGAACCCGATCCTGGTCGACAGCCGCTGGCTGCTGTACCTGGGCCTGTTCGGGGTGTTCTCGCTGGCCGGCCTGTGGAGCATGCAGCTGCTGCCGGCCTGGCTCCTGTGGCGCCGGCTCCCGCCAGCCCACTGGAGTCATCCCGCGCTGGCCGCCGCCACCGTGCTGGGGGTGGCTTCGCTGCTGGTCACGCTCGATGGCCTGCTGAACGCCTTCGAGATCCAGGCCTTCACCGCCGGCGCGGGCGGTGTGGCCCAGCTGCTCGGCACCCCGGAGGGACGGCGTCTATGGCAAGCCTGAGGACGGAGACGAACCCGGCGCTCGCGACCGGGCACGCGGAGCCCTTCTTCCTGGTGGGCTCCGAGCGCTCGGGCACGACGCTCTTGCGCTTGATGCTGGCGCACCACCACCAGATCGAGTGCGCGCCCGAGTTCGAGTTCCTGGTGGAGGCCCTGCCGGCCGCTGGCGGCTTCCCCGCGCTCGAGCCGTACTACGAGTGGCTGAGCACGAACCGCATCTTCCTGCCGCACGGACTGGCGATCGACCGCACGCTCGACTACCCGGCCCTGATGAGGAGCTTCGTGGCCCAGTACTGCGGGCGCTCCGCGAAGCCCATCCACGGGGCGACCTGCCACAAGCACTTCGATCGCTTGCTGCGCGTCTGGCCGCACGCGCGCTTCGTGCACATCCTGCGCGATGGCCGCGACGTGGCGCGCTCGTGCCAGGGCATGGGCTGGGCCGGCAACGTGTGGCACGGCGCCGAACGCTGGATCGAGGCCGAGGAACTGTGGGCAGAGGTGGCGCAACGGATCGATCCCTCGCGTCGCTTCGAGCTGCGCTACGAGGACCTGGTGCGTGACGCCGAGCGCGAGCTGGCGCGGCTGTGCGCGTTCCTCGGCACGCCCTACGACGCGGGCATGCTCGACTACTCGCGCGATTCGAGCTACGAGCGGCCGGACCCGAAGCTGATCGGACAGTGGCGCAAGAAGCTCACCCGTACCGAGCTGGCGCTGCTCGAGGCGCGCATCGGGCCGCTCCTGCGGCAGAAGGGTTACGAGGAGAGCGGCGTGGCCGCGGCGCGCGTCGGTCCGCTGCGCCGCCTGGCGCTCGGCCTCCAGGACCGCCTCGGGCGCTTCCGTTTCCGGCGGGCGCGCTACGGACTCGCGCACCTGGTGCAGAGCCGCCTGGCGAGCCTGTTCCGACTCCGTGCCTGGCAGCGGCGTCTGCTGCTGGCACGCAACGAGATCGACAACCGACACCTGCAGTGAAGATCGCCTACCTAGTCAACTGCTATCCGAAGGCCAGCCACAGCTTCATCCGGCGCGAGATCCGCGCGCTCGAGGAGCTCGGGATCGAGGTCCTGCGCGTCTCCGTGCGTCCGCCCGCGCGGGACCTGGTGGATCCGCGCGACCGCGACGAGGCCGGGCGCACGCACGTCCTGCTGCGGCATCCGGTGCGGTCCGGCGACGTGCTCGCCCTGTTCGGCGGTCTGCTGTCCCTGGCGCTGCGCTCGCCCGGGCGCTTCGTGCACGCGTTGCTGGGCGCGCTGCGTCTGGGCTGGCGCTCCGAGCGCGGCGTGCTCGTCCACCTGGTCTACCTGTTCGAGGCGGCCGCGCTCCTGCGCCTCGCGCGCGAGAAGGGCGTGCGCCACGTGCACGCGCACTTCGGGACCAACCCGCCGGCCGTGTGCTGGCTGGCGCACGCGCTGGGTGGGCTCGCCTACAGCTTCACGGTCCACGGGCCGGAAGAGTTCGATCTGCCCACGGCCCAGAAGCTCGGGCAGAAGGTGGCCGGTGCGCGCTTCGTGGCGACGGTCAGCGAGTTCTCGCGCAGCCAGCTGCACCGCTGGAGCGCGCGCGCGGACTGGGACAAGATCCACGTGGTCCATTGCGGCGTGGACGAGCTGTTCCTGGCCGCCACCCCGACGCCGGTCCCCGACCGCCCGCGCCTGGTGTGCGTCGGACGCCTGTGCGAGCAGAAGGGGCAGGTCCTGCTGATCGAGGCCGCGGCGCGTCTCGCCCGCGAGGGGCTCGAGTTCGAGCTGGTGCTGGCCGGCGACGGCGAGTTGCGTGTTCCGGTGGAGAACGCCATCGCGCACCACGGCCTCCAGCGCAGCGTGCGCATCACCGGCTGGCTCTCGAACGAACAGGTGCGGGCCGAGATCCTGGCTGCGCGCGCGCTGGTGCTGGCGAGCTTCGCCGAGGGCCTGCCGGTCGTGCTGATGGAAGCCCTGGCGCTCGGCCGGCCGGTGATCTCGACCTTCGTGGCCGGGATCCCCGAGCTGGTCGTGCCCGAACAGTCGGGTTGGCTGGTGCCGGCCGGCGACGTCGAGGCCCTGGCCGGAGCCATGCGCGCCGCACTGCGCGCGCCCCCGGCCGAACTCGAGGCGCTGGGCCGCACGGGGGCCGCGCGCGTGCGCGCGCAACACGACGCGCGCACCGAGGCCACCAAGCTGTCCGCGCTGTTCCGGAGCGCTGCGTGAGTCTGCTCGCACTGGCCGCACTCGGAGCCGCGCTCCTGGTGCTGATCCCGTGCGCGATCCTGGCGCTCGAGTGCCTCGCGGCGTGCCTGCCGAGCGAGCGTCACCGCTTCCGCATGGTGCGCGTGCCGCAGACGGTCGTGCTGGTGCCGGCCCACGACGAGGAGGACTGCCTGCCGGCGGCCCTGCGCTCGATCGAGCCGGAACTGGCCGAGGGCGACCGCGTGCTGGTGGTGGCCCACAACTGCACGGACCGCACCGCCATGGTGGCGCGCGCGCTCGGCGCCACGGTGGTGGAGGTGCGCGACGACGGCACCGGAGGCAAGCCCGCCGCGCTGAAGGCGGGCCTGCGCGCGCTCGATCCCGATCCGCCCGAGGTGGTGGTGATCGTGGACGCCGATTGTCGGGTCGGGAAGGGCGCGATCCGGGCGCTGGCCATGGCCGCGGCCGAGAGCGGGGGCCCCGTGCAGGGCGACTACCGCTTCGCCTCGTCGGCCGGCGACGATTTCGGCTCGCTCTCGAGCCTCGCGATCCTCGTGAAGAACGTGGTGCGTCCGCTGGGGCTCACGCGTCTCGGACTGTCGTGCTTGCTCAATGGCGCCGGCTCGGCCTACCCGTTCGAACCCTTGCGCCACGCGCCGCACGGCGAGGGCAGCATCGCCGAGGACTACCAGCTGGCCATCGATCTGGCGCGGCGCGGCTACCCGACACGCTTCGTGCCCGAGGCGCGCGTGTTCACCGTCCTGCCCGAGCAGCGCGACACCGCCCTGCGCCAGCGCCGACGCTGGGAGCACGGACACCTCGCGCTCGTCCGGACCGCACCGGCTCTCCTGCTGCGCGGCCTGTGCTCGCTCGATCGCCACGTGTTCTTCCTCGGCGTGGACCTGCTCGTCCCGCCGCTCGCGTTCCTGGTGCTCGCCTGGGGCCTCAGCGCGCTGCTGGCGCTCGCGGCGTTGCTCGTGGACGGATACCGGGCCCCGGCCTGGATCGTGCTCGCGGCCGGGATGCTGTTCTCCGGAGGGCTGGGCGCCGCGCTGGCGCGCTTCGCCGGTCGGCCCACGCTCTTCGCCACGCTGAGGGGTCTCCCGCGCTACGTGTTCCGCAAGCTGCCGCTGTACCTCGGCTTCTTCACCCGGCGCGAGACGCGCTGGCGCAAGACCGAGCGCCCGTCATCTCCGGCCCGCCCGGGGGCCGATGAAGCCTCCCATGAGCGCACTGGAACGAGCCCCTGAGGCCAGGGCGGGCCTCAAGGCCCTGCTGCTGGACGACGATCCGTACGCGCTCGAGTTCCTGCGTGCCGTGCTGTCCGAGCGCTATCCGGGTCTGCAGATCCACGCCCGCTCCGAGCCCGATCCCACCGGCGAATACGACATCTACCTGCTCGACGACGACTTCGAGGGGGTGCGTCTGGCCGGCAAGCTCGCGCGTCGCATCCGCGCCCAGCGCCCCGAGGCCCTGATCCTGGCCTTCTCGGCTTCGCTGGACGTGAACACCCTCAAGGAACTGCTGGGCGCAGGCTGCAATGGCGTGTGCGACAAGCGCGTTCCGAGCGACCTGCCCGAGATGCTGGCCGCGCTCGATCGCTGCGTGTACGAGCTCGAGGAGCAACACTCGGAACCTCCTTCCGACCTGTCCGGGCGCTACCTCGTGAAGACCTTTCGCGAGCTGTTCCGGGCCTGGAATCAGCGCCTGGACGAACAGGAGTAGGCGCCCACCGTAGACCTCCGGCCGAGGGGCGTCGTGCGCTCACCCGCCGACGAAAGAACCCGGCCCCGGCTGGTCGAAAGGACATCCCGATGCTCTCTCCCGCACCCCGCGCGTGGCGCCACGCGCTGCTCTTCACCTGGCTCGCTCTCGTCGCCGGCACCCAACCCCTCGCGTTGCAGGGCGGTCCACCGCAGCCGGCCGTTCCCATGCCGATCGGCATGAACCTGCGCTCGATCACCGCCCACGATCGCTCGTGGGTCTTCGCCGACGCCATGAAGATGGCCTCGGAATGGAGCTACGGCGAGGGCCAGCCGGGCCGTCCGTTCCTGGAGAAGCACGGCATGGACGGGCTCAATACGCCCGACGACATCGTGCCGCTCGACGCGAATGGATGGCCGCGACCGCTCGGCAACCGCTCGGTCACGTGCCTGTTCTTCGTCGGCATGCGCGGCTTCATTCCCGCCGGCGAGTACGTGATCACCTGGGCGGGCAAGGGCAAGCTCGAGTTCCTGGGCGGCATCGGCGTCCTGAGCTCGGAGCCGAACCGACTGGTGGTGAAGGTGGATGGCGTGAACGGCGGTCAGCTCGGCCTCAAGCTAAGCAACCTCGATCGCGTCGATCCGATCCGCGACATCCACGTGTGGCTGCCCGGTCTCGAGGATACCTGCCATTCCTTCCATCCGCTCTTCCTGGAGCGGCTGCGACCGTTCTCCGTGTTGCGCTTCTATCCGTGGATGCGCGTGTTCACCTCCTCTGGACGGTGGTCCAAGCGCGCCACGGCCAAGAGCGCCCGCCAAGGAACCTCGGAAGGCGTGGCGCTCGAGTACATGGTCGAGCTGTGCAACGAGCTGGCCGCCGATCCGTGGTTCTGCATCCCGCACACGGCCGACGACGACTACGTGCGCAACTTCGCGACGCTGGTGCGCGACTCCCTGCGTCACGACGCCAAGGTCTACGTGGAGTTCTCCAACGAGACCTGGAACACCGACTTCACCGCGGGCCGCTGGGCGCGTGACGAGGGCCGCAAGCGTGGAATCCAGGCCATGCAGGTCGTCGGTCAGCGCGCAGGCCAGGTGTTCGACATCTGGCAGTCGGTCTTCGGCGCGCAGAAGGCGCGCGTGGTGCGGGTGGCCGGGGTGCAGCTCCACAATCCGGGCATCGCCACCGCCATGTGTCGGGCCCTGAACGGCAAGTACGACGCCCTGGCCGTGGGCGCCTACTTCGGCGCACGCCCCGACCGCGACCCCGTCAACGCGAGCTCGACGGCCGAGGAGCTCCTGGCCGTGGCGCGCGCGAACCTGGACAACGTCGTGCTCCCGCGCATCCGCGACCACCGTGCCCTGGCCGACACGCTCGTCTCCGACTCGGGTCGGCCGGTCTCGCTCCTGACCTACGAGGGCGGCCAATCGATCCTGGCGCGCTCACCCGGCGGCGGGCTCGGGCTGGAAGCGACCCTCGCCTGTCAGGATCTGCCCGAGATGTTCACGGCCTATCGCGCGCTGATCAACGGCGCGCGCGCGGCAGGGGTGGAGGTGTTCGTGGCCTACGACTTCGTGGGGCCGCGCAACACGGCCGATTCCTTCAGCGTCCTGGAGCACATCCGGGAGCCGATCGAGAGCGCGCCCAAGTACCGCGCGCTGATCCTGGACTGGGAGTCGCGCGGCCAGTGAGTTCCGCCGCTCCGCACGCCTGAAGCCAGCACACGCGCCCCGTGGCCAAGCGAAACGACCTGCCCCTGCACGAGCGCCCGGCGGCCCTGCCCGAGGTGGAGCTGCGCGGCATCGTCGTGCACGCCATCAGCCAGGCGGAGTGCGTCGCCTACGTGCTGGGCGAGCTCGATGCCGGGCGCGGAGGGTGGGTCGTGACGCCCAACCTCGACCACGTACTGCGAGCCTCTCGCGACCGCGAGTTCCGCGAGCTGTACGCGGAGGCCACCCTGCGCGTGGTCGACGGTCAGATCCTGGTCTGGGCCCTGGCGCTGCAGCGCACGCCGGTGCCCGAGCGCGTGGCCGGTTCCGACCTGATCTCGAGTCTCTCGCAGGGCGCGGCCGCGCGCGGTCGCTCGGTGTTCCTGCTGGGCGGCAACCCGGGCACGGCGCGCAAGGCGGCCGAGGCCCTGCAGGCCCGGCATCCGAGTCTGCAGGTCGTCGGCACCGATTGCCCGCCGCACGGTTTCGACCGCGATCCCCTGGCGATGGCGCGGCTGTCGCGCAAGATCCACCACGCCAAGCCGGACATCGTCTTCGTCGCGCTGGGCTCGCCCAAGCAGGAGATCGTGATCCGCCACCTGCGGCACGACCGACCCGAGGCCTGGTGGCTGGGGGTCGGCATCAGTTTCAGCTTCCTGGCCGGAGAGGTGCAGCGCGCTCCGCGCTGGATGCAGCGTTCGGGCCTGGAGTGGCTCCACCGCGTGTGGCAGGAGCCGGGGCGCTTGTTCCGGCGCTACTTCGTCGAGGGTTTGCCCTTCGCCACGCGTCTCTTGCTGTCGTCGGCCATCTCCGGGGCCCTGCCCATGGGGCGGACCGCCGGCCCCTACGGCACGCAACGCCCGCGCGCGCTGCTGGTCGACGACGATCCGATGGCGCTCGAGCACCTCGAGCTGCTGCTCTCGAGTCGCTTCCCCGACCTGGAGATCACCACGCGCCGCAGGCCGGACGTGTCGGGCGAGTTCCACTTCTACTTCCTCGACAACGACTTCGAGGGCGAGCTCTGGGCGGGGGAACTGGCGCGCCAGATCCGTGCGCGGGACAAGCCCGCCACGGTGGTGGCCTTCTCGGGCCGTCTGGACATCGAGACGCTCAAGCGCTTGATCAACGCCGGCTGCGATGGCGCCTGCGAGAAGGGCGTGCCCAGCTCCTGGCGTCCGATCCTGGCGCTGGTGGAGAAGCGCCTGGCCGAGATGGTCAGCTCGCACCGGCGCGCGGCCGGCCCGTTCGGCGGTGTCAAGCACGCCGCCGGCTCGATCCGCGACCTGCTGCAGGACTGGAACCAGCGTCCCTCCGAAGTCGGAGCGGCGGCCGAGCCGCCCGCGGCCGAGGACCAGGAGCGCGAGTGGAGGAAGAGCGCGTGAAGACAGGCAGCGATCCCGGCTCGCGCGGCGTGCTCTCGCTGGAGGGCGTCGATCCGGCGCGCGTGCACCGCGAGTGGCAGGTCACGAACACCCTGTGGGCCCTGTTCCAGCGCTGTGCCGCCCTGGTGCTGCTGGTGCTGGCCGCGCCGCTCGTGCTGGTGCTCTACCTGCCGGTGCGGCTGTCGGCGCGGGCGCCCTTCTTCTTCCGCCAGAAGCGCCCGGGCTTCATGGGGCGTGACTTCACGATCTGGAAGATCACGACCATGCGCCAGGGCAGCGACAAGGTCGCCAAGTACGAGAAGGGCGTCACCATCGACGATCCCAACGTCACGCGCATCGGGCGTTTCCTGCGCGACACCAAGATCGACGAGTTGCCGCAGCTCCTGAACGTGGTGCGCGGCGAGATGGAGTTCGTCGGTCCACGTCCGATCGCTCCCGGCCTGAACCGCCTCCTGTGCGCGGAGATCCCGGGCTTCAACCACCGCTACCTCGTCAAGCCCGGCCTCACCAACGTCAGTCAGGTCTCGGTCCTGGAGAACGCGCTGGGCGACAAGGCCATCGAGGACTGGAAGCTGCGCTTCGAGGGCGAGGAACACTACATCCGCAACAAATCGGTCTCCTACGACCTGATCCTGATCGCGCTCACCACCGTCTTCGTATTGCGCAAGGCACTGCGGCGCGTGTTCGGGCGCCGGAAGCGGCGGACCGGCGAGCTCGTGC
The DNA here is from genome assembly GCA_964631945.1 of uncultured Planctomycetaceae bacterium. Classification (GTDB taxonomy): domain Bacteria; phylum Planctomycetota; class UBA1135; order UBA1135; genus JABFRZ01. Next base: position 47,650 of record CAZWAY010000008.1, read on the forward strand.
GCATGCCGGCCGCGCCCAGCGCGACGGCCGCGCCCGAGAGGGAGAGCGCTTGAGCAGGTCACTCGTGCCCGGACCGTCGACACGTCCGCTGGCCTACCTGCTCCTGATCGGTCAGGGGCGCTCCGGCACCAATTTCCTCCTGAGCCTGCTGGATCAGAGCCCCGCGACCCACTGTCGCAACGAGCCCGACCAGCTCGACTCCAGCGCTCTCGCACGGCTCTCCGAGTTCCGCTTCTTCGTGGACGACGAGGCGCGCCTGCGAGCGCTGTTCGAGCCGGCCTTGCGCCAGGCCGCTCGCTGTGTCGGCCCGCGCGACCACATGGCCGACGTGGAGAAGAGCTGGCTGCGTCCTGGCCGGCGGCGGGCCGGCTACTTCCTGCTGCGCCAGCGCTACCGCGCGGTCGAGCGCCTGATCCACCGGCGCAAGCCGATGGATGGCAAGGAGCGGCTCTTCCCGGGCTGGATGGTGGATGCGGCCGAACTCGAGCGCAGCCAGCACGTCTTCAAGCTCAACGCGGCCGTGGGCCTCGGCGCCTGGGCGCTCCGCGCTCGGCCCGAGGCGCGCGTCCTGCACATCGTGCGGCATCCCGGCGGCTTCGCGAAGTCGTGGCTCAAGCGCTGGGTGCGCGGCGAGGGGGGCATGGACCGTGGCAAGGGCACGGCCGACCGTCTGGACGAGAAGGAGCGCCTGCGCGAGGTCGCGCGCCGCGACCCGCGCTGGTCCGCGCTCTTCGGCGACATCGACGCGCTGGGGCAGGCCCAGGGCGAGCTGTGGTGGTGGCGCTACGTGAACGAGGCCTTGTACGACGCCGGTCGCGGGCACTCGCGCTACCTGCGGGTCCTGTACGAGGACCTGGCACACGATCCCGAGGCCGTGAGCCGGCACGTCTACCAGGCGGCCGGGCTGGCGTGGGACGAGGTCATCGCCGCGCGCGTGCGCTCGATCGCCACGGGTGCCGAGAGGATCGCGCGGGCCTGGAAGGACGAGCTCGCTCCCGAGCTGGTCACGCTGGTGGAGAAGGTGCTGGACGGCAGCCCGATGGAGGCCTGGTGGCGGGAGCCGGGGAGCATGCGTGAAGTCGCCTGAGCCGGACACGGTCACGCGGGCCGACGGCATCGGCGCGCTCGTCGCCGCAGCCCTCGGGCTGACGGCGCTGGAGATGGTCTACGCCTGGGCCGAGCGCTGGAACCATGCGCCGGCGTACTTCGCGCTCTCGGCTGGTCTCACGCTGGCCCTGGCGCTGGGGCTCGGCCTGCTCGCGCTCCTGTTGCGGCTCTCGGCCAGGAGCGCGCTGGTGCTGTGGCTCGGAGCGTGCAGCGCCCTGGTCTCGGGCTGGCCGGATGGCGTGGCGGCGCTCCTGGTGTCCGCGCTCGTCGTGCGCCTCGGTCCGGTCCGTCGCGCGCGACCCGTCGTGTGCGGGACCTGCGCCGCCCTGGCGCTGGCCTGCGCGCTCCTGAAGAGTCCGCAGTTCGCCGAGCACCTCGGGCACCATCACGACCCCCTGTTCGAGTCGATCGGGGCCACGCTGCTCGTGGGGCTGGTGCTGGCCGGCCTGCCGTTCGCCCTGGCCTGGCTGCCGGCGCGGACTCCGGCGACGGCGCGCGTGGCGCTCCTGCTCGGCCTCGGCGTGGTCTGCGCCCTGCGTCCGCGGCTGGAGCGCGGCGCCGGCGAGCACCGCCAGCCGCCGCCCGGCTACGCGCGCTCGGCGCCGCGCGTGCCGGGCGCCGAGCGACCCGACGTGTTCGTGCTCGTGCTCGACACGGTGCGCGCCGACCATCTCTCGCCCTATGGCTACGGGCGCGAGACCACGCCCGAGCTCGCGCGTCTGCTGGCGGCGCGCGCCAACGCGGTGGTATACCCCCACGCCTACGCCAACGGCACCTGGACCGTGCCCTCGCACGGCTCGCTGTTCACCGGACAGCTCCCGAGCGCGCACGGCGCGCACTTCGCGCTCCAGGGCAACGTGCGCACCTCCTTCGGCCTCGCTCCGGCGCTGCCCACCCTGGCCGAGCGCCTGCAGGCCGGTGGCTACGCGACCCTGGCCGGCTACGCCAACCACTGGCTGCGCAGCGTGCAGGGGATGGAACGCGGCTTCGACCGCTACCTGCGCGCGCCCGATCACGACGAGCTGCCCTTCGTCGGCGAGGCCCTGCGCCAGCGCTTGCTGCCCGGCGTGCTGTGGGAGGCCGCCAAGGGGTGCGCGCGCGCGGGCGAGGTCAACGCCACGCTGTTGTCCCTGGTCGAGCCCTGGGCGGCGGGGCCGAACCCGCTGTTCGTGTTCGCCAACTACGTCGATGCCCACGGGCCCTACGCGCCACCCGCGCCCTTCCGCGGACGCTTCGCGCCCAGCACCGTCGAGGAGCGCTCCGAGCATCTCGCGCTGGAGCAGTCACCCGAGCGGCACCGCCAGCTCATGGCGCGCTACGACGAGGAGATCGCCTACCTCGATCACGAGCTCGGCCAGCTCTTCCGTGCCCTGGACGAGCTCGGCCGCCTGCGCCGTGCGTGGGTCTTCGTCACCGCCGATCACGGCGAGGCCTTCGGCGAGCACGGCGTCTTCGAGCACGGCACGACCGTGTACGACGAGGTCACGCACGTGCCGCTGATCGTCTTCCCGCCCGAGGGCGTGGTGCTCGCGGGCACCAACGATCCCGTCAGTCTGGTGGACGTGGCCGCGACCGTGGCCGCCATCGGCGGGGTCGAACTGGGTGGGCCCGGACGCGACCTGCGCGCGCTCACGGGCAGCGGGCTCGCCGCCACGGCGCTCGAGTTCTACGGCGACCCGGTCAAGGCCGACAAGCTCGGAGCGCTGGCCAAGCGCCCGGCGCGCGCCGTGCTGATCGGCAAGCACAAGCTGGTCAAGTACTCGGACGCCCTCGAGCTCTACGACATCGAAGCCGATCCCGGCGAGCACGTCGATCTCTCCAAGGCCTTGCCCAACCTGGTCGAGTACATGCAGGCGTTCTTGCCCGAGTTCCGCGACCCGACCTTCGCCTCGGACCACGAGGGGCCGGGGAACGACGCGCTCGAGGCCCTGAAGGGGCTGGGCTACGTCGGCGGGGTCGAGGGCGGGCCCTAGGCCTTCGCCAGCGGCTGCACGGACCGGCGCGCGCTCCTCGGCGTGTGCAGGAGGTAGTCGGCGATGCGCTCGCCGACCTTGCCGTCCGTCGGGCCGACCAGGGCCTCGACCGCCCGCCGGCGCGCAGCGCGATAGCGTCCCGGGTCGGCCAGCTCCTCGTCCACGATGCGACGCAGGTCACGGTAGCGCGGCGCGTGCGCCGCCAGGCCGCGGTGCACGGCCATCCCGCCGTCCAGGCGCCGCTTGAGGCGGTAGGCCAGCGGACCGCGCCGCGTCCAGTGCACCCACAGGAAGTCGCACCACACGATCGGGCGATCCTGCACGGCGAACTCGAACAGCACGCTGGATTCGTCGCTGATCAGCAGGTCGGCCGCGGTCATGTAGGGCAGCGGATCGTATTCGTCGAACGCGGCCACGTGCACGTTGGGAGCGCGCGACCACAGTTCCATCAGGCGTCGATGGCTCTTCCTCTTGCCTCCGAAGAAGGAGAGCGAGTGCGGTTTGACGAGCACGTTGCAGTCCGCGAAGTCGGCCGGGAAGTCGTCGGCCATCTTCGGGAACGAGCTCGGCATGTGCGTGGGCGCGTACAGGATCGTGCGCTTGCCCGGGTCGAGCCCGAGCGCCGCCAGGTCGAGGCGGGGACGCTCGTCCTCGGGATAGGAGAAGGGGTCGACCTTGGCGTAGCCGACCGCGGCCAGGCGCGCGTCCGGATACATCGCGCGCAGGCGCGCCTCGTAGTAGGGACCCTCGACGAAGCGTACGTCCATCTGCATCAGCGTCGGGCTGTAGACGTCGGTCTTGGTGCCGATCCCGTGGTAGAGCTGCGCGCTGCGCGTCTCGGGCGCGAGCTGGTCCAGGAAGCCGTAGCCGTTGCCGAACACGATCCAGTCGGGTGGCTCGCCGCGGAACCAGGCCAGCCCGTCCTCCTTGCGCTCGAACCAGCGCACGGGAAGGCCTGCGCGCTCGACGGCCTTCTGGATGGCCGCGAGCTGTGTCGGCCGGTTGTGGTAGCAAGCGAAGGTGCACTCGACGCCGCGCCGGCGTAGCACGCGCCAGACCGGCAGGTACTGCGTGAGGAAGTAGAGCTCGCGCGTGTCGAAGACGACCTTCATTCGGCGCGTCCGCGGCTGGCGGACGCTGGCAGGGGCGGGGGCGGCAGAATACCCTCTCCTCGCGCCGGATCCAGCGACGCGAACACGATGGCACGAGTGCGACAGGCCCTGATCCTCGGCGCGGGCATGGGCGTCCGGCTGCGCGAGATCGGGGCGCACACGCCCAAGGGTTTCCTGCGGCTGGGCACGCGCCCGATCGTCGAGGAGTCCGTCGAACGCCTGCGCGCCGAGGGCATCGAGCGCATCGTGATCGCCACCGGCCACCACGCCGAGTTCTACGAGGAGCTGCGGCGCGCGCACCCGGCACTCGTCACCACCGTGCACAACCCGCGCTTCGCCGACAGCGGCAGCCTGTACTCGCTGTGGTGCGCACGCCAAGAACTCGTCCAGGACTTCCTGCTGCTCGAGTCCGACCTGATCTTCGAGCGCCGCGCGCTGCGCGAACTGCTCGCGCACCCGCGCCCCGACGTGTTGCTGGTCTCCGAGCCCACCGGCGCGCGTGACGAGGTCTGGGTCGAGGCGCGCGCCGGCCACCTGCACGACATGTCGAAGGACAAGAGCCGGCTCGGTCCCGAGCTCGCGGGCGAGCTCGTGGGCATCACCAAGGTGTCGCCGCCGTTCCTGGCCGAGATGCTGGCGGTGGGGGAGCGGCTCTTCCGCGAGACGCTGAAGGTCGACTACGAGCTCGAGGGCCTGGTCCAGGCCGCGCGCGTGCGCCCGCTGACCGTGCACCTCGCGCCCGCCCTCGTGTGGGCCGAGATCGACGACCTGCAGCACCTCGCGCGCGCTCGCGAGCGCATCTATCCAGAGCTCGTGCGGCGCGACGCGCTGGTGCCGCGCTGAGCGTGAGCTGCGGCCGCGTGCCTGCGGGGGCGAGCTGCGGCACCGGAGGGTGGAATCGGGTTCCGGCCCACGGCTTGCCAAGGTTCGTTCGTCCTGCGCCGTTGTGGTGCAGCCACGAAGGAGCCCAGCATGCCGCGCGTATTCTCGAACCTCGTCCTCCTCGCCGTCCTGTTCGCGTCCGACGTCCGCGCCCAGGGACGTTTCCTCCAGCCCCCCGTGCGCATGACGCAGATGACCGTGCAGGTCACGGTCGTCGATGGCGTGGCCTCCACCACCCTGAAGCAGACCTGGCGGAACGACGGCGCAGCCGAGGCCGAGGCCACCTGGATCCTGCCGCTGCCGCCGGGCGTGGTCGCGGACGGGTTCACCCTGACCATCGGCGGGGTGCCGGTCGCGGGCGAGGTGCTGAACTCGGACACGGCGCGCGGGGTCTACGAGGGCATCGTGCGTAGCCGGCGCGACCCGGGCCTGCTCGAGTACTTCGGGCGCGGGTGTCTGCGTGCGCGCGTCTTCCCGATCCCGCCGCGCGGCGAGACCTCGGTCACGGTCGGCTTCCGACAGGTGCTGCCCGAGAGCCTCGGCCTGCGGCGCTGGAGCTTTGCCTTCGGCGCGGCCGGGGCCGAGGGCCTCGCGCCCGAGCGGCTGGTGCTCGACCTCGTCGTCCGCTCGCGCAAGGCGATCAAGAACGCCTTCGCGCCGCTGGCCGCGATCCAGGTGCGGAAGGACGATCACGAGGTGCGCGCCTCGTTCGAAGGCTCGTCCGCAGGTCTCCCCGAGCACGAGCTCGCCGTCTACTACGGCCTGTCGGAGGCGGAGTTCGGGCTCGACCTGCTCACGCACCGCGCGGCGGCCGAGCCCGAGGGCACGTTCCTGATGCTGATCTCGCCCAAGCGCGAGTGGCAGACGAGCGAGATCCTGCGGAAGTCGATCGTGTTCGTGCTCGACACCTCGGGCTCGATGGAGGGCAAGAAGATCGAGCAGGCCAAGGCGGCGCTACGCCTGTTCCTGCTGTCGCTGGCACCCGACGACCGCTTCGACGTGGTGACCTTCGCCACCGAGGCCCAGCCCTTCTTCGGTGAGCGCGTGCCCGCCACGGCCGACAAGATCGCCGAGGCCTTGGCGCGCGTCGAGCGCCTCTCCGCGGCCGGCGGCACGAACATCGACGGCGCCCTGGCGGCGGCCCTGCGCGGTCCGAGCGAGGAGGGGCGCGTCCCGATCGTGGTCTTCCTGACCGACGGCGAGCCCACCGTGGGCGTCACCGATCCCAGCGCCATCCTGGCGGCGGTGCGCACGGGCAACGCGGCCCGGGCCCGCATGTTCGTGCTCGGCGTCGGCGCCAAGCTGGACACGCGCCTGCTCGACACGCTCGCGAGCGAGAACGGCGGCGCGCGCGACTACGTGCGCGAGGAGGAACGCATCGACGACAAGACGCGCGCGCTGTTCGCCAAGCTCTCGCACCCGGTGATGACCGACCTCGTGCTGGCGATCGATGGGCTGCAGCCGACGCAGCTCGTCCCGGCCAAGCTGCCCGACCTCTTCGCGGGCGATCGACTCGAGCTCTTCGGGCGCTACGCGGGCGAAGGCGCGCACGCCATCCGCCTCGCGGGCGTGGTGGGCGGCGTGCGCCGCGAGTTCGTCTACGAGGGCAGCTTCGCGCGCGAGACGCCGGCCGAGTCCGCCTTTCTCGCGCCGCTGTGGGCCGAACGGCGCGTGGGCCTGTTGCTCGACGCGATCCGCTTGAACGGCACGGATCCCGAACTGGTGGGCGAGGTCGAACGCCTGGGGCGCGAGTACCGCATCGTCACGCCCTACACCTCGCACCTCGTGCTGGAGCCGGGGCTGCGCGTGTCGGCGAGCGGACCCGGCGCCGGCGCCAGGACATCGGAGGCGAGTCCGGCCACTCTTTCCAGCGCTCCGAGCTCTCCCGGCGCGGGAAGCAGCGACTCGTCCTCGGACGGGTTCTTCCTGGGTCGTGCGGCCCGGACGAAGACCCCCGAGCTGCGCGCGCTGGCCGAGGAGCTCAGTCGCGCCGGCGTCCTGCCGGCGGGCGAGCCGGAGGCGAAGCTCGTCGCACTCGCGCAGCAGGTCGCTAGCGAGCTGCAGAGCTCCGAGTCGCGCTGGAACGAGCTCGGCCGCCAGCCCTCGGGGCAGCAGGCCGTGGACGACAGCCAGTACCTGTCCGCGCTGATGGCGCGCGGGCGTGCGCCCGGAGGCTCCTTGCTGGAGCTCTTCACGCGCCGCGTCCAGGGCAAGACCTTCGTGCTGCGCGGCGGGATCTGGATCGATCAGGCGCTCGGCCAGGACCCGCGCGCCGAGCGCACCGTGATCGAAGCCTACTCCAGCGAGTACTTCGCGCTGCTCGCGGCCCGGCCCACCCTGGCGCCATACCTGTCCCTCAGCGCACGCCTGATCGTGCAGCACGGCCAGGAGGTGTTCGAGATCGTTCCGCCGCGCGCGGCCTCCGAACCCGTGCGCTGAGGTCCGGCGCTACTCGCGCTCCAGCACCAGGCTGAGCTCGTCGGCCACCGTCAGCTCCACGCCCGAGGGCCCCTCGGCCTGGAGGATCACGCGCGCCGCGCGCGCGCGCCTCGGGACGCGTCCGGAGCTCTCGAGCTCGATCAGGCCCGCGCGCGGAACGCCCTTCTCGGCGCCGAGGCTGTCACGCCGTTCGCTCGCCCCCACCGGGCCGAGCTGCTCGCGCTCCAGCGCCTTGCCCTGTTCGTTCAGGAACTCCAGCGCGCACAGGATCGAGGCCGCCGACTTGCGCCGCGTGCCGAGCCAGGCGCCGAAGCGATAGCGCACGTTGCCGCGCTCGAGGTCGGGCGCGAGCGCGCGCAGATCGACCGTCTGCTCCATGCGCGCCAACCCCGGCCCGGCGCCCTGGAACAGACTCTGCCCGCCCTCCGGCGGGCCGGGTTCGGCGGGGTCGCGGCGCGCCAGCCGGAACGGCGCGAGCTGGCGCCAGCCGGTGAGCTGCGGGAACGGGCCGGAGTTCCAGCCGAACTGCGCCTCGCCGCCGCCGTTCACGAGCAGGTTCGCGCCGTAGCTCGGGGGCGCGTCGAGCGCCAGCACGCGCCCGTCCAGCTGCCAGCTCGGGCGCGGCGCCAGCCCGAGGTGCGCCAGCGCGCTCGGCACCAGATCGGCCAGCGACACCTCGCTCAGGATCTCGCCCGGCGGCGCCGAGGGCGCCTGCAGGCACAGGGGCACCGCGGTGCGCACCCGCCACTCGCCGTCCTTGGTCTTCTTGTCGGGCACGGGCGCGAGCCCGGTCACGGCCAGCCACCACTTCTCGCGGGTGAAGCCGGGACGCGCGCGCAGGCTGGCCAGCACGGCTCCGAACTCGGCATCGATCGCGGCGAGCTCCTTCGTGCGGCTGGCCACGCTCGCCTCCTCCGCCCCGGGAACGCCCAGATGGGTCCAGGTCGCCACCAGGCACAGCGGCGTCGCGCGCGCCAGGACATCGGCCAGCGCGAGCTGCGTCCCGCCCTTGCGGGGGCTGGCGTCGGACGCGCGCACGTCGACGCGCCCGTCCAGGAGGATGCCGGCGAGCGCGGGGTCGTCGAACAGCGCGGCCGTGGTGACGTCCGGACGCGCGCGCTCGAGCCGGGCGAGGAAGCTCTCGTTGGCGTTGCGGGCCGCGCCCGTCGGGTTCGCGCTGGACAAGCGGCTCCGATCGGAGCCCACGCCCCACAGCAGCAGGCCGAGCCCGGCCAGCGGATCGGCGCTTCCGTCCGCGCCCGCGTCGAAGCTCCAGGCCGAGGCCCGCCAGAACGCGTTCAGGTTCGCAAGGCGCGGGTTCTGCAGGTCCTTCGCGCTCAGGCCCTGGATCGCGCACAAGAGGACGCCGCGCTCCGTCGCCCGGGCGGGCGGCGCCAGCGCGCCGGGGGGGGCCGTGACGCCCGCCGGGAGCTCGATCAGCGCCCGGAAGCGCTGCGTCTCCGCGTCGCCGCTCGCGTCGACCCACGCACCGGGCTCGCCCCAGTTGAGCAGCGTGAACGGCTCGCGCGCGCCGCCATCCGGCTCGGCCGGCGCCCAGTGCGTGAACGCGAGGGCTTCACCCGTGGCCCAGCGCTCGCGCGGGAACTCGAGCCCGATCCAGTAGGACTCGGAGGCGCCGAAGTTCTCGAGCAGGAAGGTCTCCTCGGCCTGCGAACCGATCGCGGCCAACGTGCCCCCCAGCGCTTGCGCGACGGCCTCGGCCTCGTAGACCGTCAGCAGTTCGTCGGTGCGCAGGTAGGTGTGGCCGCTCTCGGGCTCGAGCGCGCGCTCGGCGACCTGGGCCGAGACAGGGAGCGCGCCGGAGGACGCCAGGGCGAGGACGGCGAGGAGGGAGGCGCGCACGGGCGCGCCCAATCTACCGCGCCAGCCCGGGTCAGGCCGCGCGTCGCTGGCGTCGGAGGCGCTCGCCGAGACGCTTGGCGAGCACCGACACGTTGGGCGGCTGCAGCACGGTGAGGTGTCCGCCCGGCACGTGCACGGCCTCGACCCCACCCAGGGCCACGCGGTCCCAGCCCATCAGCGTGCCCAGGCCGAGGAACGGCGACTGGAAGCGCGAGCGGAAGAGCGTGATGCGACCCGGGTAGTTCTTGGGTCGGTAGCCGAGCACCGCCCGCCAGTGGCGCTCGGCGATGCGGCGGTTGTTCTCGGGCCAGTTCGACATCTCGACCACGTCGCGCACGCCCATCGAGCCGGGCGCGGGCGCGTTCGTCGCCGGCGCGCTCGACTCCCGGCGGGCGCCGAAGGTCCGGCCCGCGACGAAGCGCAGCTTCTGCCGCAGCGCGCGCGCGAGCTGCTCGGGGTCGCGCCGGATCTGGGTCACGGCCTCGCTCGGCAGCCACGGCAGGCCGCGCAGGAAGGCGAACACACCGGCCAGCTTGTCGAGCGCGCCCTTGTCGAGGTTGGGCAGCGACGAATCGAGGATGAACAACAGCGCGACCTCGTCGCCACGCTGCGTGAGCTGCTGCGCGATCTCGAACGAGACGATGCCGCCGAAGGAGTGTCCACCGATCACGTAGGGCCCCTGCGGCGCGACCTTCTTCATGGCCTCGATGTAGGCCGTGGCGTAGTCCTCGATCGTCGCCGGGCGGCCGAGCTGGGCGTCCAGGTCGATGGCCTGCAGGCCGTAGAAGGGCTGGTCGTCGCCCAGGCAGGTCGCGAGCGGACGCTGGTTCAGCACCGTTCCACCCAGCGAGCACACGCAGAAGATCGGAGGGCGTGTGCCCTTGGCCTGCAGCTTGACGAGCGCGCCCGAGCGCCGCGAGCCCACGCCTTCGTACAGCAGGCGGGCCTGGGCCGAGAGCGTCGGGACGCCGACCAGGGCCGACAGCTCGAGCTCCTGCCCGAAGGTCTCGCGGATGGCCTGCACCAGCTTGACGGCCAGCAGCGAGTGCCCGCCGAGCTCGAAGAAATCGTCCTCGGGGCCGACCTCCTCGACGCCCAGCACTTCCTCCCACAGGCTCGCGAGCAAGCCCTCGACCTCGTTGCGCGGACGCTGGGCCGAGCGGCCCTCGAAGCTGGGTTCGGGCAAACGCTTGCGGTCGACCTTGCCGTTCGGGTTCATCGGGAGGGCCTCCAGGTGCACGAAAGCGGCCGGGATCATGTACTCGGGCAGGCGCTCGGCGAGCCAGGCCGCGAGCTCGCCCGCGCTGGGCGGGGTCCCGTCCTGCGCCTCGAAATAGGCCACCAGCAGCTTCCCGGCTTGCGCGGAGACGTGCACGCCCACGAAGGCCTTGCGCACGCCCTCGTGGGCCCCGAGCTGGGCCGCGATCTCGCCCGGTTCGATGCGGTGCCCGCGGATCTTCACCTGGTCGTCGCTGCGGCCCAGGAACTCGATGTGCCCGGTGAGCAGCCAGCGCACGCGGTCACCCGTGCGATAGAGCTTGCCGGGGCCGAAGGGATTGGCGACGAAGCGCTCGGCGTCGAGTTCCGGCCGGCCCAGGTAGCCGCGCGCGAGTCCGTCCCCGCCCGTGACGAGCTCGCCCGGGACGCCGATCGGCACGGGTCGCAGGCGTTCGTCGACCACGTACACCTGGGTGTTCGCGATCGGCCGCCCGATCGGGATCGAGCTGGCCTCCGCCGCGAGTTCGCGCGGGATGCGGTAGCAGCAGGTGAAGGTCGTGTTCTCGGTCGGCCCGTAGCCGTTGATCAGCGTGAACGGCGCCGGGACGTGCGCGTAGGCGCGCCGCACGTGGGCCACGGACAGGGCTTCGCCACCGGTCAGGCACTCGCTCAATCCGCGCAACGCCTGCGGACGCTCGTCCACCACGGCGTTGAAGAGCGCGGCGGTCAGCCACAGCGTGGTGACGCCGTTCTCGAGCAGGGCGCGCTCGAGTCCCTCGGCCGTGGGCACGCGCTCCGGGTAGAGCACGAGGCGCGCGCCGTGCAGCAGCGCGCCCCAGATCTCCAGGGTCGAGGCATCGAACGAGATCGGCGCGAGCGCCAGCAGCGTGCGCGTCGCGTCCAGCCGTGCGTAGTCGGTGTCCAGCACCAGACGCGCGACGGCGCGCTGCGGCACCTGGACGCCCTTCGGGCGCCCGGTCGAGCCGGAGGTGTACATGACGTAGGCCAGGTCGCCACCGGCGGAGCGCGCCGGCAGGTCGTCGTCCGGGAAGGCCACCAGGTCGAGCTCGTCGAGCACCAGGCGGTGCGCGCCGCTGGCCGGCAGCGCGTCCGCGAGCTCCGCATCCACCAGCAGCACCTCGATGCCCGCGTCCTCCAGCATCAGCCCCAGGCGCTCGGCCGGGTAGGCCGGGTCGAGCGGCACGTAGGCGCCGCCGGCCTTCAGGATCGCCAGCAACGCCACGATCATCTCGAACGAGCGCTCCGCGCACAGTCCGACGCGACCGTCGCGCGCGACGCCGAGCTCGACCAGCTTGCGCGCCAGGCGGTTGGCGCGCGCGTTCAGCTGGCGGTAGGTGAGCGTCTCGCCGCGCAGGACCAGGGCCACGTGCTCGGGCCGCCGCGCGGCCACGTGCTCGAACAGCACGGCCAGGGCCAGGTCGCGCGGGTATTCGGGGCGCGCGCCGCTCCACTCCTCGAGCACGCGCACGCGCTCGGCCGGGCCCAGGAGCTCGAGCTCCCACACCGACCGTGTCGGCTCGGCCAGGGCGGCCGCCAGCAGCTGCTCGAAGTGCTCGCCGAAGCGCGCGAGCGTGGCGGCATCGAACAGGTCGGTGGCGAAGGAGAGGTCCAGCAGCCAGTCGCCCGGACGCTCCTCGACCGTGATGGCCAGATCGGTCTTGGCGCTCTCGACCTCGATCTCCCGGGCCGGCTCGAGGCGCAGGCCGGCGGCCGTGCGCGCGCTGGAGGCACGTCGCAGGCTGAAGAGCACCTGGTAGACGGGCGTGATGGCCGGGTCGCGTGGGGCGTCGAGGGCCTCGACCAGCCGTTCGAAGGGGAAGTCGCCGTGCGCGTGGGCACGCAGCACGCGCGCGCGCGTACGCAGCAGGAGCTCGCGGAACGAGGGCTCGCCCGCGAGGTCGGCGCGGATCGGGACCACGTTGAGGAACAGGCCCAGCATGCGCTCGCTCTCCGGCCGGGAGCGCGCGGCCACGGGCGTGCCCACCACCAGATCGCGCGTGCCGGCGTAGCGGGCCAGCAGCACCTGGGCCAGGGACAGGAGCGCGAGGTAGGGCGTCGCGCCCTCGGCGCGCGTCAGCAGGCCCAGGCGCTCGATCAGCGCGCGCGGCAGGGCGCGTTGCACCTTGGCGCCCCTCCAGCTCGGGCGCGCGGGCCGCGGACGGTCGCTGGCGAGTTCCAGCACCGGCGGCGCGCCGGCCAGCTCGTCCTGCCAGAAGGCCAGCGCCGCGGCGGACTGGGCGCTCTCTTCCTGGGCCGTGAGCCAGAGCGCGTGGTCGGCGTACTGCAGCGGGAGCGGCGCGAGGGGCGAAGCCTCCGCGCGCGCGCCGGGCGATCCCGCGAAGAAGGCGTAGAGCGTGACCAGCTCGTCCACGAACACGTCGAAGGACCAGCCGTCGAAGACGATGTGGTGCACGCACACGGCCAGCAGCGCGCGCTCGTCGCCCGTGCGTACGAGCTGCGCGCGGAACAGCGGTCCGCGCTCGAGGTCGAAGGGCCGGCGCGCGAAGGCTGCGAGGGCCTGCTCGGCGCGTTCCTCGGCGGCGGCGCCGTCGGCCGGCGTGCCTCCCGTGCCGGCGGGGGTGCGCAGGTCGAGCGTCTCCAGCGCGGAGTAGGGCGGCTCCACGACCTGCACCGGGCTCCCGTCGAGCAGCGGGAAGCGCATGCGCAAGGCCTCGTGGCGGGCCACGAGTTCGTCCAGGGCGCGGGCCAGCGCCGCGGGGTCGAGCGGGCCGGCCAGCGGCAGCGCGAAGGGCACGTTGTAGACCGGACTGGCGGGCGCGAGCTGCTGCAGGAACCACAGGCCGCGTTGGTTGGGCGCCAGCGGCAGTGGCCCGTGCGCACGGGGGCGCGCGCTGGGGCCCGCCGCTTCCGGGGTCGCACGCCGTCCGGCCTCGATCACGCGCGCCAGGTTGGCGAGCGTGCGCTCGCGGAAGAGCGTCGCCAGCGGCAACTCGACCCCCAGGTGCTTGCGCACGCGCGCGCCGAGGATCGTCGCGGCCAGTGACTGGCCGCCGAGTTCGAAGAAGTCGTCGTCGCGTCCCACGACCTCGAGCTTGAGGAGCTCGCACCACAGCGAGCCCAGGAGCTCTTCGGTCGCGCCGCGCGGTGCTTCCCGGCGCGCGGGCGCGAGCACACCCGCGGGCGCGGGCAGGCGCGCGCGGTCGATCTTGCCGCCCGGCGTGATCGGGAGCTCGTCCAGCAGCACGATCGCGGTGGGGCGCATGTACTCCGGCAGGCGCTCGGCCAGGTGCGCGGCCAGCGCGCTGGTGCTCGGGCGCTCGCTGGCGGGCACGACGTAGGCTACCAGGCGCTTCGCGCCGGGCACGTCCTCGCGCGCCACCACCAGGGCCCGGCGCACGAGCGCGTGCTCGGCCAGGCGCGCCTCGATCTCGCCCAGTTCGATGCGGTGCCCACGGATCTTGACCTGGTCGTCGCGCCGTCCGAGGAACTCGAGCACGCCGCGCGGTGCGCCCGCGCGCCAGCGCACCAGATCGCCCGTGCGATACAGCCGACCGTGCCCGCAGGGATCGGCGACGAAGCGCTCGCGCGTGAGCTCGGGCCGCTTCCAGTAGCCGAGCGCGATCGACGGTCCGCCCACGAAGAGCTCGCCCGCCACGCCCACCGGTACCACTCGCAGGTGCGGGTCGAGCACGCGCACGAGGGTGTTGGCGATCGGGCTGCCGATCGGGGCCGTACTCAGGCCGGCAGCCGGCTCGCGCGGTGCTTGCCAGGTGGTCGCGATCACGGTGGCCTCGGTCGGACCGTAGCAGTTGGCCAGTGCGAGTCCCGGGCAGAGCTCGCGCGCGCGCAGGAGGTGCGCGAGCGACAGGGCCTCGCCACCGGTGGCCACCTGGCGCAGGCGCGCGAGCGTCTCGGGCGCCTCGTCCACCAGCGCGTGGAACAGCGCGGTGGTCAGGAACAGCGTCTCGATGCGATGCTCGGCCACCACGCGTGCCAGGCCGTCGAGCGTGGGCGTGCGCTCCGGGTGCAGCACCAGCGTGCCGCCGGCGACCAGCGGGCCCCAGATGTCGAGCACCGAGGCGTCGAACGATTCCGGCGCCACGTGCAGCATGCGCACGTGCTCGTCGAACACGAGCCAGCCCGTGCCGCCGTCGGGGCCCGGGCGGAACAGGCGCAGCACCCCGCGGTGGGGGCAGGCCACGCCCTTGGGCGTGCCGGTCGAGCCCGAGGTGTAGATCAGGTAGGCCGGGTCGTCCGGACCGGCCAGCGCCGTCAGGGGCGCGGGGGACAGCAGGTCGTAGCGCTCGCGCTCGCGCTCGACCAGCACGAGCTCGAGGCCCTGCGCGGGCAGCTGCCCGGCCAGGGACTGCTCGGAGACGAGCACACGCGCGCCCGAGTCCTCCAGCATGAAGCGCAGGCGCTCGGCGGGATAGTTCGGGTCGAGCGGCAGGTAGGCACCGCCGCTCTTCACGATCGCCAGCAGCGCGACCACGAGTTCGTCGGTGCGCGTGAGGCACAGCGCCACGGGTTCGCCGCGCTCCACGCCGCGCGCCACCAGGTGTCGGGCGAGACGGTTCGAGCGCGACTCCAGCTCGGCGTAGGTCACGCGCACGGCGCCGTGCTCGAGCGCGATCTTGTCGGGCGTGCTCGCGGCCCGCGCGGACACGGCGGCATGGAGGGTCGTGTCGCAACCCGCGACCTCGGGGCCCTGGCCCCAGCGATCCAGCAGCTCGCGCTCCTCGGCGCCGAGCAGTTCCAGCTCGTCCACCCGCCTGTGGGGGCCCGCGGCGATCGAGCGCAGCAGGACCTCGAAGCGCTGCAGCAGGAGATCGACGGTGGCGACGTCGAACAGGTCGCTGCGATACTCGGCCGAGACCGAGAAGTCGGCCCCGTCGAGGGCCGTGTACAGGGCGAGGTCGACCTTCGAGGTGCCGCTGTGCAGCTGGGACTCGGGGATCAGGCGCGCGCTGCTCAGGCCGGCCAGCGCCAGCTCGCGCGGCAGTCCGGCGCGATGGTCGAACATCACCTCGAACAGCGGCGAGCGCGCGGGATCCCGCGCGGGCTGCACGCGCTCGAGCACGCGCTCGAAGGGCGCGGCCCGGTGCGCGTAGCCCTCGAGGGCCGTGTCCTTCACGCGCGCCAGCAGCTCGACGAAGCTCGCGCCCGGGTCCACGCGCGTGCGCAGGGCCAGCGTGTTGACCAGGAAGCCCGGCAGGCGCTCGAGCTCGCGCCGCTCGCGCAGTCCGATGGGGATGCCGACCACGAGGTCGTCCTGGCCCGAGATCCGCGCCAGCAGCGCATGGAAGGCGGCCAGGAAGAGCTGGAAGGGCGTGGCGCCGTGCGCGCGCGCGAGTTCGGCCAGCGAGGCGCCGAGGGTCGGGTCCAAATGGCGCGTGCGCCACCCGCCGTGCACGCTCCACTCGGGCGGGCGCGGACGATCGGTCGGCAGCTCGAGCGGCGCGGGCGGGGCGCGCAGGCGTTCGGCGAAGTAGTCGAGCGCCGCGCGGGCCTCGGCGCTCTCCGCCCGCTGGCGCTGCCACTCGGCGTAGTCGCCGTGCTGCAGTTCGGGTTCGACCAGGCTGAGCGGATGCCCGGCGCGCTCGGCGGCGTAGTGCTGCGCCAGCTCGTCGCACAGGAGGCGCATCGTCTCCCCGTCGCACACCAGGTGGTGCAGGGTGAAGGCGAGTACGTGCTCCTCGTCCGCGAGCCTCCACAGCCCGACGCGCAGCGGCGGACCGTGCTCGAGGTCGAGGGGCCGGCGCAGATCCTCGCGCGCCAGCGCCAGGGCGCGTGCGTAGCGCTGCGAGCTCGGCAACGCCCCGAGATCGACCGGTGCGAGCTCGAGCTCGAGCGTGGCGAGCGTGTGCTGCTCGACGCGTTCGTCCGTCTGCACGAAGCGCGCGCGCAACAGGTCGTGGCGTTGCAGCAGCGCGTCGAGCGCGCGCCGCAGGGCGGGTACGTCGAGCGGGCCGACCAGGTGGGCCGCCAGCGGGACGTGGTAGAGCGGTGAGGGGCCGAGCACCTGCTCGGCGAGCCACAGGCGTTCCTGGCTGGTCGAGAGCGGGCTCGGGCCGCCGCTGGCGCCGGTGCGGCGAGCGATCGGCGCGTCCTCGTGCGCGGCGAGTCCGCTCTGGGTCAGGGTCTGGACCAGCTTCCTGCGGGCGGCAGCCGAGAAGCGCGGCGGGCCCTTCCTGTGACGTTCGGACATGCGGGGAGCGGGCCCCGCGGCGGTGCGCAGGGCTCGGGATGTCGAAGAAGATCGACACCCGGAGCGCTTTTCCTGAGCGCCCCGCGAGGGATCGAGCCTTCCGGACCGAGCTCGGCGGGGAACGCCCGCACCCGCGTCCGGCGCCGCTGCCGGGCGTGCGGCTCAGGCCGCCGGACCGGGTCCGGCCAGGACCTGCGCGCGGGCTCGCGCGATCGCCTCCGGCGAGGTGCGGCGCAAGTCCGAGGTCACGCCGACCTTCTCCATCGTCCACACGAACCACTTGGTGGGATCGAAGTGGAACCAGCGCACGCCGTTGCGGTAGTCCGCCTGGAAGCGGTGGTGGAAGTTGTGGTAGCCCTCGCCCATCGAGATCAGCGCGGTCCACACGCTGTCGCGTGCGGAGTTGGCGGTCGAGTAGGGCTGCGTGCCGATCCAGTGCGCGAACGAGTTGACCGCGAAGGTGGCATGCCACTGCGCCACCAGGCGCAGGAAGCCCGCCACGAGCACGGCTCCGATCGGATCGCCCCACAGGAAGCCGAGTCCCAGCGGCAGCAGGCCGCAGAAGACGACCGCGAGCGCGACGTAGTGGCGATCTTGCCAGGCGATCAGCGGGTCGGCCGCCAGGTCCTTCACGCTGCGCAGGTCGACGACCTTCGGATCGCGGTGGAGGACCCAGCCGATGTGCGCCCACCAGAAGCCGCGCGAGATGTTGTAGGGGTCCTCGTCCCGGTCCGTCTTGCCGTGGTGGATGCGGTGGTCCGCCGACCACTTGAGGGCCGAGTTCTGCACGGCCGCGGCTCCGAACACGAGGTAGAAGAAGCGCAGGGCGCGGTTGGCCTTGTAGGTCGGGTGCGCGAACAGGCGGTGGTAGCCGCCCGTGATCGAGACGCCGCACAGCGCGAACCAGAGGAACCCGAGCCCGATCGTCCAGGGCGAGGCCTGCGCGAGGAAGAGCCACAGGATACCGGCCACGGCCATGAGGTGGCCGAAGGCCAGGAAGACGAGGTTGGTCCAGTCGACGCGTTGTGCCATCAAGGTGCTGGCCGGAGAGGCGGGAGATGGGGACGAGCCGTCTACCTGCCGCGGGTCATCGGTCGGATCCGCGGCGAGCTTTAGGTGCGCCCAAGAAGCGGCCCCTGCGGGGCCGGTGTGCCAGAACCGTGCAAATCGAAGCCGCGGACCGAGCAGGAGTTCCGGCACGCCGTGCGCGCCCGGACCGCGAAGAGCGAGGACAGGGACCGCCGGCCGCTGGGGCCGGCGATCCCCTGTGCGGACTACCAGCGACCGCCGCCGCCGCCGCCACCACCGCGGCCACCACCGCCGCCACCGCCACCGCCACCGCCGAAGCGACGACCACCGCCGCCACCGCCGCCACCGGCGCCGCCGCCTTGGCGCTCTTGCGCCTCGTTGACGCGCAGGGCGCGGCCGTCGAGCTCGACCCCATCCATGTCCTGGATGGCAGCCTGAGCCTCGGCGTCCGAGCCCATCTCGACGAACGCGAAGCCGCGCGGGCGGCCCGTCTCGCGATCGCTGGGCATGAGGACGCTCTTCACCGAACGCCCGTTGGCCGAGAAGGCCTCACGCAGCGAGTCTTCGGTGGTCTTGAAGTTGAGATTGCCGACGTAGAGCTTGGCTCCCATGGGGAGAACTACCTTTTCCGTTTCCGTGAAGATGACTTGTCACTGTCCCTGCGCATCTTCCGGATAGGAACGATCGCTCGAGACGGACACGCGCTGCTCGTTGGAGCTGCGCGTTCGGGGTCGGTCGCATGCGACCGAAGAAACCCCTGCCTCCGGAAAGCGACGTGCTCTCCGGAGTGTTCGGTTGAGAATGAGGCGACAAGGATCACAGACCGAGACCGAAGGTGTCGAGCTTTTGCTCGGATTCCTGGCGCGCGGCGTGGACCTCGAGGCGGGCCGGACCGCGCCCGCCGTGGCTCGGGAAGCGACGGGGGCCGTTGCCTCCGCGACCGCCCTGCCGGGGTCCCGGCTGCGGGGCGCGCCCACCGCGGTCCCCTCGCTGCCGGCCGTTCCCGGCGCCGTTCTGGCGCTGGGGCGTGGAGGCCTTCGGGTGCTTGTCGTCGACCCGCGGACGGCGCTCCGACGATTCGGCCGGGCGTTGCCCGATCACGGCGATCGAACGCCGGATCAAGCGCTCGATGTCGCGCACGAACGCGCGTTCCTCGGGCGCGCACAGGGAGATCGCCACGCCCGCCGCGCCCGCGCGCGCCGTGCGCCCGATGCGGTGCACGTAGGTCTCGGGCACGTTCGGGATCTCGTAGTTGACGACGTGCGAGATGTCGTCGATGTCGATGCCGCGCGCGGCGATGTCGGTCGCGACCAGCACGCGCACCTTGCCGGAGCGGAAGCCCGCCAGGCTGCGCTCGCGGTTGCCCTGGGACTTGTCGCCGTGGATGGCCTGGGCCTGGACCCCGCTCTGCACCAGGCGCTTGGCGACCCGGTCGCAGCCGCGCTTGGTGCGCGTGAAGACCAGCACCCGGCTCACGGCCGGATCGCGCAGGAGCCGGATCAGCACTTCGGGCTTGTCGTCGCGCGCCACGAAGTGCACGCGCTGGTCCACCAGCTCGGCGGTCGAGGCCACCGGCGTCACGTAGACCTTGACCGGCTTCTTCAGGATGCGCTGGGCCAGCTCCTCGATCGGGGCCGGCATGGTGGCCGAGAAGAGCAGCGTCTGGCGCCGCGGCGGCACGGCTCCGAGGATGCGCTTCACGTCCGGGAGGAAGCCGAGGTCGAGCATCTGGTCGGCCTCGTCGAGCACGAGCGTCTCGACCCCGTCCAGGCGCACGTGGCCCTGGCCCATCAGGTCGAGCAGGCGGCCAGGGGTCGCCACCAGCACGTCGACGCCGTTCGCGAGCGCGCGCACCTGCGGCGACTGCCCCACGCCTCCGAAGATGATGGCCACGCTCGGGCGCAGGTGGCGCCCATAGGTCGTGAAGCTCAGCGCGACTTGCGAGGCCAGCTCGCGCGTGGGGACGACCACCAGCACGCGTGGGCTCTTGCGCAGCGCGGGCCGCCGGTTCGCGAACAGGCGCTGCAGGATGGGCAGCGCGAAGGCCGCGGTCTTGCCGGTGCCGGTGCGTGCGCAGCCGAGCAGGTCGGCGCCCTCGAGCAGCGGCGGGATCGCCTGGGCCTGGATGGGGGTAGGGGTTTCGTAGCCCTCGTCGCGTAGCGCCTTTTGCAGCGGCTCGACCAGGGAGAGTTCGGAGAAGGAGTTCATTCGATGGAGGGGTAGCGCAGGAGCGCTGGGTGGCGCGCCCGCTTCGGGCGCGTCGGAGGATCCGCAGCCGTCCCGGTGGGACGGCGCCGTCACGCTGGACGTCGCGGGCGAGCGGTGCTGGCCTGGGGCGCGGGATCTCCTGAGGGGATTCGTTCGTCGTTCGTTGGTCTCGAGGATCTCGGGCCGATCCGGACCGGGCGGCCTTTCCTGGCCAGCGTCGCGGCGTCTTGTGTGCCGCTTCCGGTCGCGATTCCCCGCCCTTTTCAGGCTGGCCGGTCCGCGTGGACCCGAGCCGTGGAGAAGCGCTGGGTGCCCTCCTCGTTGAACGCGAAGGACCCTCGAAGCATCAATTGTCGACCGGATCGTAGCGGAACCCGAGCCGGAATGCGAGCCCGGCCTGCCGGGGCCCGTCGCCGGGCCCCGATAGCGGAGCAGCGCGGGCACGCGCGCGGAGCCTGCTAGGCCGCCTTGTGCGCGTCCGGGCGGGTCACGCGGCGCAGCAAGAGCTTGCGCACGACCGGCACCGACTTCAGGGCCCGCGCGGCGGCCTGGCGCAGCGGACTCCTCGATTCCCAGGCCCAGCGGCGGAAGCGCGCGCCGAACTCGCGGCGAGCGAGCTGCCAGCGCACGCCGAGCGGCGCGGGCGCGTCGGCGGGCGTGAGCGGCTCGTAGCCGAACTCGCGCATCAGGCCGCCGGCCGCGTGCTCGAGCGCGCGGATCTCGCGCGGGCGCATCTCGGCCTTCCAGCCCGAGACCTCACCCTTGCGGAAGAAGCCCCTGGGGGCGTGGTCGGCCGTGCGCAGCTTGTCGAGCGAGCAGGCCGCCACCGCGCGCTCGCACAGGGCCTCGTCGAAGGGCAGCTCGAGCCAGCGCAGGATCGCCGCCAGACCCTTCACCGGCTCGCGCCGCAAGGCCTCGTAGTGCACCTCGTGGTAGCGCGGTGTGGCCTCGGCGATGGCGCGCGCGCGGCTCACGTCGCTCACCCATTCCTCGCCGACGGTCAAGGGGTCGTGGGAGAAGCGCGTCGGGTCGGCCCAGGACTTGGCGGCGCTCTTGTGCGAGCAGAACACGCTGCGCGGATCGCGCACGACGTGCAGGAAGTACGCGTCCGGGAAGATGCGCAGGACCTCCTCCCAGACCTGCACGTACTCGGGCGTCTGCTCCACCACGGCCAGGGCCTCGGGGTTCACGCGCGCGAGTTCGGCGTACACCGTCTCCGCCAGCGGGCGCACGAGCTCGACGTAGCGCGCGGGCGCGAGCGCATCGGCGATCTTGACGCGCGCCAGGCCATCCGCGGTCGGCGTGCTGGCGAGCCCCGGGCGCACGCGCGCGCTGAGGGCACAGGTGCCGTAGTCGTCGCGCGCGGCGAACCAGCGTCCGAAGTGCGCCAGGCGCCGGAAGAAGTCGATCTGCTGCAGCGCCACCACGCCGGGGTGCTGGCCCAGCAGGAGCATGCTCCAGGTCGTGCCGCTGCGGCGGCAGCCCACGATGAAGACGCGCTTGACGGGCGGGACGGTGGGCTCGCTCATGACGCTACGCCCCGAGGGCGTGTTCCTCCTCCTCCTCGCTCTCCAGCACCGCCAGCACGACCTCGGCCAGGTGTTCGACGCGCGCGCGCCCGTCGGCGTCGCGCCGCAGCTCGTCGGCCAGGGCGGCCGGTGTGCGGTGCTCGAACAGCGCGCGCAGCGGCAACCCGACCTGCAGCGTCTCCTTCAGGCGCGCGTACAGGCGCGTGGCCGAGAGCGAGTGTCCGCCCAGCGCGAAGAAGTCGTCGTTGCGTCCGACCTGTTCGAGCCCGAGCACGTCGGCCCACAGCGCCGCCAGCACGATCTCCAGCGTGCCCTCGGGCTCGGCGAAGCTCGCCGATTCGTCGGGTGCGGGCAGGGCCTTGCGGTCGATCTTGCCGTTGGGGAGCTGCGGCCAGCCCTCCAGGCACAGCACGCGCGCAGGCACCATGTACTCGGGCAGGCGCTCGGCCAGGTAGCGCAGGAGGTCGGTCTCGGCCGGGCGGGACCCGATCGGCACGACGTAGGCCACCAGGCGCGCGTCGCGCGTCCCGGCGTCCGGCCCGTCCTTGCGCGCCAGGACGATCGTCTCGCGCACGGCGGGATGGTCGGCCAGCACGGCCTCGACTTCTTCCAGCTCGATGCGGTACCCGCGGATCTTGACCTGGTGATCGAGGCGCCCGAGGAACTCGAGGTTGCCGTCGGGCAGGAGCCGCGCCCGGTCGCCGGTCCGGTACATGCGCCCGCCCGAGAAGGGATCGTCGGCGAAGCGCTCCGCGCTCAGCTCGGGGCGCTCCAGGTAGCCGCGCGCGACGCCCGGCCCGCCGATCCACAGCTCGCCCGCCAGCCCGATCGGGGCCAGCTCGCGCTCGGGCGTCAGCACGTAGTTGGCCGAACCCGGGATCGGGCGCCCGATCGGCACCTGCGCGCGCTCGAACGGCTGGCGCGTGTCGAAGACCGTGCTCCACACCGTGCCCTCCGTCGGGCCGTACTCGTTGTAGAGCCGCGCGCGCGGCAGGCGCTCGGCATGGCGCCGCACGAGCTCGCCCGGGCAGCTCTCGCCGGCCACGATCACGGTCGCGAGCGAGTCGAGCTCGCCGGGCCGGGCCTGCTCGAGCACCAGCGACCACAGCGAGGGCAGACCCAGGAGGTGCGTGACGCGCTGGCGCGCGATCAGGCCCGGGAGCTGCGTCAGGTCGCGCTCGAAGCCCTCGGGCGGCAGCACCAGCGTTCCGCCCTGGACCAGCGTCCAGAAGATGCCGGCGACCGAGCTGTCGAAGGCGAACGAGGAGAGCAACAGGTAGTTCTCGACGCGCTCCGGGTAGTAGGCCGTGCGCGCGCGCGTCGAGTGCGCCAGGTTGGCGTGCGTGATCGGCACGCCCTTGGGCTGGCCGCTCGAGCCGGAGGTGTAGATCACGTAGGCCAGGTCGTCGGGACGCGGACACGCCCGCGGCGGACGGCTGGGCGTCGCGCGCGGCGCGCGCGCCAGCACGCGCGTGCCCCGGAAGCCGGCCAGGGCCGTGGCGCTGAGCTCCGAGCCGATCAGCACGCCGGCGCGCGAGTCCGCCAGCGTCGCCAGCAGGCGTTCGCGCGGATAGCTCGGCGGCAGCGGCACGTAGGCGCTGCCGGCGCGCAGGACCGCGAGCAGCGCCACCACCAGTTCGAGCGAGCGCTCGAGGTGCACGCCCACCAGCGTTCCGGGGCCGACGCCGAGCTCCTCGAGCTCGACCGCCAGGGCCGTCGAGCGCTGCTCGAGCGCGGCGTAGCTGAGCTCGACGCCCCCGGCCGAGACCGCCGGGGCCTCGGGGCGTGTGCGCGCGTTCTCGAGGATCGCCTCGTGCACGCAGCGCGCCTCCGGGGCCAGCTCCGCTCCGCGCGCGAGCTGCAGCACGCGCGCGCGTTGCTCGGCCGAGCAGGCCGGGAGGCTCGCCAGCGGGGCCTCGGGTCGCGCCAGTGCGCTCTCCAGCAGCGCCAGGTAGGCCGCGGCCAGCGCGTCGGCGTCGGCCTCCGAGAGCGCGCGCGCGTCGACCACGAAGCGCAGCTCACAGCCCTGCTCCGTCTCCTCGACCCGCAATAGGCCGCGGAAGCTCTCGCCGAAACCGTCGCGCCGCAGGAGCTCCAGGCGCAGCGCGCCATGCTCGCGGGGCGCCTCGCGCGGCAGGTGCTCGAAGGCGTAGCGGAAGGCGCTCTCGGCCGGGATGCCCGCCGTGGCCGGCTGGAAGAACTCGTGCCATTCGGCCCCCTCGGCGACCTGCTCGTCGGTGCGGCGCGCGAGCTGGATCAGATTGATGCGCTCGTCGAGGCGCGCCGCGACCGGCAGGCAGCGCTCGAAGGGTCCGAGGGCGAGATCGAGCCCCTGGAACGCGCGTCCGGCCGAGCGCACGCCGAGCACGAGCTCGTCGCGTTCGGCCAGGCGCGCCAGCCAGGCCTGCCAGACCGCGCACAGCAGGGCCTCGGCCGGGATCCCGCGGCCACCGGCCAGCTGCTGCAGCGCGCTCTGCAGCGCGGGTGCGAGTTCGCGCGAGAGCTCGTGCAGGCGCCGTGGGCCCGCGGCGCGCTCGTGCTCGAGCGGCAGGCGCAGGCCGGCGGCGGCGCCCAGGTCCTGTCGTCTCCAGAAGGCGACTCCGGCGGACGCGTCCTCGCCCTGGAGCGAATCGCACAGCCACTGCGCGAGGTCGGCGAACTGCACCGGGGCCTCGTCCTCGGGGCCGCCGGCCAGGATGCAGACGAGCTCGCTGGCCAGGTTCCACAGTCCGCGCCAGTCGCTGGCCAGGGCCGACTGGGCCAGGACCAGCACGTGTTCCTCGGGCTCGACGCGCGCCAGCGCCACGCTGAGCGGCGTCGCGCCGTCGAGCACCGGGCTCGCGCGCAGGGCCTGCTCGAGGCGCCGGCACTCACGCTCGCGTTCGACGCGACCCTTGCCGCTCCAGTCGTGGAGCTCGAAGCTCGCCTGGCCGGCCGGCTCGACCTGCATGCACGCTGCGCCGTCGGCGACGGTGAAGCGCGTGCGCAGGATCTCGTGCCGCTGCACGAGACGCTGGAGCGCGGCCCGCAGCGCGGCCGGATCGAGCGGGCCCGACAGCGCCAGCGTGAGCGACACGGACCACGGGAACTCGGGTTCGGCCTGGCACAGGCTCCAGCGCGCGGCTTGCGAGGGGGACAGCACGAAGGACGTCATGCTCAGGCTCCGGAGGCGCGTCGCTGGCGCACGGGGATGGGGAGCGGCTTGCGACGCCCGCTCGCGCGCGGCAGACACGGGGCGCACAGCTCGGACAGGCGCGCCTCGGGCCGCGCCAGGGCGCGCTGCACGAGGCCGGCGTAGTCGCCGGCCAGGCGCTCGGCCGTCTCGGGCGCGAACAGGCCGAGGTCGTACTCCAGGAAGCCGGTCACCGCCTGCTCCGACTCGTGCAGGATCAGCGCGAGCTCGAAGCGTGCCAGGCCGGTGTCGACGAACTCCCAGCGCGTGCGCAGGCCCGTGAAGGCCGGCGCGCGGATGGCGTCGCGCATGTGCGAGAAGAAGGTCGGGGCGAGGGACGCCCCGCGCTCGTGCCCCGGAGCGTGCTCGAGCGCGCGCACGACCCGGTCGAAGGGCAGCTCGGCGTGGGCGTGGGCCTCCAGCGCGACCGCGCGCACGCGCCGCACGAGCGCGCCGAAGTCCGGGTCGTCGCCGAGATCGGCGCGCAGCACCAGGCTCTGCACGAAGAAGCCCAAGAGCGGCTCGAGCTCGCGGCGCGTGCGCAACGAGCTCGCCAGGCCCGTGCGCTGGTCGGGTGTGCCGCTGGTCGCCGACAGCAGCGCCAGCCAAGCGGCTAGCAGCACGTGGTTGGGCGTGGCCTCGTGCGCGCGCGCGAGCGCGGCGATACGCGCCACGCTCTCCGCGCCGAAGCCGAGCGGCACCGTGGCGCCGCGCTGGCTGGCGCGACCGCGGGCCGCGGGCCAGACGAGCGCGGGCAGGTCGCCGGCCAGGACGCGCTTCCAGTAGGCGAGGTGCTGCGCGGCCCGTGGCTCGTCGAGCTGCGCGCGCTCCCAGGCCGCGTAGTCCCCGAACTGGAGCTCGGACGTGGCCGCGACCGGCTCGTGCGCGCGAGTGGCGCTCTCGTCTCGGTCGTAGGCGCGCGCGAGCTCGTCGAAGAACAGCCCCATGGTGGCGCCGTCGGAGACGATGTGGTGCATCGTCACGACGAGCTGCCATTCGGCCGCGCCCAGGCGCGCCAGGGCGACGCGCCACGGCGGAGCCTGTCCGAGGTCGAAGGGCTGGGCGGCCTCCTGGCTCGCGAAGACGCGTGCAGCCTCGCGCGTGCCATGAGTTCCGGCCAGCTCCAGCGTGCGCAACGGAGCGGGGACGTCCCCGGCTCCGGCCTCGTGGATGCGCTGTTCCGGGCCGTCCTTCGCCAGCACGAAGGTCGTGCGCAGGATCTCGTGCCGGGCCTGGACCCGCCCGAGAGCACGGGCCAGACGGCGCGGGTCGAGCTCGCCCTCGATGTGCACGGCCACGCAGTCGTTGTAGAGCGCCGTGCCCGGCTGGTAGAGCTCGAGGAAGAACAGGCGCTCCTGCGCGAACGAGAGCGGCGCGCGCGTGCGCTGGCTGCGGCGCGGGATGGCCTGCGCGCGCGGCGCGGCCAGGCCCTTGCCGGCCAGGGCGGCGCGAAACAGCGCCAGCCGATCGCTCGAGAGGGCCATGGACTCGGCGCTAGGCCGCGCGCGCGGCGACGAAGGGGGCGGGGTAGGTGCTGATCGGACGCCGGCGGCAGATCTCGCGCACGCGCGCCTCGATGCGCGCGCGCAGCCGGGCGTCGAGGCGGTACTCGCGCTCGCTGACCTGCTGCACGCCGGCCAGCACCTGCTCGATCAGCTCGACGCACTCGAGCATGTCGCTCGGCTCCATGCAGCGGATGGCGAGTCCGTTCGTGCCCAGGCGGATGCCGCTCGTGACGGTGGGCGGGTTCACGTCGTAGGGGATGCGGTTCTTGTTGACGACCAGGCCGCACTCCTCCAGCGCCTTCTCGGCGTTCACGCCGGTGATGCCGCGCCGGAAGACGTCCACCACCACGATGTGGTTGTCGGTCCCTCCCGTGATCACGCGCTGGCCCTTGGCCACGAAGGCCGCCGCCAGGGCCTGCGAGAGCTCGGTGATGCGCGCGGCCACGCGCCTGAACTCGGGGCTGGCGACGTAGGCGAAGCCGCGCGCCTTGGCGGCGATGGCGCTCTGGTTGGGGGCGCCCTGGAAGAACGGGAAGACCTTCTTCTGGATGAGGTCGGCCAGCGTGCGCTTGCCGTCGGGACCGGGGCGGTCGAAGTCCTTGCCCATCAGGATCAGGCCGCCGCGGCCGCCGTAGAGCTGCTTGTGCGTGCAGGTGGTCGTGAAGTGCGCGTGGTCGACGGGCGAGGGGTGCAGCCCGGCCGCCACCAGTCCGGCGATGTGCGTGATGTCCGCCAGCAGGTAGGCCCCGACCTGGTCGGCGATGGCGCGGAAGCGGGCCCAGTCGACCTGGCGCGGGTAGGCGGTGGTGCCGCACACGATCAGCTTCGGGCGGTGCTCCTGGGCCAGCCGCTCGGCCTGCTCGTAGTCGATGCGCTCGTCACGCGTCAGGCCGTAGCCGACGGCCTTGAAGACCTGGCCGGAGATCGAGGCCTTCGAGCCGTGCGTCAGGTGGCCGCCGAAGTCGAGCTCGAGCCCGAGCAGCGTGTCGTGCGGCTGGAGCACGCTGAACATGACGATCTCGTTGGCCGAGGTGGCCGACATCGGCTGCACGTTGGCGTAGCGCGCGCCGAAGGCGTGTTTGGCGCGCTCGATGGCGAGCTGCTCGATCTCGTCGATGTGGCGGCAGCCGGCGTGGAAGCGCGCCCGCGGGTAGCCCTCGGCGGTCACGTTCATGGTCGGCATCGCCTCGCACACCAGGGCCGAGGGATCGGCGATGCTGGAGGACGCCACCATCGTCAGGACGTTGGCCTGGCGCTGGTACTCCTGTTCCAGGAGCCCGAACAGCTGCGGGTCCTCGCGGCGCAGCCGTTCGATGCCGTCGGCCAGGAAGCGGGAGAGGTCGTTGTCGGGGCGCGTGGTGTGCATGGCTGGGACCGGAGTGCGGAGCTAGGAGTTGGAGGCCAGGCGCGCGCGGACCTCGTCGTCGGAGAGGTCCGCCAGCGCGCGCAGCGTGCGGCAGATCTCCGCGAGGTCGACGCCCTCGTTCTTGGCCAGGTTGCGCAGGTGCCGTGCGAGCTTCGAGACCGTGCTGGTGTCGAACAGGTCGCGCAGCGTCACCTCGAACGGGAAGACCTCGGCCAGGCGCGCCTGCACCTGGGCCGCGAGGATCGAGTGTCCGCCGAGGTCCAGGAACGGGTCCTCGACCCCGACCGAATCCACGCCGAGCACCTCGCACCACATCGCGCTCAGGAGCTCCTCGAGCACGTCGCTCGGCGGCGCGAAGGCGGGCAGGTGCTCGGGGCGACCGCGCTCGGGTTCGGGCAGGCGCTTGCGATCGACCTTGCCGTTGGGCGAGAGCGGCAGCGCCTCCAGGCGCACGTACAGGAACGGCACCATGTAGGGCGGTAGGTCGGCCGCCAGCGTCTTGCGCAGGTCGGCCGCCAGGAGGTGCGCGAAGCGTGGCTCGCACAGCTCGTTGTCCAGGCGTGGCACGAAGTAGGCCACCAGGCGCTTCTCGCCCGAGGCGTCGGCGCGCGCCACGACCACGCCCTCGCGCACGGCGGGATGCGTGCGCAGGCGTGCCTCGATCTCGCCCAGCTCGATGCGGAAGCCGCGCACCTTGACCTGGTTGTCCACGCGCCCGAGCAGCTCGAGGTTGCCGTCCTCCATCCAGCGCGCGAGGTCGCCCGTGCGGTACATGCGCGCGCCGGGCGCCGAGGCGAAGGGATCGGGCAGGAAGCGCTCGGCCGTCAGCTCCGGACGCCCGAGATAGCCGCGCCCGACGCCGATGCCGCCCAGGTACAGCTCGCCCGGCACCAGCGCGGGCACGGGCTGCAGGTCCTCGTCCAGCACGTAGGCGAGCTGGTTCGCCATCGGCTCGCCATAGGGGATGCTGCGCCAGGCGGGATCGACCTCCTCGACCTCGAAGATCGTGGAGTCCATCGAGCACTCGGTCGCGCCGCCCATGCTGATCACGCGCGCGTCCGGCACCAGCGCGCGCAGCCGGTCGGGCAGGGTCACGGGGATCCAGTCGCCGCCCAGCAGCACCAGGCGCAGCGTGTGCGGCGCCAGGCTCGGGTCGGCCTCGCACAGCTCGACCAGCATCTTGAGCATGGCCGGCGCGGTGTGCCAGATCGTCACGCGCTGGCGCTGGATCGTGTGGGCCCAGGCGCGCGCGTCGAGCAGTTCGTCCGCGCGCGGCATGACGATGGTCGCGCCGGCCGCGAGCGTCCCGAACACGTCGTAGGCGCACATGTCGAAGGACAGCGAGGCCAGCGCGATCAGCGCGTCCCCGGTGCCGACCGCGAAGCGCCGGTTGAAGTCCAGGAAGTTGTTCACCCGTCCGCGGTGGTCGAGCACCACGCCCTTGGGCTTGCCGGTCGAGCCCGAGGTGTAGATGACGTAGGCCAGGTCCTCGGGTCCGACTCCGCTCGCGGGCGCGCCGGACTCGCTGCCGCCGCGCTGCTCGTCCAGCAGCACCAGCTGGACCGCGGTGCGGGCCTCGGGCAACAGCGCCAGCAGGTGTCGCTGCGTGAGCAGCACGCCGACCTGCGAATCCTCCAGCATGAAGGCCAGGCGCTCGCGCGGATAGGAGGGGTCCATCGGCACGTAGGCGCCGCCCGCCTTGCTGATGGCCAGGAGGCCGATCACCAGCTCGAACGAGCGCTCGGCCGCGATCCCGACCAGCACGTTCGGCCCGACGCCGAGCGTGACCAGGCGCTGCGCCAGACGGTTCGCGCGCGCGTCCAGGGCGGCGTAGGTCAGGCTCCGCCCGTCGTGCACGACCGCGGGCGCGTCCGGGCAGTGCTTGACGCGCTGCTCGAACAGCTCGTGCAGGCAGCGCTCGCGCGGGAACTCCACGGCCGTGTCGTTCCACTCCACCAGGATCGTCTCGCGCTCGGCCGCCGTCAGCAGCGGCAAGCGTCCCAGCGGAGCGGCGGGCTCGGCCAGCGCGCCGCGCAGCAGGGTCTCGAGGTGGCCGAGCATGCGCTCGGCCACGCGCGGATCGAACAGCTCGGCGTCGTAGGTCAGCGTGCCCGAGGTCGCGCTCTTGGCCAGGGCCAGCACGAGGTCGTAGCCCTGCGCGTCCTTGGCGCCGAGCTTGTCGCAGGTCACCAGCACCTGGAACAGGTTGTCGGCGCGCATGCTCTGGGCCGCCCGCAGGAGCTGGGGCAGTTCCAGCGCGCGCGCTCGGCACTCCGTGAGCTCGCGCTGCACGTCCGCCAGCAACTGGCGGAAGCTCTGCTTGCCGTCGAGCGCCAGGCGCAGGGCCGAATAGCGCTCGTTCTCGCGCAGGCCGAGCAACAGGTCGGTCTGGCGCGTGGTGCGGTAGAGCAGCGCCACGAAGGCCGCGAGCACGCCGTCGAAGACCGCCAGCTCGCTGCCCGCCAGGGTCTCGCGCAGGGCGCGCGCGAGCTCGGGCGGCAGCTTGAAGGCCAGGCGCGTGCGCTTGCTGCTCGGCTGGGCCGGGCGCGCGCGCGAGGTCGGGAGCTCGAGTGCCGGCGGACGTCCGGCGAGCTTGTCGCTCCAGTAGGAGCGCTGGGACTCGTCGCCCTGGGGCGGGCGCTGGTGGGCTTGGCTCATGGGAAGGTGTCGATGGCTTCAACCGTGTCGCGCGCGCCGGACGATGACGGCTGTGTGCGAGAGCTCCCCGTGGACGTGCGCGAAGCCTGGGTGCAACGGGTGCGCCTGCAAGGGAACGAGGTGCATCTCTGGTGGGGACGGACGGAGGCGGTCGAAAGTCTGGACGCGCTCGAAGGCTGGCTATCGGAAGACGAGCTGCGGCGATCTGAGCGTTTCCGACGGGAGCGGGACGCGCGCGCCTTCGTGTTCCGGCGCGCCTTCCTGCGCGCGATCCTGGCCACGCAGCTCGGCTGTCGGCCGGGCGAGCTGGTCTTCGCCCAGGGCCCGTTCGGGAAGCCCTTGCTGGCGCATCCGGCGGGCGCGCTCGCCTTCAGCGCGTCGAGCTCGGGCGCGCGCGTGCTGGTGGCCGTGACCGAGGGCCAGGAGCTCGGCGTGGACGTGGAGCGCCTGGCCGGGCTGCCCACCGATCCGGAAGAGCTTTCGCGCCTCGCGGCCCGCGTGCTCGGCCCGCGCGAGCGCGCCGAGTTCGCGGCACTCGCGCCCGGCCCGCGCCGGCGCGGCTTCCTGCGCGCCTGGACCCGCAAGGAGGCGCTGCTGAAGGCGCTCGGAATCGGGCTGGCGCGCGAGCCGAGCACGGTCGAGGTCGGGCTGGCCTCGTTCGCGGGCGAACGCGTGCTGGCGCAGGAGGCGCCGTGGGCGGGCGGGCAGGCGCGCCTCTACCCGCTCGAAGCGCCGCCGGGGTCCGCGGCCAGCCTGGTGGTCCTGGCGCGGATGCCGGGACCCGCGCGCCTGCACCTGCACGGGACGTAGGCCGCGGAATCGGCCTCAGCCGGCCTGGCGCTCGATCGCGTCGCGTACGCGCACGCTGGTGAGGCGCTCGCGTTCTTCCAGCGTGCGGATCACCTTGCCGGGGATGCCGCCGACCAGCGAGTACGGCGGCACGTCCTGGGTGACCACGGCATTGGCCGCGACGATGCTGTCGTGTCCGATCGTGATCGGGCCGAGCACGCACGCCCCCGCGCCGATCAGCACGCGCTCCTCGATGATCGGCAGCGAGGTGAGCGGCGCCCCGTGGTGCGCCAGCCCCAGCGTCACGTTGTGGCGGATCTGCACGTCGTCGCCGATGTACAGCGCGCCCAGCACGCACCCGCCGTTGTGCCACAGGCGCACGCGCCGGCCGACCTTGACGATGTAGGGCAGCTCGATGCGCGCCAGCCAGAGCACGCACAGGTACAGGAACTCGTAGACCAGCGTGCAGGGCACGCGCAGCGGCTTGGGCAGGCCCATGCGCCAGTTGCCGAAGCGGTTGACGGCCAGGCACACGAAGCCGTGCGCGAAGGGACTCTCGTGCGTGCGCAGGTCCTCGGCCAGCAGTGCGAGCAGCGACATCCCGGGCGGGTTCTGGTCCCGGTCCCCGCGCATCGAGTAGCCGAGGCGTTCGCCGCGCGCGAGCGGCGTCACGGGCGCAAGAGCGGGCGGAACGTCCTTCGCTTCCATGTTGCTGTGTGCCGTGGGCCCCCGGCCGGGCCTCCGCCGGCCGCGTCCTCGGACGCGAAGCGGAGCGCGGCGCTTACATCGGACGGGTCGCGCTGCCGATGCACGCTATTCCCGCGTTTCCCCGGCCATGCTCGAGCCCGTGCCCCCCTCCAGTTCGCCCGCGCCCAAGGTCTATCGACCGCGCGTGGCCGGCGCCCTCGGGCGCGTCGGCGTGGCGCTCCTGTGCTTCGCGCTGGTGGGGGTGGCCCTGCGCGCGGTGGCGGCGCCCCCGGGCGGCAGCGTGATCGGCGGCAAGCTGGAGTACTGGCAGGCGCACGGGGCCGACTACGACACGGTCTTCCTGGGCTCGAGCCACGTCCTGCGCGCCGTCGTGCCGGCCGAGTTCGACCGCGCTATGGGCGAGTTCGAGCGACCGACGCACTCCTTCAACTTCGGGATCCAGGCCGTGCACCTGCTGGAGCAGCGCTACCTGCTGCGGCACATCCTCGACACGCGTCCGGGCCTCGCGCGCGTCTTCTTCGAGTACCACTGGCTCTTCCCGCAGATCGCGCCCGAGAACGCCTTCCTGGCGCGCACGGTCTACTGGCACGATCCCGGGACGACCGCGCTCGCCGTCGAGCGCGCGCTGCACTGGGGTGACGAGCTCGGGGACCGGTTCGCCTACGTCGAGGACGAGAGCCAGGCCCACTCGGTCTTCACGCTCCTCGAGCGTCGGCTGCCCGCCAGCGTGCGCGCGGCCGAGGACCACCTCCAGCACGGCTTGACCGAGAGCCTGCTGATCGGGCGCGGCAAGGACGTGCTGCGCGGCTTGCTGGGGCGCAGCCATGGCCAGAGCGCGCGCTACGCCCGGCAGCACGGCTACGTCTCGCTCGAGGACGACGAGCGCGAGCTCGCGGCCCAGGGCGACGTGCACAACTCCTTCCGCGCGCGGCGCGAGCGCTTCCTGGCGAACCAGGAGGCCTACCGGCGCGACGTGGACGAACTGGACGCGGCCGAGCTCTCCTTCGGGGACGGCGACTGGATCAACCCCGAGCTCACGCGCGTGGACGACTTCGACCTGATCGCCGCGATCGCCCAAGAGGTGCGCGCGCGCGGGGTCGAGTTCGTGCTCGTGATCCTGCCCTCGCAGAGCGCCAACCGGCGCTTCGAGGACCGCCTGCTGGAGGAGCTGGGTTCGCCCGTGCTGCGCTACGACCTGCCCGAGCGCTATCCGGCGCTGTACGCGCCCGAGAACCGCTGGGACTCCGGGCACCTCTCGGCCGAGGGCGCGCGCATCTTCTCGCGCCTGCTGGCACGGGACTGCGTCGCGCTGCAGCCTGGACCGACCGTCCCGCGACCCACCGAAGGGAATGAGGTGGCGCAGTGATCTTCACCGAGCCGCGCTTCCTGTTCTTCTTCCTGGTGGTCTTCGGCGTGCACTGGGCCCTGCGCGGCAACCGCGGCCGCAAGCTGTGGCTCACCGGCGCGAGCCTGGCCTTCTACGGCGCCTGGGACTGGCGCTTCCTCGGTCTGATGGTGGGCTCGTCGCTGATCGACTACCTGGCCGGGCTCGGGCTGGGGCGCCACGACGCGCCGCGCACGCGCAAGCTCCTGCTGGGCGCCAGCCTGCTCGGGAACCTGGGGATCCTCGGGTTCTTCAAGTACTACAACTTCTTCGTCGACTCGGGCGCGGGCTTCCTGCGCTGGCTCGGCCTGCCGGTCGCGGACCACACCCTGGCGATCATCCTGCCGGCCGGCATCAGCTTCTACACCTTCCAGGCGCTCTCCTACACGATCGACGTGTACCGCCGGAAGCTCGTGCCGGTGCGCAGCCTGCTCGACTTCGTGCTGTTCATCGGGTTCTTCCCGCAGCTCGTGGCCGGTCCGATCGTGCGCGCCACCGAGTTCCTGCCGCAGCTCGAGACCAAGCGCGTGTTCGCGCGCGTGGACGTGCGCGCCGCGCTGGTCCTGTTCCTGATCGGCTTCGTCAAGAAGGGCATCCTGTCGGACCACGTGGCTCCGGTGATCGAGCCGGTCTTCTCGGATCCGGGCGCCTACACGGCCAGCTCGACCTGGATCGCGCTGTTCCTGTACCACGTGCAGATCTACTGCGACTTCTCGGGCTACTCGGACATGGCCATCGCCACGGCCGCGCTGCTCGGCTACACGCTGCCGAAGAACTTCGACTTCCCGTTCTTCGCCCGCAACATCGGGGCCTTCTGGCAGCGCTGGCACATCTCGCTCTCGACCTGGTTCCGCGACTACTTCTACTTCGCCCTGGGCGGCAGCAAGGGCTCGAGCCTCAAGGGCATGCTGGTGGGTTCGCTGACCATGATGGTGGTCGGTCTGTGGCACGGAGCGGGCTGGCAGTACCTCGGCTTCGGCGTGCTCATGAGCGGCTCGATCATCGTCTCGCGCAGCTGGGGCATGCTGGTGCCCGAGGGCTCGCTGCTGCGCCGCGTGGTGGCCGCGCTGGGCATCCCGCTGATGTGGTGGTTCCTGTTCTGGAACTGGATCCTGTTCCGCTCGGCCGGCTGGGAGCAGGGCTGGGAGATGCAGCGCATCTTCTTCTTCCTCGACGGCGGCGGCTCGAAGCAGCTCGAGTTCCACTGGCTCGCGCTGGTGGCGGGCTTCTTCGTGGTGCACTACGGCTTCTACCGCGGCTGGTTCCGCGGCTGGGCGCGCGTGAACGACTGGGCCTACGCCGCGGCCGTGGGCGCGAGCGCCGCGCTGGTGCTGGCCTTCGTGGCCACCGAGACCAAGGCCTTCATCTACTTCCAGTTCTAGCCACGCGCCGGCGGGCCCTGGGTGCGCAGAGATTTGCCGCGGAGCAAGAGGAGGGGGAGGGTTGCGCTAGGAGCGCCCGGTGAACCAGGTCTTCAGGCGCTGCAGGCGCGTGCGACTGCCGTAGGCGAACACGTACTCGTCGCCCGCGCGGGCGAGCGGCGTCCGCGGGCCGTAGCGTCCCCACGGCATCCCCTCGCCTGGCCGCGCGCGGCGCAGGTCGCGGATGAACCAGCCCTCGCCGAGGCGCTGCGCGAATTCGCGCAGCAGCGCGTCGGGCGATTCGCGCAGCGTGGCGCTCGGGGCGTCGCTGGCCTGCGTCCAGACCCGTTGAACGGCGCGCTCGACGACCTCGGCCACCGGGCCCTCGTGCGGCGATGCGCAGAAGCGCAGGTAGTCGTCGACGAAGGTGGCGAGGTCGGGGCTCTGGTACACGAGCACGGGCGCGTCGTGGCACAGGAACCAGACCGGCCCGAGGGTCTCGCGCCCCGGGCGCAGCTCGAGCACCCAGAAGTTGCCCGCGCCATCGCCGACCAGGGTGATCACCTGTCCGAACAGGTCGCTCAGCGGGCACGGCCCGATGCTGGCGAGGTCGAGGCTCTCGAGCATCTCCAGGCCGGCGGTCGCGCGCAGCAGCTCGGCCAGCTCGCGCGGCAGCGGGAAGCCGAGTTCGCGCTCGAGTTCGGCCAGGCGTGCCGGCGAGACGGGGGGCTGCAGCCCCACGATCTCCTCGGCCCCGTCCTCCCCGGTCCACTTCCGGCCGGCTGCTCGCCGCAACACCTCCAGCGTGTTCATCCGGCCCTCATCGGAAGGCGGACGTCGGGGCTGGAGCGGCCGAGGGTAGGCTGGCGCGCATGTGGCCCAACCCTCTCGCATCGCTCTGCCTGGCCGCCCTGGTCTGCCCGAGTTCGCCCCACGCGCAGGAGACGTGGCCGTCCTTCCGCGGTCCGGGGGCGCGCGGGGTCGCGGAGGGGCATGCGCTGGCGGCGAGCTTCGACCTCGCGCAGGGCCAGAACGTGCGCTGGCGCGTGCCGATCCCGGGCCTCGCGCACTCGGCGCCGGTGATCGCGGCGGGGCGCATCTTCGTCTCGTCCGCCGTGCGCAAGCAGGGCGAGTCCGAGCTCAAGGTCGGCCTGTACGGCGATCCGAGCGCGGTCGCGAGCGAGGGCGTGCACGACTTCGTGGTGCTGGCGCTGGAGGAAGCGACGGGCAAGCTGCTGTGGCAGCAGACGGTCTGGAGCGGCACGCCCAAGCACGCGCGCCACCCCAAGTCGAGCTACGCCGCCTCGACCCCCGCCACCGACGGGAAGCACCTGGTGGTCAACTTCGGCAGCGAGGGGCTCTACGCCTTCGACCTCGACGGCAAGCTGCTGTGGCGGCGCGACCTCGGCGACCTCGACCCGGGTCCCTACAACATGAGCGGCGTGCAGTGGGGCTACGCCAGCTCGCCCGTGATCCACGAGGGCAAGGTGCTGGTGCAGTGCGACGTGCTCTCGCAGGGCTTCCTGGCGGCCTTCGACGTGGCGAGCGGAGCCGAGCTGTGGCGCACGAAGCGCGCCGACGTCTCGACCTGGTCCACGCCCACGGTCGACGTGCGCGCGGGTCGCGCGCAGGTGATCTGCAACGGCTTCAAGCACATCGGTGGCTACGACCTGGATTCCGGCAAGGAGCTGTGGACGCTGGTGGGCGGCGGCGACGCGCCCGTGCCGGCCCCGGTCGTGTTCGAGGACCTGGTGCTGATCACCAACGCGCACGGGGGCCTGGCTCCGATCTACTGCATCTCGGCTGGGGCCGAGGGCCTGATCACGCCCGAGCACGAGGCCATGCTGTGGTGCCACATGAACCGCGGCAATTACATGCAGACGCCGCTGGTGTACGGGGAAGAGCTGTACCTGCTGTCCGACGCCGGCATCCTGGCCTGCCTCGACCTCGCCACCGGCGAGACGCGCTACCGCGAGCGCCTGGGGGCCGGCGAGTCCGGCTTCACCGCCTCGATGGTGGCGGGCGACGGCAAGCTCTACGCCACCAGCGAGGAAGGCAGCGTGTACGTGCTCGCCGCCGGCACGAGCTTCGCGCGCCTGGCGCAGTGCGAGCTGGGCGAGACCTGCATGGCCAGCCCCGCGATCTCCGACGGCGTGCTCTTCTGGCGCACGCGCGGGCACCTGCTGGCGGTGGCGGCGAAATAGCGCGCGCGGGCGGCTACTCGCCGCGCGCGCCGAACCCGGGCAGGCGCACGCCGAGGCTGAAGCCGAGGTAGTAGTCCTTGCCCTCGCCGCGATCGGGATCCTCCTGCTGCGCGAGCACCAGCCCGATCACGAAGCGCCGCCAGGGCACGTCCAGCGTCAGGTGCAGGTTCTGGCCGTCCCACAGGTGCGTCACCTGCAGGCGCTGATCGAACAGCGCGTAGTGCAGGCCGCCCACGAGCTCCCAGTCGTTCTCGGCGTCGCGGAAGGACGCGCCGACGTAGGGCGCGATCGGCAGGTGCGTCCAGGGCTCGAGGCTCTTCGACAGCGTGCCGTAGTACGCCTGGCCGCGATCGGTGCCGATGCGATCCGAGCTCGTGCCGAGGATGAACGCGGGCCGGGACTCGGTCTCGTTCCAGGCCGTGAAGTTGCCGATCGGGCCCCAGTCGTCGGCCAGCGGGTTGAGCTCGAGGCCGGCCTGGAAGCGCGGGTGGAAGCGGTAGCTCAGCGTGAAGCGCTCACGCGCGCGCCTGGCCGGGATGCCGTCGATGTAGCGGAAGCTGGCGATCCAGCGCGTCTCCTCGGTCGTCTCGCCGATCCCACGGATCGGCATGCCCTCGCCGGGTCACTGCGGTCAGCTCGGCACCAGGCTGAAGAACTCGGGCTCGTCGGGCTGCGCGGGTGGCTGGCTCTCCTGGAGCAGGGCGAGCGAGAGCAGTGCGAGGACGATGAACATGGCGTGACCGTAGGGTCCGGGAGGGTCGCTGGCCAGTCCCGTTGGACTCGCGTCGTCTTTCGAGCGATCCGGCGCCCGGACTCCAGCCCGGCCCGGATCGTGGGGCCGGAGCGGTCGAGCGCCCCGCCGGCGTCATCACGCGCAGGGCGCGCGGGCCGGACTTCTTTCGGCACGCGCGCTTGCCGTTCGTGCGCGCAGCGGGAACGATGGGCCCATGAGAGCACTCCTGCTCGCGGCCTGCGCGCTGACCGGTGCCTGCGCGGCGCCGCGCCCCTACGGCAGGGGCGTCGACGTGCAGGCGCTCTTCTCGGGCGGCTACCGGGCGCTCGAGCACGACCGGTTCGCCGACCTCGACGGGCATCCGGTCTACGCTTTCGAGCTCGCCACGCGCGAGAACACCAGCGGCTGGGGCTACGAGGTCGGCGCCTCCTACGCCGTCGAGCGGGCCGGAGGCGCGCGCGAGCATCGCGCCGAGTTCGACGAGCTCTCGCTCGGCCTGCGGCGCAGCTGGCAGCCGGAGGGCAGCTCGGCGCGCCCCTATCTGGGCTTCGGTGGGGCCCGCACCGTGGTCCAGCACCGCCTGCACGACCCGGGCTCCACCTTCGAGGACCGCGGTGGCGCCGCCTACCTGCACGGCGGCGTGCTGTGGGACCTCGGCAGCTATGCCTTCGACCGCGGCACCGAGGTGCTGGTCGGCGTGGACCTGCGCGCCCAGGCGGGCGACGACGCGGACTACGTGGCGCTCGCGCTGGTGATCGGCTTCGGCCAGTAGGCCTGGCGCGGTCGCGCAGGCCCGGTCTCTCCTGAGCCTCCGTTCGGACTACACCCCGAACTGGCGCAGGTGGTGGTCGAGGTGCTTCCACTGCAGCGCCTCCCACTGTTCCACGCTCAGCGGGCCGAAGAACGGGTGCGGCTTCTTCGTGATGCCGGCCGCGCCGCCGCTCTGGAAGCGCTGCAGCAGCGCGATCAGGTTGGCCTTCTCGATCGCGAAGTCCCGTTCGTCCTGGACCCGGAACTCCGGGGCGGTCGGCATGTCGCGTCCGAAGGGCTTCGGGCCGACCAGCATGCGCCGGGCGAGGCGCCCGAACAGGAGCCCGATCAGGCCGCGCCGCAGCACGAGCTCGCCGCTCGCGACCCGCAGCGGCACCTGGGTGTGCGCCAGCATCTGCGCCACCGTCATCTTGCCCCACAGCGCGCGCGAGTCCGGCCGCAGGCGGTGGATGCGTTGCAGCACCTCGTTGGAGTCGGCGGCGTCCAGCAGCGTCTTCATCGTGGTTCTCCGCGCGTTCCTCGGCGCTTGCGCGCCAGCAGCAGTCCGTCGCCGATCGGCAGCAGCGCCGGATCGACGCGTTCGTCCGCGAACACCTGCTCGGTCAAGGCGCGCACGTGGCGCGCGGTCGCGTCGCGCGGCGCGAGCACGTCGCCGCCCAGGAAGGCGTTGTCGATCGCGACCACGCCGCCGCCACGCAGCAGCGTCAGGCACTGCTCGTAGTAGGCGGCCTGGCCCTCCTTGTCGGCGTCCAGGAAGGCGAAGTCGAAGCGCCCGGCGTGGCCGTCGGCGATCAGGCGCGCCAGCGTCTCCGCGCCCGGGCCGAGGCGCAGCTCGATGCGCTCGGCGAGCCCGGCGCGTTCCCAGAAGCGCCGCGCGATCGCGGTCCACTCCGCCGACACGTCACAGGCGATCAGGCGTCCGTGGGCCGGCAGCTCGCGCGCCACGCACAGCGCGCTGTAGCCCGTGAACACGCCCACCTCGAGGCACCGCTCGGCCGCCAGCGTGCGCACGAGCTGGCGCATGTACAGCCCCTGCTCCACGGAGATCTGCATGCGCGCCATGGGCAGCTCGGCCGTGGCCGCGCGCAACTCGGCCAGCAGCGGCTCCTCGCGCCGCGCCGCCAGCTCGTGCAGGTAGTCCGCCAGGCGCGGATCGAGCGAGTCGCTGCGGGTGGACATGGGGGGGCGAGGTGTCGCGCCCCCGGATCCTACCCGGCCGCCCCGCGGGCCTTGGAGCCCCGGCCGCGATCCCGGACCCTCAGGCCCACAGCACCAGGTCGCGCAGCGAGCCCGCGTACTCGCGCTCGGTGCGGGCGCGCAGGCGGATGCCGTAGGAGAAGCTGCCCGAGCGGTCCATCACGTGCACGCCCTCGAACACGTGCAGGTTGGCGGCGGTGGTCTGCACGAAGGTCAGGGCGATGGTCGCGCCGGCGGCGAGCTCGTGCCCGTTGGTGTTGTGGCCGAGGATCAGCTCGACGCGCACGTCGTCGGGCTTGAGCGAGCCCAGGCTGATCTCGACGCGCACCTCGACCGGGTCGCCCACGTGCAGGCTGGTCAGCTCGCCGACCTGGGCCGAGCGGATGTGGATCTCGCCGAAGCCCTTGCGGATGCGCTGGTTCTCCTGCACCAGCATCTTGAGCTTCCAGCGCTTGTTGCGCGTGAGCTCGTCGAAGCCGGCGCTGAGCGGGCCGTAGGCCTTGTCGTAGTACTCGCGCACCATGCGGTGCGTGTTGAAGCGCAGCGGCACGACCGCCAGGCAGCGCTGCACGTGTTCGAGCCAGCGCGTGGGCAGGCCCTCGGCATCGCGCTCGTAGTAGGCCGGCACGACCTCTTCCTCGAGCGTGCGGTAGATCTGGTTGGCGTCGAACTGGTCCAGCAGGGCCTGGTCCTTGTACTCGCTGCCGCCGATCAGCCAGCCGTTCTCGCCGTCGAAGGCCTCGGGCCACCAGCCGTCGCCGATCGACAGGTTCAGCGCGCCGTTGGCGGCCGCCTTCATGCCCGAGGTGCCGCTGGCCTCGAGCCAGCGGATGGGCGTGTTCAGCCACACGTCGACGCCCTGCACCAGCGCGCGTGCCAGGTTCACGTCGTAGTCCTCGAGGAAGTAGACCTTGCCCTGGAACTCCTCGCGCCGCGAGAGCTCGAACACGCGCTTCACCAGGTCCTTGCCCAGGCCGTCGTTCGGGTGCGCCTTGCCGGCGAAGACGATGCGCACGGGCCGGGCCGGGTCGGACAGGAGGCGCGCCAGGCGCGCGGGATCCTGGAACAGCAGCGCGGCGCGCTTGTAGGGCGCGAAGCGGCGCGCGAAGCCGAGCCACAGCGCCTCCGGCTCCAGCCCGTCGTGCAGCTTGGCGAGCAGCGCGGGCGAGTCGCCGCGCTCCACGAAGGTGCGCGAGAGGCGGGTCTTCATCTCGGCCAGCATGTGGCGGCGCAGCTCGAGCTTGGCCACGCGCAGCGCCAGCAGCTGGCGCTGCGAGAGCGGACGCGCGAAGTCCTCGGGCTCGAGCGGGCGCCCGCTCACGCCCAGGGCCGCGGCCACCGCGGGGCTGGTCCAGGTGGCGAGGTGCACGCCGTTGACGATCGCGTCGACCGGGACCTCGCTCTCGAGCAGCCCCGGCCACAGCGGGCGCAGGAGCTTCTTGGAGGCCACGCCGTGCATGGCGCTGACGCCGTTCGCGAAGGACGCGAAGTTGAGCGCCAGGTAGGTCATGTTGAAGGCGCCCTTCTCGCCGTCGGCCTGCCCCAGCGCCATGAAGCGCTCCCAGGGCACGCCCACCCAGCTCTCGACGTCCGAGAAGTAGCGCCGCATCAGGTCCTCGCCGAAGCGGTCGTGGCCGGCGGGCACGGGCGTGTGCGTGGTGAA
Organism: uncultured Planctomycetaceae bacterium; assembly: GCA_964631945.1. Taxonomy (GTDB): domain Bacteria; phylum Planctomycetota; class UBA1135; order UBA1135; genus JABFRZ01. The sequence continues at coordinate 88,711 of CAZWAY010000008.1, forward strand.
GATCGTGGTGGCGCGCACGAACTCGCGCGCCTCGTCGAAGGTCAGGCCCTCCTCGTGCGCCAGGCGCCCGACGCGCTCCAGCGTCAGGAAGGCCGCGTGACCCTCGTTCATGTGGAACACCGCCGGGCGGATGCCGAGGTGTCCCAGCAGGCGCTTGCCACCGCGCCCGAGCACGATCTCCTGCAACAGGCGCGTCTCCTCGTTGCCACCGTAGAGGTTGCGCGTGATGTCGCGATCCTCGGGGCGGTTCTCGGGGCGGTTCGTGTCCAGCAGGTACAGCTGCACGCGTCCGACACGCACGCGCCAGGCCTGCACCTGGACCGTGCGGCCGGGCAGCGGCAGCTCGATCGTGAGCGCGTTGCCGGAGTCGTCCTTGATGGACTCGAGCGCCAGGAAGCGCGGGTCGTTCTCGACGTCCACCGCCAGCTGCTCGCCGCCGGGGCCGATGCGCTGGCTGGTGTAGCCCATGCGGTAGAACAGGCCCACGGCCACCAGCGGCAGGTTCAGGTCGCTGGCGGACTTGAGGTGGTCGCCGGCCAGCACGCCCAGGCCGCCGCTGTAGATGCGCAGCGATTCGTGGATGCCGTACTCGGCGCAGAAATAGGCCACCGGATGCTCGGGCGTGGGCGGCGCGTTGCCGGCCTCGGGCGCGCCGCCGGCCGGCCAGCGCGCGGCCTCGAAGGGCGCGCTCACGTAGGCGTCGAAGCGCTCCAGCGTGCGCTTCAGGCGCGCGACGTAGCTCGCGTCCGCCGCACGGGCCTTGACGTCCTCGGGATAGACGCGCTGCAGGAAGGTGACCGGGTTGTGGCCACAGGCCTCCCACGAGCGCGGCGAGAGCTCCTCGAACAGCGCGCTGGCCTCCGGATCCCAGCTCCACCACAGGTTGCGCGAGAGCCGCAGCAGCCCGCGCAGCGCCTCGGGCAGCGTGGCCGAGACGTCGAACTGGAACAGGTGCGGGCGCTTGCCCTCGGGCGTGGGCTTGACGGTCAGCGGTTGCTTGGGCCGGCGCGTCTGCAGCACCCCGGCCTCCAGCCGCTTCTGCACGCACTCGAGCGCGTTGCGGTAGGCCTCGTCGTAGCGCGGCAGGAACTGGCTCCAGGTCGAGCGCTGGGCCGTCTCGCGGCAGATGCCCTCGAGCTCGCGCGCGCTCTTCGGCTGCGTCAGGTGCCGCTCGATCTCGCCGGCCAGCTTCTCGACCACGTCCTCGTAGCGCACGTGCACGCGCTCCAGCACGGTGACGCCCTGCTCCGTCCCCAGCCCGGCGCCCTTGGCCCAGCGCCCGAAGCCGGCGTAGTCGCTGGTCACCGTGGGCACGCCCACCGCCAGGCTCTCCTGCGGCGTGTAGCCCCAGGGCTCGTAGTAGGAGGGGAAGCAGGTCAGGTCGAAGGCGCGCAGCACGGCCTGGTAGGGCAGGTTCCACAGCCCGTCGCCGGGGCCGAGGTAGATCGGGACCTGGATCACGCGCACGCGCGCGTCGCTGGCGTTGGCCAGGCCCAGGCGCGCGCAGTGCTCGTGCACGGCGTCGTGCTCGGTGTCGAACAGGTTGTGGGTCGAGAGCCCCAGCGGACCCTCGATCTCGTCCAGCGGCCGGTCCTTGCGCTCGAGGTACTCGCTGCGCACGCCCGAGTTGCCGGCCGGCACCAGCACGAACAGCACGATGCGTCGGCCCGGCTTGCGCTCGAGGCGCGCGCAGGCGTCCAGCAGGATGTCGATGCCCTTGTTGTGGAACTCGTAGCGGCCCGAGATCGCCAGCAGGGCCGCGTCGTTCACGTCCTCGCCGAAGAAGCGCGAGGCCGTGTCCAGCAGCAGGCGCCGCGCCTCCTCGCGCTTGGTCGGGCCGGCCAGCTCGTCCACCACGGACACGTCCAGGCCGTTGGTGGTCAGCGGGGCGGGCGCGCGCCCGAGCAGCAGCACCGCCTCCTTGGAGGTGATCTCGCTGACGGTGGTGAACACGTCCGCCTCGCGCGAGGCCACGCTCTCCAGCGAGTGCTTGGCGACCACGTTGTGTTGCTTGGCCAGGCCCTCGGGCGTCTGCTCGCCCAGACCGTCGTCGGGCGACTGGCCGTTGGAGGACAGCGTGCGTCCCAGCACGGTGGCGTGGGTCGTGAAGACCGTGCCCACGCTGGGCACCTTCTTCTTCAGGTACAAGAGGGCCGAGGCCGTCATCCACTCGTGCGCGTTGACCACCGCGCGCTTGTGCTCGGGCGCCAGGTACTCCTCCCACCACTGCTCGATCACCAGCCCGGCGGCGTGCCCGAACAGCACCGGCTCGACGTAGTCCCAGCCGCCGTGGATCGAGTCGACCTTGAAGTCCTCCCACAGCTTGGTGAGGACGCCGTCCTTCTTCTCGTACAGCTTCGAGAACTCGATCAGGATCGTGCGCGGCCGCCCGGGGATGCGCCAGCGCCCGACGCGCACGGGGATGCCCATGGCGCGGCAGGAATCGCAGAAGGCCTGGAAGCCGCGCTCCTCCTCGAACTCGTGGTTCTGGTCGGCGCTGGCCAGCAGCCAGGGTCCCACGGCCACGTAGTCGTCGGCGTGGCGCGCGACCAGGCTCTTGGCCTTGGTCGAGACGACGGTGTGGATGCCGCCGACCTTGTTGCAGACTTCCCAGCTGACCTCGAAGAGCGTGTGCGGGCTCGTCACGGACCGGTCCTTTTTTCGCGGTGGGGCATCCAAGGTGGCTCGACGCCGGTCCTAGATCGTCCGGCGTCGGGGCGAAGATGATGGGGGAATCCGGCCAGCAGTCCTAGCCTGCGCCGGCGCCCGCGCACTTTCGGCCCGAACGGAAGGCTCGCCCCCGGACGAGGAACGGGGATGTCCGTCGTGCGCGCTCCTCACGCTCCGGCCTTCTTGCGCTGCTTCTTCGGGCCGCGGGCGCGCTCGATCCGTCCGGCCAGGTCGTCCAGGACGTGCATGAACAGGATGAACGAGTCGTGCGGCGACTCGTAGGGCGTGAAGTACTGGTGCACGTCACCGTCCGAGTGCCACTTGGTGCTCATGTAGTAGACGTGGTCCGAGGTCGAGAGCTTGCGCCAGGCCGCCAGGAGCTCGGGGTGCCCGGCCTCGGCCGCCGCGCGGGCGCTCGGCAGCAGCGCGTACAGGCGCGCGTGGGCCTCCTTCTGCATGTCGTTCTCGAGCCAGGCCGTGAGGTCGCGCTCCTTGTCGGCCCAGGAGAGCGTCTCGGCGATGTCGAGCTCGGCCACGGGTTCGTGGGCGGCCGCGGCCTCGGCCGGGGTGCGGAACGAGAAGCGCTCGTCGGCCAGCACGAAGCGCGGCAGGTGGCGCATGAACTCGAAGATGCCGGTGTCGGGGCCCTGGTGCTCGCCGAAGGTCTCGTAGTCCATGAACAGGCCCACGAACTCGTCCTCGGGCGCGGCGCGGTGCAGCCACTCGGCATAGCGCTCGGCCAGCAGCGGATACTCGGGCCACTGGCGGTTGCTGAAGCGGAAGGCGATGTCGTCCGAGAACAGGTAGTCGCGCAGCAGGAGCTTCAGGCGCCGGCAGCCCTTGGCGCGGTAGACGCGGCGCGGACTGCGCCACTCCAGCAGGCGATCCACGCCCTCGCCCAGCTGCTGGTCGAAGCCCAGCTCCTCGACGGTCTTGGCGATGCGGTTGTCCAGGATCAGCTCGGTGTTGCGGAAGCTGGTGGGCACCAGCCCGAACAGTTCCTTCAGGCGCCGGCGCTGTTCCTCGACCTGGGCCGCGAACTCGCGCATGTCGCCGCGCGGCTCGCCCACCGAGGCCAGCGAGTGGTAGCCGGTCTCGCACACGAACTCGACCGCGCCCGTGCGCGCCAGGGCCACGAAGCTGTCGAGCGCCTTCGGGGCCCAGCGCTCGAGCTGCGTGATCAGCGTGCCCGAGAGCGCGAAGGCGCAGCGGAAGCGCCCGCCGGTGTCGGCGATGGCCTCGGCCAGGAGCGCGTTCATGGGCAGGTAGCAGCGCTCGGCCACGCGCTGGACGATCATCTGGTTGAGCGTGTCGTCGAAATACTCGCGGCCCGTGCCCACGTCCTCGAAGCGCAAGCGGTTCAGCCGGTTGGGCTGGTGCACCTGGAAGTAGAAGACGACCGCGGTCATGGCGCCGCGGCGACCAGTTCGTCGTAGATGCCGCGCAGCGCGCGCGCCGGGCGGTCCCAGCGCACCTTCTTGACCTCGCGCAGACCCGCGGCCGAGAGCTGGCGCCGCAGCGCGGGGCGCTCCAGCAGGGCCACGATCTTGTCGGCCAGCGCGCCCTCGTCGTCGGGCGCGAAGCGCAGCACGCTGCGCACGACCTCGGTCACGCCCGCACCGTCCGGCACGATGGTGGGCACGCCCAGCGACAGGGCCTCGAGCGCGCTGATCCCGAAGGGCTCGCTGCTCGAGGACAGCACGTACACGTCGGCCCCGGCGTACGTCCGCGCCAGCTCCTCGCCGGCCACGAAGCCGGTGAAGGTCACCTGCTGGCCGAGCTCGAGCTCGTCCGCCAGCGCGACCAGCTCGGGATACAGCTCGCCCTCGCCCGCCAGCACGAAGCGCGCCCGCGGGCTGCGCGCGTGCACGCGCGCGGCCGCGCGCAGGAAGACGTCCGGACTCTTCTGCTCGCTCAGGCGCCCGAGGTACAGCACGACCGGCGCGGCGCGCTCGCCGGGCTCGGCGGCGTCGTCGGCGCGCGCGAGTGGCGCCAGCGGCGCGTAGGCGTTGTGCAGCACGCGCACCTTGGCGTACTCGAGCGCGTGGTGCGCACGCAGCGTGCGCGCGCTCGACTCCGAGACGCACAGCACGCGCTCGGCCGCGTCCAGCGCGGCCTGCTCGATCGCGCGCACGTCACGCGCGGCCAGCGGGCCGCGGCGCTCGGCCTCCGAGGAGTGGAAGTGCACCACCAGCGGCTTGTGGGTGTGCTCCTTCAGCAGCAGCGCGGCCGGGAAGGTCATCCAGTCGTGGGCGTGGATCACGTCGAAGCTCTCGCGCTGGGCCAGCGCCAGCGCGGCGCGCGCGTAGCGCTCGACCTCGGCCAGGAGCGTCTGCCCGTAGGGCGGGACCGCGACCTCGCGCAGGGCCAGGGCCGGCGGCGGGGCGGTGCGGGTCGCCACCGGCGCGCGCGCCTCCAGGGGCTCGGGCCGGGCCCGGCGCGCGCCCGTGCGCAGCGCGCGCGCACTCGGCGCGGGGGGTGCGGCCGGGGCCGAGGCGGGGCCGCGGATGCGCGCGAGCAGCGCGCGCACGACCTCGACGTAGTCGGCCTGCGACAGGTAGGGCCGCAGCGGGCTGTCGATCGCCAGCAGGCGCAGGACTTCGGCCGGCGCGGGCAGGGTCGGCTCGGAGCGCGTCGGCGTGGGCGGCGTGGGGAGCGCGGCGGGCAGCTCGGCGTGGAGCTCGGCCTGCGGTTCGTGGCCCCCGGCCAGGTCGTGGAGCTCTGCGGGCGGTGTGCGCGGAGGCGCGTCCCGCGCGGGTGCCGCGGCGTCCCGCGCGGCGACCTGCGGCGCGCCCAGGTCGGCCGCATCGCCCGCGCGCAGCTCGACGCTCTCCGGCTCCTCGTCGCCGCGCAGGCGCGGCAGCACGAACACGACCTCGCAGCGCAGCGGCTCGCTCGCACGCACCAGCGCGTTCGCCAGGCCCTGGCACGCGCTGCCCACGCCGCCCGAGAGGCGCGGCGAGAAATCCCAGCCGAGCATCAGGACGCGCATCGCGGTTCCGTGGGGAGGGCGTCGCGAGCGACGTCGTGGGAGGCGGTCGGCGAGGCCATGCGCGGCGCTCGACGGCGCGCGCCGCGCCCAAGGTAGACGGCGCGCGTGGCGCTCGACAAGCACGCCGAGGGGTATCCAGGACGATTCTCGAACGGCATCCTAGGGGCTCCGCGTGTCGATCGTCCCGAATCCACGTTTCGGCTCGAGAGCCACGCACGGACCGAGAGGATCCGACGCATGTCGTTGCCGGCCGAGCTGCGTGAGACGCTGACCTTCATCCTGGCGGGCGGGCAGGGCGAGCGCCTGATGCCGCTCACCGCCATCCGCGCCAAGCCGGCCGTGCCCTTCGGCGGTGCCTACCGCATCATCGACTTCACGCTCTCGAACTGCATCCACTCCGGGCTGCGGCGCATCCACGTGCTGACGCAGTACCAGGCGCGCTCGCTCGAGGAGCACATCCGCTTCGGCTGGAACTTCCTGCCGCGCCGGCTGTCGCAGTTCATCAGCGTGCGCCCGCCGCACCACCTCAAGACCGGCACCTGGTACCAGGGCACGGCCGACGCCATCTACCAGAACCTCGACACGCTGGAGGACGAGGAGCCGAGCCACGTGGTGATCCTCTCGGGCGACCACATCTACAAGATGGACTACGGGCGCATGCTCGAGCAGCACCTCGACACCAAGGCCGCGCTCACGATCGGCGCGGTCAAGGTGCCGGTCAGCGAGAGCCGGCGCTTCGGCATCTTCGAGGTGGATCAGGCCGACCACGTGCTGTCGTTCGAGGAGAAGCCCAAGCAGGGCAAGGAGATCCCGGGCCAGCCCGGCTTCTGCCTGGGCTCGATGGGCATCTACATCTTCGACGCGGACGAGCTGGTGCGGCGCCTGCGCGCGGACGCCGAGCGCGGGGCCGAGTCGAACCACGACTTCGGCAAGGACATCATCCCGCGCATGATCCAGGAGGTGCCGGTGCTGGCGCACCGCTTCCAGGACATGCAGTTCCCCGAGCTCGAGCCCTACTGGCGCGACGTCGGCACGCTGGAGGCCTACTTCGACGCCAACATGGACCTGTGCAGCGTGCAGCCGCAGTTCAACCTGTACGACCTGGACTGGCCGATCTACACGCTGTGGCACAACGACCCGCCCGCCAAGACGATCTTCGACGAGTACGACGGGCGCAAGTCGGAGGTGGTGGACTCGCTCATGTGTCCCGGCGTGGTCGTCTCGGGCGCCAAGGTGCGCCGCTCGATCCTGTCGAATCGTGTCAGAGTCGAGGAGAAGGCCCTGGTCGAGGACTCGATCGTCTTCGCCGGCTGCACCATCGGCCGCGACGCGCGCGTGCGCCGCGCCATCGTCGACAAGTGGATCCAGATCCCGCCCGGCGCGCGCATCGGCTTCGACCCCGAGGAGGACCGCCGCCGCTTCACGGTCAGCGAGTCCGGCATCGTGGTCGTGACCGGCGGCCACGCGACCAAGAACGCGCCGGCCTGGTTGACGGTGGGCTGAGGCTCAGGCCGCCGACGAGCGGATGAGGCGCGCGAGCTCGCGCGGGTCGGCTCCCAGAGCGAGCAGCGTGCGCACGAGCAGGTCGATCGAGACCGTGGGATCGCCCGTCTCCATCTTGGCGACCCGTGATTGGCTGGAACCGATGCGGCGCGCCAGCGCGGTCTGTGTGAGGTGCTTGCGCTCGCGTCGAAGGCGCAGGCCGCGCGCCAGGGCGAGCCGGATCTCGATCAGCGCGGATTCCGCATCGGAGAGCCCGAGAAACTCCCGCACGCTTCCGACCTTCCAGCCGGCGGCCTCGAGGAGCTTGCGCCTCTCGGCCGACATCGGACGGGTCTCATCTCGTTTCTTCATAGCGCTTCAGGCGTAGGCGACAGGCGTGGATCACGCGGAGCGGGATCCTTCGCGTCTTCTTCTCGAAGACCGCCAGAATGGCCACCGCATCCGGATCGAGGCGATAGACGATTCGCCACGAAGAGTCTTGGTCGGGGACGCGAAGCTCGTGACAACGAGGACCGATGGCCGGCATGGGCCTGGAGTGCGGCATGCCGAGACGCTCGCCCTCTTGAACCTGGCGGAGCAGGTGGCCCGCCTCGATACGTGCGGCCTTCGAGAACGGCGGCGAATGGATGCTTCCGTGTACCCATACGAGACTTCGATCTTCGGGCGACATGCTATGTCAGAACGGGCATGTTGTCGAGGGCAAGACTCCCGGATGCCTGCCCAAGACGCTCGCGCCCACCGGGTGGTTTCGGGCGTGGTCCGGGGAATCGGCGGCCGTGCGCCGCGGTGTGTCTGTCCCTCCAGACCCGCCCCGGCGACCGCTCGACTACGTCACCAGCGCAGCGACAGGCACGACAGGCCGCCGTCCTGCTTCTGGAACTCGGACATGTCGAGCGCGAGCGGGGCGTGGCCGGCGCGCTCGAGGAGTTCGGCGACGCGCGCGAAGCCGGCCGGGACGAGCACGCGCTCGTTGACGCGCACGCAGTTGGCGGCGTACTCCTCCACGCGCGGCACGCGCAGGAGGCTCCAGCCCTCGAACGCGGGGGGCGGCGAGCGCGTCGATCACGAGCAGGTCGCGCTTCCCGGGGTGCGCGAGGCCGCTCTTCAGGTGCAGGATGCCGGGCACCGCGCGGATGTCGACCAGGGTCGAGGTGAGGCCCTGCTGCGCGAGCAGCGCGGCGAGCTGGCGCGCGCCGTGCTCGTTCGTGCGCTGCGACAGGCCGATGAAGACGTGCCCGCCCGCCTCGCACACGTCGCCGCCGTCGAGCGTCCCGGGCGCGCGGATGCGTTCCGTGCGCGCGAAGAGCGCGTGCAGCGCCGCCTCGACCGCCTCGGTCTCGCCCAGCCGGCTCGCGGCGCCCGGGCGCGTGATCACGGCCAGGCCCGGGACGAGCACGGCCGTGTCCTCGACGAAGGTCGAGTCGGGGAAGCGCCCGTCCGGAGCGAGCTCCACCAGCGCGAGCCCGAGCTCCGCGAGCGCGGCGCAGTAGCGCGCGTGCTGCTCCCGCGCCCGCGCCAGGTCCGGCGCTCCCAGCGCGACCGTGGTCAGACCGTCCGCGAAGCTCGCGCCCGGCGGACACACCAGCGCGTGGCCGAGGCGCGGCGTCACGCCCTCCCGCTCCCGCCTTCGTCCGTCAACCCTTCGTCCGTCAACCCGACGACCTCCGGCTCGAAGCGCGCCAGGCGCCGCGCCATCAGCTCGACCGCCGCGCGGCTCTCGTCGATCAGCACGAAGCCGCGCCCGTGCTTGGCGGCGGCCTCGCCGCTCGTGCCGCTGCCGGCGAAGAAGTCCAGCACGACGTCGCCCGGAGCGCTGTGCACCTTGACGATGCGCTCCAGGATCCCGAGCGGCTTCTGCGTCGGGTAGCCGGTCTTCTCCTTGCCGTTGGTGGGCACGATCGTGTGCCACCACACGTCGGTGGGCGTCTTGCCGAGCGCGGCCTTCTCGGGCGTGACCAGGCCCGGCGCCATGTAGGGGATGCGGTCCATGGCCTCGAAGTCGAACACGTAGCGCTCGGGATCGAGCGCGTACCACAGGATCGAATCGTGCTTGGCCGGCCAGCGCGTCTTCGAGCGCGCGCCGTAGTCGTAGGCCCACACGATCTCGTTCAGGAAGCACTCGCGCCCGAGCAGGGCGTCGAGCGCCACCTTGACGTGGTGCACCTCGCGCGCGTCGAGGTGCACGAACAGCGAGGCGTCGGGGGTCAGGCAGCGCAGCGCCAGCTCGATGCGCGGGATCAGGAAGGCGCAGTAGTCGTCGAAGCGGTCGTCGAAGCTCGCGCTGGCCGCGCGCTCGACCCGGAAGCCGCGCCCGCCGAAGCCGCGCCGGTCCGCCGCGCCCTCCGTCGTCTCGACCCGCATCCGGTCGCGCTTCTGCACGCGCCCGCTGTTGAAGGGCGGATCGATGTAGCACAGGCGCGCGAAAGCCGCAGGCAGGGTGGGCAAGGCCTGCCCATTCTCAGCCAGGAGGATCGTGCGCACGGGGCGGAGCGTAGCGGCGAGGCCCGCGGTCCGTCGAGTGCTCCGCGCGGTCAGCGCGCGCGCGCTACGTCCTCGAAATGGCGGGCCAGGTGAGGCCAGAGGACTTCCGCGAGCAGCGCGCAGCCGTCCGCGTTCAGGTGCCCGTCGGAGCCCTGCGGCCAGAGGGGCGTGTCCGCGGCCAGGGCCGCGAGGATCTCCGGCAGGGGATCCACGAGCGGGAGCGAGCGTTCGCGCGCCAGGGCGCCGAGGTGCTCGGTCATGGCGCGTTCCGCGCCGCCGAGCGCATCCAGCCCGAGCGCGCGGGGATCCGCGCGCGCCTCGAGCAAGCGCTGGTAGGCGTACTCCTTGGTGTGGATCAGGAGCAGGACGAGCTCGACCTCGCTCCGCCGGCAGGCCGCCGCCATGCGCTCCAGGCACAGCGCGGTGATGCGCAGTCCGTCGCGCACGTCGGGCTGCTCGAGACCGAGGCTGCGGAAGCGGTAGGCGGCCGTGAACAGGGTGCGGATCCGCCCCTGCTCGAAGCTCTGGGGCCGACCGGCCTGCCAGTACACGTCCGCCAGGTAGCGACTGGCCTTGAGCTGCAACTTGAGCTCGTGCGCCAGGCTGCCGAGCAGGCGCGAGCCGCCCAGTGCGGCGTCGAGCAGGCCCATCGACAGGTTGAGCGAGCGTCCGTCCCCACGGGGCAGGTCGTCGGGAACGGCGTAGGCCAGGCGCGGGTCGCGGAACTCGGCATGGCGCTCCAGCCCCGCGAAGCGGTGCGCGTCGAGCACGTCGTTGCCCAGGAAGATCCCCACCACGAGCACGCGTGGCCGCAGCGACAGGGCGCGCTCCGTCAGGGCCAGATACTGGAGCGGTCCGTAGCCGCCGAGACTCATGTTGTAGACCGTCAGACCCGAGCGCGTGGCCAGCGCACTCGGGTAGGAGTCGAGGCGGCGGACGTTCGTGCCGAAGGTCAGCGAGTCCCCCAGGCAGACGATGTGTGCTCGTTCGGGCACGGAGCGGTTGCGGAAGCCCCACTCGTCGAGGTCGGAGCGTTCCGGCACGTGGGCGTGGCCCAGCTCGGGGTCGGGTACGAGCTCCGGCACGGAGAAGCGCTGCAGGTCGAGGATCCGGATCGTGGCCTCGACCAGCAACAGTGCCGCCAGCCCGGCCGCCAAGGCGAGGCCCAGGCGCCGCCACAGGGGCAGCGCGCGCGGGCCCAGCCAGAGCGAGGCGGCCGGGAGCATGAGCAGCCCCCCGAGCGCCGTGCCCAGCACCCGGTGTCGTGACTCGCCGTGCAGGAACCCGTCGCTCAGCAGCACGGCCCCGGAGAGGGCCAGCACGATCAGGAACCCGCGCGTGCGGCGATCGGCCGCCGAGAGCGCGGGTGCGACCCGTCCGCCGCCACGCGCGTCTTCGCCTTGCACCTCATTCCTTCGCACGTTGCGAGGATAGACGACGACCGGCCGCGTCGCTGCGGCCGAGGGCCGACATCACGCCGTCCTACGCCATCTCGCCCAGGTACTTCGGCAGCATCTCGCGCCACGTCGGCCAGTCGTGGGCCCAGTCGTCCCAGGTGTCGACGCGGTTCGGGACGCCCTTCTTGCCGAGCGCGTCGGCCACGCGCCAGGACTGCTGGGGTTCCTCGGCGCGACCGGTGCCGTGGGTCAGGAGCACGAAGCGCTGGCGCAGACGCCGCAGCTGCTCGCCCTCGCCCAGGCCCGGCAGGAAGTGCAGCGGCGAGGCGAAGTAGTGGTCGCTCGGCACCTCCTTGTTCATCCACTTGGTGATGTCGTAGGTGCCGCTCATGCAGATCGCCTTCGAGAACACGTCCGGGTGCCGGCAGATCATCGAGAGCGCGTTGAAGGCGCCGATCGAGGGGCCGGTGGCCACGATCTCGATGGCGGGCGAGCGGCAGTCCTGGCGGATGGCCGGCACCAGCTCGTGGTACACGAAGCCGTCGTACTGGGTCTGCACGCGCGCGATCTCGGGCGCGCTCTTGCTGGCGAGCAACGCCTTGCCGGACACGCTGTCGACCGAGTAGAGCTTGATCCGGCCGCCCTCCAGCAGCGGCTGGAGCGCCTGGACCATCAGGAAGCGCTCGACCTCCTCGGCGTCGGCCGCGGCGGTCGGGAAGAACAGCACCGGCGTGCCGAACTCGCCCCAGCGCGTGACGGTGACGTCCTGGCCGAGACGGGTCGAGAACCACGAGGTCTTGAGCTTGGGCATGGCGAGCGGCACGGGGGGACGCGGGAGAGGAGCGGGGCTGTCGCTAGGCGCCGGCCGTCGCGCGCTGGGCCGCGTCGTGCTCGCGCCACTCCTGGATCTTCTGCCAGAAGTGCTCGGTGAACTGCGCGTGCTCGTGGGCGGGGAACAGGGCCGCGACCTTGGCCTGGATGGCCTCGCGCGCGCGCGCGGTGCCGAAGAACTCCCAGGCCACCTCGTCCAGGTGCGCCAGGTGCTGCTCGCAGAACTCCTCGAAGCGCTCGGTCTCGAAGCGCTCGTGGGCAATGGCGGCGTAGGCCGCGAGCTTGTCGCGCTGCGGCATGTCCTCGGCCGCGATCGCGAAGAACGGCTGCCAGTCCTGGTTCAGGCGCATGGGCTTCTTGGTCGCGGCGCAGAACAGCGACCAGCGGATCTTGGCCTTCACCAGCCACGGGAAGTGCACGTGCAGCGAGGTGACCTGGCTGTCCGGGCAGGGATTGGCGAAGTCGATCGGGTACCACACGCCGTCCTTCAGCAGCGCCTCGCAGGAGTTGAAGTCCCAGCCGAAGAACGAGTTGATCGTGAGGGTCGTGTCCTCGAGCAGGGACTCGTCCTCGTCGCTCAGGAAGTCGCGCTCGGGCAGGTAGCGCTCGTGCAGCGGCTTGGCCGGGTCGTACTTGACGGTCTTGGTCTGCGGCCCGACGCCGATGCAGCGCACGAAGGACTCGAACGGGAACACGCCCTGTTGCAGGTGCATCACGAAGCGCCCGGACTTCTCGTAGGCCTCGCGCAGGGCCTTGTCGTCGTCGATCTTGTTGACCCCGACCCAGCCGCCGCCGTCGAAGGGCTTCATGAACAGGGGGTAGCCGAGATCCTTGCCCATCTCGCCGATGTCGAACAGCTTGGCGTAGCGCTCGAGCGTCACCTGCAGGTCGGGCTTCTCCTCGTACGACTTGGGCGGCAAGAGCCAGGTGCGCGGGATCGGCAGGCCGAGGCGCATCATCGCGCAGTAGGTGGTGTGCTTCTCGTTCGACTGCACCGACCACGGGTTGTTGAAGACGTAGACCCCGTTCAGGATCACGGCCTTCTTGATCCACTCGCGACTGAGGTGGTACCAGTGCGTCAGGCGGTCGATCACCACGTCGTACTTGGACGGGTCCTCCAGCCGGAACGGGTCGATCGCCACGCGCGAGACCTCGAAGCGCAGCGTGTCGCGCCCGATCCTGGGAGCGAGCGCGAGCTTCGCGACGATCTCCTCGTAGCAGATCGGCCAGCAGACGTCGGCTCCGAGGGACAGGCCGATCTTGCGCGTGACTTGGGCCACTTCGTGCTCCTACGTGCTCACTCCGGGCGTTGCGGAGGCGACAGTGTAGCGCCGGCCCGCCGGAGCGCCGAGCGTCAGCGCGCGAGCTTGCTCAGCTGCTCTTGCACGGCCTTGAGCGCGGCGACCACGCGCGGGTCGTTCTTGAAGCGCTCGATCAGGTCCTCGACCTTGGTCTGCAGCCCCGCCAGGTCGAGCTTGCTCGTGAGCGAGGTGCGCAGCTGGGCCAGCTTCTCCAGCGCCAGGCGCACCTCCTCCGCGACCTTCTGGGCCGTCTCGGAATCCTTGGCCGCCTCGAACTCGCGCACGGCCACGTCCACGAACTCCTGGACCTTCGCCTTGACCTGCTCGGGCGCGGCCTGGGCCAGCTCACTGGCCTTCGCGGCGAGCTGCTGGCCAGCCTCGGAGGCGGCCCGGGTCGCGGCCTGGACCACGTTGGCGGTCTTCTCGCCCGACTGACCGCAGGCACAGACGAGCAGCACGGTGGGGAGCGCGGCGCGGAGCACGGTGGCGAGCTTCATGCCCCGAGGATACCAGAGTCGGCCTTCTCGAGACGGGCTAACGCGCCGATCCGTCCGCCCGCAGTCGAATGCGCTCGAAGAGCTCACCGACCAGCGCCACGTGCGCCTCGTCCGCGAGCGCCTCGCCGCTGAAGACCGTCTCCAGCACCAGTGCCCCGCGCGCCGCGTCGAGCGAGATGGCCTCGAAGGCCAGGGCCCCGTTCTTCATCTGGCGGCGCACCAGGAAGCCGTCCACTCCGGGCGCTTCGAGCTCGGTCGTGCGGGACCCGAGCACGCGCACCTGGCCTTCCTTCATGAGCTCGTCCTTGCGCCGGCCGAGTTCGCGCGCGGCGGCCAGGTAGGCCTGGGCCCCGGCCGCGCCCTCGAACTCCATGACCACCAGCGCGACCACCTTCGAGCCCGGCGCCGCGCTGGGCTGCAGCGAGATCAGGCGGCTGGCCCGCAGCGTGCCGACCACGCTGGCCACGGTCTCCCGCGGGAGCAGCGCCAGCGCGGCCTCGATCTGGGCCGGCGCCAGCGAGAGGCGCTGCGCGCTCCACACCTCGGCCGGGAAGCGCGCCGCGAAGTGCGCGAGCGCGGGCTCGGCGTCGTACAGGACGCGCGGACGCGTGCCCGGATCCAGGTACCACTCGGGGTGCGCGATGGTCTCGCCGTCGCGCGGCGGCTCGCGGAAGGCGCGTGCCACGCGCTCGGGTCCTCCGGCGGCCTCCAGCGCGGCCACGAAGCGTTCGCCCTGGTGGTACGCGCTCGTGAGGGCCGCGCTCTGCACGCGCAGGATCGTGCGCGTGAACTCGTCCAGCTCGGCGGTCGACTCGGGCAGGGCCCCGATCGCGCCGGTGAAGGCCTCGAAGCCCTCCGTCCAGCCGGCCGCGGCGCACACGCGCCGCGCCAGGAACTGGGCGTGGCCCTCGATCAGCGCGTTCAGCGCGCTGGTCGCGTCGTTCGAATCGGCCTGCTGCAGGACGGCCGAGAGCCCGAACTCGGCGTCGTCGCGCGCGTGGACCAGTTCGTGCACCAGCACGGCCCGCAGGGCCCCGTCGTCGCACATCTCGGGACGGTCCAGGCGTTCGGCCTGCAGTTCCCATTGCCCGCTCAGCACCAGGAGCTCGCGCGTGCTCCAGGCGTACTTCGCGAAGGCGAGCTGGGCGAAGGCCGCGCCCAGCTGGCGCGCCTCGGCCTCAGCTCGGGCCGGATCGCTCTGACGCAGCCGAACCAGCGGCAGGTTCTCCTCCGCGACGCGCGCGGCCAGCTCGGCGGGCTCGACGAAGCGCAGCTCGAGCGCCGGCTCCGGCCGGAAGGCGAGCGTGCGCGCGACCGCCGCGCAGGCATCCGCGTAGGCCGCCCGCACGCGCTCCGCCGTGACCGCCTCTTGCGCGGCGGCGACCTGCGCGAGGGCCAGCAGCCCGAAGCTGACGCGCCGACACGGTTTCCCAGCCATCAGGTCACTCGTACACCATCCACAGCGGACCCGGCAGCAGCCACGAGAGGCCCTCGCGCAGGCGGTCGCGCCAGTTCTCCCAGTTGTGGCCGTCGCGCACCTCGGTGAAGCGCACGTTCATGCCGGTCGCCTGGAGCAGCGGGAAGAGCGAGCGGTTGTAGTAGATCAGCGACTCGTAGATGCCGCAGGCCTGGTAGATGCGCTCGCTCGGGCGGCCCGGGTTGGCGCGGAAGGCGTTGACGAAGTCGACCACCGGATCGAACACCGGGCCGCGGTCGTGGGCGCCGATGTCGGTGAAGGCGAACGAGCCCGACAGGAGGCACAGGTTCCCGAACACGCCCGGATGGCGCCAGGCAGCGGAGAGGCTCGCCACCGCGCCGAACGAGGCCCCCAGCAGGCAGCGCGCATCGCGCGTGCGCGCCAGGGGGTAGCGCGCCTCCAGCGCCGGCAGGAGCTCGCCCGCCAGGTAGCGCGCGTGGTTCGCGTCGTCGGCGTACTCGATCAGGCGCCGCGACGAGTCGGTCATGGCCGCGATCACGGGCGGGATCTCGAGCCGGTGGATCAGGTTGTCGAGCACCGTCTTCAGCCCGGCGTAGCGCAGGAAGTCCGAGCCGTCGTGCACGATCAGGAGCGGATAGCGCCGCGTCGGCCGGAAGCGCGCCGGCAGGTACACCGGCACCGCGCGCGGTTCGCCGAAGACCGTGCTCGCCAGCACCACCGTCTCCAGGCTGCCGGGGCGCGCGTTCGGGTCGAACAGTGTGTAGTCGGGGACCTCGTAACCCGGCGCGTGCACGACCGAGTTCGTGCCCATCGGATCGGTCGCGACGTGCGTGTTGAGCGGGTCGGTGACCAGCTCGAAACCGTGCCCGCGGTAGACCTCGAACTTGTACTCGACGCGCGAACCCGGCGGCAGGGCGAGGATGAGGAACCACAGGTCCGAGCCCTCCAGGCGGCGCAGCGCCTGCGACGAGGGCAGGCCGTAGATCCAGTGCCGCAGGTGCACGCGCTCGGCCTCGCCGCGCCACACGAAGGTCACGCTCTGGCCCTCGACCAGCGGGAAGGAGTGCGTGCGCAGGAAGGTCTCGAGCACGTCGCCCGAGACCAGCCGGCTGCGGCGCAGCTCCTGGATCGCGAGCGTCA
>CAZWAY010000009.1:0-104726 GCA_964631945.1 uncultured Planctomycetaceae bacterium
GCTTCCCCTGGACTCGGTTTCCACGGGCCTGGTGATTACCGGGACAGGCTCCTAGGTCTCCGAAAGGAACCGCGCAGCCGCACAGAGACTCGCGCGAGCGCAGCGGCTAGGCTCGAACGGCCATGAGCGCGAAGTTCCTCCAGGGGCTCGGCCTGCTGGCCCTGCTCGGGCTGGTGCTGGGCTCGATCGCCGCGCTCGCGCTGGTGAAGCAGCGCATCCACGTGACCTTCGCCGAGGAGTCCGCGGCCGCGCGCGGGCCCGATGCGCTGGAGCTCCTGCGGGCGGACCTGGGTGCGCTGCGGGACGACCTCGCCGTGCTGGGCGCGGGCCTCGCGCAGGGTCTCGAGCAGCTCCATGGTGCCCTCGAGGACTCGGCCGCCGAGCGCGAGCGCGCGTTGCGTGGCGATGTCGAGCGGCTCCAGGGGACCCTCGCGGCGCTCCAGGCCCGTCTCGGGCGGCTGGAACCCGGCAGCCTCGGGCCTGCGAGCGAGGCCGCGATTCCGGCCGTGAGCGCGCCGGCCCCGCGCGCCGACGCCGACGCGCCCGCCGCGCCCAGGAAGAGCTTCCTCTCCTTCCAGCTGCCCTCCGATGCCTTCGACTTCGAGCGGACCCTGCGGCTCGAGATCGTCCCCAGCCTCTCGCGCGTGGGCTTCGACGCGACCAGCACGCTGCACGACTTCAGCGGCACGACCTCGGCGGTCGCGGGTGAGCTGACCACGTGCCTCGCGCGTCCGGCCGAGGACTGCCGCGGCGAGATCCGCGTGCAGGCCGCGGCGCTCGCGACCGGCGAGGCTGCGCGCGATGCCGAGATGAGGAAGACCCTCGACGTCGCGGCCGCGCCCACCCTGCGCTTCGCCTGGAAGGCCTTCACGCTCGAGGCGCTCGACACCCCGGCGCAGCGCCTGACGGGCACCGCGCGCGGCGAGCTCACGATCCACGGCACGACGCGCGAGTTCGCGCTGCCCGTGCGGGTCTCGGTCGACGCCAGCAAGCGCGTCGTGATCGAGGGCGAGGGCCCGCTGTCGCTGAGCGCCTTCGGGGTCGAGCCCCCCAGCAAGCTCGGCCTGATCGAGGTCGCGGACGAGGTGCGAATCTGGGTCGCGCTGCGCGCGCGCTCGCTCGGAGCGCTCTCGCCCGCGGAGACGACGGGGCGATGAGGCGCGCGCTCGGGATCGCCCTCGCGCTCGCGAGCGCGGCCTGCGCGGCCTCGAGCCGGCTCGAGCGTTCGGACCGCGCGGTGGCGCCGGAGCAGGCGCAGCTCGACTGGCTTCCGGCCGAGCCAGCCGACTTGCTGGGGCTGTTCGAGTCCGTTTCGATCGAGGGCGAGGCCGCCTCGGCGCTGTGGAAGGTCTACTACCACTTCGCCGCCGACGGTTCCTACACCGGCGCCGCGCTCGTGATCGGCGGCTCGCATCCGGAGTTCCAGACGCTCTCGGGCAGCTGGACCCTCGCCCACGGAATCCTGGACCTCGGCCAGGACGAGCGCCTGTCCGTCCGCGCGGCGCCCGACCACCTCGAGCTCGAAAGTTCGGGCGGCATCGCCATCCTGCGCCGCGTCGAACTGCAGTGACGCCCGCGCACCGTCGCTAGACACCGGCGAAGAGGGCGACCACACAGATGCCGTAGTTCATGCCCAGGTAGGCACAGAGGACTCGGGTCCGCAGGCGCGGCTCGAGGAGTCTTCGGAGTCCGATCGCCGCAAGAGGTGTGATCAGGACGAGCACGGGAAGATAGAGGCGCGGGACCGCGGGCAATCGGAAGAACCATGTCGCGGCCAGGAGGGCGAGCATCACGAGCGCTGTGAGGCGCGTCAGAGGTTGCGCCAGCACCGAGCGTGGGAGCGCCAGGACCAGTGGGAAGAGCTGGAACAGGAGCAGCATTTCCACCACGAAGTGCATGACCTGGTCGCGCCGCAGCGTCCAGGATCGCAGGAGGTGGCGGATGTCCGTTGCGCCATCCGCGAGGGTCCCCAGCCCCTCCAGGTAAACCAGCACGACCGCCAGGGCCGAGAGCGTCAATGCGAGACCGGTGACTACAGCCCGCCGTCGTCCTGGACCCGGCTCGTGGTACAGCCATGCGGCCGCGGGCGGTACGGTCAGCAGGGGCAGACACGAAGCCTTCGTGAACAGCGCGGTCAAGAGTACGGCGAAGAGTACGAGCGCGCGTGCGCCTCCTGGGTGACGGCACCACGTGTCCGTGCTCAACAGGATCGCCACGGTGAGCGCCGCGCAGGCCGTGTCGAGCTGGAGTTGAGCCGCGGTGCGCGCGCTGAGGCAATGCGAGGCCAGTAGAATGCCCGCGGTCAGTGCCCCCCCCCCGAGTTCGTGGCGACCGGTTCCAAGCGTCGAGCGAGCCTCATCACGAGGAGGACCTCGAGCACGAACAGGGCCGCCGAGGTCGTCACGAAAGCCAAGACGATCGAGCCGAGCGGCAGCGCGATGAGTGCGACCAGGGCTGGCACGCTGAGCGAGGTCGGGTGCAGGCTCTCTTTCAGGTGGCGGGTGAGTTCGTGGGCGCCGGGGTCCAGCCCCAGGGCGAAGGCCTGTATGCGCTCTGCGCGCACGGCGAAGCGATCGATCGAGACGAAGCCCGCGTAGGTGTTGTGTGGAGCCGGAGCCCAGGCCGGTGGGTGCCCACGCTGTTGGAAGAGCTTCACGACCCCGAGTGACAGGGTCGTGACCAGACACAAGGCGAGGATCCAGCGGAGACGCGCGGCTTCGGGATCTGGCGTGCGGGCCGGGACAGCTGCGCCTCCACTCGCGCGCGAGTCCGACTTCACCCCAAGATGCTCCCCTGGGGAACTCGAGCGCGCAACGGTCGTCCTGGATTGGGGTGGGGACGAGGCGACAGCAGCCAGCCGACGCCCGAATCACGCGCTGAAGCCGTCGACGGGACTGCCCGTGGGTTGCGCCGCAGGCGCTAGAAGACGAAGGGGATCTTGAGGAAGTCGAGCGAGACGGGCTCGGTGTCGGCGGTGACGCCTTGGGCCGTCGCGTCGAGGTCGAACTCGACCTCGTAGCGGAAGAACTGCAGCGCGCCCGCCGGCAGCGTGTTGAAGGCGCGGATGTCGGAGGTCCAGTCCACCAGCGGGTTGGCCTCGTCGGGCGAGCCGACGCCGTTGTCCTGGGCGGCCTGGAAGCGCACGCGCACGAAGGCCGTCGTCGGCAGGAAGTCGGGCAGGTCGTTGGTCTCCACCCGGAAGAAACGCGGCATCAGGCGGAAGCCCGTCGTGCCCGCCGATCCGTCCGCGTTGAAGCCCGTCAGCGGGCCGCGCTCCGCGCTCACCGTCATGCGCAGGGCCTCGTCGCCCGGTGCCGGGCCGCCCTCGTCGTACACCGCATGCGCGATCTCGAAGTCCTCGAAATTTGTCGAGGTGCCGCCGATCCCGAGGCGCACGGCGCAGTCCTCGAGCAGCGACGGCGTGCGCAGGTACACGTCGTTCGAGACCCCCGAGGTCGAGCCGGCCCGGATCGCGATCAGCCCCAGGCCCGTGATCTCCATCGTGAAGCCGTCCGGCAGGATGCGCGCCACCTGCGAGGTCGCCAGGTTCGGGACCGTCAGCAGCGGGTCGATGCCCTTCACCGTGGCGCCGTCCGTCAGGATCTTGCCCTGGTCGGGACCGGGTGCCGTCTGGATGCCCTCGAACAGGAAGCGCACCAGGCCTTCGCTGCCGTCGGGCTTCAGGTCCGCGCCGCCGATCGTGATCCACTTGGAGCGCGCCTTCGAGCGCGACCCGAAGGTCGGGATCATCACGTAGGGCGGCGGGGTCGCGACCGCGTCCAGCGGGATCGCCAGCGCCAGGGCGTCGGGTGGCACGACGATGTCGGCGCTGGCCGGGTCGGTCCCGGGCGGCGAGATCGGATCGGGAACGTGGATCTGGATCACGCCCGCGCCGCCCGGCCCGCCGTTGCTGTAGGTCTTGCAGCAGGCGTTCACGTCTCCCAGCGTGCCCGACTTCCGGATCGGCCCACAGGCCAGGACCTGGTCGACGGCCAGCGCGGTCGTGCCGCCGCCCGTGAAGTCGACCAGCGTCGCCGACTCGAGGATCACGTGACCGCCCGAGCCGCCTCCGCCGGTGCCGCCGATGTGGTCGAGGAAGTTGGTGTTCTCGCCGGTTCCCCCGACGCCGCCGTTCGCGAGGATCTGTCCGCTGGCGCCGAAGACGATGCGACCGAGGGCCTGGATGTGCAGGCCGCCGCCCGCCCCGCCGCCGCCACCGCCCTTCTCGTCGCTGCCGAAGTTCCAGTTGGGGTTCGGATACACCAGCGCGGCGTTGCCGCCTCCGCCTCCGCCGTAGCCGCCCCACAGGCTGGGGAGCTCGCCGCGCACCAGCCCCACGAGCGCACCGGCCGAGACGATCGGACGCACGCCGAAGAAGTCGTTGTTCGGGCTGGCGTCGAGGAACGCACCCGTGCCTGCGGTTCCGCCCAGCGCCGGCGTCCGGCCCGACTCCGCTCCAACGCTGGAAGGGTGCCCGTTGTTCCCGCTGGCGGCGCGGACGCTCAGGCCGGGCGGAACGCTGGTACCGGTCCAATCCCGTGCAAAGCGCCCGCCGCCCCCGCCTCCTGGTCGGCGTTGATCCTTGCCGTTCTGCCCGCCGGCGTTCTTCACGCCGGTCTCGCCGCCGTTGCCGCCCAGGCCCGGCTGGCGGAAGGGGCCGAAGCCGCGTCCGCCGCGCGTCGTGGTGTCGGTGGTGTTCTCGCTCGCGCCGCCGCCCTTCCCGCCGCCCGCCGAGCCCGAGCCGCCGACCTCGGGCTGGTTCAGCGTGTTCAGCGTCGCCACGTCCTTCGCGCTGAAGCCGGAGAGATCGAGCACGCCATCGATGCGCACCTCGCCCGTGGCGCGGATGCGCATGGGGTTCGGGCCCTGGACGCGGACCTCGGCCCCTGCCTGGATCACCAGGTTGCGCACGTCCACCACGCCGCCCACCGCGGTGATGCTGGTGGTGGGGACGCCGTCCGGTCCCCCGATGATCGGCGTGCTGGTGGTGTCGAAGAAGACGCGCTCTCCGCTGCGCACGACCCAATCGAAGTTCCCGTTCGGGCCACCCGAGCCGTCGAACGCGAAGGCCGCCGACAGCCGCCCTCCGCCCCATTCCGCCACGGGCGAGTCGAAGAGCGCCGTCTCGTCCTCGAACGAGAGCGGGCTCGCGCCCGAGAGCGTGAAGCTCTCGTTGATCTCGTCGCTCAACAGCCCCGGCGGGTTCAGGCTCGCGAAGTCCACCGCGCGCGTCGGCGCCTGGGCGAAGGAGCTCAGGGGCTGGAAGTTGGCCTCGCCCACCAGGTCCTGGAAGCCCGCGCGCACCACGGCCCGGAAGGCGCTCGAGGCCGGCAGCAAGCCCACCGGCTCCAGCCGCACGCGCGCGCCCGTCTCGGCGCAGTTCGCCTCCAGCGTCACGCGCGTCCGGAGCGCGTGCCACGCCCCGCTCGAGTCGCGGAACTCCAGGCGCAGACGGCTCTCGGCGATGTTGCTGCTCGAGGGATTCA
Organism: uncultured Planctomycetaceae bacterium; assembly: GCA_964631945.1. Classification (GTDB taxonomy): domain Bacteria; phylum Planctomycetota; class UBA1135; order UBA1135; genus JABFRZ01. The sequence continues at coordinate 5,487 of CAZWAY010000009.1, forward strand.
CCGGCTGGTTCAGCGCGAGCAGCACCGCCACGTGCGTGGGCACGTCGCTGTAGAGGTTCAGCGGCACCTCGAAGGACGGCTCCGACAGCACCAGCTGCTGGTTCGCGTCCAGCTCGAAGTAGATGCGCCGATTCGGGTCGTCCCCGACCTCCAGATACGTGGCCGCCGTCTCGCCCGAGCCCTGCGCGCGCAGCACCGGCACCGGAGGTCCGGGAGTCGTGTCCCGGAACGCCACCGAGGCCTGGGTCGAGGCCGGGGTCGAGAAGGTGCGCACCTGCTGCAATCCGAGCGGCACGCCGGCGACCGAGCGCAGCGTGTTGGAGGACGAGTTCACTCCCGCCACCCGCAGCACGTACGTCACCCCGTTCGGCAGGAACCCGGCGTCCGACAGGTCGTCGCGCGTCGGGCAGCTCGGCTGGAACACCACCGTGCGCGGGTCGCGCAGCGAGAACGTGCCCGTGGCCGGCACGTCCGCCAGCGAACGCATGTTGATCGTGTTCGAGCTCACGGTCGAGAAGTCGACCGGCTCGGTGAAGCTCAGCACGATCTCGCGGTTGATCTGCCAGATCGCACCGTCCGCCACCGACAGGGCCGCCACCTGGAAGCTCGTCGTTCCCGCGCCCGCACCACCGCCACTGCCGCCACCGCCACCGCCGCAGCTCGTCCCGACCAGGAGGAGCACGCACACGATTCCGAAGCGCGAGGTCATTCGATGACTCATGGGGGTGGACCCGCTCCGGCCGGAAGACGCTCGCCTGCGTGACCAGGGCGCAGGCCGGTCCACCTAGGCGCAGGGGAGGGCCTGGGTCACGATACCCGATCACGGTGGGTTGGGGGGATAACCTCGCTCGGCTCCGAGCCGGCACACTGCGCGCTTGGCCGAGCCCCCCTCGCGACCCCCAGCGCCAGGGCCGAGCCAGGCCAACCGGGGCGCCGCGCGGGCGTGCTCGCGGCCGCCATTCCCCCGGCGCAGAATGAGGGCCCGTGCTGCTCGAGATCCTGAGGCGCGCGATTCGATGCCCAACACAGATGCAGCGCGACGCGCCCCGATGCAGGCCGAGGTGCTCGCTTCGGGCGGGGTCGGTCCGCCGCTCGTCTACGTGCCCGGGATCGATGGCAGCGGCGAGCTCTTGCTCGGGACGGCCGCGCGCCTGGAACGCCGCTTCCACCTGACGCGCCTCCGCTACGGCGGCGGTTGCGAGGGCGGCTACGCCGAGCTGGCGGCGAGCGTGGCGCACCGGATCGAGCAGCACTGCGGCGGGCGCGCCCTGCTCCTGGCCGAGTCCTTCGGTGTGGCCGTGGCGCTGCAGACCGCGCTGGATCATCCCGCGCGCGTGGCCGGGCTCGCGCTGGTGAACGGCTTCGCGCACTTCCAGGGGCGCCTCGAGATCGCGCTCACGCGCGGCGTGTTCGCACTGGCACCCGAGGCCTGGATCCGCGCCGCGCGTGCGCGCTTCGTGCAGCGCGGGCTGTTCGCGCCGCGGCGCGACGAGGCGGCGTTGCGGGCCGTGCTGGCGCTCTCGGGCGCCTGGTTCGACGCGCGCTACCGCGCGCGGCTGGCCTGGATCCAGGGCCTCGACCTGCGCCCGCGCCTGGGCGAGATCCGCTGTCCGGTGGCGCTGTACGCCGCCGATCACGATCGCGTGGTCGCGTCCGTGCCGGCCGCGCGCGAGATGGCGGCGCGCATCCCGGATGCGGAGTTCACGCTGCTGCCCGCGGCCGGCCACGTCGTGCTGCCGCTGGCCGAGGAGCCATGGGAGCAGCGCCTCGCGCAGCTGGCGGCGCGCTGCGGGCTGGGCTGACCCGCTCGGCCATGGGCCGCGGACGGGCCGGATCTCAGCCGCCGAAGGGCGCGACCGGGAAGCGCGTCTCGTAGTCGGCCAGGATCAGCACGAAGAACAGCACCAGCCACACGAAGCCCGCCAGCGCGAAGACCCAGATCAGCTTGGAGGAGTAGCGCACGTGCATGAAGTACAGGATCACGAGCGTCGCCTTCGTGCCGGCGATGGCGAGCGCCGCCAGGTCGTTCAGGCGGCCGAGGTCGACCGTGGCCACCCAGGTCGTGAGCGCGGTGCCCGCGAGCAGCGCCAGGAACACGCCGAGGTAGACGCGCAGCGGGAGGACGTGGGCTTCGGTGCTCATGCGTGGGGTCCGTGGCGCCCGAGCAGGTACAGCAGCGGGAACAGGAAGATCCACACCAGGTCGACGAAGTGCCAGTACAGGCCGAGGCACTCGATCCCGAGGTAGTTGCGCGGCGTGTAGCCGCCGCGCCAGGCCTTGCGCGCCACGAAGACCATCAGCCCGAGGCCGATGAGCATGTGCAGCGCGTGGCAGCCGGTCATCACGAAGTACAGCGCGTAGAACAGGTTCAGGTGCGCGTCGGCCGCGGGTCCGGGGGCCCAGTTCAGGCCGGGGACGAGCGCGTCGTGCCACTTGTGCGTGTACTCGAGGCCCTTGATCGCGAGGAAGCCGCAGGCGAGCACCATGGTGGAGGCGATGAAGAGCGCCGCGTTCCGGCCGCGCCCGAGCTGGGCCTCGCGCACCGCCAGCGCCATCGTCAGCGAACTCCCGATCAGGATCGCCGTGTTCAGCGTGCCCAGGTCGACCGGCAGGTGCGCGCTGCCCTCCAGGAAGGCGGCCGGGTGCAGCGTGCGGTACACGAGGTAGACCGTGAACAGTCCGCCGAAGAACATCACCTCCTGCACCAGGAAGGCCCACATGCCGAGCGCGCCGGCCTGGCTCTGCTGCTCGTGGGACTCGAAGTGGTGCGCGAGCGTCCCCGGCTCGGGCTCCAGCGGCAGGGCCTCGCTAGACATGCGCGCCCTCCGCCGGTGGCGCCGCGCGCTCGTAGGCTTCGTGCGTCACGACCGGGACCCGCTCGAAGTTGTGGGCCATCGGCGGCGAGGCGGTCGTCCACTCCAGGCCGACGGCGTCGAACGGGTTCGCGCCCGTCTTGCGGCCGAAGCGCAGCGACCAGGACAGGTACGCGGTCGTCATCAGGAAGCCGAGGCCGAGCACCGAGGCGCCCGCGGTCGAGAGCACGTTCAGCACCTGGAACTCGTCCGGGTAGGCGTGGTAGCGGCGCGGCATCCCCAGGTACCCCAGCACGAACTGCGGCAGGAAGGTCAGGTTGAAGCCCACGAAGATGATCACCGCGGTGATGCGCGCCAGCGTCTCCGGGTACAGGCGGCCGAACATCTTCGGCCACCAGAAGTGCAGGCCGCACAGGTATGCCATCACCGTGCCGCCCACCATCACGAAGTGGAAGTGGGCCACCACGAAGTAGGTGTCGTGCACGTGCACGTCGACCGCCAGGGTCGCCAGGAACAGGCCCGTCAGTCCGCCGATCGTGAACAGCCCGATGAAGCCCAGCGCGTACAGCATCGGGGCTTCGAACGAGATCGAGCCGCGGTACAGCGTGGCGACCCAGTTGAAGACCTTGACGGCCGAGGGGATCGCCACCAGGAACGAGAGCAGCGAGAAGACCACGCCGGCGTACAGCGACTGGCCGCTCACGAACATGTGGTGGCCCCACACCAGGAAGCCCAGCACCGCGATCGCCAGGCTCGAGAAGGCCACGAAGCCGTAGCCGAAGATGCGCTTGCGGCTGAAGCACGCGATCACCTCGCTGATCACGCCCATCGCCGGCAGGATCATGATGTAGACCGCGGGGTGCGAGTAGAACCAGAACATGTGCTGGAACAGCACCGGATCGCCGCCCAGGGCCGGATCGAAGATGCCCACGTGCAGCAGACGCTCGACCGCCACCAGCAGGATCGTGATCGCGATCACGGGCGTGCCGAGCACGATGATCAGGCTGGTCGCGTAGTGCGCCCACACGAACAGCGGCAGGCGGAACCAGGTCAGGCCCGGCGCGCGCAGCTTGTGGATCGTGGCGATGAAGTTGACGCCCGTCAGGATCGACGAGAAGCCCGAGATGAAGATGCCCAGCGCGGCCGCGATGACGTGCGAGTTCGCGTAGGTCGAGGAATAGGGCGTGTAGAAGGTCCAGCCCGTGTCCACGCCGCCCGCCAGCATGGCGTAGGTCGTGAACAACCCCCCGACCATGTAGATGTACCAGGACAGGAGGTTGATCCTCGGGAAGGCCAGGTCCTTGGCCCCGATCATCAACGGCAACAGGAAGTTCCCCAGCACCGCCGGGATCGACGGGATGAGGAAGAAGAACACCATGAAGATGCCGTGCAGCGTGAAGAGCTTGTTGTAGGTCTCCGACTGGAACAGGTCTCCGGGCGGCGTCAGCAGCTCCAGGCGGATCAGCACGGCGAACAGACCGCCGACCAGGAAGAAGAACGAGACCCCGATCAGGTACAGGAGGCCGATGCGCTTGTGGTCCACGCTCAGGAACCACGAGCGCAGTCCGTACTCGCCGCCCAGGTAGCTCGGGGGTTTCGCGCTCATGGTCTGCGGCTCGGGGCCTTCAGCGACTTCAGGTAGGCGATCAGGGCGAGGATGTCGCTCTCGCCGATCTGGCCCTTGTAGCTCGGCATCAGCGGCTGGAAGCCCAGCGCCAGGCGCTTGGGCGGTTCGAGCAGCGACTCGCGCACGTAACGCTCGTCGAAGCGCACGGTCTGGCCATCCGACAGGGTCACGTCGGTGCCGAAGCGGCCCGCCAGATCCGGTCCGCGCGGTGGCCCGCTGGTGCTCGTGCCCGCTCCGACGGTGTGGCAGGTGTCGCAGCGCAGGTTCTGGAACAGCATCGTGCCGGCCTCGAGCGGGTTGCGCTCGGCCGGCCGGCCATCGAGCCAGGCCTGGTAGTCGGCCGGATCGAGCACGACCACGCTGCCGACCATGGCGGAGTGCTTGGTGCCGCAGTACTCGGCGCAGAACAGGTGGTAGACGCCGACCTTGGTGGGCGTGAACCACAGCGAGCTGTACATCCCCGGCAGCACGTCCTTCTTCACCCGGAAGGCCGGCACGAAGAACGAGTGGATCACGTCCTCGGAGATCATCGTGAGCGCGATCTTCTGGCCGAGCGGCACGTGCAGCTCGTTGATCTCGCTCTGCCCCGTCGGGTGCTGGATCTTCCACATCCACTGCTTGCCGGTGACGTGGAAGCGCATGGCCTCGCCCGGCGGCGTCTGCGCGCGCAGGAACAGGCGCGTGCCCCACGCGAAGGTGAACAGCACGATCACGAGCGGGATCCCGGTCCACAGGAGTTCGAGCGGCAGCGAGCCCTCGATCGGGGTGGCGAGGTGCCCGGGTCGGCGCCGGTAGCGCAGCGAGAAGAGCAGCAGCGCGGCCACGATCAGGAGCCCGAAGAACGCGCTGAGCCCGAGCAGGAACACGTACAGCGCGTCGACCGAGCCGCTCAGGCTCGAGGCGCTCTCCGGCCACAGCGAGAAGTTCTCGAACATGCCCAGGCCTAGCTCCGTTCCAGGACCACGCGCGCGGCGCGGCGCTCGCGCGCGAGCCAGCGCAGCACGAAGAAGGCGAGCAGCGCCAGGGTGGCGGCGCCCAGCAGGCGCACCAGCGTCAGGATCGCGAGGCCGTACTTGCCGCGCGTGGGGTCGTAGTGGAAGCAGCGCAGGAGCACCTGGTCGAGCGGGCTGCCGATCGTGCCGGCCGAGGCCTCGACCAGCGCCAGACGCAGGTCGCGCGGCGCGAACTCGACCCCGAACAGGATGCGCGAGACCACGCCGGCGGGCGTCAGCACCGTGACCCCGGCCGCGTGCGCCCACTCGTCGCGCTCGGGGATGTAGCTGTACTCGAAGCCGACCGCGTCGGCCAGCGCGCGCACCTCGGTCTCGTGCCCCACCAGGAAGCGCCACGAGCGGGCCGCGGGATCGCCGGGCTCGAGGCCGTAGGCCGCGAGCGTGCTGGCGCGCTTGGCCGCGGCCAGCGCGGGCGTCTCGGCCGGGTCGATGCTGACCACCAGCACGTCGAAGTCGGTACCGGTGGTGAAGTCGACCGCGCGCAGGCCCTGTACCAGGCCCTCGAGCACGAGCCCGCACAGCATCGGGCACTCGTAGTAGACCAGCGCCAGGACGAGCGGACGCTGGCCGAAGCACTCCGACAGCGCGAGTTCACGCCCTTCGTGGTCGGTGAAGCGCGCCGTGAGCGGCAGGCGCGCCCCGAGGGCCTGGCGCCATGCGACCCTCGGCGCCTCGGGTCCGCCCATGATCTGGGCCGCGGCCGGCGCGTGCGCCAGGCCGAGCAGCAACCCGAGCCAGAGGAGGGCGCGCTTCACTTGGGCTCCTCCGTCCGCGCCGGCAGGCCTTCCTGCAGGGTCAGCTCGAGCGCGCGCTCGATCGGGATGCGCACGACCTGGTTGAGCGGGTCGATCCATTCGGTGGCCGTGAGCGTGCGCTCTTCCCAGGCGCGGTGCAGCTCGAGCTCACGCGCCGGCACGGCCTGCAGCGCCGGTCCCTCGGGCGCCAGGCGCAGCTCGCGCACCGGGCTCGGGCGTTCTTCGCGCTCGAGTTCCTCGGCCACGTCCTCGCTCAGCCAGGCGCTGACCGCCAGCGAGACGGCCACCAGCAAGGCCAGGCCGAAGCCGAACAGGAGCAGCGGCCGCGCCTGGGCGTCGGAGTGCTCGTAGCCAGCCCGGCCCTCTCGGCCGTCGCGTGCGCGGGCGTGCGTCACGACGAGGGTGCCTCCAGCTGGCCGAGCAACTTGGCGTCCTGCAGCGAGACCAGCGGTCGGCCGTGCAGGTTGCGCACGAACAGTCCGAGCCACAGCGCGCCGAGCGTCACGGGCGCCACGGCGTCGAGCCAGTGCGGCGCGAACGCGCCGGCGCGGAAGGACGGCGCGATCAGCCAGTAGAAATCGAGGAAGCGCAGCGCCAGCAGGGCGCCGGCCAGGACGGCCAGGCGGCGCGCGTTCTGCTTGGACGAGCGCACCAGCAGGATCGCGAGCGGCGCCGCGAAGTGGCAGGCCACCAGCAGGAGCGCCAGGCCCTGCCAGGCCGGCCCGATGCGCGTCAGGTACCAGGGCACCTCCTCCGGCAGGTTGCCCGACCAGATGATCAGGAACTGCGAGAACGAGACGTAGGCCCACAGCATCACGAAGGCCAGCAGCAGGTTGCCGAGGTCGTGGAAGTGACGCGGCGCCAGCCAGCGCGAGAAGGGCTCGTGCCGCGCCAGGAAGGCCGCCGCCAGGATCGCGAAGCACAGCGTCGAGAGTCCCTGGCCGACGATGAAGTGCACGCCGTAGATGGTCGAGAACCAGTGCGGCTCGAGCGACATGCCCCAGTCGAAGGCCGCGAAGCTCATGCTCAGCACGTAGGCTGCCAGGCCGAAGCCGCTGGCGGTCTTGAGCTTGCGCAGCGCCTTGAGCGAGAGCTTGCGGTCGTAGCGCTCGGACAGCTTGACCATGAACAGCGCCAGGCCGGCCCACAGCGCGAAGTACGCCAGCGCCCGCGCCAGGAAGAAGGGCACGTTCAGGTAGGCCGCCTTGTGCCGCAGGATCGGGTCGTGCGCGACCACGTCGGCGTGCGACCACTCGTAGAGCTCGTGCACGCCCAGCGCCACCGGCAGGAACAGGAGCGCCATGGCCGGCAGCGTGCGCATGCCCGCCTCGAGCAGGCGCCGGACGGCGAAGCCCCAGGCGCCGCCGGTCATGTTGTGCAGCATGACCAGCGCCAGCGAGCCGAGCGCGGGCGCCAGCACGTACAGGTAGGCCGTCAGCCAGGCCTGCAGGAAGCGCGGGCGGTCCAGGAAGAAACCCAGCACCAGCAACAGCCCGCCGCCGGCGGCCAGCGTGAAGGACACGCGTTGGACGCGCGCGAGCGCGGGGGCGACGGTGGGCGGGCTCACTTGGCGGCCTCCGCCAGCAGGCGCGCCCGCGCCGCTTCGGACACGTCGGCCAGGGTCGCGTTCTGGCTGCGCTGCAGCGCGCGCAGGTAGGCCACGATGGCCCAGCGGTCGGCCGGCGCGATGCGGTCCGAGAGGTCGTACATGGCCCCGAAGCCGCGCGTGATCACGTCGAAGAAGTAGCCGGGCGGGGCCTGGCGCAGGCGCTCGATGTGGAAGCTCGGCGGCTGCTTCAGGCCGCGCTTGACCACGATGCCCTGACCCGTGCCGGCGCGGTCGTGGCAAGCCGAGCAAAAGGCGTCGTAGCGCTCGCGCCCGCGTTCGAGCGTCGCGCGCGTGACCGGCGCGGGGAAGCGCGTGGCCAGCTCGCCATCGAGACGGCCCTCCAGGAAGAAGGCGTCGTACTCGCGCTCGCCGCGCGCGACCGTGCCGGGCACGCGCGGGCGCGAGGCGCGTCCGTCGGCGAACAGCGGGCTGGCCTCGAGCGGCTCGAAGCGCGGCTGGTCGTGCATGTCCTGGCGGCAGGAAGGGCCCGCGAGCGCCAGCACCAGGACGAGGACGAGGCGTCTCACGGGTGCGGCACCTCCTGGACCGAGAGCGCCTTGGTCGAGCGCAGCGTGGTCAGGGCCAGGTCCGCGTCGAAGCGCGGGTCGTAGTGCAGCACCAGCAGGAAGAAGCGGTTGCGGCTGGCGAGCTCGAAGTTCGGCGCGCTGAAGACCGGGTGGTGCGGGCGCGGCAGGCCGTTCAGCGCCAGCATCCCGAACACCGCCGTCAAGGCCGCGAACAGGATCGTGAGCTCGAACGTGACCGGGATGAAGGACGGCCAGGAGTTCAGCGGCCGGCCGCCGACGTTGCTCGGGTAGTGCACGACCGCGGCGTAGTACTGCAGGCCGAAGCCCACGCACGCCCCCAGGATGCCGCCGCCGAGCACGTACTTCGGCAGGTCGTTCTGCTGGCCGAGCGCGTGGCTGACCTCGTGCATCGGCAGTGGCGTGTAGGCCTCCAGCTTGCTGAAGCCCTGCAGCTGCGCGCGCGCGATGCCGACCAGCAGCGCCTCGCCGCTGGCGTACTCGGCCAGCACGCCGAAGCAGCGCTGTGCGTGCTTGTGCGGCGCGCTCACGGGTGCGGCTCCTGGCGCTCGCTCGGCGCGCCTTCCTCGCCCGCCGGCACCAGCGTGCGCATCTCGAAGATCGAGATCATCGGCAGGAAGCGGATGAACAGGAACAAGAGCGCCAGGAACAGCCCGAACGTCCCGACGTACAGGCCCCAGTCCCACTGGGTGGGCGTGTACGTGTCCCACGAGCTGGGCAGGAAGTCGTGGGACAGACTCGTGACCACGATCACGAAGCGCTCCAGCCACATGCCCACGTTCACGATGATCGCGATCACGAACAGCGCCACCACGCTCGAGCGCACGCGCTTGAACCACAGGAACTGCGGCGTGACCGCGTTGCAGCTCAGCAGCAGCCAGTAGGCCCAGCCGTAGTGCCCGAAGGCGCGGTTCGCGAGCATGTCCTGCTCGTACGGGTTCGCGCTGTACCACGCGAAGAAGGCCTCCATCGTGTAGCCGTACACCACGATCATGCCGGTCGCGAGCACGATCTTGGCCATGTTCTGCAGGTGCCGCAGGGTGATGAAGTCCTGCAGCCCGTAGATCGCGCGCAGCGGGATCGCCAGCGTCAGCACCATCGCGAAGCCCGAGTAGATCGCGCCCGCCACGAAGTAGGGCGGGAAGATGGTGGCGTGCCAGCCGGGGATGACGCTGACCGCGAAGTCGAAGCTCACCACCGTGTGCACCGAGATCACCAGCGGCGTCGCCAGGCCCGCCAGCAGCAGGTAGGCGGTCTCGTAGCGCTGCCAGTGCGCCGCCGCGCCGCGCCAGCCCATGGCCAGGATGCCGTAGGTGATCTTCCAGGGCTTGCTCTTGGCGCGGTCGCGCAGCGTGGCCAGGTCGGGGATCAGGCCCACGTACCAGAACAGCGCCGAGACCGTGGCGTAGGTCGAGACCGCGAACACGTCCCACAGGAGCGGGCTGCGGAACTGCGGGAACAGCGACATCGTGTTCGGGTAGGGCAGCAGCCAGTACGCGAGCCACGGACGCCCCACGTGCAGCAGCGGGAAGACGCCCGCGCAGGCCACCGCGAACAGCGTCATCGCCTCGGCGAAGCGGTTGATCGAGGTGCGCCACTCCTGGCGGAACAGGAGCAGGATGGCCGAGATCAGCGTGCCCGCGTGGCCGATGCCGATCCACCACACGAAGTTGATGATCGCGAAGCCCCAGCCGACCGGGACGTTGACGCCCCACGCGCCGATGCCGACCGCCAGCAGCTTGGCGATCGAGGCGAACAGCAGCATCACCAGCAGGAAGGCCGCGGCGAAGCCCAGGTACCAGCCGCGCGGCGTCCGGCGCGTCAGGACGATGGTGGTGATCTTCTCGGTGACGGAGGTCAGCGTGTGACCGGGGGCGATCACTTCGCTCCGCTCGTGCCCCGCGCCCTGGCTCATCGCCTCACCCGAGCTCGGGGTTGGGGTTGCGCAGGCGGCCCAGGTAGGTCGTGCGCGGGCGCGTGCCGAGCTCGGCCAGCAGGCCGTAGTGGTGCGGCTCGGCGCGCAGCTTGCTGATCGCGCTGGCCGGGTCGTTGATGTCGCCGAAGGTGATCGCGCGCGTCGGGCACACGGCCTGGCAGGCCGTCACGATCTCGCCGTCGCGGATCGCGCGGTCCTCCTTCTTGGCCTGGATGCGCGCCTGGCTGATGCGCTGCACGCAGTAGGTGCACTTCTCCATCACGCCGCGCGTGCGCACGCTCACGTCCGGGTTGCGCCCCAGCTTGAGCGACTCGGTGGTCTGGTCGGCGTAGGCCAGGAAGTTGAAGCGCCGCACCTTGTAGGGGCAGTTGTTCGAGCAGTAGCGCGTGCCGATGCAGCGGTTGTAGACCATCTCGTTCAGGCCCTCGTCGCTGTGCACCGTCGCGCCGACCGGACAGACCGTCTCGCAGGGCGCGTTCTCGCAGTGCATGCAGGGCACCGGCTGGTGCACGACCTGCACGCGCTCCTCGCCGTGCTCCTCCGACCCGCCACCCTCGAAGTAGCGATCGATGCGGATCCAGTGCATCTCGCGGCCGTTCTGGACCTCGCTCTTGCCGACCACCGGGATGTTGTTCTCGGCCTGGCACGCCAGCATGCAGGCGTTGCAGCCCAGGCACGCGTTGAGGTCGATCACCAGGCCCCAGGCGTTGCCTTCGTAGGGGAAGCCGGGATAGAGCGAGGGCGGCTGCAGCACGTCGTGGGGCGAGACGTGCTGGCCCGCGAAGGCCAGCTTGCCGGAGGCCTTGAAGCGCTCGAAGGTGGCCACGCGCGCCAGGTTGCGGTGCTCCTGCTCGGGATGCTTCTGGACCGTCGCGAGCGCCTGGCGCGCGCCGGTCTTCTCGACCCGCACGCCGCCCAGGCGCCAGGGCGCCGTGCTCGTGCGCAACGCGTAGGCGTCGCAGCCGACGCCCGTGCCGAGCGCGCCCGCCTGCCGGCGCCCGTAGCCGAGCGACAGCGTGAAGACCCCCTCGGCATGGCCGGGCACGATCCACACGGGCGCGCGCAGGCTGCGCCCGCCGGCCTCGAGCTGGACGACGTCGCCGGCCTCGAGCGCGAGCTCCTGGGCCGTGCGCGCCGCGAGCAGCGCCGCGTTCTCCCACACCAGGCGCGTGAGCGGGCGCGGCAGCTCCTGCAGCCAGGCGTTGTTGGCGAAGCGTCCGTCGAACACGCTCGCGTCGGCGCACAGCGCGAGCTCGAACCCGGGCGCCGGCGCGGGCGCCGGGCCGAAATCGAGCTCGGCCCGCGGCGCCACGTCCAGCGCGGGGAAGGCCGTGCCGGCCACGACTCCGTCGTGCAGGGCCGTGCGCCAGAAGCGCTCGAATTCGGCGCCCGTCTTGCCGCTGGCGCTCTCCCAGTGGGCGCGCAACAGCTGGTAGGCGCTCTTCTCGCCCTCGCCCGTCAGCCAGGCCAGGAGCTCGTGCACGCTCTTCGCGCCGCCCGCCTCGTACAGCGGCGCGATCAGGGGCTGCACCAGCGAGGCCGTACCGTCGTGCGCGCGCGCGTCGCTCCAGCTCTCGAGGAAGTGCGTCTCGGGGATGTGCCAGTGGCACAGGGCCGAGGTCTCGTCCACGTGCGCGGCGAGGTGCACGCGGAAGGGCACCTCCGCCAGCGCGCGCGCGAAGTCGAGCTCGGCCGGCGCGTCGTAGGCCGGGTTGCCGCCCAGCATGACCAGCGTGTCGATGCGGCGCGCGCGCAGGTCCTCGGCCAGCTGGCGGATCGAGGCCGAGTCCGACTCGCTGCTGCTGTCGAGCGGCAGCGTGTACTCGACCGTCGCACCCGCGTTGCGCAGGCGGTGGTTCATCCAGTGCGCCAGGGCGTGCACGGCCGGGTCCGCGCCCTCGCCGGCCAGCACCAGGCTGGCGCCGGTGCGCGCGCGCAGGTCCTTGGCGGCGGCGCGCACGAAGCGCTGCAGGCGTTCGTCGAGCGCCGGCGCCTCCAGCTCGAGCCCGAGCTCCTTCGCCAGCGCGCGCGCGAAGCCCTCGAGCTCGGACGGCCGCAGGCTGGCGCGCTCGTCGGCCATCGCGCCCGTGACGGTCAGCGCGCTCTCGAAGGCGTACAGCCGGTTCATCTCGGCCGCCCACGAGCGGCCCGCGCGCGCCCTGGCGAAGTCGCGCGCGTAGCGCACGTGGCCCGGACCGGTGGCCAGGAAATCGGCCTCCAGCGCGACCACGACCTTGGCCTTCTCGAGGGCGTAGCGCGCCTGCACGTCGCGTCCGAAGGCGAGCTCGGCTCCGGCACGGGCGTGGTCGCGGTGCAAGGGCGTCCAGCGGTAGCTGCGCAGGCGCTTGTAGCGCGCCTGCAGCTGGCCCAGCTGGCGCGCGAGGAAGGGCGAGCGCTCGCCGCCCACCAGCACGGCCAGGCCCTCGCCCTGGTGCGCGGCGATGCCCTCCAGGCGCCCGGCGAGCTCGCCGGTGAAGGCGTTCCAGGTGCCGATCTGTCCGGCGCGCAGGCACGAGTGCGAGCGGTCGGGGTCGTACAGCGACAGGATCGCGGCCTGCGCCTGCGCGTCGGTCGCGCCGAGGCTCGAGGGGTGTTCCGGGTTGCCCTCGATCTTGGTCGGGCGGCCCATGTGGCTCTCGACCAGCACGCCGGTGGCGCTGCCGCCCAGCGCGAAGGCCGTGGCGAAGTACAGCGGCTTGCCCGGCACGAGGTACTCGGGCGCGCGCGCGAAGGGCAGGATCCTCTCGTCCGGCTGGCGCGTGCAGGCCGCGAGGCCCATCACGCCCAGCGAGGCGCCCATCAGGCGCAACAGCTCGCGCCGCCCCAAGTTGTCTCCAGCCGGCCCCGGTCCGGAACGCGCGAAGAGCGCCGGGAACTCCCGTTCCAGGAGCCCGCGCAGCGCGGGCTCGGCCGCCAGCCGGTCGAGTTCGCGCCAGAAGTCCGCCCCGCGTACGCCCGCCAGGCGCGCGCGCAGCTCGGCGGCCTCGGGCGCCTCCAGCGGGCGCGCGCGTTCGAGTTCGAGGCTCATCGGTGGCAGGTCGAGCAGTTGGTCATGCTCTGCAGGTGGTACTCGCTGGCGAGGGCGGCGCGCTCCGTGCTCGAGAGCGAGCCCGGCTCCCAGTCCACGTCGAAGACGCGCGCGCGCGGGCGCACGTTCGCGGCCGGATCGCGGTGGCACGCCAGGCACCAGTCCATGTTCAGCGACTGCGTGCGCCACATCAGCGGCATCTCGTCCACCTGGCCGTGGCAGGTCGTGCAGCCGATGCCCTTCTTCACGTGGATCGAGTGGTCGAAGTAGGCGAAGTCCGGCAGGTCGTGCACGCGCGTCCAGGGGATCGGGAGGTCGCTCCGGTAGCTCGCGCGCACCGGCTCCAGGATGGGCGCGTCCTTCCACACCATCGAGTGGCAGCCCATGCAGGTCTTGGTGGGCGGGATGCCGGCGAAGGCCGATTCCTCCACGCTCGAGTGGCAGAAGCGACAGTCGAGTCCCAGGCCCTGCACGTGATGCTTGTGGCTGAAGGGCACCGGCTGCTCGCGCGCCACGTCGACCTGCGTGTTGTAGGGCGAGCGCAGCAGCGTGTCCCAGGCCCACACCCCGGCCCCGAGGAAGAACACCGCGCCGAAGATCGAGACCTTCGAGAGGGTGTTGAAGCTCGGGTGGAAGATCTGGGCCATGGCCGGGCGACGGGACGATTTCTCGACGCTCGCACGGCTCGCGAGCGGTGGCGGCAGGATCCTAGGAGCGTGGCGCGACGCAGTCGAGGCTCCGCTTCCATGCCGCGACCGCCGCGCCGTCCGTCCGATCCGACCGATTCGGCGCGCCCGCGTCGTCGCACCTCCGCGCCGACGCTCTCACGCGCGCGGCAGCTTCTCCAGCCGGTCCGCGTCAGTGCGTCGGGCGCGGCGCGGACTCCGCCGGTTGCGGCGGCGGTCGAAGCGGTCGCTGCAGAACATCAGGGCGGCCGGCCAGCACCTCAGGGGGCGGGGGCCTGGTCGGACGCTTCCGGTGGGCCGCCGCGCTCCTCCAGCTCTTCCAGCGAGCTCGGCCAGTCGTCCTTCAGGAGCTGCGAGAGCACGCGGTCCTTCAGGATCTTGCCGCCGGTCTGGCAGCGCGCGCAGTAGTCGACCTCGTTGTCGGCCCGCAGGATGCGCTGGATCGGGGCGGCGCACACCGGGCAGGGCTGGCCGAAGCGGCCGTGGACGGCCATGCCGGTGCGGAAGGCCGTGACCTTCTCGGGGAACTCGGCGCCGGCCTCGCGCCGCAGGCGCTCGATCCATTCGGAGAGCACCGCCTGCGTGGCCTCGAACAGGCGCTCGAACTCGGGCGCGGCCAGGTTCTCGACGCGCTGCAGGGGCGACAGCCGGGCGCGGTGCAGGATCTCGTCGGAGTAGGCGTTGCCGATGCCGCTGAGGAGGCGCGGGTCGCACAGCGCGCGCTTCAGGGTGTGGCGCTCGGAGCCGAGGCGCGCGGCGAAGGCGGCGAGGTCGGTGGCGAGCGGATCCAGCCCGCCGCGGTCGTGGGCGCGCAGGACGGCCTCGTCCGCGAGGACGTGCAGCGAGGCGCGCCGCTTCGTGCCGGCCTCCGTCAGGACCAGCGTGCCGTGCTCGAAGTCGAAGGCCGCGAGATCGCCGCGGCGCGTGAGCCTGGCCCCGCGCGGCCTCCAGTGCAGTCGCCCCGCGATCATGAGGTGCAGCAGGAGGTAGAGCTGCCCGGACTCGCCCGGGCGCGGGCCGGGGCCGAGCTCGAGGAAGATGCGCTTTCCCAGTCGCCCGAGGGCCCGCACGGGCCTTCCGATGGCTGCGGAGGGCGGCGGAACGGCGCTGCGCAGCAGGAACATGCTCTTCAGGCGCAGGCCCTCGAGCCGGCGCCCGAGCAGGCGTTGCTCGAGGGCCTCGACGTACAGCGCGACGTCCGGGAGTTCGGGCACGAGGGCGAAAGAATAGCAGGCCCGCCGCGCCCGGCCCGGCATGCTGGGACGCGCCAAGAGGCTCCCGCGATGCAACGTTCTGTGCCCGAACCCGCGCGACGCTCGCCCGAGGCGCGCGCGGTCCGTTCCGCGCTCCGCTCCTTGAAACGAATCGCCATGAAGCCGCTGCTCGTCTCGCTCCAGCTCGCCCTCGTGTTCGCCTGTCTGGCCTCGCCGCGACCCGAGTCGGCGCCCGGTGGAGTGGGGCAGGCCGGGAGCCCGGGCGCCGACCCGCAGCAGGCCCCCGCGCCGGCCGGGGAGATCGAGGCGCGCATCACCAAGGCCGAGGCCGAATTCGCCGCCGGGAACTACGCGCGCGCCCAGGCGCTCTACACCGATCTCGCCACGCTCGAGCTCCCGCTCGCGCGTCGAGCCTGGGCCGAGTTCCGCCTGGCGGACACGCGCTGGCGCGCGGCGGTGCAGTCGAACGACCCCGACACGAGCGAGCTGGACCAGGCGCTGGCGGCACTGCGCGCCCAGCTCGCGCGCTACGAGCGGCCCGAGTCGCGCGACGAGCTCTACGCCGAGATCGCGGAGTCCCTCGGCGACGCCGCCTGGCGCGCGCAGAACCAGGACTGGAGCGCGTGGCAGCTCTACGCCGAGGCGCTGGCCTGGTGGGCGGGCTCGAGCGACCTCGAGCGGGCGCGCGCGCGCTACCTCGGCATCGTCTGGAAGGCGGCCCTGCCGCCCTGGCGCGAGCAGTACTGGGGACACTCGTACTTCCCGAGCATGCTGCCGCTCGAGGTCTACGCCAACGCGCTCGAGATCGCGGTCGGCGACGCCGATCGCGCGCGCGCGAACTTCCTGCTGGCGCGTGCCTGGATGAACCAGGGCGGCGACCGGCGCGCGGCCCAGCGCATCGAGGCCACGCTGGGGGCCGTGCTGGAACTCGGCCAGCGCTCGGAGTGGTACGACGACGCGCTGTACTCGCTCGGCACCTTCCAGGAGGGCCAGGGGCGCTGGGAGCCCGACGAGCACGGCACGCTGCGGCCGAAGCCCGACTACGTGCGCGCGCTCGAGCTCTACCGCCGCCTGACGCGCGAGTTCAAGAAGGGCGAGACGCGCTACTTCGACGAGTGCGAGCAGCGCATCCGCAACCTGACCGCGCCCACCCTCGGCGTGCAGGTCGAGCGCTTCTTCCTGCCGGGTTCGGAGGTGCAGTACACGCTCTCGTGGCGCAACCTCGAGCGCGTCGAGCTCGCGCTCTACCCGCTCGACCTGACGCGGGACGTGCTGTTCGGCGCGGACGGCAACGACGACTGGCTGTCGCTGGTGCCGCTCACGCGCGCACCGAGCGCGCGCTGGACGCACGACACGCGCGATCCGGGTCGGCACGAGCCCGGGCAGGCGCGGCTCCTGATCGAGCCCAAGCCGGCGCTCGGGGCCTACGTGCTCTTGGCCTCCGCCGGTGCGACCCAGGCGCGCGCGCTGGTGCTGGTCAGCGACGCGGCCGTGACCATCAAGGCGACCGGCACCCAGCTCCTGGCCTGGGCCACGGACGCGCGCACGGGCGCGCCGCTGGCCGAGGCCGACGTGCGCCTCTCGGAGCGCTGGCACGACGGCGCGTGGCAGCGCGCCGAGCACTCCGAGCAGACCGGCAGCGACGGCGTGGCGCAGTTCACGCTGACCTCGAAGCGGCAGGGCGGTTCGTACTTCGTGGCGCTGAAGTCCGGCGCGCGCCAGGGCTTCGCACAGGGCTGGATGCCCGGGCGCGAGGATCCCGCGCGCGAGTGGCGCCTGTACGCCTACACCGACCGCGCGGCCTATCGCCCGGGCGACACGGTGCAGTGGAAGTTCTGGGCGCGCACGCGCTACGCCTCCGCCTACCAGACGCCGGCCAGCGAGCAGGTCGCCTGGGAGCTCCGCGGCCCCGAGGACGCGCTCGTGAGCGAGGGCACGAGCACGCTCGACGCCTTCGGCGCGGCCTGGTCGAGCCTGACCACCACCGCCGCGATGGCGCTGGGCGAGTACAGCGTGGTGTTCTACCGCGACGCGAAGAAGAACGAGCGCCTCGGCTCGGCCACGCTGTTCCGGCTCGAGGAGTACAAGCTGCCCGAGTACGAGGTCGCGGTGAAGACGCCGCTCGATGCCAGCGGCAAGCCCAGGCTCTTCCGCCTCGGCGACCGTGTCGAGGTCGAGATCGAGTCGACCTACTACTACGGCGCGCCCGTGGCCGGGGCGACGGTCGAGGTCTTCGTGCACCAGCGCCCGCGCTACCGGCCGAGCCCGAGGGTGCGCGAATTCCCGTGGTTCTACGAGGACGCGCGCGAGCGCAGCTGGTGGGGCGGACCGGGCCAGCAGATCTTCCACGACACGCGCACCAGCGATCCGGCCGGCAAGGTGTCGATCGCCTTCGACACCCCGCCCGACGTGAGCGGCGAGTTCGAGTTCGTGGTCCAGGCGCGCGTGGTCGACGCCTCGCGCCGCGAGATCACGGGCCAGGGCACGGTGGTGGTGGCCGAGCAGGGCTATCGCGTGGACTTCGAGGTGGCGCACACGATCCACCGCCCGGGGACGAAGGTCGAGGTCGCGCTGCGCGCCAGCGATCCGAACGACAACCCGGTCGAGGACGACGGGCGCGTAGTGGTGACGCGCGAGCGCTGGCACGAGGTCTGGCGCGATCCGCTGGGCCGCGACGTGTTCGGCGACGCGCTGGCGAAGGCCCAGGGCGAGCCCGGCTTCCCGCTCGCCGGCTGGAGCCTGCGCTCCCAGGGCTACGAGCGCGAGACGGTCGCCACGCTCGCTCTGCGCACGGGCAAGGACGGCAAGGCGCGCTTCGACTTCACGCCGCCCAGGGAGGGCACCTACCGCCTGGCCTGGACGAGCACCGACGAGCGCGAGGCCGAGATCCGGGCCGAGACCAGCGTCTTCGTGGCCGACGAGAACACCCAGCAGCTCGGCTATCTCCCGGGCGGCGTCGAGATCCTGGTGGACCAGGACACGCTCGAGGTCGGCAAGGAGGCGACGCTGCTCGTCGTCACGCCCCAGAGCGGGCGCTGGGTGCTGTTCACGGTCGAGGGCGAGGAGCTCGAGCGACACGAGGTCCTGCACCTCGAGGGTCAGGTCAAGCTCGTGCGCGTGCCTATCACCGAGCGCCACGTGCCCAACGTGTTCGTGGGCGCGCTCTCGATGTGGTCCGGACAGGCCTTCCAGCACGGGATCGAGCTGATCGTGCCGCCGGTGAAGCAGTTCCTGTCGGTCGAGCTCGCGAGCGACAGGAGCGACTACGAGCCCGGCACGGAGGGCACGCTCACGGTCACGGTCAAGGACAGGAGCGGCGAGCCGACCTCGGCCGCGCTCTCGCTGGCGGTCGTGGACGAGGCCGTGGCCTACATCCAGGGCGACTACGCCATCGATCCGCGGCGCTTCTTCTACGGCGACAAGCGCGCGCACCTGGTGCAGACCGGCGGCAGCTTCCAGCACGGCACGTACGCCGAGTTCGCCAAGGACAAGAAGGGCGAGGTGCGCGACCTGCTCTTCGGGCGGGAAGAGGTCGATGGGGATGCCCTGAGACAGCTCGGCGCGCTGGGCTACGTCGGACGCGCGGGGCCCGCCTTGAAATCCGTGGCCTCGGAACGCTCGGGCGGGCTCGCCGACAGTTTCGAGCGGGCCGACAACCGCCTCGCCAAGGAGAATCGCGCCAGCGCTGACGGCGCCGCAGCTCCCGCCCAGCCCGTCGTGCGCGTGCGCTCCGACTTCCGCGCGACCGCGCTGTGGGTGCCGGACGTCACCACCGACAAGGCGGGCCGCGCCACGGTGAAGCTGAAGTTCCCCGACTCGACCACGCGCTGGAAGGCGACCGCGCGCGCCTGCGACGCGGCCACGCGCGTGGGCGAAGGCGCGACCAGCGTGCGCACGCGCCTGCCGCTGATCGCGCGCCTGCAGGCGCCGCGCTTATTCGTGGTGGGGGACACGGTCACGATCTCGGGCAACCTGGACAACAACACGGACCAGGCGCTGGTGGTCGAGCCGACGCTCTCGCTCACGGGGCTCGTGCTGGCGCGCGTCGAGGGGCCGCCGAGGAAGGTCACGATCCCGGCCAACGGCCAGGTGCGCGTGGACTGGACCGTGGAGGTGCGTGAGCCGGGCACGGCCACGCTGAAGCTCTCGGCGCTGGGCACGACCCACGCCGACGCGGTCGAGCGCACGCTGCCGATCCATGCGCACGGCATCGAGGCCTTCATCGATCTGGCCGGCAAGCTGGACGGTGGATCCGAGTCCGGCGCGCTCGCGCTCACCCTCGACTTGCCCGAGGACCGCGGTGCCGGATCGACGCGGCTCACGCTCTCGGTCTCGCCGAGCCTGGCGGTGACGATGCTGGACGCGCTGCCGTATCTCGCCGACTACCCGTACGGCTGCGTCGAGCAGACGCTCTCGCGCTTCCTGCCGGCCGTGGTGGTGGCGAAGACGCTGCGCGACAACGGGCTCTCGGTCGAGGACGCCATGACGCGCGTGTTCGGCGGCATCGAACCGGCCACCGCCGGCAAGACGCACCCGCAGGGCAAGCAGGCGCTGGCGAAGCTCGACGAGATGACCCAGGCGGGCCTCGAGCGGCTCTACGACTTCCAGCACGCCGACGGCGGCTGGGCCTGGTGGAAGGACGGCGACAGCAATCCCTTCATGACGGCCTACGTCCTGTGGGGCCTCGCGCTCGCGCGCGACGCCGGGCTCGAGGTGCGGGCGAGCGTGCTCGACAACGCGGCGCGCTGGTTGGCGGCCGAGCTGGTCGAGGCCGAGGGCGAGCCCGATCTCGCGGCCTGGGAACTGCACGCGCTGGCCGCCTTCGGCGGCGCGGGCCGCACGGACGCCGCGCGGACGTTCCAGGCCGCGGCCTTCGACAAGCTCTGGAAGCAACGCGACGCGCTCAACGCCTACGGTCGCGCGCTGCTGTGTCTGGCCGCCCAGGGCATGGGGCGCGCGAAGGAAGCGCGCACGCTGGCCGAGAACCTCGCCAACGGCGCGATCCGCGACGCGTCGCCGGACGTCTCGGTCCTGCAGGTGGGCACGAAGCAGCCCTACACCCTGCCGACCGCGCACTACGGCCAGGACGGGATCTACCGGCGCTGGTCCGAGGGCGGGGTCGAGGCCACGGCCTGCGCGCTGCGCGCGTTGATGGCCGTCGATCCGAAGAGCGAACTCGTCACGCCGCTCATGAACTGGCTCGTGAAGAACCGCCGCGGAGCGCAGTGGTCGAACACGCGCGACACGGCCATCACCGTGCTCGCCCTGAACGACTACCTGCGCAGCAGCGGGGAACTGGGCGCGGCGGTCGAGTTCGAGCTCGCGCTCAACGGCACGAACGTGGCCTCGAAGCGCATCGAGAAGGACCAGCTCCTGGCCGCGCCGAGCGCCTTCGAGCTCGATCCCGCGCTGCTGCGCGACGGCCGGAACGAGATCCGCATCACCAAGAAGGCCGGCGCGGGTCCGCTCTACTTCGCGGCCCGCGCGCGCTTCTTCAGCCTGGAAGAGCCGATCCCGGCGCGCGGCAACGAGCTCTTCGTGCGCCGCGACTGCTACCGCCTGGCGGCGCGCAAGACGCTGCTCGCCGGCACGGTCTACGAGCGCGTGCCGCTGGCCGACGGCGGCGAGCTGACGAGCGGCGAGCGCGTCGAGGTCGTGCTGACCATCGAGGCCAAGAACGAGCTCGAGTACCTGGTGTTCGAGGACCTGAAGGCCGCCGGGCTCGAGGCCGTGCAGGTGCGCAGCGGCGAGCCCATCGCGGCCCAGGAGCTGAAGCGCAGCGAGGGCGCCGCACGCTTCGCGGCTCCGAGCGGGGAGGACCGGCGCCGCGGGACGGCGCGGGACGTGGTGCTCGAGGCCCAGGTCGGTTCCGGCTACACCGGGCGCACGCGCTCGGCGCACCAGGAGCTGCGCGATCGAGAGGTGAGCTTCTTCCTCGAGCGGCTGCCGCAGGGCCTGTGGGAGCTGCGCTACGAGTTGCGCGCCGAGGTCCCCGGCCGCTTCCACGCCCTGCCGACCCTGGCGCACGCCATGTACGTGCCCGAGATCCACGCCAACGGGAGCGAGCTCCGCATCGTCGTTCTCGATCGTTGAGCCTCCGGCCAGCGAGGGCGCGCCCCCGAGGAGGAAGGCGCAATTCAAGTCCGAGAAAGGTGCGGGGGCCGACGCGCGCCTGCACGTTATGCTCCCCGCCCCTTTGCGTGGCCGGCCTGCCGGCCCCTGAAGGAGCGCCGCGTCCGTGCCGCCCGCCGCGGGCCGCGGGGCGCTGCGCACACCCCCCCTGACTCCCCGGAGAGAAACACGATGACGATTCTGGCCCTCGGCCTCTTGGCCCTCGCCCCCGCGCAAGGCGGACAGGGCTCGATCATGGACCGCCTGAAGTTCGACGCCGAAGGCCGCATGCGCGGCGAGGCGACCTTCGACAACGTGGACGCCGCCACCGGCAACGACATCCAGGACCGCTACCGCGGCCGCATGCGCTTCCGCTTCGGCGCCAAGTACGCGCTGATGGACGACATGAACGTGGTCGGGCGCCTGTCGACGGCCTCGGACGGCAACGACGCCAACAACCCGCACTGGGACTTCGGCGACGGCGACGGCTTCAACGGCAGCGGCGTCGTCATGGACCGCTTCTATCTCGACTGGGCGGCCAACGAGGAGATCCACGTGATGGCCGGCAAGCAGCCGCACGCCTTCGCCATGCCGCCGATCTACGGCGACTTCCTGTGGGACTCGGACATCTCGCCCTCGGGGGTCGCGGCCTCGTGGAAGCCCATGAACGGTGACGGTCCGAGCTTCGACGCGCGCTTTGCCGCCTACGTGGCCACCGAGGTCGCGGCCGACTCGGACCCGAAGATGTGGGGCGGCCAGGGCAACATCTACGTGCCTATCGACGAGGGCAAGCTGCAGCTCTCGACCGCGATCTACGACTGGAACGACAACACCGACACGGCCGTGGCCGGCAACCAGGGCAACTCGGCCACCACCGAGAACTTCATGATCTGGGACATGTTCCTGGCCGGCACGCTCCAGGGCGGCCCGCTGGAGGAGATGACCGGCTTCGTCCAGTTCATGAACAACCTCGAGGAATCCGATCAGGGCTGGGTCGCGGGCGCGCAGCTCGGCTCGAGCCAGTGGAAGCAGGGCAATTACAACGTCTTCGCCCTGATCTACGACCTCGACGGCGACTCGGTCTTCAGCCCGGTGGCCCAGGACGACACCGCGATCGCCGGCACGGGCCTGAACGACGGCGACGGCGACGGCATGAACGGGGTCGTGTTCGGCGGCCAGTACTTCTGGCGCGACAACGTGGCCGTGAAGCTGTGGGTCCTGACCTCCGACCCGGCCGGTGCCGACGACGAGCCGCTGCGCGTGCGCCTCGACCTCGACTTCAAGGTCAAGTAGCGCCGTTCCGCGGCAAGCCGACGCGAGGGTCGCCGGGCACGGGCCCCGCGGCCCTCGCGCGCATTGACGGGCATGCGCGAAAGCGCGACAAGTGGCGCGAGTCGTCGCTCCGGACGACTCGCAAGCGGAGGAGTGCCATGCCCGACCCGATCCAACCCGTGCCAAAGGACCCGGACTTCGACGCGCGAGTGCGCGCCAGCTTCGCGCGCCAACGCTTCATGGCCACGCTCGGCGCGCGCCTGCTGCGCCTCGAGCCGGGGCTGTGCGAGATCGAGCTCGGCTTCCAGGAGGGGCTGACGCAGCAGCACGGCTACCTGCACGCCGGCGTGTTGACCTCCATCGCCGACTCGGCCGGTGGCTACGCGGCCTACTCGCTCATGCCGGCCGGCGCCTCGGTCCTGGCGGTCGAGTTCAAGGTCAACCTGCTGGAACCGGCTCGCGGCCAGCGCTTCGTCGGCCGCGGACGCGTCCTGCGCGCCGGCAAGCGCCTGAGCGTGTGCGAGATCGAGGTCGAGGCCCAGGACGGCGCGCGGGTCCAGCGCTGCCTGTTCGGGGTGCAGACCGTGATGTGCCTGCCGGGATCGCCCGACGATTCCACGCGTCGCTAGCGCGATCCGGAGGGCGCCGGGAGACGCTCGCTCCAGAAACGAAGACGCCGGCTCGAGGCCGGCGTCGCGCGCGCCCGGGGGCGCGGGTGGAGAGCTACTTCTTCTTGGGGTCCGTGTGCTTCGGCGCCGAGCCCGGGTGCTGCGGCTGATGCGGTTGCGCGGGCTTGCCGGCGGGCGGCGGCGAGAAGGAGGGCTTGGGGGGAGCGGTATGGGCGGGCTTCTGCTTGGGATCTTGTGCCATGGAATCACTCACTCGGGTTGGGTTGCCGAGCGTGCACCCGACGAACGCCGCCGGGGCGCGATCGACCGAGGGACGCTACGAAGCGCGATCAAGACCTGCGATAGGACCTCGGGCGTATGGCATAAGTCATTTGCTAAATTGAACTTGTGTCGTCGATCTGGGAGCGCTGCCGGCCTTTCCCGGCCGGGCGGGGGCCTAGAAACGCACGGCGTAGGTGAGCTTCAGGGACAGCCCCTGGGACAGCGGCGCCGAGCGCGAGGAGTCGCTCTCCAGGGTCTCGTTGAACACCAGGAACACCTCCTGGTGGGGCACGGGGATCCAGCGCAGGCGCGACTGCACTCCCAGCGTGTCCGACTCGGTGTCCCACTGCAGGAGATTGTTCCACGAGAGCTCGGGCGAGAACGACACGGTGGCGCGCAGGCGCGCGAGCTGCGTCTCGAAGTCGCCCCCGTCGAGCGTCACGTCCTCGCGCGCGTAGGTGCCGCGCGCGTTGAAGAGCGGGCCCGGCTGCCACAGGAGACCCGCGCCGTAGCCCTGCCGCCGGCCGTCGTAGAACTTCCCGCCGTCCAGCGAGAGTTCGGCCGACAGCGCGCGCTTCTGGGCCGTGCCGAGCTCGAGGCGGGCGCGCGTGAAGTCGTACGGGTCGGCGGGGATCACCACGCCCTCCGAGATCTCGAAGTCGGCCGACAGCTCGTCGTGGACGTGCTCGAACTCGAGGCGCACTTCCTCGCCCGACTCGAACAGCAGGCCCAGCGGCTGGAATTCCGAGCTCCAGGTCTCGAGCTCGCCCCCGGTGTCGGTGAAGACCTGGGTGGAGAGGCCGAACTCGAGCTGGCGCAGGCCGGGGATGCCGGGGCGCGGCTGGTACTCGAGTCCACCGTCGTAGCGGCGTACGTCCCGACGCGGCACGAAGCCCAGCGCGGCCTCGAAGTGCTCCTGGATCTCGAGCGCGCCCAGGTTCCAGCTCAGGCGGTCGCCGGGCGCGCGCAGGGCCAGGCCGAAGGCCGCGTTCTGGCCCGCGGCCTCCTGGCCCTCGGAGAGCAGCAGGAAGCCCGTCGTGATCAGGTCGCGGTCGCCCGCGAAGGTGCTGGCGCGATGGCTCGCGTCCAGGCCGAACACGGTGTTGTCGCCCGCGCCGGAGGGGTCGCCGCGGGTGAGGATGCCGCCCACCGTGGATTGCTCGCCGACGTTGCGCGACAGGCGCATGGCGAACAGATTCTGACGGTCGAGCACGCCCAGCTCGTCGGTCTGGACGTCGAGCACGCCGATGCCCCAGGGGCCGGCGCGCCCGGTCAGCTTGGCCCCGCTCAGGATCGGCACCTCCTCGCCGTCCTGGCTGAGCCCGATGCGCCGGCTGAAGAACGGGAGCAGGGCGCGGTCGCCGCCACCGCCGGCGTTGTTCAGCCCGAACTCGAACACGCCCGAGTCCTGCAGGAAGAAGTCGCGGCGCTCGGGGAAGAACAGCGGGAAGCGCGTGAGGTTGATCTGGCGCTCATCCACCTCGGTCTCGGCGAAGTCCGTGTTGACCGTCAGGCTGAAGGTCAGGCTCGGGATGAGCTTGTAGAACAGGTCGAAGCCCGGCTCGCCCACCAGGCTCTTCTCGCCCTCGTCGGCGCGGCCGTCGCCGTCCCGGTCGCGCTGGTTGCGCCAGTGCGAGGCGAAGAACGGCACGACGTCCAGACCGATGCCCTGGTGGATGTCGCTCAGGCCCTGGAGCTCGCCCGCGCGGTAGAGGTTGAACAGACGGTGCTCGCGGCTGCCGTTCGACCAGCGCGCTTCCTCGCGCTTGCGACCGATGGTGCGCTCGATGTTGAAGCCCCAGGTCTCCTGACCCTCGGCGAAGTTGAGGGTCTTGAAGGGCAGCGCGAGCTCGGCCGTCCAGCCCAGCTCGTCGACCCGCGCGACGCCCTCCCACAGGCCGTCCCAGGGCTTGTTGAAGTTGGCGCCGTTGTTGGTCACGAGCGCGTCGCCCTTCGAGCCGCTGGCGTTGATCTGGAAGAAGAACGCGTTGCGCCGGTCGTGGAAGGTGTCGAACACGATCTCGACCCGGTCGTCGACCTCCAGCAGGGCGTCGCGCTCGCGCGTGGTGCTGACGATGAGCTCGGGCTCGCGGTCGAAGCAGCGGATCGCCATGTAGAGCTGCTGGCCGTCGTGCAGGAAGCGGATCTCGCTGGCCTCGCTGGGCGCCGCGCCCGCGTGCGGCTCGAGCTGGATCAGCTCGCCGATCGGCGTCGCGCTGCGCCACACGGGGTCGTCCAGGCGTCCGTCGATCACGGGCGGCTGGGCCGTGCGCGTGCTGCGCGCCACGCGGCGTTCGAGCTCCTGGGCCGGAAGCGCGGCCACCAGGGCCGCCAGGGCGGCGGCGCCGCGCAGGGCGGCGGAGCTCATCGGCGCAACCTCATCGGCGCAACAGAGTGCCGCCCGTTCCGGCGCGCGGAAGCGCCTTGCGGCACTCTTACGGCTGGCGCAGGTCCTCGGCCAGCAGGCGGTGGAACTGGTACATGCCGGTCTCGCTGCGCGCGTAGCGACCCGTGTCGTAGGAGCGCGAGGAGACGCCGCGCTGGACCGATTCGCAGATCGCCACGTCCTCCTGCTGCACGTCGTCGCTGGCCTCCAGGCTGGCCTCGATGAAGCGCCGCGCGTCCTCGCCCTCGCTCGCGCTGAACCAGTAGTCGAACACGACCTCGCAGCGATCCACGCCCTGCGGCACGACCCAGTTCGTGTCCAGGATGCCGCCGTAGCGGTTCAGCATCAGGTTCGGGTGGATCCAGGCGTACAGCGCGCCGCCCCCGATGCGCGCGCGGAAGTCGCGCCCGTGGAACTGGGCCGCGCTCGCGCTGGGGCAGGTCTGCACGTTGAAGCGCTCGTACAGCTCGGTGCGGTAGGCGTCGAGGTCGAGCTGCCCGGCCAGCCCGTGGTGCAGGTGCCCGACGTGGTAGCCGCCGTCCAGGTAGTTGTCGACGAACACCTTCCAGTTGCAGCGGATCGGGTAGCGCCGGCGGTGCACGTGCCGCAGCTCGTCCATGCCCGTCGCCGCCAGCAGGGCCGCGAGCGGCGCGAGCTCCTCGGCCAGCGGACGCGCCGGCCGGCCCGGGTGCAGGAACACGAGCGGACCCCAGACCTCCACCGGCACCTCCGGCAGGCTGAAGCGGCGCCGATCGAAGTCCTCCAGCGCGCCCATGCCCGGTGCCGAGCGCAGCGTGCCGTCCAGCTCGTAGGTCCAGCCGTGGTACGGGCACACCAGCTGCTCGACGCAGCCGGCGCCCTCCAGCAGCTGCGCCGCGTGGTGCCGACACACGTTCGAGAGCGCGTGCAGGACGCCGCGCCGGTCGCGCAGCACCAGGTAGCTGTCCTCCAGCACGTCCACGCGCACGTAGCTGCCTGGCGTGGCCACGCGCTCGGCGGGGCAGGCGTACTGCCACGAGCGCCGGAAGACCGTCGTGGCCTCGCGCGCCAGCACGGCCGGCTGCGTGTACCACGTGGACGGCGGGGTCGCGGCGGCCTCGACCCGCAGGTCGCTGCGGAAGCGCGCGAGCTCGCGCGCGAGGTCCAGGGCTCCCTCGCTCACGGCACGCACGCCGAGAGGATCGGCAGCAGCCACACGCCATAGGCGGCCGGGTCGCGGAAGGCCGCCACGATCGCGTCGAAGCTGGTGCGCACCTCGCGCTCCGAGAGCTGGCTGTGGGCGGCGATCAGCTCGGTGTAGCCGTCGCGCCAGGCCTCGAAGATGCCGACCAGCACGCCGCGCTCCACGCGCTGCGTGTCGATCACCGCGTAGTCCACGCGGATGTCCACGAGTCCGAGCGCGTGCAGCCAGGCGAAGGCCTTGCGGCCGCCGTGCAGGTCGGTCCCGGTGCGCTGGCCCAGCGTGATCGGCCCCTCGCGCCAGAAGCGATCGCCATCCACCGCGCAGGGGTGGCAGTGGATCATGCCGTAGTCCTCGGCCACCACGTGCAGCCGCCCGCCGCGCCGCGTCACGCGCTTCATTTCCGCCAGCACGCGCGTCGGCTCGGGCACGGCCTGCAGCATGTGCCGGCACAGCGTGAGGTCGAACTCGCCGTCGGCGAAGTCGAGGGCGAAGGCGTCGCCCGCGCGGAACTCGGCGCGCCCGCCCAGTGCCCGCCCACGCTCGCGCGCCAGTTCCAGGTGCGGCTCGTGCACGTCGATGCCCACCAGGCTGATGCGTGGGAACTCGCGTCCCAGACGCAGCACGATTTCACCGGTGCCGCAGCCGACGTCCAGCACGCGCGCGTTCTCGGGCAGGGCGTAGGCGCGGAAGAGCGGCCGCTCCTGGGGCCAGATCGCCTCGGCCTGGGCCGCCAGGTTGCGCACCATCGATTCGTGCGCCATCTGCTCGGCCTGCGGGTTGCGCTCGCTCTTCATCGCGGTGCCATTCTGCCATCCAGCCGGGGCACGAACGCAGCGAGGCCGCGCGTCGTGCGCGTTGCAGGCGGCGAGGCTCGTGCTCGGGACGTCCCGCTCGAGTCGGCTACCAGCGGTCGCCGCCGCGCGAGCCGCCGCGATCTCCACGGTCGCCGCGCTCACCGCGCTCGCCGCGATCCCCACCGCCGCGGCCTCCGCCGCCGCCACCGTGCCCACCACCGCCGCCATAGCCGCCGCCACCATGGCCACCGCTTGCTCCCGCACCGCCGCTGTACCCACCGGCACGGCCGCCGCCGCCACCGAAGCCGCGGCTACCGCCACCGCCGCCCGGCGCGCGCTCACGGGCCTCGTTGACCTTCAGCGGCCGGCCCTCGAACTCGACCCCGTCGAGGGCCTGGATGGCGGCCTGCGCGTCCGCGTCCGAACCCATTTCGACGAAGCCGAAGCCGCGCGAACGGCCGGTCTCCGGGCTGGTGAGGATCGCGACGCTCTTGACGGATCGCCCACCCGCGGAGAACGCCTTGCGCAAGGAGTCTTCGGTGGTCGTGAAGTTGAGATTGCCGACGTAGAGCTTGGTTCCCATCTGGGATTCCCTCTGCGAACTGCTGGGCACCGAGATCTCCGCGCGCGAGGGCAAACAAGCGGGGAAATCGATGGAACGGAGCGGTCCCATGCCGCTCCAGGAACGGGGCAGAGCCTACCCGCGGGCGGATTTTCGTCCATCCCGAAAGGCGTGTTTCGAGCCGCGCGAACGGCCTAGGCGCCGGCGGAAACGCAGCCTTGCAGCGGCAAGCTGGCCATCGTGTGCAGGCCCGGTTCGGCCGCCAGCAGGGGCCGGACGACGTTGAGCACCAGGGCCGAGGTGGCCTGATCCCCGTGCACCCCCCCGGGCAGGACCAGCTCGACCGGCGGCTCGCCCTCGATCACGGCTCGGTCGCGCGGCTGGGGTTCGTCCAGCGCGGCCTGGAAGACGAGTTCCAGCACCAGTCGACCCGCCACCCACGCGCGTGCTTCCTGGCGCACGCCGCGCGCGCTGCCGGCCGGGACCGGACCGAGTTCGCTGGCGAGCTCGCGCTCGGCCAGCACGGGCGCGATCGTCTCTTCCCAGCGCTCGATGCGCCAACCCAGGTAGTGCGCCAGGAAGTGCAGCGACTCGCCCAGCCCCACGTGGCGCAGGCTGCCCGCGGCCACGCGCCGCTCGAACTCGGCCGGCGTCAAGCCGACCCCGACCTTGCGCTGGAACGGTACGCGACGCTTGCGCGCGTCCTGGATGCGCTCGATGCGCATCGAACGCACCTCGTGGCAGGCGCTGCTGGCGGCCACCGGCAGGGCATCCATCAGGAAGCCGGGGTTGATCCCGGTCCCCACGATGCGCGCGCGGCCGCGCACGGCGAGTTCGTGCAGCTCCTGCGCCAGCACCGGATGGCGCAGCCAGGGCCAGGCGAGCTCCTCGCAGGTGCTCACCACCGAGCAGCCGCGCGCGAGCAGCGCCCGGAAGGTGTCCATGCACAGCTCGAGGTCGGAGCGGGTCGTGACCAGCGCGCAACGGATGCGCTCCCACTCGCCGACTTCCTCGAGGCTGCCGCGCACGCGGACGCCGGGAGGGAGGCCGGGCACGAGCTCGGCCAGGTCGCGCTGCACGAGCTCCGGGGCCGGATCCACCGCCGCGACGATGCGTCCCAGGCGGCGGCGGTGGAGGTCGGCGATCACGCGCTGACCCAGGGGACCCAAGCCGACGTGCAGCAGCTGATACATGCGCCGATTCTGGCGCCCGGCCCGGTGGGGGGGAAGGGCGCCTAGGCGCGCGCCTGCCCCAGGCTCGCGGCGAAGCGGTGGAAGCTCGCGAACTCGCGGAAGCGGTGCGCGTGGCGCGGCTCGTCGGGCCAGGCGCCCGCGCCGCCCAGGGCCAGGGCGAGGCCGCGCTCCTGGCAGGTCCGCTCCAGTGCGAGCGCCGCCCGTTCCAGCTCGGCGCGGTCCTCCGAGCTGGCCGAGGCCGAGAGCGCGACGAGCTCGAGCTGCAGGCCGCCGAGGATGCGCTCGAGATCGGCGAGCGGCGTGCGCGGTCCGGCCCACAGGGTGGTCCAGCCGAGCTCGCGCAGGCACAGCTCGACCAGCGCGAGTCCCAGGGCGTGCTCCTCGCCCCCGAGACAGGCCAGCAGGGCGCGCGGCGCGCCCGGGCGCGAGGGCAGGGCCTCGCCGATGCGCGCGAGCGCGCGCGCCAGGCGCTCGGAGGCGATGTGCTCGTCGACCAGCGAGAGCTCGCCGCGCTGCCAGCGCAGGCCGATCTCCTGCAGCACGCCGCCGAGCTCGTCGGCCACCGCGTGCCAGCTGCCCAGGCGCGCGCGCGCGAGCAGGAGCTCGGCCTCGACCTCGTGCGCCTGCCCGGCCCCGACCAGCCGCGCGATCCACGGATTCGCATCCGGAGCGGGGGTCGGTTCGAAGCTCGTCCGGCGGTTCAGGAAGCGCTCCAATTCGGTGCGAACGAAGCGCCGGTGCCCGCCCGCCGTCTTGACGTGGGCCAGGACCCCGGCGTCGGCCCAGCGCTTCAGGGTGGTGGGGGCGACCCCGGCCATGGCGCAGGCCTCGGCCGGGGTCAGGAAGGGGGAGGACTGGCCGTTCGAGGTCTTCATGAGGTCTGCTGCATCCGAATTGTTCGATTCAGCGTACCATTCAACGTCCGAATCGACCTCGCAGATGCACCCATGAAGGTATTCCTGACCGGAGCCACCGGCTTTCTCGGGCGCGCGCTGACCCTGGCCCTGCGGCGCGAGGGGCACGAGGTGCGGGCCTGGGTGCGTTCGGTGGAGCGTGCGCGGGCCCAGCTCGGCGACCAGGCCGAGCTCGTGGCCATGGAGGCCTCCGAGGCGAGCCTCCGCGCCGCCCTCGCGGACTGCGATGCGGTCGTGAACCTGGCGGGCGAGCCGATCCTCTCGCGCTGGAGCGAGGAGCGCCGGGCCGAGCTGCGCGCGAGCCGGGTCGATCTGACGGCGCGTCTGGTGGCGGCCATCGCGGGCATGCCGCGGCGCCCGCGCGTCCTGGTCTCGGGCAGCGCGGTCGGTTTCTACGGCGACCGCGGCGACGAACGCCTGAGCGAGGCGAGCCCCGCCGGCACGGGCTTCCTGCCCGGGCTGTGCGCCGACTGGGAAGCCGCGGCGCGACGCGCCGAGGGCTGCGGGGTGCGCGTGGTCCTGATCCGGACCGGGATCGTGCTCGGACTCGACGGGGGCGCGCTGGTGAGCATGCTGCCACCCTTCCGCCTCGGCGCGGGCGGCCGGCTCGGCTCCGGCCAGCAGCGCATGCCCTGGATCCACGTCGAGGACTGGGTGCGGATCGTGTGCGCGGCGCTCGCGGACGAGCGCTTTCGCGGTGCGCTGAACGCGACCGCGCCCGAGCCGTGCACCAACCGCGAGTTCACGCGCGAACTCGCGCGCGCGCTCGGCAAGCCGGCCTTCTTGCCCGTGCCGGGACTCGCCCTGCGGGTGCTGTTCGGCTCGGCCGCGAGTCTGCTGCTCGAGAGCCAGTGCGCGCTTCCGACGCGGCTGGCCGAGCTCGGCTTCGGGCACCGCTTTCCCGCGCTCTCCGCGGCCCTCCACGACCTCCTGGTCGCGGACCGCGTACGCCCCGCGCGCCTCCCGGACAGCGCCGAGGCGCCGGACTCGTCCTACCTGGCGGCGCGCCGGCCCGCGCATCTCCTGCGCTCCAGCGTCGAGCTCGCGGTACCGCTGGGCGAGGCCTTCGCGTTCTTCTCCGCGCCCGAGAACCTGGCGCTGCTCACGCCGCGCGCGCTGGGCTTCCGGATCCGGGCGCGCTCGGGTCCGCCGAGCGTCGGCGCGACCCTCGACTACCGCATCCGCATCGGGCCCGTTCCGCTGACCTGGCGCACGCGTTTCGAGGTCTGGCAGGCGCCACAGCGCTTCGTGGACGTCCAGGAGCGCGGGCCCTACCGCTGCTGGTGGCACGAGCATCGCTTCGAGGCGCGCGGAGGGCTCACGCTCGTGCAGGACCGCGTGCTCTTCCGCCTGCCCCTCGGCCCGCTCGGCGCGCTGGCCCTGCGCCTGTTCGTGGCCGATCAGCTGGGCGACATCTTCGCGCAGCGCGCCCTCGCCATGCGCCTGCGCTTCGGTCCGGCCCGCGCGCCCGAGCCGGCGCGCGCCCACTCGGCATGACGCGCGCTCGGCCCCCGAGCGCCGAGCCGCGTTCGCGCGTCCCGGCCCTGCGCGTGCGGCGCGCCAACGAGGCGCCCGTCGCGGCCGGGGATTACGTGCTCTACTGGATGATCGCGGCGCGGCGGACGCGCATGAACTTCGCACTGGAGCGCGCCGCCGAGTGGGCGCGCACGCTCGCGCGGCCGCTGGTCGTGCTGGAGGCGCTGCGCGTCGACTACCCGTGGGCCTCGGCGCGCCTGCACCGCTTCGTGCTGGACGGGATGGTCGACAACGCGCGCGCCTGTGCCGCGCACGACGTGACCTACTGGCCCTACGTCGAGCCCCAGCCGGGCGCCGGGCGCGGGCTCCTGGCGGCGCTGGCCGCGCGCGCGGCGCTGGTCGTGACCGACGAATTCCCGGGCTTCTTCCTGCCACGCATGGTCGCCGCCGCGGCGCGCAGCTTGCCCGTGCGGCTCGAGGTGGTCGATTCCAACGGCCTGGTGCCGCTCGCCGCCACGCCCGGCGCCTTCCCGACGGCCTTCGCCTTCCGACGCTGGTTGCAACGACACCTGCCCGAGCACCTGGGCGGCTTCCCGCGCGTCGATGCCCTGGCTGACCTGGCGGGGTTCGCGTCGCTGCCCAGAACGCTGGCGCGCCGCTGGCCGGCGGCCAGCGCCGAACTCCTGGGCGGCGACCCGCGCGCGCTGGCCGCGCTGCCGCTCGACCACGCCGTCGCGCCCGTGCGCACGCGCGGCGGCAGCGACGAAGGCGCGCGCGAGCTGGCGGACTTCGTGCGCTACAAGCTCGCGCGCTACGGCGAGCGCCGCAACCAGCCCGACGACGAGGGCGCGAGCGGGCTCTCGCCCTACCTGCACTTCGGCCAGCTCGCCGCGCACGAGGTCTTCACGGCCGTGGCCGAGGCGGAGGGCTGGAAACCCGCGCGTCTGAGCGCGACGCGCGACGGTCGGCGCGGCTGGTACGGCGCCAGCGCCTCGGCCGAGGAGTTCCTCGATCAGCTCGTCACCTGGCGCGAACTCGGCTACGGCTTCGCGTGGCATCGCCCGGCGGACCACGATCGCTACGAATCGCTGCCGGCCTGGGCCCGCGCCACGCTGGAGGATCACGCGCGTCCCACCGTGCCGGGGCCCTCGCTGGCCGAGCTCGAGCGCGCCGCCAGCGACGATCCGCTGTGGAACGCGGCCCAGACCGAGCTCCTGCGCACCGGGCGGATGCACAACTACCTGCGCATGCTGTGGGGCAAGAAGGTGCTCGGGTGGTCGCCCTCGCCGCGCGAGGCGCTCGCGCGTTTGATCCAGCTCAACAACAAGTACGCCCTCGACGGCCGCGACCCGAACTCCTACAGCGGCATCTTCTGGTGCCTCGGGCGCTTCGATCGGCCGTGGGGACCCAAGCGACCGGGCTTCGGCACCGTGCGCTACATGAGCTCCGCCAGCACGCGCCGGAAGCTGGAGCTCGACGACTACCTGGAACGCTTCGGCGCGAGCCCGCCCGTCCAGCTCGGGGACAGCGGGCCGGGGCCGCGCTAGGCTACGCGCGGTTCCTCCAACGGAGTGTCCCGGCCATGAAGATGCGCAAGATCCTCGTCCCGCTCGACTTCTCGGAGGAAGGCGAGCGCGCCCTCGAGGCCGTGGGCGAACTGGCGGCCACGACGCACGCGACCGTCGTGCTGCTGCACGTGATCGAGAACGTGGGCGTGGCGCCGCAGGGCGCGGGCTCGGCCGCGCCGATCCTCCTGGCGGGCACGAAGGAGGAGCTCGAGCTGGCGCGCAAGGCGCTGGAGGCGCGCCGCAAGCGCTTCCCGGCCGGGGTCGAGGTCAAGGGCGAGGCTCTCGTCGCGCCGAGCGTGCCGCACGCGATCAACGACTTCGCGGCCAAGAACGCCTGCGACGTGATCGCGCTCTCGACCCATGGCCGCACCGGCTTCCGGCGCATGATCATGGGCAGCGTCGCGGAGGCCGTGCTGCGCGGCGCGCGCGTGCCCGTGCTGACCTTTCCGCGGCAGTCCTAGCCCTACCCTGGAGAGGCGGGGATCAGGCCGGCGCTGGCGGCGCCTGCGGGGGCCACTCCTCGGCCGGCGCGGCCAGGCCCAGGCTCTCGTGCTCGATCGTGAGCCCGGGGTGGCGGCTCTGCAGCCAGCGCGCCGCGCACCACACCGCGCGCTTCACGCCGTGGGTCGGGTAGGGCTGGCCGAAGCGCGAGGGCTTGAGCAGGAAGTCCCTGCCGCGCGCCACGACGTCGATCGCGAACTGCTGCCCCAGGCGCCCCTCCTGCACGAACGTCTCGAGCAGCCAGACGGGTGCGCCCGCCTCCGGTTCGGTCCGGCGGTACACGGCCTGCAGCTTGACCACCACTTCCACGCCCTGCGCGAGCTCGCGGAACAGCACCGGCCGGAAGCCCTGGAAGGGCGCGGGGCTCGCTACGGCGCCGATCAGCGTCAGCGTGGGCATCGAGATCTCACCGGCGGGGGCAGCGAGCGGCGCGCGCGCTGCGGACGCGGGCTTGTGCCACTCAAAGTAGTGGATCGGGATGCCCTGGGCCATGGCCTTGAGCTGGTACTTGGTGGCGGCGCGTCCGGGCAGTGCGCTCACCTCGGCCGTCGCATGGCACGAGACGAGCGCGGACTGCGCCGCGAGTTCCGCGCCCAGCCATTGCGCGTACTCGGCATGGTCGGTCACGACCGTGAGGCGTGCGCCGGGCTGCATGCGCTCGGCCAGCAGCGCGAGGAAGTCGCGCGTCAGCAGGCGGCGCTGATGGTGACGCGTCTTCGGCCAGGGACACGGATGGTTGAGCGTGACCTCGGTCAGCGAGTCCGGGGCGAAGAGGCGCCGCACGAGCTCCTCGGCGTCGCCCAGGATCACGCGGGCATTGGTCGCACCGCAGTCCTGCAGGCGTCGGAAGAGGTGCGTGGCCGCCGTCCAGGAGAGCTCGATGCCGACGTGATCGCGCTCGCCCCGGGCGCGCGCCGCCGCGACCAGGAAGTCTCCGTTGCCGAAGCCGATCTCGAGCGCGAGCGGCGCGGCGCGTCCGAAGACCGCGCTCCAGTGGATCGGCCAGGACACGCGCTGCCAATCCACGACGTAGTCCGCGAGCGCGCGGGAGAGCGAGCGAGCCATGCTGGGCCGTGCTTATACGGGCCTCTCGCCGAGCTGTCACTCGCTGTCGCGCGCGCGGGAGGAGGGGCGCTCCGTTTGACCGTTCCCGCCCTGGCGTCAACAATGGGCGGCCCGGGATCGTAGCCCGCATGCCGACCGACCTCCTCGAACCCTGCTCTCCCACGCCGATGCTTCCCGACCCGCGTCCGATGCCCTGGATCCTCGTCGCCCTGGTTCCGCTGGTCCTGGCGAGCTGCAGCCGCGAAGACGCGGGCGGGAAGAAAACGACCGGCAGCGGCGCCAAGGCCGTGGCCGAGGCCAAGAAGGCGCCCGCGCCCGAGGCCCCCAAGTTCAAGCCCGGCGAGAAGGGCTATGTCGCGCCGCCCGACGGCAAGGCCACGCCGCCCCTGATCGATGCCACCAAGCGTGGCAACCTGGAAGCCGTCGTGGCCATGCTCGACACGGGCGTCGATCCGAACGCGGCGCGCGGCAACGGCCTGACCGCGCTGCACATCGCCGCCGGCGAGAACATGCTGGAGATCGCCAGGGCGCTGCTGGCCAAGGGCGCCGACCCGGCCGCCAAGCTCGAGGGCGGGATCACGCCCATGCACATGGCGGCGGCCTCCGCGGACGGCACCGAGATGGTCAAGCTGTTGCTCAAGCACAAGGCGCCGCTCGAGCTCAAGGACAGCCTCGAGCAACAGACCCCGCTGTGCGTCGCGGCCGCACTCGGACGCCTCGGGAGCGTGCGCGCGTTGCTGGAGGCCGGAGCGGAGCTCGAGGCCAGGAACGACAAGGGCCGGACCCCGCTGATCCTGGCCGCCGTCGGCGGCCACCTCGATGTCGTCCACCTGCTGCTCGACAAGGGCGCCGCGATCGACGCGCGCGAAACGAACCAGGCCACCGCGCTGCACGCGGCCGCGCAGCTCGGTCGTACCGAGGTGGCGGCCGCGCTGCTCGCGCGCGGCGCCGCGGTGGACCTGCTCGACTCCCAGAAGAAGACACCGCTGCACCTGGCGGCCTTCCTCGACCGAGCCGAGATCGCCGACCTGCTGCTGGCGAACGGTGCGAACATCCTGCTCCATTGCGAGGGCGACAACACGCCCGCGCAGCTCGCGGCCTACGGCAAGCACCTGCCGCTCGCCAAGCACCTCTCGGAGCTCGAGAAGGCCGCCGGCGGACCGGGCCTCGACGTCCCTCCGACGCCCCAGAAGTCAGCCGGCGCTCCGAAGCGCTGATCGACCGCGGGCGAGCCTCCGTCGCCGGGCTTCGCTAGCTCTCCTGCGCCTTCTCCTGCGCCGGCGGCTCGCGGAGCCGGGCCACGAGCACGGCGACCATCGCGCACAGGCACAACGGGACGGGCACCCAGAGGTAGACGAAGTAGCGGTCCCACAGGTTCGGGAAGACCGCGATGCGCACCGCGGTCGCGATCAGCAGGCCCGCCAGCACGGCCATGTGCACATCGAGGGTCTTGCAGCGCGAGCGCAGCGCCAGCGCGAGGCCCGCCAGCGCGGCGGAAGCGTAGGTGAGCACGAAGTTCGAGCCGTTCACGAAGGAGCCGTCCGCGGCGCGGTCGTAGCCGGTGTAGTGCATCTCGCGCAGGCGCTCGCGCATGCCGAGCACGTAGTACCAGGGCTTGAAGGGGATCACCTCGTCGAAGCGACCCACGCGCCGCTCCACGCTCAGGAAGGCCGCCCACCAGCCGGGGTCGCCGGCCAGGCGCGAGATCGTGAGGTAGAGCCCGGCGCACGCGAGCAACCAGGCCGCGAGGAACGGCGTGCCGGGGCGTCGCTCGCGCTCGACCAGCAGGAACAGGGCGAGCCCGATCCCGCCGCACACCAGCACGAAGTCCGCGCGCACCAGGACCGTGAGCGTCAGGAGCCCCACGGCCCAGCCGAAGGCGCGGTACTCGCTCATGAGGTAGAGCGCGAGCGCCAGCAGGAACATGGCGATGCTGTCGGGCGACGAGGCCGGGACCTGCGACAGCACCGGGGGCGAGAGCAGGATCCCCAGCGCGAGCAGCGCGGCCGGTGCGGACGCGAAGTGGCGCCGTGCCCAGACCAGCACCAGGACCGCGGTCAGGGACCAGAAGATCAGGTTCGGCCAGGCGGTCGCGGCCGTCAGCGGGACCCCGAGGGCGTGCACGCCGAGCACGGCCAGCGTGTAGAGGTAGCGCCCGCGGTGGTAGCCGAGGTTCTCGTGGAAGGACTCCCAGTCGCGCGCGATCCGCTCCCGGAACGGGCCCGCGGGAGTGGGGGTTCCGCCGCTGGTGAACCTGGCGAAGAGCTCGGGCGGCAGCTCGGCGCGCAGGACCTCGTACGTGCGCCGGTGCACGACCACGGGGTCCGGCTCGACCCACTCGAGGGTCAGTGCCACGTAGTCGACCAGGTCGAAGTTGAGGAACGGGCGGCTGGCTCCGAGGTACAGGATCCAGCTGACGGAGCCCAGGAACAGGAGCGAGCACAGGGCTCCGAGCCCGCGCCGGGCTCCGCGGCCGAGCGCGCTCTCGCCGAAGGTCGTGCTCATGCGCGCTGGATCGGCAAGTCCTGGATCTGCGTTCCCACCGGCCGCAACGCCCGCTCGGAGCTCGAACGCGAGCGCCGAGGCGTGTGCCGCGACCCTGGGAGTCTACCCTACCACCCGCGTGGGGCCGAGGTCGACCGGTCCGGAGTTCCATCGATCGGCGGGCAAATTTGCGCTCTTCGCGACTCGCTCGCTCGCGCGCGCGCGACCCGCGACTCCGCGCAGAATCGGAATCCATGCCGTGAAAGCGCGAGCGCTTTCCGTTTAGAGCATTCGAGGCCATCGAGCCGAGACGCGCGACATGGAATTCCACCCTGGATGGCTCGTGTTCGCGCTGCTCCAGTTCGGCGCTCGCCCCCTGGCTCAGGGAGCCTCCGCAACCGAGTCGCCCGCGCAGGAGTTCCTGCGCATCGGGCGAGCCTTGTACGACGGCGATTGTCCGCCGTACGGGGCCGAGCCGGCGCGGACGCTGGAGCGACTCTTGGAGGGCGATGAGGTCGATCCGAGTCTGCGCCCGACCCAGCGGGCCGACCTGGCGCGCGAGTGGCTCGAACAGGGGCGAGTCGAAGAATCGATCGCCCTGCTCGAGGAAGGACTGCTCGAATGCGCGCGAGCGCCGGGCTCGCGGATGTCGAAGCGCCTGCACCACGACTTGGGGCTGGCCTACCTGCGTCTGGCGGAGGACCAGAACTGCGTCCAGCGCCACACGGGCTCGTGCTGCATCCTGCCGCTCGCGGACGATGCCCTCCACGCGCGGCGCGAACCGGCCCTGAAGGCACGGGAACAGTTCCGCTGGCAGCTGGAGCAGGACCCCGAGGACCCCACGCTGCGCTGGCTGCTCAACATCGTCAGCCTGTTGCTCGGCGAGTATCCCGAGGGTGTGCCCGTGGCCCAGCGCGTCCCGCTGTGCGCCCTGACCGAGCCGGAGGGCCGACCCCTGTTCCGGGACGTGGCGATGCGCGCGGGTCTCGCGGCGGTGAACCTCGCTGGCGGGGCGGCCACGGAAGACTTCGACGGCGACGGCTGGATCGACATCCTGACCTCCGACTGCGACCCGCTGGGACCCTTGCTCTACTACCACAACAACGGCAATGGGACCTTCACGGACCGCTCGGTCGAGGCGCACACGGCCGAGCAGCTCGGCGGGCTGAACCTGATCACCGGCGACTACGACAACGACGGGGATCAGGACGCGCTGGTCCTGCGCGGCGGCTGGTTGCTGGACGAGGGCGCGATCCGCAAGAGCCTGCTGCGCAACGATCGCGGCCAGACCTTCGTGGACGTGACGCGCGCCGTCGGGCTGGCCGAGCCGGCCCAACCGACGCAGGCCGGTGTCTTCGCCGACTTCGATGGCAACGGTTGGCTGGACCTCTACGTCGGCTGCGAGTCACGCAGCGACTGGGGGCGAGGCCAGGGGGACTACCCCTCGCAGCTCTACCTCGGCGACGGGTCGGGCAAGTTCCGCGAAGCGGCCGCGGTCGCGGGCGTTCGCAACGACCGCTACGCGAAGGGCGTGACCGTGGGCGACTACGACGACGACGGCGACCTCGACCTGTACGTCTCGAACATCGGCAAGAATCGTCTCTACCGCAACGACGGGACGGCTCGTTTCGAGGACGTGGCAGCCGCGGCGCGGGTGGAGGAGCCGAGCCTGCGCAGCTTCGCGACCTGGTTCTTCGACTACGACAACGACGGGCGCCTGGACCTGTGGGTCGGCGGGTACTCCTGCGAGTTCCGGGACCTCGTGGCCGAGGCCCTGGGGCAGGCGCACGGGGCCGTGCTGCCCTGTCTGTATTGGAACCGCGGCGACGGCAGCTTCGACGATCGCACCGGGGAGCTCGGCCTGGCGCGCGCGATGTTGCCGATGGGCGCCAACTTCGGCGACGTCGACAACGACGGCTGGCTGGATCTGTACCTCGGCACGGGCAACCCGCTGTTGCAGGCGCTCATGCCGAACCTGATGTTCCACAACGTCGCGGGCGAGCACTTCGAGGACATCACCGCGTCGTGCGGCGTCGGACACCTGCAGAAGGGCCATGGCGTGGCCTTCGCCGACTTCGACCACGACGGCGACCAGGACATCTTCCACCAGCTCGGCGGCTTCGTTCCGGCCGACAAGTTCCAGAACGCCCTGTTCGAGAACACGGGCACCGGCGGGCACTGGCTCAGCCTCGAGCTGCAGGGCGTGCGCACGAACCGCGACGCGGTTGGCGCGCGCATCCGCATCACGCTGGAGACGCCCGCGGGCCCGCGCGAGGTCCAGCGCGCGGTCGGCTCGGTCTCGAGCTTCGGTGGCTCGACCCATCGCCAGGAGATCGGTCTCGGGAACGCCACGCGCATCGAACGTCTGGAGATCCGCTGGCCGCGCACCCGGGAGCCGCAGGTCTTCCGCGACGTGCCACTCGACGCCTGGCTGGCGGTGCGCGAGGGCCAGGCGGATTTCCGGCGCCTGGAGCGCAAGGCGTTCCGGTTCTAGTCCAGCACCCGGGCGCGCGCCTGGCGCCCGTCCACGCGAGGACGAGCGAGGCGGTCCTCGTGCGCGGGTCGCGCGCGCCCTATCCTCCTGGGCCCGTCCCGCCACGGTGCAGGCTTTGCTCGCCCCGCGCATGCCCCGCGCTTGCAGCCGTCGCCGAGCGGTCCGGGCTCGAGCGTGACGATCCCCGAGACCCCCGCGCGGAAGAGCGTGCGCTTCCTGGCGAGCCTGCTGATCGTCAGCGCACTGGTCGCGTTCGTGCTCGGCGTTCGGCGCTTCGCGCGCGAGCCACTGCAGGAGCGCGGCCGACCCGTCCCGGGCACGCCCGGCTCCGGGGCGCTGGCCTTCGCCAGCAACGCCGACTGCCGGCCCTGTCACCAGGAGATCTGGGACGAGTGGGCCGAGGACCAGCACGCGCTGGCCTGGTTCAACGAGCCGCTCCTGCCCCAGGACCCCAAGCGCACCGAGTGCAACAACTGTCACGCGCCCGAGCCGATCCTCGAGACCGGCCTCGACACGCTGGCCGTGATCCGGACCGCGCGCTTCGAGGAGGGCGTCGGCTGCATCGAGTGCCACCGCAACGGCGAGCACGTCGAAGGGCCGCTGCCGGGCCGCGCGGCGGCCTGCGACCCGCGCGAGAACGCGGTGTTCACCACGCCGAGCGTGTGCGCACCCTGTCACGCCCAGCACGGCAGCCTGGACGAGTGGCAGGCCTCCGAGTGGTCGCGCAAGGGCTTCACCTGCCAGGCCTGTCACATGCCGCTGGTCGAGCGGGCCAGCGCGAGCGGCGGGCCGCCGCGCAGCGTGCGCTCGCACCGCATGCGCTCGCAGCGCGACCCGAGCCTGCTGCGCGAGGCCGTGGCGCTCGAGGCGCGTCTCGACGAGCGCCGGATCGCGGTGAGCCTGGCCAACGTCGGCGCGGGTCACAACGTCCCGGGCGAGATCTTCAACCGCGAGCTGGTGCTGGCGACACGCGTGCTCGATCCCGCGGGCGGCGAGCTCGCCGCCTGGCGCGAATCGCTCAAGACCGTCAAGCGCGAGCAACGCAGCAGCGAGCCTTCCACCCAGCTGCGCTCGGGCGAGACGCGCGCCTGGAGCTATTCCCTGCCCGCGGGCCATGGCACGGTCGAGGTGCGCGTGCTCTACAAATCCTTCTATCTCATGCCCGACGCGGCGGCGCAGGAGGTCCATGCCCGGACGCTGCAGTTCTAGCCTGGCGCTGCTGGCGCTCGGGTTGGCGGCGTGCGGCGCTGGTCCCGTCCCGGACCAGGTCGTCGTCTACAGTGCCCACGATCTGTTGCTCACCGAGCCGATCCTGGACGAGTTCGAGCGCCGTACCGGCATCGAGGTGCGCATCGTCGGCGACACCGAGGCCGCCAAGACGACCGGTCTGGTCAACCGCCTGATCCAGATGCGCGCGCGACCCGAGGCGGACGTCTTCTGGAGCGGCGAGGTGATGAACACGGTGCGGCTGGCCGAGCTCGGCCTGCTGGCCGCGTACGCGCCGGAGGGCGCGCGCGACATCCCGGCCGCACAGCGCGATCCGCTCGGACGCTGGGTCGGCTTCGGCGCGCGTGCGCGCGTGCTGGTCTACAACCGCGAGCTCGTGCGACCGGAGCAGGCGCCACGTTCGCTCTTCGACCTGACGAAGCCGGTCTTCCGCGGACGCGTGGTGCTGGCCAACCCGCTGTTCGGCACCAGCGCGACGCACGCGGCGGCGCTGGTCGTCGCGCTGGGCGAGGAGCGGGCGCGCGCGTTCTTCGCCGCGCTGGCGGCCAACGACTGTCGCATCGCCGCGGGCAACGCGCTGGCCTGCACGCTGGTGGCGGAGGGCGAGATGGCGGTCTGCCTGACCGACAGCGACGACGCCAACGTCGCGCTCCTGGCCGGGAAGCCGGTCGAGCTCGTGTACCCGGATCAGGACGGGCTGGGCACGCTGGTGGTGCCGAACACGGTCATGCTGCTGCGGGGTGCGCCGCACGAGGCCGCCGCCCGGCGCCTGCTCGACTACCTGACCTCGCGCGAGGTCGAGCAACGCCTGGCGCGGGGCGCGGCGGCGCAGATGCCGGTGCGCGCGAACCTCGAGCCCTACGGGCCGCGCTTCGATCCGGCGCGCATCCGGGCGATGGAGGTCGACTGGACCGCGGTCGCGGGCGCGCAGGCGGCCAGCGCGCGCTTCCTGAAGGAGACCTTCCTCGAATGAGGCGTGCCATCGCGGTGGGGACGATCGCGGTCGTGGTGCTGGCGTGTCTGGCGCCCGCGCTCGTGATGCTGCTCGATTCGCTGCGCGGGCCGGACGGGTTCTCGCTCGCGGCCTGGACGGGCGTGCTGCGGGACGCGCGCCAGGCGCGCCTGCTCGCGCGCAGCGTGGGCGTGGCGGGCGGCGCGACGGTGCTGGCGCTGGTCCTCGGGAGCGCCGTGGGCTACGCCGTCTGGCGCCTGCGCGGCTGGCGCTCGGTCGCGCTCGAGACGCTCTCGTACCTGCCCT
Source organism: uncultured Planctomycetaceae bacterium (assembly GCA_964631945.1). Lineage (GTDB taxonomy): Bacteria > Planctomycetota > UBA1135 > UBA1135 > JABFRZ01. The sequence goes on from CAZWAY010000009.1 coordinate 48,091, forward strand.
TGCTCTTGCCCTCGCTGGTGATCGCGATGGGCTGGGTGTTCCTGTGCGGGCGCGCGGGCGTGCTCACGAGCGGGTTGGCCGCGCTCGGCCTGCGCTGGCCGCTCACGCTGTATTCGCCCGCGGGCGCGGCCTTCGTGCTGTCGCTGTGCTGCTTCCCCTGCGTGTCGATCTTCGCGGCCCAGGGCTTCCGCGCCCTCGATCGCTCGGGGCTGCGCGCCGCGCGCCTGAGCGCCGGGCCGTGGCGCTGCTTGTGGGGCGTGTGGCGGCCGCAGCTCGCGCCCTACCTGGCCAGCGGGGCGTTGCTCGCCTTCCTGCTCGCCCTGGCCGACTTCGGCGTGCCCAGCGCGCTGATGGTGAACGTGTATCCGATCGAGATCTTCACGCAGTTCAGCGCGGCCTACGACGTCAAGGCGGCGGTCGCGAGCTCGGCCGCGCCGGTGCTCGTGGCCGCGGCGCTGTTCCTCGCGCGGCACGTCCTGGTGCGCGCCACGCCGCTCGCCTCCGCTCCGACGCCCGGCGTGCCCGACGGTCCGCCGGCGCGTGCCCTGATCGCGCTCGCGCTGCTGGCCCTGTTGCTGGCGCTGGGGCTGCCGCTCGGGGTCCTCGTGCTCACGGCTCGCGCAGCGTACGCCGAGGCCCTGCGCATCGCGGGTGAGCAGGTGCTGACGAGCCTCTCGGTCTCGGCCCTGGGGGCAGGTTTCCTGCTCGTGGGCAGCCTCGCGTTCGCGCTCGGCTACCGCGCACTCAGGCGCCGCGGGCGCGCGCTGGCGGAGGCCGCGGCCCTGCTCGCGCTGCTCGTGCCGGGCGCGACGGTCGGCCTCGGCATCCTCGTGCTGGTGACCCACGGGGTCTGGCCGTTCGCGGTGCTCTACCCGCACCCGGCGATCCTGGCCTATGCCGGCGCCGCGCGCTTCCTGGCGCTGCCGGCCCTGCTCCTGGCGACGAGCGTGGCCGGCTTGCGCACGGACCTGTTCCGCTGCGCGGCCGTGCACGGTGCGGGAGCCGGGCAGCGCGCGCTCCAGCTCGGCTTGCCCCTGCTCGCGCCGGCCCTCGCGGCGGCCGCGACGGTCGCGTTCGTGGCGTGCCTGGGCGAGCTCTCGGCGGCGGTCCTGGTCAGTCCGCCGGGGACCATGACGCTGCCCGTGCGGCTGGCCTCGCTGCTGCACTTCGGCCAGGACTCGATCGTGGCCGCGCTGTGCGTGATGCTGACGGGCCTCGTGGCTTCGATCCTCTTCCTCGGCTCGCTGCTGGCCGGCGCGCCCCTGCGATTGCGGCTGCATGCGGATCGAGCTGTGTGAGGTCGGGGCCGCGCACGGCGGCCGGCGCGTCCTGCAGGGCGTGACGCTGAGCGTTGCCAGCGCCGAGCGCCTGGCCTTGCTCGGCCCGAGCGGTTCGGGCAAGTCGACCTTGCTGGCGGTGCTGGCCGGGCTGCACCCGGCCGAGGGGCGGGTGCTGCTGGACGGCCGCGACGCCACGCGCCTCGCGCCGCGCGCGCGCGGGTTCGGGATGGTCTTCCAGGAGCTCGCGCTGTGGCCGCACCTCACGGTCGCGGGGCACCTGCACTTCGTGCTCGACGCCGCGCGCGTCGCGCGCGGGGAACAGGGCGCGCGCGTGGACGAGGTGCTCGCCCTGGTGGAGCTGAGCGCGCTCGCGCGGCGCCTGCCCGCGCAGCTCTCGGGTGGCGAGGCCCAGCGTCTGGCGCTCGCGCGCGCGCTGGTCGCTCGGCCGCGCGCGCTGCTGCTGGACGAACCCCTGGGCGCGCTCGATCGGCGCCTGCGCGAGCGCCTGCTCGGGCTGCTGGCCGACGTGCACGCGCGCACGCACGCGACGACCGTGCTGGTGACGCACGACTACGACGAGGCGTTGGCCTTCGCCGAGCGCGTGGCCGTGCTGGACGCGGGGCGCCTGCTGCAGTGCGGGACGCCCGAGGAGGTGTACCGGCGTCCACTCAGCGCACGCGTTGCCGAGCTGGGCGGGCCCGTGTCGCTGGTGCGCGCGCGGCGCGCGGGAGACGAGCTCGTCCTGCCGTGGGGCCGAGTGCCGGCCGAGTTCGTCGGTACCGATCTGGACGAGTTCACCGCCGTGCTGCGTCCCGAAGCGCTCGAGGTCGTGGCGCGTGACGGGGGTCCGGGGCGCGTCCGTTCCGCGCGCTTCCGCGCCGGGCGCTGGTGGGCGGAGGTCGAGTGCGCGGGCACCGTCGTGGTGGGTTGGTCGCGCGGAGTCCTGGACGCGGGCGTCCACGTGACTCTGCGTCACGCCGAGAGCGTCTGGGCCACGCGTGCCTGAGCCCGTCACGCGCGCGCAGCGCGAAATTCTTTCCGACCGGCCAACGCCTCGCGCGCCGAAGGATCTTCTCTGCGCTCCCTGGGCAGTGCAAGGAAAGCGCGTAAGATGAGACTTCTTCCCGCCGTCCCGGCCTCCTCCGGGTGAATCGTCATGCGTAAAAAATCCATCCTCGCCGGACCCAAGACCGCTGTGCGCGCCTTGCAGGACGCCGTTGTGCATCCCTTCCGCGCTCCGGCCGAGCCCGCCTCCGCTGGCTACAAGCGCATCGATCTCGAGTACCCGGTGCACCCGCGGCCGCGCTGGCTGAAGTACGGCCGCGCGGGCACGCGCATGATGGAGCACCTGGCCACGTCCGTGCCCGAGGCGCGGGCCCTGGCCAAGCAGATCGCGGACTTCCACGAGCAGTTCATGGCCATCCCGGTCGAGGCCAGCCAGAAGACCGATCCCTCGGGCCCGAGCTGGGTCAACGGTTGGTTCCCGGGCTTCGACGCGGTGATGCTCTACGGCCTGATCGCCCTGCGCAACCCGCGCTGGTACGTCGAGGTCGGCTCGGGCAACTCGACACGCTTCGCGCGCCGTGCCATCCGCGACCACGGCCTGCGCACCAAGATCATCTCGATCGATCCCTGTCCGCGGGCCGAGATCGACGCGATCTGCGACCAGGTCGTGCGCGCTCCGCTGGAGAGCGTGGACGTGGCCAGCGTCGAGAGCCTGACGGACGAGGACCTGCTCTTCGTCGACTCCAGCCACCGCTCGTTCCAGAACTCCGACGTGACCGTGTTCTTCACCGAGATCCTGCCCGGGCTGCCGCCGGGCTTGGTCTACGGGATGCACGACATCTACCTGCCCAACGACTACCCGCTGGAGTGGGCCGAGCGTTTCTACAGCGAGCAGTACCTGCTGTCGGCCTACCTCGCGGGCGGTGCGGACGGCGACGACGTGGTCGCGCCGCTGGCCTACCTGTTCCACGAAACGAACCTGCTGGAGACCTTCGCGCCCACGTTCGATCGCCTTGGTCTGGACCAGGGGCAGCGCTATGGCAACTCGTTCTGGCTGCGCAAGGGGCGCGGCTAGTCCGACTAACTCGGCGGCAGCTCCTCGCCCGGGTTGACGAAGCGCTCGCTCTCGAAGGCGTACTGGCGGTCGTGCAGCGCGCGGTAGCGGCCGCCCTGCGCGAACAGCTCGCGGTGCGTGCCGCGCTCGACGATGCGCCCGCCCTCGAGCACCAGGATCTGGTCGGCCGAGCGGATGGTCGAGAGGCGGTGGGCGATGACGAAGGTCGTGCGCGCCTGGCGCAGGCGCGTCAGGGCGTCCTGGATGCGCGCCTCGCTCTCGCTGTCGAGGCTGGAGGTGGCCTCGTCGAGGATCAGGATCTGCGGGCGCGCCAGGAGCGCGCGTGCGATCGCCACGCGCTGGCGCTGGCCACCCGAGAGCTTGATGCCGCGCTCGCCCACGATCGTGTCGTAGCCGAGCTCGAAGCGGCGCACGAATTCGTCGCAGTGCGCCGCGCGGCAGGCGGCCTCGACCTCGGCGCGCGTGGCCGTCGGGCGCGAGAAGCCGACGTTCTCGGCGATCGTGCCGTCGAACAGGAAGTTGTCCTGCAGCACGACCCCGAGGTGTCCGCGGTAATCCGCCAGCCGCAGGCGCTCGAGCTCACGCCCGTCGACCAGGATCCGCCCGCTGCTCGGGCGGTTGAAGGCCATCACCAGGCTCACCAGCGTGCTCTTGCCCGAGCCGCTGGAGCCCACCAGCGCGGTGGTCGTGCCGGCCGGCGCGCGGAAGGAGACCTCCCGCAGCACGGGCTTGCCGGGTTCGTATTCGAAGCTCACGGCGTGGAACTCGACCTCGCCGCGCAGCGTCGGGACGGGCTCGCGCTGCTCGTCGCCCTCGTCCTCGGCCGCGACCGAGCGGATCTCGCGGATGCGGTCGAGCCCGGCGAAGGCCTCGGTGATCTGCGTGCCGATCGAGGCGATCGAGACCACCGGGAAGACCACGATCGCGATCACCGTCAGGTACATGAAGTAGTCGCCCAGCGTCATCGAGCCGGCCAGGATGGCGTGGCTGCCGAAGTACGAGAGCAGGACCCCGATCAAGCCCACGATCGCGGTCGAGATCGCGGTCGTGGCCGAGACCCCGGTCATGGAGCGCCGCACGTTCTCGAACAGACGTTCGACGCCGCGCGCGAACACGCGCTCCTCGTGCCCCTCGGCCACGTAGGCCTTGACCACGCGCACGCCGCCGAGCGTCTGGTTCAGGCGTCCGGTGACGTCGGCGGTGATCTTGCCGCGCTCGCGGAACAGCGGACGCAGCACGCGGAAGGCCCAGGCCATGCTGGCGCCGAACAGCCCCAGCACCACCAGGATCAGGAGCGTCAGCTTCCAGTTCAGCCAGAACAGGACGCCCATGCCGAGCACGGCCGTGAACAGCCCGCCCACCAGCTGCACCAGCCCGGTGCCGACCAGGTTCCGGATGCCCTCGGCGTCGTTCATGATGCGCGAGATCAGGACGCCGGTCTGGGTCGAGTCGAAGTAGCGCACGGGCAGGCGGCCGACGTGGGCCTGCAGCGCCATGCGCATGTCGTTGATCGCGCGCTGGGCCGCGACGCCGAGCACCTGGCTCAGGGCGAAGCCGGTGCCGGCCTGCAGCAGGCTGGCGACGGCGCCGGCCACGACGATCGTCGTCAACAGCTCGACGTGCCGTTGCTGGATCACCTCGTCGATCAGGTACTTCGAGCTGATCGGCAGCACGAAGCCCGCCAGGCGGTTGGCGAGCATGAGGAAGAACCCGAGCGTCAGGCGCGCGCGGTGCGCGGCCACCAGCACGCGCGCCTCGCGCCAGGCGTCGTCCAGCCTCGGACGCTTCGGCCTGGGCTTGGTCACGTCGGGGGGGGTCACTTCGGGCGTAGGTTGCAAGCGCGGGGGACTCGAACCGGGCAGGTTACGTTCCCGATGCCGCCGCGCGATGGAAGCGCCGCGATTGTCCACGCCGGGGTCGTGCGAGCCTTGCGGCCTGCGCGAAGAGGGACAGGCCGCGGCTGGAATGTTGCCTGCAACTCTCCTCGGGATCCACGGGTCCGTAGGCCTCGGAGGCCGCCCCCCAACGCGGCTCTCGGAACGACGAAGAAGACCATGCCTACCGAATCGAAACGGATCCTGCTCGTCGAGGACGAGCCGGACGTCGCCGGCTTGCTGAAGGCGCGTCTGGAGCTGCACGGCTACGAAGTGCACGTCGAGGACAAGGGTCGAGCGGCGCTGGAGGACGCGCGCGCGCTCCGGCCCGACCTGGTGATCCTCGACCTGATGCTGCCCGACATGGACGGGTATGCGGTCAGCGAGGCGCTGCGCAGGCACTACCGCTCGTGGTCGGTCCCCAGCGAGTTCCAGCGCACCTGGTCGGTTCCCATCTTGATGCTCACGGCCAGGGACCAGCCGCGGGACAAGCTGCGGGGCTATGGCGCCGGCGCGGATGCCTACCTGACCAAGCCCTATGACGCCGGGGAGCTGCTGAGCACGATCGCGCAGCTGCTGCGCGATGCCGACTCGGACTAGACTCGCTGCGCGTCGATCCACCTGGTCGCGCGCGGTCCTCACCGGAGTGCTGCTGGTCCTGATCGCGCTCATCGGCGTGGTGGACTACTGGACCGGCACCGAGATCGCCTTCTCGATCTTCTTCCTGATCCCCATCACGCTGGGGGCGTGGCTGGTGGGTCCGCGCACGAGCTACGTGCTGTCCGTGCTGAGCGCGATCGCCTGGCTGCTGGCCGACCTGTACGGCGGATTCCCCTACAGCGACCGGACCATTCCCTACTGGAACGGCGCCGTCGGCCTGGGCTTCTTCCTGATCATCGCGGCCACCCTCTCCGCGCGCAGACGCAACGAGCTGCGCATCCTCGAGCTCATGAACATCAAGTCGGAGTTCACCTCGATGGTGTCGCACGAGCTGCGCACGCCGCTGACCTGCATCAAGGAGGGGATCGACATCGTCTCGGACGGGAGCAGCGGGCCCCTGAGTCCGAGGCAGCGCGAGCACTTGCAGACGGCCAAGCGCAACGTCGACCGCCTGGCGCGGCTGCTCGACGACGTCCTCACCTACCAGAAGCTGGACGCGCGCCGGATGGACCTCGTCCTCGAGCCCTGCGACGTCAACCGGCTCGTGTCGCAGGCCGTCCAGGAGTTCGCGCTGCCTGCCGCGAGGAAGGGCCTGGAGCTCGTGACGGAGCTCGCGCCCGGGCTGCCCCCGACGTCGGGCGACCCGGACAGGATCAGCCAGGTGCTGAGCAACCTGCTCAGCAACGCGCTCAAGTTCTCGGACCACGGACGAGTCGTGCTGCGGACCGAGCTCGTCCACGGCGAGCTGAGCGTGGGCATCCAGGACCAAGGCCCGGGAATCCCGAGCGAGCAGCGCTCGAACCTGTTCCAGGCCTTCCATCAACTCCCGACCCGGACCGGGAAGAGGGCCGAGGGTACGGGACTCGGCCTGGCGATCGCGCGCCAGATCGTGGAGCTCCACGGCGGCCGGCTCACGCTCGAATCGAGTCCGGGGGTCGGCTCCACCTTCCGCTTCACCCTGCCCGTCGCTCGGGACGCGCGACGCCCTCGACCCGCCGGGGCTCACGAGGGACTGGCGCGCTGACTGGCGGCGTGCCCCGGGCTGGCGCAAGCGGAGTCCGGAAAAGTCGTCCGGGCCCCGGAATCCGTCCGTCTCCCGACCGCGAGGAGAAACCTCGGGCATAGTTCCCTCGAGCGGTGCGATCTGGGGAGGCGCGGCCACTGGCCGGAGGCGGGAGAGCATGAAGCGGTCCATCGGTTCCGGTGTCGGCGCAGGGCTCGCCGGAATTCTCTTCGCGGCCCTCTCGCCGAGCGCGGTGAGCGCCCAGCTGGGGCACGTCGTCAGCGCCCAGAAGATCAGCTCGACCTCCGGCGGCTTCACCGCCCAGCTCGACGAGGAGGACCAGTTCGGACGCTCGATCGTCAACCTCGGCGACATGGACGGTGACGGCGTCACCGACCTGCTCGTCGGCGCGCACACCGACGACGACGGCGGCATCGACAAGGGCTCCGTCTACATCCTCTTCCTGCGCGCGAACGGGTACGTCAAGAACTGGCAGAAGATCAGCGACCTGTCGGGCAACTTCAGGAACAAGCTCCGCCCGGGTGACCAGTTCGGGCGCGCCGCGGCGAGTCTGGGCGACCTGGACGGCGACGGGGTGGTCGACGTGGCCGTGAGCTCGAACTACGACGACGACGGCGGGACGAACAAGGGCGCGATCTACATCCTCTTCCTGAACCGCGACGGCACGGTCAAGAACGCGCAGAAGATCAGCCAGACGCAGGGCGGCTTCCCGGCCACGCTGCGCATCCACGACGAGTTCGGGCGCTCGATCACCTCGCTCGGCGACATGGATGGTGACGGCATCACGGACATCGTGGTGGGCACGCCCGAGGATGACGACGGCGGTACGAACACCGGTGCGCTGCACGTGCTCTTCCTCAACCGGAACGGCACGGTCAAGGCCTACCGCCGCGTGAGCAAGTCGACCGATGGCCTGCGCCTCAAGCCGGGCGACTGGTTCGGCCACAGCTCGGCGAACATCGGCGACTTCGACCGCGACGGCGTGCCCGACCTGGTCGTGGGTTCGATCCTGGACGACGACGGCGGCGTGAACCGCGGCGCGGTGTGGATCCTGCTCATGCGCCGGAACGGGAGCGTGAAGTCGGCGCACAAGATCAGCCAGCTCACGGGGGGCTTCACCGGCCAGCTCCACGACATCGACCAGTTCGGTACCTCGGTCGCGCCGCTCGGGGACCTGAACGGCGACGGCGTCACCGACATCGCCGTCGGGACGGTGAAGGACGACGACGGCGGCAACGCCGGCAATCCCGACGCGGACGTGGGCGCGGTCTACGTGCTGCTCATGAACGCCGATTGCACCGTCAAGCAGACGATCAAGATCAGCGACACGCAGGGCGACCTGCCCTACAAGCTCGATCAGTACGACTGGTTCGGCAGCGCGCTGGCCCGCCTCGGCGGCTCGAGCGGCGACGGGCTCTTCACCCTGGCGATCGGCTGCCGCAACGACGACGACGGCAGCCCCAACCGCGGCTCGATCTTCCTCGTGCAGCTCAACGACGGCACGGCACCGGCCGCGGACTTCACGGCCAGCAAGACCCTCGGCGTGGCTCCGATGACCGTGAGCTTCGGCGACCAGAGCACGGGCGAGGTCACGGGCTGGCTGTGGAACTTCAACGACGGCCTGCTGTCGAACCAGCGCAGCCCGATCAAGACCTTCAACTCGCCCGGCGTCTACGACGTCCAGCTCACCGTCAAGGGCCCGAAGGGCAAGGACTCAGAGCTCAAGCGCTCGTTCATCACGGTCCGGGCCGGCCCGCTGGCCGATTTCGCGGCCGCGCCCACGCTCGGGCTCGCTCCACTCGACGCGCAGCTCACGGATCGCTCCGAGGGTCTGGTCACGAACTGGTCGTGGGACTTCGGCGACGGCGCCAGCTCGAACCAGGCGTCACCGCGCCACGTCTACGCGAGCGCGGGCACCTATACGGTGGCGCTGACGGTCAGCGGTCCCAACGGCACGGATACGAGGACGCAGACGAGTCTGATCACGGTGCAAGACCTGTCGCCGATCGCGGTCTTCACGGTATTGCCCGGCGCGGGAGTCGCGCCGCTCGCCGTGCAATTCACGGATCAGTCCACGGGCGTCGTCAGCGGCTGGAGCTGGGACTTCGGCGACGGCACGAGCTCGACTCAGCAGAGCCCGCAGCACGTCTACGCCGCGCTCGGTTCCTACACCGTCAGGCTCACCGCGAGCGGTCCGTACGGCACGAACACGCGTACCGTCGCGGACGCGGTCGTGGCCCAGAGCCCCGTGCCGCGCGCGGACCTGGGCGCGCTGCCCGGCACGGGTGTGGCGCCGCTGGCGGTGCAGTTCACGGATCGATCGACGGGCATCGTCTCGAGCCGCACGTGGGACTTCGGTGACGGTACGAGCTCGGACGAGGCGGACCCGCGCCACATCTACGATTTCCCGGGAGTCTACAGCGTGCGCTTGACGGCCAGCGGGCCGCTCGGCTCCGACAGCGTGACGCGCTCCAACCTCGTCACGGTCACCGAGCCGCCGCCGAGCGCCGAGTTCGTGGCCAGCTCGACCCAGGGCTTCGCGCCCTGCACGCTGGGCTTCACCGACCAGTCGAGCGGAGCGGTCACGAGCTACCTGTGGAACTTCGGCGACGGTACGAGCTCGAGCATCGCCAACCCGTCGCACACCTTCACGCTCCCGGGCGCCTACACGATCGCGCTCACCGTCAAGGGGCCCTTCGGCCGGAACACGGTCACCAAGACCGACTACGTCGTCGTCAACGATCCGACGCCCGCGGCGGACTTCAACGCCGACGTGAGCAGCGGCATCGTGCCCCTCGGCGTGCAGTTCACGGACGCCTCCAGCGGCCAGATCACGGCCTGGCAGTGGAGCTTCGGCGACGGGACCAGCGCGAGCACGCAGTCTCCCGCGCACGTCTACACCAGCACGGGAACCTTCTCCGTGGCCTTGACCGTCACGGGTCCGGGGGGTTCGAGCACGAACGCCAAGACCGGCCTGATCACGGTCCAGGTCCCGCCGCCGATCCCCGAGTTCGGTGGAGGGCCGGCCACGGGCTTCGCGCCGCTGACGGTCGCGTTCACGGACCTCTCGAGCGGGAGCGTCACGAGCTGGAGCTGGAACTTCGGTGACGGCACGACCTCGCGCGCACGCTTCCCGATCAAGGTCTACACGCGCACCGGTGCCTTCAACGTCACGCTGACCGTCAAGGGCCCGGGCGGCTCGCGCACGGTGACGCACGGCGGCATCAGCGTCGCCGCGCTGCCGGTCCTGCCGGAGGGCGGCTTCGAGGGCGGCCCCGCGGATGCCGCGCCCAAGAGCCCCTGGACCGTCGTGAGGGGCACCTCGGTGCTGGCGCGCGCGCTCGCGGACGGCGGCTTCCCGCGCGACGGAGTCCAGTGGTGTGACGTGGGTGCGGAGGGGAGCGCCGCGGCCACGCCCGCCTCGAACCCGGGCAGCGCGGGGACGCCGCCGACGGGCGCGGCCGGAGTGCAGCAGGTCTTCGCCTTCCAGCCGCTCGCGCCCTTCCTGGTGTTCGACGCGGCCTTCCTGCTCGCGGAGCTGCCGGCCTCGCCCGCGCGCAACGACTTCATGAGCGTCGACCTCACGGACGGCAGCACGAGCTGGAACCTCTACGCGGCCGACACGTTCTCGCCCTTCCCGGGCACCTCGGCGCGCTACGGACTGCCGATGACGGCCGTGCAGCGCGTGCGCGTCGACCTGCGCACGCTCTTCCCGGGAGCCCCGCAGGGGACGCCGCTCACCCTGCGCGTCAGCGTCGGCAACGGCGGCGACGGCGCGAATCCCTCGCGCGGCTACGTGGACGCCTTCCGGCTCGTGCCCACGGCCACCGCGACCCCGCGCAACGGCACGGGTCGCAACGCCGCGCGCTACGCCTCCTCGCCGGCCGTGCTCGGCGGGAGCTGGACCATCCAGCTCGACACCACCGGCCACGCCGGCGCGCGCCTGATGCAACTGGTCGGCATGCAGCGCCCGGCCTCGGGTGTACCGACCAGCAAGGGCGAGGTCCTGACCTCGGGCAAGAAACTCTTCTCGCAGTCGTGGATCGCGACGCCGGGCCTGAACGTGCGCACGATCACGCTCCCGCTCGACCTGGCCCTCCTGGGCACGCCCATGGCGACGCAGGTCACCATCACCGGTGGCGTCGCCGAGCTCACCAACGCCTGGGACCTGGTGCTCGGACTCTAGGCACTCCCTCGCGTGCGCGCGGGGTTGTTGGACGGCTCGCGTGGAGCCGGCGGGTGCACGAGGCTCGCTGACCGGGCCGGCAAGGCGTTGCGAGTCCGAGCCAGGCCCGCGGCTAGACTTGGCGCCGTTGCCGCTCGCTTCAGGCCAGTTGCTCAGCCACTACGAGATCCTCGGCCCGATCGGCGCCGGGGGCATGGGCGAGGTGTATCGAGCGCGGGACACGCGCCTCGAACGCGAGGTCGCGCTCAAGGTGCTGCCCGAGGAGCTCGCCCAGGATGCCGAGCGCCTGCGGCGCTTCGAGCGGGAGGCCAAGACCCTCGCGTCGCTCAACCATCCGAATGTGGCCGGGATCCACGGCGTAGATCAGGCGGGCGACGTGTGCTTCCTCGCGCTCGAGCTCGTGCCTGGAGAAGACCTGGGCCAGCGCCTGAAGCGCGGGGCCCTGCCGGTCGACGAGGCACTGGATGTGTGCCGGCAGATCGCCGAGGGGCTCGAGGCGGCGCACGAGGCGGGTGTGGTGCACCGCGACCTGAAGCCGGCGAACGTGCGACTGACGCCCGCGGGCGTGGCCAAGGTGCTCGACTTCGGACTCGCGAAGCCGATCCACCCCAAGCCCAGCAGCGCCGGAACCTCGGCGGCGGAATCCGACAGCTTCCTCATGACCGAGGAGGGGCGCGTGCTCGGCACGCCGACGTACATGAGTCCGGAGCAGGCGCGCGGCAAGCCGGTGGATCGCCGCACGGACCTCTGGGCGTTCGGGTGCGTGCTGTTCGAGTGCCTCACCGGCAAGCGCGCGTTCGCCGGCGAGACCTTCACGGACATCGTCGCGGCGATCGCCGGCCAGGAGCCGGACTGGGACGCGCTGCCGCCGCTCGCGCCGCGGGTGGAGGAGCTCCTGCGGCGGTGCCTGACGAAGGATCCGCGCCTGCGCCTGCGGGACGCCGGCGAGGCGCGCGTGCAGTTGCAGCTGGCGCTCGACGCGCCGGGCCTGGGCGCGGAGTCGGTGGCGATGACCTCCGCGCCGGCCGCAGTCGCGCGGCGCAAGCGCTCGGCTGCGTGGCTCGCCGGCGCGTTCGGCCTCGCGGCCGGCGGTGCGCTGGTCTACGGGCTCCGACCGACGCAGAACGCCGCGAGCGAGGTCACGGCTGCGTCGACGCCGCTCCACGTCGTCTTCGAGGAGCTCTCTCCCGGGCCGTTCACGGTGGACATCGCGCTCTCGCCGGACGGCGCCAGCGTCGCGTGGACGCAGATGGACGGCATCCATGTCCGAAGCCTGGGTTCCCTGGCGGGCGCGCGCCTCGTCGAGTCCGGTGTCGGAGCGGGAAAGCGCCTGGAGGACGCGCCCATCTGCGTCATTTGGTCTCCGGATGGTCGCGAGCTCGCGTACGTCGCCAGCGACGCTGTGTGGCGCGTCCCGATCGGCGGTGGACCGTCCATGCGGGTCGCCGACGCCGCAACGGTGCCGAAGTCACCGGGGGCGGTCCTCTGGACGGTGGACGACGAGCTGGTCTTCAAGGGCAAGGACGGGCTGACCGTGATCGCGGTTCCCGCGCGCGGCGGCCAGCTCGTCACGCAGCTCGAAGTGGATCCGAAGACGACCCAGCACTTCGACGGCGTGGCCGCGCTCCCGGACGGGAGTCTGCTCGTCGTGCCTCACCGCGTCGGCCTCACCCACGCCGACGTGATCTCACTGGCGCGGGACGGGGTGCTGCGTGACCTCGTCCAGCTTCCCGGCTGGGAGATCGGTGGCATCGGCTACGGGGCGGGACACCTCGTGGTCGAGCGCAAGGCCGACGGCGAGAGTTCGCTCTGGAAGATCGCCTTCTCGCTCGAGCGCGGCGAGGTCCTCGGCGAGCCCACGCTCCTCACGGCCGGAGCGAGTCCGTTCAGCCTCTCGGCCGACGGGACGCTCGCCTACCTGAAGCGGGAGGGCAAGCTGGCGGTCGAGTCCGTGTGGGTGGACCCGCACGGCATGGTCGAGCCCTTCGGACGCAAGCACGAGGGTGAGTTCCTCCTGTCCGTCCCCTCCCACGACGGCCGTCGTGTGATCACGACGGCGCCGGGAGTCGGATCGACGATCTGGGCCAACGATCTGGAGCGCGGCGTCACCATGGCGGTCCAGAAGTCGAAAGAGCTGGTCGTCGTGATCGCGGGCACGCTGCCGGACGGCCGCATCCTCGGCTGGACCCCGGACGATCGGACGGTCGCCTTTCCGCTCGACGGTCAGGGCGAGCCGGAGGAGATCACCAAGGGGGCGCTGGCGTGTGTCAGCCGCGACGGGAGGTTCGGACTGGTGCTGTTCGGCGCGAATGGCGGCGAGCAGCGGCTCGAGGTCCTCAGCCTTGCGGACGGCGCCGTGACCCCGTTCCGCGAATTGAAGGTCGACGGGCCCATGCTCCCGTCGATCTCGCCCGACGGCCGCTTCGCTCTCTACGGGACCAACAAGGCGGGCGACATGCAGGCCTACCTCACGCCCTTCCCGTCCGGGAACGGGGACTGGCAGGTGAGCATCGATGGCGCGAATTTCGCCTGGTTCAACCGGAACGGCGACACGATCTACCTCGCGCGCGGCGGCGTGCCGCTGGGCGGCCCGGTCGAGGTCTGGAGCGTCACGTTCCAAAGCGAGCCCGAGGTGCGGCTCGGCGTTCCGGAGCCGCTGTTCACGCTGGAAGGCGAGGAGGTGACGCTGACCAGCTATCACCCGACGGAGGAGCGCTTCCTCGGCTTCCGCCGCGTGCCCTCCGGGCACAGCAGCATCGCGATCCACGCGGGCTGGGCGAAGCCACGCTGACGAGCTCGCTCGGCGTGGGCCTTGCCTTTTCTGGCCGTGGTCCCGATCCACGGCCGCATCGCGCTCGGCCGACCTACCGAACGAGCGGCGCCGCCGGCCACGTCGTGGACGAAGACCCCGGAAAACCAACGGCTTCAGCGCTGGTGCGGAAGGCGGGACTCGAACCCGCACGGGTTGCCCCACGGGATCCCAAGCCGTGGCTCCAGTCTCGTGCTCTTTGACAACGAAGGAGTCGCGTGGACGCGCGAGCGAAGGATCCCCGTCTGGATCCCTGCCTCGCAACCAGGCAGCTTCTTGCGTTGCGACTCGGCAGGGGAAGATCGAGGATCGGGATCCGCTGGCGGCTCGCGCCTTTCCGACACACGGCAACGATCTCGCCGGCATCGTTCATGTCCACACGCTCGACCGAGGCTCGGGTCCCGAGCACCTCGGTCTCGAACGGGAGAGCCAGGTGTTCCTCGATCATCGTGTAGAAGCCGGTTCGCTGCTCGTCGTCGCCGTAGGCGTCGACCGTGGCTTCCTCGATGAGTGCGTCGACCTCGGTTCGCTTCACCCGCCCTCGGCCTCGCGCTCGTCCGCTTCTCCTTCCCGGAGCGCTCCCGCGAGCTCCTCGCGGGTCGCTGTTCGACGGCTTCCGTGCCGGATGTGAAGCACGAACACCTTCCGCTCGCGGACGATGAAGAGAACGCGGTAGCGGTCGACCAGGAGCTGGCGGGCCTCGAACTCTTCGATCTCCTCGTTCTCTGGCGCGATGACACATCGCTCCGGGCTCACATCAAGCCCAAGGATCTTCGACTCGAGCGTCACTACCCAACGTGCAGCGTCGACGGCGGAGTCCTCGGCGATCCACAGGTAGATCTCGAAGAGGTCGGACTTGGCTTGGTCGGCGAACTCGACGCGGTACCTCATGCGCTCCGCGGAATGTTGAACTTCCGCCGGAGCTCTTCAAAGACCTCGGCCGCCGGTGTGGTGCGGCCGGCCTTCACGTCCTCCAGGCCTTGACGGATCTTCGCCACGGTTTCCGCTCGCTCCGCGAGCTCGGCCATGCGCTCGAAGGCCGCGACTCCCATGACGACGACTTTCGGGGCGCCTTCGACCGTGAGGACCTGGGGGCGGCCCGAGGCCTCGAGCTTCTCGATGAGCTCGGTCGACTTCCGCTTGAAGTCGGTGAGGGTGAAGATGTCGCTCGGCTGGATCATGGGGGCCTTCCTGGGTCGCATCACTGAAGCACTACAGATGATGCTATCGCGATGCCTGTCGACTGCAAGGGCGGGCTTGCTTGAGCTCCCTGTCGAGCGATCGATCGGCCTCGGAGGCGAGCCGGCGGCCCCGGCCAGGTCACATCGGACGGGCCCCGGCCCAGCGGCAGAAAGCAGACTCCTGGGCCCGCTAGGATCCCCTCCTGGATCCCACTTGGATCCCTGCGAGGGGATCCAAGGTGACCTGACCTGACGCACCGCAGCTTGGCACCATCCTGCGGAACCCCTTGAAACCAAGGGGTTTGAGGCGGGTGCGGAAGGCGGGACTCGAACCCGCACGGGTTGCCCCACGGGATCCTAAGTCCCGCGCGTCTGCCAGTTTCGCCACTTCCGCGGCGGCGCGGAGTCTAGCGCGGGGGGCGGGGCTCGTCTTCGCTCGGGGTCCAGGCGAAGCGTGCGAGGTCGATGCGGCCGGCGGGGCTGAAGCGCACGCCCTCGCGTGCGAGGCGGCGGCGCTGTAGCGCGGCTCCGGGGCGTGGGGTGATGCGACCGGCGGAGTTCACGACGCGGTGCCAGGGCAGCGCGGTCTTCGGCGGGAGTTCGGACAGCAGGCGGCCGACGAGGCGGGCGTGGCGGGGGAGGCCGGCCTCGCGCGCGACCTGGGCGTAGCTGGCGACGCGACCGCGCGGGATCGAGTCGACCACGGCCAGCACGCGCGCGTGGCGCTCGTCGCGGTCGCGGGTGGGCACGCCGAGACTCTATCCGCTGTGCGTGGGGCGACCGCCCGCGCGCCTCGCGCTCAGCGCCCGAAGGTCAGGTCCATCGCGTTCGAGAGGTTGATCCCCGGCGCACCGCCGAACAGGAAGGCCTGGGTCGTGAGCGCGAGGCCCGCCAGGCTCGGGTCGTTGGGGATGCGCACCTCCCAGGTGGCGATGGGGCCGGGGCGCGCGGGCAGGAAGGTGGCCTGCGACGGGGAGGAGAGCAGGGTCTGGCCGGAGGGCAGCACGATCGAGGTCGGCTGCAGCGACGCGACCACCGAGCACAGGTCGTCGCCGCTCAGCGTCAGGTCCACGCGCGCGCGGAAGGTCCGGCCGAGGACCGGCGGCGTGGCGCTGTAGGAGGGGAAGTTGGCCGGCGCGTGGCGTGCCACGGCGCTGGCGCGCGGGCAGGCGTCGGCGAGCGGCGGGCCGAGCAGCACCACCGCGGCCTTGGGCGCGCCCTCGTCGGCGTAGGGCTGCTGCACGGGCAGCGCGAGCGACTGCCCCATGTCGTTCCAGACGCCGAAGGCGTCCACGCTGCGCGAGTCCTGGTCGCTCATGAAGCTGTACCAGTTGACGAGCTCGACGCCCTCGTCCACCAGCATCGGCACGTAGCGCTCGACGAACAGCTCGAACAGGCGCGGGTCCCGCTGCACCGCGCGCGCGGCCGCGGCCCACGGGCGGGCGGCCGCCTTCAGGTTGAGGCCGCCCTCGTACAGCTCGAAGGTCGGCCAGGAACCGTCGGGGTTGAGCCAGCCGCGCGCCAGGGCGCGGTGCTGCGCGAGCAGCGGGCGCAGGCGCTCGACGGTCCTGCGCGCGGCCTCGATCAGCTCGCTCGGGCCGGGGCAGTTGGGGCACGAGCCCGCGCTCGCGCCCGTCAGCCACGCGTCCACGTCGGGCTGGCGCGGGCCGAGGTAGGCCGCCGGACCGAGCGCGTGCACGTGCGTGCCGGGCCGCAGGTACGAGAGCACGCGGCGCAGGTAGCCGGGGTCGCCCACGAAGGCACCCACGAACTTGCGCAGGCGGCGCGCGTCGGCGCCGCTGAACACGGCGTCGGCCGTGTCGAACAGGAGCTGGATCTGGCTGGCGACCTGCTGCGTGAAGGGAATGCCCTGGCGCACGGCCTCGGCGTTCATCCAGGCGTTGACCGGGAAGATCGAGTTCCAGATCTCGTTCGAGAGCTCGACCGTCACCGTCAGCCCGGGATCGAGCCCGAGGAACGGGCGGCCGCCGTAGAGGCCGGGGATCCCCGGCGAGCCGTCGCGCACGAGGCGCAGCTGTTCCTCCAGGAAGCGCGCGTAGTCGCCCTGCGACAGGTCGTTGGTGCGATGCGGGAGCTGCAGGTGCAGGTTCGTGCCGAGCGCGTTGCACAGCGCGACCGGGTACTCGGTGGCCACGCCGCGCGGGGTGCCCTGGCTCGGGCTGGACGGTGTGATCACGCCCGCGCGATCGAAGACGAAGCCCCCGCGCGTCGGGGCCCGGCCGTACTCGTTGACGCGCGTCCAGTCGAGCGTGCGCCAGGTGTGCGGCCCGCGACCGGCATTCAGCTCGCGCACCTTGGCCAGGAACGGCGGCCAGAAGATGCGCCCGGAGTTCTCCATGCCCGGCAGCCACACGTGGACGTCGCGCACCGGGTCGGCGGGGGCGGGGGCGCTCCAGGAGATCGAGAGCAGGCCGTTGCCGGTGCCGCGCGTCGGATCGACGAAGACCTCCACCCGGTTCGGGCCACGGTTCTGTTCGCCCGCGACGAAGGGACCCTCCAGACGAACGTGCCCGGCGCCGCTCCAGGTGACGACGTAGGGCTTCAGGCGGCCGTCGGGGACCGTGCCCTCCATCGAGCCGAACAGGTACGCGCCATAACGCTGGCCGGCGGGGAGCTGCGCGGGGTCGGGCCAGCCCGCGCCGAGCACGCCCGACCCGGGCGCCAGCAACGCGGCCGGCCCCAGCGGCCCGTCGTCCCAGGTCTTGAACTCGCGCACGCGCTGCAAGGCGTCGGCGAAGACGATCGCGCGCGAGCTCCAGGTCTGGAAGCTCGGATTCATGCCGTACCGGATGGCAGGCTCGCACACGCCCTGCGCCTCGCGCACGGACCCGGAAGCGAGCAGCGCGGCCAGGCCGAGCGCTCGAAGCGCGCGGAACGAGAGCGGAGCATGGGCGTTGAGCGCCATGGGTGTCCTGGGGGGGGACCCGGCCCGGATCGGACGGGGTGCGAAACGAGGTGAAGGGCACACTTCCTCCGCCTCGGCACGAGCCGCCGGCGAGGATGCGTTCGATCTCGGAGCGCGCCACGGGGCGTCGCTCCGGCGAGCCGAAGAGACTACGGCTGGGCCCTTCGTGTTCCAGCGTGAGGGCTGGTTTTGTGGGCGAGCGCTGGCCTTTCCGAAAGGGAGCAGCCACACCGGCGACGCGCTGTGGAATCTTCCGGCAGTTCCGCGGGCCGGGCCTCCCAGGCGAGCCGCCCCGGACCTGCTCGTTCTCTGCGCGGCTCGCTCGCTCGTGTCGCCGCCGCTCCCGCGCGGGCTACTGCCGCGTGAAGGTGTCGAACAGCGTCGACTGCGAGTTGGCCGACATGGTGCCACCGCCCGCCAGGAAGACGTGTCCCTGGTAGAGCACCGGGAAGATGCCGTGGCGGGGGTTGGGCATGGGGCGCTCGCTGCGCCAGGTGTTCGCGAGCGGGTCGTACACGTCCACGCGGTCGTAGACGCCGTTCGCGTTGGCGTCCGGGTCGTCCAGCGTCTCGCCTCCGAAGACGTAGAACTCGCCGCGCAGCCAGAGGGCCTTGCCCATGCCGCCGCGGGCCTCCGGCAGCGGCGCCAGGGTCGAGCCGCCGCCGCCGCTCCACGTCCAGGTGTTCGCGAGCGGGTCGTAGACCATCAGCGAGTCGTAGCCGTTGGCGACGAAGTTGCCTCCGCGGCGCCCGCCGAAGACGTACATCTTGCTTCCGTCGGTGGCCGTGGCGGTGTGGTTGCGGCCGCCATCGGGCATCGCGGCCTTGGCGGTCCAGGTGTTCGCGACGGGGTCGTACACCGCGCAGTTCGCGACCGTGAAGGTGCTGACGATGCCGCCCGCGGCGTAGATCTGGCCGCCGATCACGGCCGTGCACACCGAGCCACCGCTCCAGGGCATGTCGGCGCCGCTCGTCCACGAGTTCGCGACCGGGTCGTAGATCTGCACGCGGCCCTCCGAGCCGCCGCCGATGCCGCCGATCAGGTACAGCTTGCCGCCGACGACTTCCGCGGAGTGGTGGTGGCCGAGGTGGATGCGCGTGGCCTTGTTGCTCAGCCACTGGCGGTTCTGGAGGTTGTAGGCGAAGGTCGTGCTCGAGCCTTCCCCGACCAGGTACATCGTGCCGCTGATCACGCCGGCCGCGACCTCGCCGATGGCCGTGCCCACGCTGGCGAGCGACTCCCAGCGGCCGGGTTCGTTGCCGGGGCCGAGCAGGTAGCGGAAGGCCTGGGTGAGGGTGTCCTGGGTCCCGCCGACCGTGACCACCACGTCGAGCAACGTCGGCGTCGGGTTGGGCTGGGTCGGGACGAGGCCGCGGATGCGCCCCCACGAGACCTCGGTGAGCGTGGCCGGCAGGCCGCCGATCGTGACCGAGGTCGTGCCGAGCGTGCCGAGTCCGCGCCCGCTGATCACGAAGGGTGCTCCGCCGCTCGCGGGCGCGCGCCACGGGAAGATGTCGTGCACCACCATCTCGAGCGGCGACAGGTCGTCGGCCTCGAAGACCTCGATCTCGGCGCCCTGGTAGTCGAGCGAGATGATCGCTCCGCCCGGGCCCGTCACGCAGCCGAGGCCCAGGGTATTCGGTTCGATCACGGCCTGGCCCAGGGTCCCACGGCCATCTGCCTTCAGCACCACGCGTCGCAGCTTGCTCTGGTACTCCTGCACGATCAGGTTGCCGCGGATCAGCCCCGCGAAGGTGTCGGCGCGATACTCGTCGATGCCGTCGCTCGAGGGCGGCAGCCAGGCGATCATCTGGAACAGCGTGTCCGGGATGCTCGGCGGCCCGTGCAGGCCGGCGTAGTAGACGCCCTGGCGCGCATCGGTTCGCCCACGGCTGCGGTTTGGGGAGCCGTAGTAGTTGCCCAGTTCGACCAGGTTCAGCTCGTCGTCGTCGTAGGGATCCGGGCCCTGGGAGGTGAGGCTGAGGGAGGCCAGGCCGAAGCCGATGTTGGGGCCGTTGTCGGTGGCGTAGAGCCGACTCTTCGTGGTGTAGACCAGCCCGAAGGGATTGCGCAGACCCGCCGCGTGGACGGCGACGTCGATGCCCGCGGCCACGTCCACTTCCTCGCCGAAGCGCTGGTCGTCGTTGGGTAGGCCCCCGATCGTCTCGACGTAGGTGACCGTGCCGTTGAAGCCCGGCTTGGAGAGTCGAGCCTTGAGCACGGCAGCCGAGAGCGGCGATTCGGGCAGGTCGCCGGAGTCGGGGTCCTTGATCCCGGCGTTGGTCATGCTGCCGATGTTGATCAGGAGGTCGCCGTTGTCGTCGAAGGCGATGCCGTTGACGGCGTGGTCGTGGTTCGAGGTCGGCAGCCCGGTGATGAGCGGCGTGGGCGCGTCGAAGTTGGGCCCGGTCAGCACGCTGATCTGCCCCGTGTAGGGCGAGGGACCGGTGGGCGTCGTGCCCCCGTTCACGAAGTGCTTCCCGTGGCCCACGTAGAGCTTGACGGGCGAGGGCGGGTCGTAGGGATTGACCGTGATCGACAGGGTGTTCTTGTTCGAGAGCCCGGACACGCCCGGGAAGATCGTCTGCGAGACCAGCTCGTAGCTCTGGTCGAACGCGAGCGCCGTGACGCGCCCGTCGAGCGAGGTCACGTACAGCTTGCCGTCCGGTGCCCACACGCCCGCGGTGGGCGCGGGCACGTCCACGATCAGGTCCCGCCGGAACTGGATCGGCGGCGGGCCATTGAGCTGGTAGAGGAACGTGCGCACGTTGCTGGTGCCGTTGGCGGTCTCGACCGAGACCGGGATGGCGCCACCGCCCGGGGGCGAGAGGAACTGGATCTGCCCGGGCTTGATCAGCGTGAAGTCCGCCGCGATCAGGTCCATGTCGCCCCAGTGGACGAGCACCTGCTGCGCGGGGAAGAAGCCGAACCCATCGATCGTGATCGGGTCGCCGCCCGCGATCCCGCCCGTGGCGGTCATCGCGTGGAGCACGGGCACCACCCCGGTCTCGTCGTGGCTCAGGAGGCCCTCGTCGATCGGCCCACCGAGGCCTTCGAACTCCATTTGCACGCCGAGCGGCAGGTCGGCCAGCGTCTCCACCGCGAAGCGCGCCTCGATGTCGTGCCGGCCCTCCAGCAGGAACACCGGTTCGAGCACCAGGGCGCCGTCCACGAACAACCTGCGCGCGGCGCCGCCGCTGGCGGTGAAGGTGTAGGTGCCGAAGGATTCGAGCTCGATGCTGCCGACCAGGCGCACCATCACGTTGCTGGCGAAGGGCGAGCCGCCGACGCTGCCCGCGCCGCTGAGGCTCAGGCCCGCGCGCTGCTCGACGAACTCCGCGGTGGGTGGCACTTCGTCGAGCAAGGCCGTCGGGCCGCTCACGCTGGCGTCGTGGTAGTACGCGAGCACGCCGGGGACTTCGCCCGCGGCGACCAGGCGCACGTCGACGATCCCGGCCAACGAGCGTGGCGGGACGTTGTCGTCGGTGATCCTGAATTCGATCGATGTCGTCGGCTGCGTGAGCACCGTGCTCAGGGACGTCGTGGTCGAGCTCAGGTTCCCGTCCACGCGCCATGCGTAGGCCGCCAGGCTGTGGCCGGGCTCGTGGGTGTGCGCGCCGCTTCCGTCCAGGACCAGCGGTTCGCTTCCGTCTTCATCGTAGTCCACGCGCCAGCGCGGGCCGTCGATGGTCACGTGCAGGAACGGATCTCCGGCGTGGCCGCCGAGACCGCTCACCGCCACGTCCACGCTCCTGGTGGCGGACTGGAAGCGCAGCACGAAGGCGTCGAGTTGCTCCACCACGGGCTCGAACTCGAGGGTTGCGGCCAGCGTTTGCCCGTGCTGGAGCGTGAACCCGGGTGAGAGCACGCGCGTGACGTCGCTGCTGCTGCCCGCATAGCTCTTCCCGTTGAGGACCAACCGGAAGGCCTGGCTGTTGCCGCTCGCGCCGAGCAGGAACCTCACGGCACCGATCCGGATCGGTCCGAAGCCCGAGTTCCGCAGCGTCAGCCCCAGGCTGTGGCTGTCGCCGGCCTGGACGGCGCCGAAGGTGAGCACGGACGGGGTGACCTCGAACCCGGAGAGATCGACCTCCACGCTCGAACTCCCGGCCGGCGTGCCGGTGGGGGCGAAGCCGCCTGGCTTGTGCTTGGGCTGCTGCGCGAACGAGGCGCCGAACAGGATCAGGAGCGCCGACGAAACGACGCGAACCAGTCGACTACGCATGGTGGGCGGCCTGCGAAACACTCCGGGGGAACCCCAGGGACGTGGGGTAGGGTGAGCCCTGGCGTCCAGTGTAGCGCCGGCCCGCCTGGGATGGCCGCCGTTCCGGCCCCATTCCAAGCGGGGTCCGGTCGAACTCCGGCGAAGTTTCTTCCGTCCCCGGAAGGGATCAAAGGAACCCGCAGGACGCCCCTGGGTCAGCGAGCGCGCGGGGGCGCCCCTCGGTCCGGTGCTTGCGAGTCACCGAGGATCACGAGCGTCGCGGGCGCGCCGACCACCGAATCGCCGTTGGTCGCATTGCGGAAGTAGGGCTGCAGGAAGAGGATGCGCGCGCCCGCCGGGCCGCGCCGGCGGATGGGGAACCGGTCCGTGAGCGTCCCGCTCGAGTCGATGACACCACGCCGGTTGCGGCCGCGCGGCGGAGCGAGCAGGATTTCGCCTTCGTAGCTCGGCGACGAGGACCCCGCCTCGAGCGACGCCGAGTGGAGAAGGAGCACGTGGTCGTCCACCAGGCCGGTGTAGCCGACGAGTAGCGTCTCGCCCGCGCGCACCGGCGCGCCGACCGAGAGCGAGCGCGCGGCCGTGGGGGACGAGGCGAACGTGCCGCCCTCGATCGCGATCGCTTCGCCCTGGGCCCCCGAGGCACAGTTGCCGAAACCCTGCCCGGCCGGGCCGCCGGCGAAGGTCGAGCCGAGCGCGCGGACTTCCGCGGCGGCGCCCTGGATCACGAGCGCGCGGCCGCCGTCGCGGCCGGCGCAGAGGAAGGGATTGCCGGTGTCGCCTCGCCCGCCGGTCACGGTCGCGCCGGAGAGAAAAGCGGAGCCCTCGCGCACGACGAGCGCGTCCTCGCCGTCGCCGCCGCTCGTCACGGATCCGGTGACGGAGGAATCGTAGAGGTGGAGGCGGGTTCGCAGCGAGTCGAGAGCGATGCGGCCAGGCGCGAGGAGTCGCGGTGCCTCGATCGTGCAGCGCGCGAGGACCACGTTCGCGTTGTCGGTCAACGCGACGCCACCCGCGGGGAAGGACTGAGACAACACGGCCTTGACGACACAGTCCTCGATGAAGAGCGCGCCCGCGTTGCCGTGACAGAGGATGCCGAGGCGATCGTTGCCCACCGTGTCGATCCCGCGAACGACGACCGTGCCTCCCGCCGCGAGCCCGGCCACGAGAATGCCGTCGACTTCGACGAGCGCGTCTCTCTCGGCCGTGACGACGATCGGCTTCGAGCCGAGCTCGAGGAGCTCGGAGTAGCGGCCCGCCCGGACGAGCACCACGTCACCCGGCGCCGCGGCGGCCACGGCGGGCGAGATCGACGTGAAGCTCGAGCCGGCGCCTCCCGAGACGTCCACGACGATGACGTCCGCGGCGAGCGCCGCCGGGGCCGCCGTGAGGACGAAGAGAACGGGAGCGAGCAGAGTTGCCGCGATCGTCCGAATCGTGAGCATCCTGGATCTCCGTCTAGCGGGTCGGCTCGACCCGTGACCACGCGGTCTGTCCTGGATCCCGATGCTAGCACCGGAACGGGACCTGTGAGGGAGGCCGACGGTTCCGGCCGGGCCCGGCCCAGGGGTCAAGGAATCTGCAGGATGACGCCGCTGTCCTCGCGCCTGAACTCCAGGCGCGGCGAGCCGTCGAACTGGGTCGTGAGCTGGGCGCGCGGCTGGCCACGCTCGTCGGCGACCTCGAGCAACGGTTGGCCTTCCGCTTGCACGAGCATGCCCAGACGGCGTGCGCCGCCCTGGTCCAGCAGGATCAGGTTGGGCACTTCGGCGGGGTCGATCCCCACCTGGGCGCGCATCCGGCCCTGCACATCGCGGAAGCTCAGCCCGGCCCCGCCGCTCCCGAAGGCCTCGAGCCCTCCGCGTGCGCGGCCATTGACGTCGAGGACGTAGACCCCGGCCGAGCCGTCCTCGTGCGCGGTCAAGCGCACGCCGTCGAGCAGCCGGTGGCTGGTGAGCTCCATGCGGCTGGTGTTCTTCGAATCGATGCCCAGGAAGGCCCCGGTCTTCCCGTCCGGTCCGCGCAGCAGGAGCGACGGGCCCTGGGTCGTCAGCAGGGCCGAGGCCTGCCCGTTCCGCAGCGCGAGCATCGGGTTGCCCTTCGAGTCGAGCTCCAGCGTGGCCTTCTCGCTGCCATCGGGA
Organism: uncultured Planctomycetaceae bacterium; assembly: GCA_964631945.1. Lineage (GTDB taxonomy): Bacteria > Planctomycetota > UBA1135 > UBA1135 > JABFRZ01. The sequence goes on from CAZWAY010000009.1 coordinate 72,474, forward strand.
GCCACCAGCACGAAGCGCTCGGCCGAGACGGTGTTCCTGGTCTGGGGCGCGACGGCACAGGCGGCCCACACGAACAGGAGCAGAGCGGTGGTGAGCGCCGCGAGCTTGTAGCGCCGGTTCTCGCGCTCCAGTCGGTCGAGTCGGTCGAGGACGTTCGGGACGGAGGAATCGGTCATGGTCTGGGCCTTTGGACCGGGACGGGAGTCCGACGTGGGCGAACGGAAGGCAAACCGCGGACCGGCGGGGAGTACGGGCCGGGGGCGCGGGGGCTGGCCACGCCGTGCGGTCAGCGCGCAGCTCGACCGCGCGCGAAGGCACGGCAGCCGCGCCCGACTCGACTCGTGCGGCTAGCCCTTCTTGCAGTGCTCGTCGAAGAGCTTGGTGAGGCTCTGCGCGATGGTCTGCGGATCGCGGCCCTCGATGTCGTGCCGCTGCATCATGTGCACGACCTTGCCGTCCTTCAGCAGCGCGATCTGGGGCGAGCTCGGCTGGTACGGCTTGAAGTACTCCCGCGCGCGCGCCACGGCTTCGCGCTCCATGCCCGCGAACACGGTGAACAGCTGGTCGGGGCGGTTCTTGTGCATCAGCGCCAGCGTCAAGCCGGGCCGCGCGCCCGCCGCGGCGCAGCCGCACACGGAGTTGACGAAGAGCAGGGCCGTGCCCTTCTTCAGGACGGCCTGGTCGACCTCGGCGGGAGTCTTGAGCTCGGTCACGCCCAGGCGCGTGACTTCGTCACGCATGGGCTGGACCAGGGCGGCGTCGTAGAGGCCACCGCCCGCGGGCGGCTGCTGCTGTCGTGAGAACATGGCTTTCCTCGGTTCTGGGTGGGTCGAGCATCTTATCGAGCGCGGCGGGCTGCCGTCCCGGTTCGGCCTTCGTCCAGGACCGGTAGGGGCCTCCACCGAGCTCCGGACGCCGTGGACGAGCCTCCGGGGCGCCAATAATCGAAGCCTGTTGCCGGCCGCGCGGCGCGCGGAGAGTGGCAATCTCTTCCGACTCTCCCTGGCGGCGGCTCGGGGGGAGGAGGATGCTCCTCCGGTCGGTGGACCTTGCTGGCCGATGCAGGCGGACCTTGGCGCTCGAGTTCTCCCCTCCCACGACCGACGAGTTCCCGCGCCCCGCGCGCGGACCCCTGGGCCTGCTCAGGCGTCGGGCCCTGCGCTTCCTGGGCCGCACCCTGGCGGACGCGAGCAACGTCTTCTTCCCGACGCCGCTCGGGCGCTGGCTGCACGCCCGCATCCGCGACGACCTCGAGGTCGCCGTGGTCGACGTCCCGCTCCCCAGCCCGGCCGCGGGCTTCGAGTGGCCGACGATCGCGTTCCTGTCGGACCTGCACGCGGGCCACTACATGACCGCGGCGGATCTCGAGGCGCTGGCCGGCCTGCTCGTCGGGCTGAACCCGGACCTCGTGTGCCTCGGGGGCGACCTGATCAACCACCACGCGGAGGAGCTCGAGCTGCTCGGGCCGGCCCTGGCGCGGCTGCGCGCCCCGCTCGGCGTGTTCGCGGTGCCGGGCAACCACGACTACATCGAGAGCGGCGAGATCCAGGCCTGGTCCACGCACCTCGAGACGCGCGGCGTGCGCGTCCTGAACAACCGCGGCGTGCGTCTCACGCACCGCGGCGGCGCGTTCTGGCTGTGCGGTGTCGACGACCTGACCGAGGGGCAGCCGTGCCTCGCCGACGCCCTGTCCGGTCGGCGGGCCGGCGAGCCGGCGCTGCTCCTCTCGCACCATCCCGACCTGTTCCACGAGGCCAGCGCGCGTGGGGTCGACCTGCAGCTCTCCGGGCACACCCACGGCGGCCAGATGCGCTTCTTCGGCTGGGCGCCGCTGCACCACTCGCGCCACGGATGGGTGAACGGGCTCTACGCGCGCGGTGCTTCGCGCCTCTATGTCGGCCGTGGCGCGGGCGTGACCGCGCTCCCCCTGCGGATCGGGACCCGCTCCGAGATCACCCTGCTGCGTCCCAGGGGAGCCTAGGCTCGGCTCCTAGGGCTCGTTCGACCAGAGTCTCTCGCGCTCGTTCTCGAGCTCCCACAGGACCTTGCGCAGCAGCGCGCGACCGTCCTCGGAGGAGAGCAGGATCGAGTCGAGGTTGAGCTGGCACACCGAACAGACGGGGCGCGAGCCGCGATAGCTCATGATGTCCACGCGCGGGTCGAGCACCACGTCCTCGATGCCGTACTTCTCGGCGTCGATCGGCGTGCCGTCCTCGTGGAAGCCGAAGAAGGTCTTCACCTCGGCCGGCGTCCGTCGGCACAGGAAGCAGCGGTCCTCGTTCCCGGCCCGATCGAGGGCCGCGAAGTACTGCTGGAACTGGCGATCCAAGGTCATGGGCATGCCCCCGATAGGCGCGCTCGCGCGCCCGGTTTCGGCGGATTCGGCGCGGCTACGATACGCGAGCGTGGCGGTCCTGCGGGCATGGGCCGCGCCGAGGGGCGGCCGGGAGAAGGCGACTAGCGCTTGGCCGGCCGCAGGCTGAGGCGCGCTTCACCGCCTCGAGTCGGAGTCGACACGAGCCGGACGATGCCCGCGCCCAGGGCCGGGCGCAGCTCTTCCAGCTCTTCCTCCACGGCGGCCTCGTCGGCCTCGGCGTTCAGCACGGCCACCCCGCGGCCCGAGGTCGTGCGCGCCAGGGCCCGCACCGTGCGGCCGGCGTGCCGTCCGACCTCGGCGATCTCCTCACCCACCAGCTCGGCCGCGTCGTGGCGCAGGCGTTCGAGCAGGAGTTCGCCCTGGGCCTCCTCGACCAGGCGCGCGAAGTCCGGACGCACGAATTCTTCGAGCACGCGCGCGCCGCGCCCGGCCTCGATCAGCGAGATGTGCGGCTGCACATGACGGAAGTGAAAGGCCACGAAGCGATCGGCGATGCGGTACACGCCGCGGCGTGAGCGCAACGGATCCGGATCCGTCAGGGGCACCTCGCGCGCCACCAGGCGCAGCTCGCGCAGCACGTGCAGGTACTTGTTGGCGGTGGGGGAATCCACGCCCACCGACAGGGCCACGTCGCCGACGCGCTCCTCGCCGCGCGCGACGGCTGCCAGGATGGAGCTGTAGGTGCTCGGGTTGGTGAGCTCGGTGTGCAGCAGGTAGTGCACCTCGTCGAACAGGTAGCCCTCGGGGCGCAGGACCTCGCGCAGCAGGTTCTCCTCGAGCGTGTGACGCTCGTCGAAGCGTCCGAGGTAGGCCGGCATCCCGCCCACGATTCCGTAGGCCAAGAGCGCTTCCGCGCGCGTCCAGCGCTGGAAGAAGGCCAGCGACTCGCTGGGCGCGAGCGGCTCGAGCCGGCGCTGGCCCGTTCGCCGTCCGAACAGCGGGGAGCGCTCGGCCAGGACCTCCTTCTCCATGAAGGAGACCTGGCTGCCGCACAGCACCAGCATCAGGCTCGAGCGCTTGCCGCGCAGGTCCCAGAAGCGCTGCACCAGCGAGGGCAGGCCCGGATTGGCCTCGCACAGGTAGGGAAACTCGTCCAGCACGAGGATCAGCCGTTCCGCTCCGGCGCGCTCGGCCGCGAAGGTGAGGGCCGCGGTCCAGTCGGGGAACTCGATCGAGCCGATCAGCGGATCGCCCAGGGCCTCCTCCAGCACGCGCCGGAAGGCGCGCAGGTTGTCCTTGTCGCGTACCTGCGCCGCCAGGAAGTAGGCCGCGCGCCGGCCGTGGCAGAGCTGCTGCAGGAGCTCGGTCTTGCCCACCCGGCGCCGGCCGTAGAGCACGAAGAGTTCGGCCTTGTCGGAGTCGGCCAGCTCCTGGAGCACGGCGAGTTCGCGTCGCCGCCCGATGAAGGACGTGGAGTCAGGTGTTCGGCTACCCATGCCCGCAGTATACGAGTTGGTATTATACTCACAAGTATACAAAATGGAGAAGCAGGGGCCGCGCGGCGGGCCCCGTAGACTCGGCGCGGAGACCCCCTTGCCGGAAGAGCGCCTCACTCCAGCCTGGTTGCTGGCCCTCGGTCGCGAAGCGCCGCCCGCGAGCGTCGAGCTCGATGGTCCCGGACCCCCCGCGCGCTTCCGCCTGGTGCGCATCTTCAAGCACGACTTCTTCGCCTACACCGCGCTCTACGAGGGTGGGCGCGAGGGCGAGCGCCGGCGCATCGTGCTCAAGATCGGGCGCAAGGCCGCGCTGCTCGGGCTGCCGCTCTCCTGGATCGGGCGCCTGCACGCGTGGCACGAATCGACCGTGTTCCGCGCGGTCGACGACCTCGACATCGTGCCGCGCTTCACCGGGCGCTGGGGCCGCCACGGGATCACGCACGAATTCGTGGAGGGGCATCCGCTCGAGAAGGGCGAGCACGTGCCCGACGATTTCTTCCCGCGTCTGGCGGCGGGGCTGGCCGAGATCCACCGCCGCGGACTGGCCTACGTCGACCTGGAGAAGTGCGAGAACGTGCTGGTCGGCCAGGACGGCCGGCCCTACCTGTTCGACTTCCAGATCTCCTGGCGCTGGCCCCTTCCCTTCCTGCGCGAGCGCTGGCCGGTGACCGCGATCGCGCGCCGCTTCCAGGCGGGAGACCGCTATCACCTCACCAAGCTGAAGCGCCGCTGTCGGCCGGATCTGTTCACGCCCGAGGAGCTGAGCGCGGCCAAGCAGAAGCCCTTCCTCGTACGCCTGCACGGCAGCCTGGCGCGCCCGCTCACCTTCCTGCGACGCTTCGTGCTGGAGCGCGTCGATCCGACCCGCAAGCGCGGTGAGCGCGGACGGGTGCGCCCGCCGGCGGGGGAGGAACAGAGCTCGAGCGCCGCGGGCGAGTTCGACCCGCGCGTTCCCTGACCTGCGGCGCTCCACCCGCGCCCGCGGAAAGGGTTTCCAGCGCGGGGATCCGAGTCGCTTCTGTCCAGCATCCGGACATGGGGTAGCCTTGAGGGCCGTGCCCCTGCCCCCGATCGTCGAGGACCGGATGTTCATCAGCCACCCTACGGAAATCGGCCCTTACCGGGTGCTCGAGGTGCTCGGACAGGGCGGGGTCGGAACGGTCTATCTGGTCCAGCAGCACGAGCCCTTCCGGCGCAAGGCGGCCCTGAAGCTGGTCAAGCTGGGCATGGACACGCGCGAGGTGCTCGTGCGCTTCTCGCAGGAGCGCCAGCTGCTCGCCCTGATGAGCCACCCGAACATCGCCAAGGTGTTCGACGCGGGCCAGACCGAGACGGGGCGCCCGTACTTCGTGATGGAGTACGTCGCCGGCGAGCCCATCACCGACTACTGCGATCGCAACCGGCTCGACCTGCGCGAACGGCTGGAGCTGTTCATCAAGGTCTGCCGCGCGCTCCAGCACGCGCACCAGCGCGGCATCCTCCACCGCGACGTCAAGCCGTCGAACATCCTGGTCTCGAAGCAGGAGGACCGGCCCGTCCCGATGGTGATCGACTTCGGCCTGGCCAAGATCCTGCGCACCGAGCCCGCCAGCGCCAACCTGCTCACGCGCGAGGGGCAGTTCCTGGGGACGCCGCGCTACATGAGTCCCGAGCAGATCGAGCTGCCCTCGGACGAGATCGACGCGCGCTCCGACGTCTACTCGCTCGGCGTCGTGCTGTTCGAGCTGATCGTGGGGCAGCCGCCGAACGAGCGCCAGATCACCGACGGCGGCCTGCCGAAGCTCCTGCGCTCGATCCGCGAGGAGGAGTCGGCCCGGCCGAGCACGCGCCTGACCCGCCTGCGCAAGGAAGGCGAGGAGATCGCCGACAAGCGCCGCACCGACCGCGCGGCCCTGCAGGCCCAGGTGCGCGGCGACCTCGACTGGATCGCGGTCAAGGCGCTGGAGCGGGACCGCGACCGCCGCTACCAGTCCGCCGCCGAGCTGGCGGCCGATCTCGAACGCTACCTGAGGCGCGAACCGATCGCGGCGCGGCCGCCGAGCGCGGCCTACCGCGCCGAGCGCTTCGTGCGTCGCAACCCGCTGGCCGTCCTGGGCCTGATCGCGGTCGTGCTGGCGCTCGTGCTGGGCTCGGCCCTCTCCTACTGGTCGTTCCTGCGCGCCAACGACGCCCGCGAGCCGAAGGCCGCGCTCATGCAGATGTGCGAGAACATCCGCACGGACGTGGCCGATGCGCACCTGTGGTTCGAGGAGGTCATCGCCGGCGACCTGAGCCAGGACCTCGAGCGCGACGTGCTGGTACCGCTCAACCGCTCGGCAAAGCACCTGGAAATCGCGCTGGACGCCAGCCAGCCCAGTCCGGAGCGCGACGCCGCGCTCGCCCCGGAGCGCGCCGAGAAGCTCGGTCTGCTACGGACCCGGATCGACCATTTCCTGGCGGTCACGATGGAGCGCTGGGAGTCGAAGGACGACGCCGGGCGCATCGGCGGTGAGCTCGACCAGCAGTACGACGCCATCTACCGCGACATCCTCGGGGTGTGCAGCCAGATCGTGACGGAGCTGAACGAATCGAGCGCGCTCGACTTCCGGAACACGGCCCGCGCCGCGCTCGCCGTCAACGGCGCCATCCTGTTCGTGCTGGCCGCGGCTTCGGCCATGGCGTTGCGCTTCTGGATGCGGCGGAGCTAGGCCGGATCCCGTCCGGTCCGACCCTGGAGGTTGCGGTACCCCGCGGCCGGCCGCGAGACTGCCGGGCCATGGCTTCCCTGTGGCGAGAGTCCGGCCGCCCACTCGCACCCGTGGGCGTTCTGCTGGCCGCCGGCGGTACGCTCGCGATCGGCCTCGACCTGCCCGTGATCACGCTGCGCACCGGCCTGGCGCACGACCGCTACTCGGTGCTGGAGGGCATCGCCGACCTGGCGCGCTCGGGCGAGGTCCTGCTGGCGTTGATCGTGCTCGCGTTCTCGGTGGTCTTCCCGATCGTCAAGCTGGGCGTCCTCGGGCTGGTGCTCTTCCGCCCGGTGCAGGAGCAACGCCGCGCCCGGCTGCTGCGCGCGCTCGAGCGTCTCGGACGCTGGTCGATGCTCGACGTGTTCGTGATCGCGATCCTGATCGGTTCGGTGCACCTCGGGATGCTGTCCGAGGCCCATGCCGAGCGTGGCATCTACGTCTTCGCCGCCGGCATCCTGCTCTCGATGTTCGCGACCCTGGCGGTGCAGCGCCTGCTGGGCGCGCAGCGCGAGCCCGTGGGCGTGCCGCGGGCCACGCGCACCGAGCGCTGGGCCAGCCTGGTGGCGCTGGGGCTCTTCACGCTCGGGCTGTTCCTGCCGCTGATGGTGATCGAGAAGTTCCGCTTCTGGGACCACGAGTACTCGGTCCTGAGGGCGAGCCGCATGATGCTCGACGAGGGCGAGTACCTGCTGGCCTCGGCCGTGCTCTTCTTCGTCGTGTTGCTGCCGCTCGCGCGCCTGTCCGGGATCGTGCTCCTGCGCTGGAGCCGCGCACCCGAGCGCTTCGCGCGCGCGGTGCTGGCGCTCGAGAAGTGGGCCATGCTCGACGTCTTCGGGCTGGCGCTCCTAGTGGTCGTGGCCAAGCTCGGCGCGCTGGCCTCGGTCGAGACCCGCATGGGCTTCTGGATCCTGCTCGCCGCCGCCGCGCTCTCGTTCCGCGACTCCTTGGCGCTACGTCGGCGGGTGGATTGAGGTGGCGCGAGCGAGGTTGCCCGTCCTCGCGCCGTTCCCTCAGCCGAGCTTCTTGAGCGCGCCCTGGACCTCGCTCCAGCTGCGCTCTTCCTTGGTGTTCTCCTGCACCTGGACGAAGGCGACCTTGCCGTTCTTGTCCACGATGACCGTTGCGCGGTGGCTGATGAACGGCACGGCCGGGTGCTGCAGGCCGAACTTCTTGGCGACCTCCAGCAGCGGATCGGCCAGCAGGTCGTGCTTGATGCCCTTGGCCTGCTTCCAGGCCTTGTGCGACCAGGTCGAGTCGCGGCTGATGCCGACCGTGATCGTGTTGGGGGCCGTGATGGTCGGCTCGTTCGAGATGCGGCAGTTCTCCTTCTCGCAGGTCGGCGACCAGTCGAGCGGATAGAAGAGCAGCACGACGTTCTTGCCCTTGTGGGCCGAGAGCTTGAACTCTTTCTCGTCTTGGGTCTTGAGCGTGAAGTCCGGGGCGGCGCTACCGACGTCGATGGGCATGATCGTTCTCCTGGGTTGAGCGCGCGATGCTACCCAGGACGGGCGGTCCCGACCAGCCCGCTCGGTTCAGCGCCAAAGGTGTGTGCCCGCGAGGTCCGCGTGCCGGCTACGCGCGATCTCCCAGCCCTCGTCGCCGTGCTCGAGCTCGGCCGTCACGGAGATGCGCCAGGACTCCTGCCACTGGCCCGCGCGCAGGCGCGAGAAGGTGGCGGGGACCTCGAGCGTGGCGCGCGCACCGTCCACGCGGATCACCAGGGCGTCCTCGTCCACCACCACCCGGCTCAGCAGCTGGCGCGTCTCCCGGTCGCGCTCGCGCGCCGCCTGGAACAGCGCGCCCAGCAGCAGCTCGCGGTCGATCTCGTAGCCCTCGTGGCGCCAGCCCTTGGCCAGCGGCCCGACGCACGAACCCGGCCGGCCGGCGTTGTAGGCCTCCTCCATCTGCTCGACGAGCCAGCGGATCTTCGTCTCGTCCGAGGCGAACAGGCGCCGCAGCGGGCCGATCCCCAGGTAGAGCGCCAGCAGCGCGAGCAGCGACAGGACGAGCTTCTTGGCCATGCTCCAGCCTGGATCGGTCGTTCGCGGCGGAGACTCGCGTGCGCTGCGGGTTCGCGGCCCGCCCCCGCGCCCCTGGCCCGCCAGGCGCCCGTCCCTAAGATGACGCCGCATGCGCGTCGCTTGCATCGGCGGGGGCCCGGCCGGGCTGTATTTCTCGATCCTGCTGAAGAAGGTGCGACCCGAGGCCGAGGTCGTGGTGTACGAGCGCAACAAGCCGGACGACACCTTCGGCTGGGGCGTGGTGTTCTCGGACGAGACGCTGGGGGGCTTCGAGCAGGCCGATCCCGAGAGCTACGCCGAGATCCGGCGGCGCTTCGCGACCTGGACCGACATCGAGACGTTCCTCGAGGTCGCGCCCGGGCGCGTGGAGTGCGTGCGCTCGACCGGCCACGGCTTCTGCGGCCTGGCGCGCAAGGCGCTGCTGCAGATCCTGCAGGCGCGCGCGCGCGAGCTCGGCGTGCGCCTGGAGTTCGAGCGCGAGATCCGCGACGAACGCGACGTCGGGCGCGCCGATCTGGTGCTGGCCAGCGACGGCATCAACAGCCTGCTGCGCACCCAGCACGCGGCGCACTTCCGCCCCACGCTCGAGTGGCGGCGCTGCAAGTTCGCCTGGTTCGGGACGACCAAGCCGCTCGCGGCCTTCACCTTCGTGTTCCGCTCCAGCGCGCACGGCCTGTTCCAGGTACACGCCTACCCGTTCCAGCACGAGGCCTCCGGAGCGGGGCCGACGCTCTCGACCTGGATCGTCGAGTGCCACGAGGACGTGTGGCGGCGCGCCGGGTTGGAGCACGCCAGCGAGCAGGAGACCGTGCGCTACCTGGAGGACCTGTTCGCGCCCGACCTCGACGGGCACCCGCTGCTGACCAACCGCTCGGTCTGGCGCAGCTTCCCGGTCATCCGCTGCGGCACCTGGGTGCGCGGCAACACGGTCCTGGTGGGCGACGCGGCCCACACCGCGCACTTCTCGATCGGTTCGGGCACCAAGCTCGCGATGGAGGACGCCATCGAGCTGGTCGCGGCCCTGCGCGACGTCCAGAGCGGCGACGTGCCGAAGGCCCTGGCGCTGTACGAGGAGCGGCGCGGCCCCGAGGTCGCACGCCTGCAGCACGCCGCCCGGACCTCGCTGGAGTGGTTCGAGAACTCGGCGCGCTACCTGGCCCAGCGTCCGCTGCCGTTCACCTTCAACCTGATGACGCGCTCCAAGCGCATCACCTACGACAACCTGAGCCAACGCGATCCCGAGCTGGTACGCCGGGTCAGCCAGGACTTCGCCGCGCGCAACGGGCTCGCGCGCGACGCCTCCGGCACCGCGCCGCCGCCGCTGTTCGCGCCGCTCACGCTGCGCTCGCTGACGCTCGCCAATCGCATCGTCGTCTCGCCCATGTGCCAGTACTCGGCCGTGGACGGTGCGGTGGGGGAATGGCACCTCGTGCACCTCGGCAGTCGCGCGCTCGGCGGCGCGGGCCTGGTGATGGCCGAGATGACCGACGTCTCGCGCGAGGGCCGCATCACGCTCGGCTGCGCCGGGATGTACGCCGAGGAACACGAGCGCGCCTGGAAACGCATCGTCGACTTCGTGCACGCGCACTCGCCCGCCAAGCTGGGCCTCCAGCTCGCGCATGCCGGCCGGAAGGGCTCCTGCAACCTGCCCTGGGAGGGCGACGATCCGCTGCGCGACGCGCGCGCCTGGGAGACGCTCGCGCCCTCGGCCGTGCCCTTCGCGCCGGACTGGCCCGTGCCGCGCGCCATGACGCGCGCCGACATGGACAAGGTGCGTGACGACTTCGCGGCCGCCACGCGGCGCGCCGCGCGCGCGGGCTTCGACCTGCTCGAGCTGCACTTCGCGCACGGCTACCTGCTCTCGAGCTTCCTCTCGCCGGCCTCCAACAAGCGCACCGACGAGTACGGCGGCTCGCTGGCGAACCGCCTGCGCTTCCCGCTCGAGGTGTTCGAGGTCGTGCGCGCCGCCTGGCCGGGCGAGAAGCCGCTGGCCGTGCGCGTCTCGGCCACCGACTGGCTGCCGGCCGGCGAGGGCATCACGCTGGACGAGACGGTCGAGATCGCGCGCAGCCTGCAGGCGCGTGGCCTCGACCTGATCGACGTGAGCTCGGCCGGGAACACGCCCGACTCGCCGGTCGAGTACGGGCGCATGTACCAGGTCCCGTTCGCCGAGCGCATCCGCTACGAGGTCCCGGGGCTCGCGGTCATGGCCGTGGGCGGCATCCAGGGCGCCGACCACGCCAACACGATCCTGGCCGCCGAGCGCGCCGATCTGTGCGCGCTGGCGCGCGCGCACCTCGTCAACCCCTACCTCACGCTGGAGGCCAGCTCGCGTTACGGCGCGCACGAGTTCCCCTGGCCGAAGCCGTACCTGCCCGCCAGGCCGCGGCCGAGAGCGGGGTCGTGAATTCCGCCGGCTCTGCGGCGGGCAGGCTCCTCCTGCTCGGGGTCGCTTGTGGCCTGGCTGCGGCGCCGGGGGGCTGCGCCTGCGGCCAGGAGCCGGCCATCGCGCGCGGCATCCGCATCCACACCGACGAGCTGCACGTGGCGCACGTCTTCGCGGAGACCGACGCGGGCGTCTTCCGGGGCCTGGGTTTCGCCCAGGTGCGCGACTTCCCGGTGGCGACGCTGGCCAACCTGTGGTCGGCGAGCGGGCGCTTCGCGGAGGTCGTGGGGCCGTCGGTGCTGGCGCGCGACGAGCGCATCCGGCAGTGGGGCATCGATCGACGCGCGCACGAGCTGGCGCTCGATCCAGACGAGCTCGAGGCCGAGGCGAAGGGCTGGCTCGAGGCCTACATCGCGGGCGTGAACGCGGGACGCCGGCTGTGGCTCGAGACCCCGGATGCCATCGCGAAGCTGGTGGGGGCGGAGCGCGAACTCGGCTTCGACCCGGTGCCGCCGTGGCTGCACCCGTTGCACTCCAAGGACGATCCGCGCGCGCGCCTCACGCGCCTGTTCGAGGCCGAGGTCGGACTCGAGCACGTGCTCGCCTTCGGCATCGCGCTGGCGGCCGGGCCCGAGTTCGGCGGGGCCGGCTCGGCCACGCGCACCAATGCCTGGCTGATGCGCGGCGGAGCCGGGGACCCGACCACGCGGTTGCTGGCGGACGTGCACCAGCCGCTGCAGGAGTTCGGCTACCGCTCGTACTTCGTGCAGCTCGCCGGACCGCGCTACGACCTGGTCGGACTGAGCGCGCCCGGCTTCCCGTGCATCGTGCTGGGCGCGAACCGCGCGGTGGCCTTCGCCTCCATGACCCTGCCGAAGAAGCCGCGCGAGCTGCTGGAGGCCGAGCTGCCGTTCCGGCTGGAGGAGCGCCTGCCGCGCGTGGCGGATGCCTGGAGCGGGCGGCTCGAGCCCGACGCGCCCGCGCGCCTCGTGCGCGGCGAGGAGACGCTGGCGCTGCGCGAGCAGCGCGTGACGCTGCGCGCCTTCGACCTGGCCCAGAACGCACTGGTCGACGATCCACGCGGCGAGCTCACGTTGCGCTGGCTGCGCGACGAGGCGCTCGGGCTCGAGCTGCCGGTGCTCGAGCCGGGCCCGCAGGCGCCGCTCGACCTGGCCGCGCGGCCCACCCTGCGCTTCGAGGCGCGCTCGTTCCTCGGCCAGCGCAGCCTGTGGGAGTCGTGGATGCGGCTCGGGCTGTGCACGCGCGTGCAACAGGGCGAGGCCCCGGTCCTGCGCGCGCTCGAGCGCGAATGGCTGACCTTCGGCCGCGGCCAGTCGTGCCTGTTCGGCGACGGCAACGGGGACTTCCTGCACCTCTGGAGCGTGCGCGCGCCGCGCCTCGGCGCGGCCGGCCGTGCGCGTGCCGGCGACGTGCTCGACGGCAACGATCCCGCCCAGGCCTGGCTCGGCTTCCACGGCCTGGCGGATCTGCCGAGGGTCGCCGGCCAGGGCAGCGAGGGCGGCAAGGGCGGCGCCTGGATCCTGTGCAACAGCTCGCCCGAGTTCGTCGTCCCCGGCCGAGCGCTCGGGTCCCCGGCCGTACCCGACATCTGCGACGGCGAGCCCTGGAAGACGCTGCGCCAGGACCGCGCACGCGAGCTCTTCGAGCGCGTCAACGCCGACGGCATCCACGCGCCGGCCGAGCTCGAGCGCATGGCGCTCGACGTGCAGGACCAGTGGTCGCGCGCGAACTGGCCCTGGATCCGGGCGCTGGCGGACGACCAGGAGCAGCCGCTCTCGGCGCGCGCCCGCGCCTTCGTCGAGTGGATCGAGCGCTTCCGCTTCGAGGGCCTCGACGGCAAGCCGGGCGCGGCCGAGGCGTTCCTGGCACACCCCACGTCGCAGGTGATGCCGTTCCTGGTGCTGATCCGCGATCGCTCCGAGGACGAACTGCTGGCCGCGCAGCCTGCGTCCGACGCGCTCGCGCTGGCCTTCGATCCGTGCTTCGTCGCGCCCACTCCCGCGGCCTTCCTGGGCGAGGAACGCTTCGCCACGAACCGCGCCGCGCTGCGCGCTGCCGTCGAGTGGGCCGCCGAGCTACGCGCGAAGACCCTGGAGGGCGCGCCGGGCGGGCTGGTCAACACGCGCTTCCTGGTCGAACTCGGCCAGCGCTGGAAGTCCACCAGCGCGCTCTTTCCCGGGGCCTTCGACGCGCTTCTCGCGCGCGCCCAGGCGCCGGAATGGGGCGAGGGCGCACCGCCCGTGGCGTTGCGCTGGGGCGAGGTCAACGTCTTCGCGCTCACGCCGCACCGCTCGAGCGTCGATCCTGGGCTCGACAACGCCTACCAGGTCGAGGGCTGGCTGGCGGCACTGTTCGCGCCCTCCACGGTCGTGCTGGACCTGCCCTTCTTCCGCCGGCAACCCGCGATCGTGTTCCCGATCGGCGGCACGCACGACAGCCTGTTCCAGGTGCACCACGAGAGTTTCCGCTCCTACGCGCGCTCCTTGATCCCGCGCGGCGAGGACCGGCTCGCGCTGGCGCCGGTGGACTTCGGCTCGCAGGCCCTGCTGCTGATCGAGCTGCGCGCGGGTGAGCGGCCGCGCGTGCGCGTGCTGCCCGCGCTGGGCGCGACCGAGGTCACCGCCGCGGTGCCGGAGCTCGGCTTCGAGGCGCTCGCGCCCTACCGCGTCACGGCGCGCTTCATGCGCGGCGAGTGGAGCACGCTCGAGACCGACGAGGGGCTCCTCGAGGGGAACACCAGCGTGCACACCATCGTGCTGGACGAGTGAGGTCGCTGTCCCGCGCGGCTCAAGAGCTCGCCGGCGCGCGCACCGGTGCCGCCGAGTCCTTGCGCGCGCTGCCGCGGTGCACGAGCGTGACGCCCAGCAGGATCAGCGCGAGGCCGGCCAGCGTCCAGGCGCCGACGGGCTCGTTCCGCAGCACGACCCCGAGCACGATCGCCACCGCGGGTGTCACGTAGGCGATCACGCTCAAGCGGTTGGCCGGGGTGTGGCGCAGCAGCCAGAAGAACAGCCCGAAGGCGGTCACCGTGCCGAACAGGGCCAGATAGACCAGCGAGAACAGCGCCGGCCCGGTCCAGTGGAAGGGCACGTCGCGCTCCGTCGCCAGCGCCACCAGCCACAGCAGCGCGGCGCCCACGCCCATCGCGTTGCGGTTCAGCAGCAGCGAACTCGTGCCCGCTCCGTGCCGCTTCACGTAGGTCGTGCCCAGGGCCGAGATGAGGGGCGAGACCAGCAGCACGGCGCCGGCGGGGATCGCCGTCGGCCCCAGGCCGCGCAGGTCGGTCGCGAACAGCGCGGCCACGCCCAGGAAGCCCAGGCCGAAGCCGAGCAGCTGCGCGCGCGCCAGGCGTTCCCCCGGCAGGAACAGGTGCCCGACGACCGCCTGCATCATCGGGTACACCGCCCACAGCACGCTCACCAGCGCCGAGGGCAGCTGGGTCTCGGTCCAGTACACGATCCCGTAGGAACCCGCGAAGTTCAGGCTGCCCAGCACGAGCGTCAGCGCCAGCGTCGGCCGCGCGCCGCCCTCGCGCTCGGCCCACAACGCGCACAGGATGGCCATGCACACGGCGGCCAGGGAGAAGCGCGCCGCGGCCGAGCCCAGCGTCGGCAGGTCCTCCAGCCCGCTCTGGATGACGATCCACGTGCTGCCCCAGATCAGGCACAGGAGCGCCGTCAGCAGGAAGACCTTCAGCGGGCTGGGGTGCGGGCTCGACACGCGCGGGGCAGAGGATAGGGCCTGCGTCCCGCTGCCGTACCCCGCGGGAGCAGTACGGACACACCGGCCGCGGCGCTACGCCTCGGGTTCGTCCAGCGCGTGCTTCTTCATGAGCGGCACCTGCAGCAGCATGAACAGGAAGGTCGCGCCGGTCACACCGAAGACCTTGAAGGTCCCCCAGGCCTCGTTGGAGAGCATCCGCCTGAGGACCTCGTTCGAGCCGGCCAGGGCGAAGAAGAACAGCGCGAAGCGCAGCGTCAGCAGGCGCCAGCCGGCGTCGCTCAGGTTCAGGTTCTGGCCGAGCAGTTCCCTCAGGAGCGACTTCTTGCGCAGCAGCCCGAACCCCAGCACGCCCCCGAACAGGGCGTAGATCACGGTCACCTTGATCTTGACGAACGAATCGTCCCGCAGGATCAGGGTCAATCCGCCGAAGACCACCAGGGCCACGGTGCCGTAGAGCGCGATGCGCGAGACCCGGCCCTCGAGCTTCCACGAGATGGCCAGCGCCACCACCGAGAGCGGCACGAGGGCCGCGGTCGCCGCCAGCAGGCCCCACTTCAGGTTGACCAGGAAGAAGACGAGCAGCGGACCGAAGTCGAGCAACGGCTTCAGCCGGGTGGCGGTGTGCGGGGGAGCGTCGTGGGTCATGTCACCGAGTGGACGAGTCGCGCTACTCTATCTCCAGGAAGAGCATCCCCCGAAGACTCACCCCGTTACGCACCATGGTCTCCTCCTGGAAGGTCGGCGCTCGCGCTCCCGACTTCGAGTACACGCGCCCCGGCGGATCGACGGCCCGTTTCTCCGATCTGTGGGCCGAGGGCCCGGCGCTGTTCCTGTGGCTGCGCCACTGCGGCTGACTGTTCTTCCAGGAGGCGCTCGCGCAGTTGCGCGAGACCCAGCCCAAGCTGGCCGAACGCGGCGTGAGTCTGACCTGCATCGTCCAGGCGCGACCCGCGGACCTGCGCGAGGTGTGCGGGGCCGAGTTGCCCTGCGTGGCGGACCCCAAGCACGCGAGCTACGACGCCATGGGGCTCGGCCGCACGAGCCCCTGGAGGCTCTTGACCTCGCTCGATTTCCACCGCCGGCGCGCGCAGACTGCCCGCCTGGGCTTCAAGCAGAGCTGGCGCCGTACCTTCGCGCGGGAGAGCGACACGTTGCGGCTGCCCGGAGCGGCGCTGGTCGCGCGCGGCGGCCGGATCCTGTGGCTCTACCGTGGCGAGCACCCCGGCGACTTGCCCGCGGCCGGCAGTCTCTTGGCCGTGGCCTCGGAGTTCGCGACGCCGGTACGCTCCTGAGGCGCACCGCGCCCGGGATCCAGCGCTCGGATCCGAGGTCGCGGCGCGTGTCGGGCGTAGAATCCAGCGCACCGACCATGACCTACCAGACCCACACGCCCGCCGAAGTCCACGCGCAGCTCGAGGCCGAGCCCGCCACCGTCTACGTGGACGTGCGTTCGACCCAGGAGTTCGAGCAGGGCCACGTGCCCGGCTCCTACAACATCCCGCTGCTCTTCATGACGCCCGCGGGCATGCAGCCCAACCCCGCCTTCCTGGCGGCGGTGCTCGCGCGCTTCCCCAAGCCGCAGAAGATCGTCTTCGGCTGCAAGTCCGGCGGTCGTTCGGCGCGCGCGTGCGAACTCTTGGCGCGGCACGGCTACACCGAGCTCGTCAACATGGCCGGCGGCTACCACGGCGCGACCGACATGTCGGGCAGCGTGCTGGAGCAGGGCTGGGCGGCGTGCGGCTTCGACACCACGCGCCAGAGCCTGCCGGGACGCTCCTGGCGCGAGCTCGAGCCGCAGGCGAAGTAGGGCGCTGCTGCGCTACTGCGCTACTGCACGACGGCGTTGGCCAGCGCCGTCGGGAGTTCGCCCTGGGCCGAGTCGTAGACCCCGAGCGCGCCGAAGTTGTACAGCGTCGCGCCGCCGAGCGCGGTCTGGAGCGCCTGCGAGAAGCCGGCGAAGGTGAAGTAGAGCGCGACCGTGTTCAGCGTACGGTCGCGGATGACGTAGATCCCGAGGCCGAACAGGCCGTCGGCCGGGACCACGCTGATGCCCGGGACGACCAGGTCGACCTGGCCGGAGAAACCCTGGTCGACCACGGCCGTCTCGCGTCCGGCGACCGCGCCCGCGAAGGCGAAGTCGATCTGGGAGGGGCCCAGCGTGGGCGTCACCGTCAGGCCGTTGGTGCGGTCGCGGATGAGCAGCAGCGAGGGCCGCAGCTCGCGGTTCACCAGGGTGGAGGCGACGAAGTCGACCGTACCCGTGTCGCTGAGGGGCGTGAAGAAGCCCAGGGCCTCGATCGGCTTCCCGGCCACGATGCCCTGGCCCGTGCCCAGGTTGCCGACGTTCAGGATGAAGTGATCCGGGTCGGCGGGCGTCGTGCCGCCCTGGGCCCAGTTGAAGATGCCCGCGTCCCGCAGGTCCACGCGCACGAGATCGATCTCGAGCAGGCCCGCGGAGGGTGCACCGTTGGCGAGGCCGAAGACGCGCGTGGGCTCCAGACGCACGACGTCGGTCGGGGTGGTGACATCCAGGGTGTTGCCGCTCTTCGCACCGAACATGCGCACGGCCTGGCCGACATTGAGCTCGTCGGTGCCGTAGAGCTGGCCCGAGCCGCGCCGCACGACCTTGGTGTTCGTCAGATCCGTGTTGGCCGTGTAGTTGAGGTTGAACTCGAACACGGTGTGCGTGGAGTTGTTGCTGTGGCCGCGCACGCTCCGGTCGACGCCCGCGACGCCGGTGATCACACCCTCGACGATGTCCGAGCCGCCGTTGTAGCTGCCGGTGCCGGCCTCGACGCTGGCCGCGTCGAAGTAGGCCGAGTTCGCGCTCATCGAGCCGAAGGCCTGGACCCAGCTGTTGCTCGGCAAGTTGTCCAGGGCGGCCAGGCCGGCCAGGCCGACCAGACACACACCGTCGACCTGGAACACCGTCGCGTTGTCGACCGTGACCGTGACCACGGGCACCGGCGTGCCGACGAGCCCGACGCGGAAGCGGTTGTCGGCCAGCACGACCGTGCGCAGGGTGCCGCCGATGGCGTGCTCCTTCGCGACGGCCGGGTCGATGCGCGGCAGCATGTTCGGCTCGAGGTAGACCTGGTTCCCGACCGTATCGACGTCCAGGGCCTGGTCGAGGTCGAGGTCGAGCTCGAGCACGAAATGCCCCGAGCTGGCGTCCAGCGCCACGGGGAAGTCGAGCGCCAGAGAGAGCGTTCCGGTCAGGGCGTTGCCGTCGGAGTCGAGCAACGCCGCGGGCGTGGTCGAGCCATTGATGAACACGCGGTCGTTGTCGAACAGGAGCACCACCTCGACGCCGGTGTAGGTGTCCGCGGGCACGTCCACCACGTTCAACACGCGCGAGAGGTCGCTGAGCGCGGCGAAGTCGACGGCCACGGGCTGCGGTAGCAGGCTGACCGGCCCGCCGACCGCGCGCTGCAGCTCGACCGACTCGAGCCCGATCACGAAGGTCGAGAGCTCCTCCGAGGCCGCGTCCGTCACGGCCAGCGCGACCGATGTCCCACCGTCGCCGGAGCCGCCGGAGCAGGCCGCCAGCGAGGTGGTCGCGGCGAGGACGAGGATCGAGGTGCAGGTGCGAGTGGCGATGCGCATGGGCAGTGGCTCCGAAGACTCTACGGGGGGTCCCGGCTTTTTCGAGCGCAGGCCCCGGCCGACCCAAGGTCGGAGTCCGGCTTCCCGCGTACGAGCGAAGGCCGGAAAACACTTCCGCCCGTGGATCGCGGTCGGCCGCGCCCGCCGCGGCTCCACGCAAGCGCGCTTCGTGCTCGCCGGAAGCTCGCCGGGCCTGCTTCGGCGGCCGGTCAAAGCTAGAATCGCGCACGCCCATGAGCCTCGATTTCGAGAACGAGTACGGAGTCAACGCCGGTTACGTCCAGGCCCTCTTCGAGGAGTGGAAGACGGACGTGAACCGCGTGGACGAGTCCTGGAGGAGGCTCTTCGAGCACGCCGAGGGGCGCGACGCGCAAGGGAAGGCGGAAGAGGACGGGGAGCGCGCCGACGGCCCGTCCGAGGCCGTGCCCGAAGCGGAGGCCGCGCTCGCCACCGCCATCCAGGAGGCTCCGCGCGCTGCGGACAAGGCTCCCGTGCCCTCCGAGGCGGTCGAGCGCGACGTCAAGCTCGAGCCCCTCGCCGGCGTGGCCGGGCGCATCGCGCTCAACATGAACGAGAGCCTGGAGGTCCCGACCGCGACCTCGGTGCGCACCTTGCCGGCCAAGGCCCTGGTCGAGAACCGCGCCATCCTGAACGAGCACCTGGAGGTGCGCGCGCTCGGCAAGGCCTCGTTCACGCACCTGATCGCCTTCGCGCTGGTGCGCGCCCTGGCGCGCTTCCCGAGCCTGCGCTCGGCCTACGTCGAGCAGGGCGGCAAGCCCCATCGGCGCACCGACGCGCACGTCAACCTCGGGATCGCGATCGACGTCGACTCGCCCAAGGGGCGCATGCTGGTGGTGCCCAGCATCAAGGCGGCCGAGACGCTCGATTTCGCGCAGTTTCGCGCGACCTACGAGGACCTGGTGGCACGCGCGCGTACCGGCAAGCTGCAGGCCGGCGACTATGCCGGCACCAACGTCACGCTCACCAACCCCGGCGGTTTCGGCACCGAGATGAGCGTGCCGCGTCTGATGAAGGGGCAGGGCCTGATCGTGGCCACCGGTTCGATCGGCGTGCCGCCGCACCTGGCCCTGGCCTCGCCCGCGGCCCTGGCCCAGGCCGCCGTCGGGCCGGTCGTGACCGTGACCTCGACCTACGACCACCGCGTGATCCAGGGCGCCGAGTCGGGTCTGTTCCTCAAGTTGCTCGAGCAGCTCCTGACCGGCGAGGCTCCGCTGTACGAGGAGCTGTTCGCGTCGCTGCGGGTGCCGTGGAGGCCGTGGGTCCTGACGGCCGACGACTCCGACCTGCGCCGCGACACGAGCCAGAAGAAGCCCAAGGTCTGGGAGCTGATCAACGCCTACCGCGTGCGTGGCTGTCGCATCGCCGACCTGGACCCGCTCGAGTACAAGCCCGACCTGCTCGAGTCGCTCGACCCGTCGGCCTACGGCTTCACGGTGTGGGACCTCGACCGCACCTACCCCGCGCCCATGCTCGGCAAGAGCGAGCTCCCGCTGCGCGAGATCCTGGCCGTGCTCCGGCGCGCCTACTGCCGGCGCTGGTCGCTCGAGTACATGCACATCGCCGATCGCGCGCGCAAGTGGTGGTTGCGCGAGCAGGTCGAGGATCCCGAGAAGGAGCGCGTCTTCACGCACGAGGAGCGCCTGGCGCTGCTCGAGCGCCTGTACCGCGCCGAGAACTTCGAGCGCTTCCTGCACACGCAGTACGTGGGCAACAAGCGCTTCTCGCTGGAGGGCGCCGACACGCTGATCCCGGCCCTGGCCGAAGTGATCGAGCGCGCGGCCGAGCGCGGCGTGGAGAAGGTCGTGATCGGCATGGCCCACCGCGGGCGCCTCAACGTGCTCACCAACATCCTGGGCAAGTCCTACGACGCGATCTTCAAGGAGTTCGAGGGGACCCTGCTGCCGCTCTCGAACGAGGGCTCGGGCGACGTGAAGTACCACCTGGGCCAGCGTGGCACCTTCAAGACGCAGAGCGGGAAGTCGGTCGAGGTCCTGCTCTCGCCCAACCCGAGCCACCTCGAGGCCGTCGACCCGGTCGTGTGCGGCATGACGCGCGCCTTCCAGGACGAGTGGCGTGGCGCGGAGAGCGGCGCAGGCGACGGCCAGGCCGAACGCGGCGATCCCGAGCGCAAGCGCGTGCTGGCCGTGCTGATCCACGGCGACGCGGCCTTCTCGGGCCAGGGCGTGGTGGCCGAGACGCTCAACATGTCGCGCCTGCGCGCCTACGGCAACGGCGGCACGCTGCACATCGTGGTCAACAACCAGATCGGCTTCACGGCCGGCCCCAAGGACCTGCGCTCGACCTACTACTGCACGGACGTCGCCAAGTCGATCCAGGCGCCGATCCTGCACGCCAACGGGGACTACCCGGAGGCGGTGCTGCGGGCGGTGCGCGTGGCCGTGGACTACCAGCGCGAGTTCGCCGAGGACGCGGTGGTGGACATGGTCTGCTACCGCCGCTGGGGTCACAACGAGGGCGACGAGCCGGCCTACACGCAGCCGGTGCTGTACGGGAAGATCCGCAAGCACCCGACCGTGGTGCAGAACTACGTGCAGTTGCTCGAACGTCGCGGACGCTTCCAGCCCGCCGAGCTCGAGGCCATCACCCAGCGCTTCGAGGAAGAACTGAAGCGGGCGCGCCAGAAGAGCGTGGCCGAGGTCCAGCCCGAGCCGCCGCTCGACAAGCTGATCGACCTCGACGACGACGATCCGGGCGACTACGCGGAGGCACCCTCGCCGGCCACCGGCGTCGAGCGCGCACGCCTGGTCGAGCTGGTCGATGCGCTCAACCGCATGCCCGAGGGCCACGTCGTGCACCCGAACCTCCTGCGCCAGCTGCGCCGGCGCGAGCAGATGGTGCGCGGCGAGCTGGGCGTGGACTGGGGCTGCGCCGAGGCTCTGGCCTTCGGGACGCTGGTCGCCGAGGGCGTGCCGATCCGACTGGCCGGCCAGGACTCGGGGCGCGGCACGTTCAGCCAGCGGCACGCGGTGATCCGCGACCAGGTGAGCGAGAAGGACCACGTGCCGCTGCGGACCGTGGCCGCCGCCGGGACCTCGTTCGAGGCCTGGGACTCGCTGCTCTCCGAGGAGGCCGCGCTCGGCTTCGAGTACGGCTATGCCCTGGCGCGTCCGCGCGCGCTGGTGCTGTGGGAAGCGCAGTTCGGCGACTTCGTCAACGGCGCGCAGATCCCGCTCGACCAGTTCGTGTTCGCGGGCGAGGCCAAGTGGAAGGAGAAGAGCGGGCTCGTGCTGTTGCTCCCGCACGGCTACGACGGGCAGGGTCCCGAGCACTCCAGCGCGCGCATGGAGCGCTTCCTCGCGCTGTGCGCCAACGGCAACGCCACGGTCGCGAACTGCACCAGCTCGGCCCAGTACTTCCACCTCCTGCGGCGGCAAGGGCGCGCGACCACCAAGCGCCCGCTGGTCGTGTTCACCCCCAAGTCGCTGCTGCGCGCGCCCGAGGCCGCCAGCGCGATCGAGGCCTTCGCCGCGGGCGCCTTCCAGGAGGTCGTGCCGGATCCCGCGCGGCCGGCCCAGCCGCGGCGCGTGGTGTTCTCGTGCGGCAAGGTCTTCTACGACCTGGCTGCGAAGCGCGCCGAGCAAGGCGTCGCCGACGTCGAGCTCGTGCGCCTCGAGCAGCTCTATCCCTTCCCGCGCGCCGCGCTCCAGGCGATCGTCGCGCGCGCCAGCGGAGCCGAGCTCGTGTGGTGCCAGGAGGAGCCCAAGAACATGGGCCCCTGGAGCTACCTCCTGCAGCGCTTCGTCGACCTCGGCTGGAACGTGCGCTACGCCGGCCGCCCGCAGTCCCCGAGTCCCGCCACGGGCTCCTACCGCCGACACGCGGCCGAGCAGGAGTACCTGGTCGCGCGCGCGCTGGGGTAGCCGCCGCCGTGGCGGTCGTGAACGAGCCATGAGCCGGACGCGCCTGTTCGTGCGCGCGAGTTTCCTCGCGCTCGCTTGCGCGGCCTTCGGCCTCGGCCTGCGGCAAGGTTCGGGCGAATGGCGCGTGCTCGATGCGTCCATGCACCATCTGGGCGATGGCGAGAAGCCGGAGTGGACGGAGGGCCCGGCCCGGCCGGAGCCGTCGCCGCTGGTGATCGTGTTCGAGTCACGCGCGAACGAGCGCGAGTGGCTGCTCGAGATCGCGGCGCGCGACGTGGACAACGACTGGGTGCTGGAGCTGAACGGGCGGGAGTTCGCGCGCCTGAAGAAGGTCAACGACGACTTGCGCGTGGGCTGGTACCCCGTGCCGGCGGCGTGCATCGCGGAGGGCCGGAACACGCTCGCGGTGCGCGCCCTGGACCGCGCGGACGACGACCTGACGGTCGGGCGCGTGCGCCTGATCGAACGCAGCTTGCGCGAGGTCGCCCGGCTCGGACGGGTCGAGGTGCGTGTCAGCGAACGGGGCAGCGAGCGCCTGCTTCCGGCGCGCCTCACCGTGGTCGAGGCGGGCGGGGACGGGGCGCGCGCGAACCCGGTCGAGCTCTACTACGCCGAGCGTCCCACGACCGCCGTGCGGCCCGGCATCGCCTACACGAGCGACGGGCTGGCGGTGCTCGAGCTACCGGCGGGACGCGTGCGCGTGTGGGCCTCGCGCGGGATGGAGTGGAGCGCGGACTCGCGCGAGCTCGAGGTCGTCCAGGGCCAGAGCACCACGCTCGCGCTGGCGCTCGAGCGCGAGGTCGACACGCGCGGCTGGATCGCGGCCGACACGCACCTCCACACGCTCACCTACAGCGGGCACGGGGACGCGAGCGTGGAGGAGCGCCTGGTGACGCTGGCCGGCGAGGGCATCGAGCTGGCCGTGGCCACCGACCACAACCACCAGACCGACTACCGGCCGCTGCAGCGGCAGCTGGGACTGGGGCCGTACTTCACGCCCGTGGTCGGGAACGAGGTCACCACCGACAACGGCCACATGAACGCCTTCCCGCTCGATCCGGCCCAGCCCATCCCGCCGCACGAGGAGACGGACTGGAAGAAGCTCGTGGCCGGGATCCGCGCGCGCGGCGCGAGGGTCGTGATCCTCAACCATCCACGCTGGCCGGAGGACGGCAAGGATCCGCTCACGAAGTTCGGCTTCGACGAGAAGACGGGGCGCAATGCCGCCGGGCAGGAGTTCACCTTCGACTGCATCGAGCTCGTCAACTCGGACGCACCCACTTCGCCGCCCGAGCTCGTGCTGCCCGCCTGGTACGCGCTGCTCGAGGCCGGCCAGCGCTTCACGGGCGTGGGGGCGTCCGACTCGCACGCCGTGGGCGTGATCGCCGGTCAGGGACGTACCTACGTCCCGAGCGCGAGCGACGACCCGGCCGCGATCGACGTGGATGCGGCCTGTCGCGCCTTCCTGGAGGGGCGCGTGAGCGTGAGTCTCGGGATGTTCGCCGACATCGCGATCGACGGGCAGGGCATGGGCGCGACCGTGCACGCGGCCGGCGACGCGCTCGAGGCGCGCATCGACGTGCGCCACCCCTCGTGGGTCACGCCGCGCCGTCTCGATCTGGTGGTGAACGGCGCCGTGGCCGCGAGCGTCGCACTCGACGACGCTGCGCCGGGGGACCAGCCCAACCGCAAGCTGCGGGTCGTGCGCTTCGCGCTTCCGCGCGCCTCCTCGTGGGTCGTGGCCGTGGCCCATGGCGCGCGGGTGGACGCGCCCTTCTGGGCCCTGAGCCTGCCCGAGGCGCTGGCGATCACGAACCCGATCTTCGTCGAGCGCTGAGGCCTATCCCGCGTGACCGGCGCGGCGCGCGCGCACGGCCTCGAGCTGGCGCACGAACTCCTCGGGGTCCTCGGGCGTCAGGCGGAACTGCCGGAAGACCCCGTGCTCGCGTTCGATCACGACGTGCTCGTTCAGGTCGGCCCAGTCGAGCTTGAGCGTGCGCAGCATGTCCTTCAGGCCGTAGTCGCCGCGGACCACGTCGAAGATCACGCCCTTCGGGCGCGTCGCGACCGTGGCGATGTCGTCCAGCGGCACGCGGATCGTGCCGTACAGGTTCAGGTCGAGCTCGACGCGGTCGGAGTAGATGCGGTACTCCTGCCAGACGCTCTTGATCGTAGGACGCGACGCGAAGACCGGTCGTTCCTGCTGCGGCGCGCTCACAGCTGCTTGGGCTTGAGTTTCTTGAAGCGGAACCACTTGCGGTCCATCAGCACCGGCGCGCTCATCCCGGCCGCGACCCACTGGTCGTGGACGATGTTGCCCTTGTTGTCGGTCGTGTTCTCGTCGCGCAGGAACTCGATGTACTCCTTCGAGCTCGTCTGGTGGTAGACCGACACGACCGCGAAGTCGGCGCCGACGGGGATCGGGAAGGCGGTGTCGTCCCAGTACTGGCCGTCGGCGTAGCTGGCCCCGACCGGGTGGGCCTGACCGGCCTCGAAGGCCGCGTTGTCGAAGCCGCGCGGCGGGATGCGGTTGTCCTTGACCAGCGTGTTGTTGAGCGCGAAGTGGAACGACTCGCCCGCCGGGAGCCCGGTCAAGGTCGCCATGGCCGCATCGAGTCCGTGCAGGATCTCGTAGACCTTGGTGTCGTTGGTGGTGAGGTTCGCCCCGGCCTCGTCGTAGTAGCCGTGCTCCGCCAGCAGCGCGCCGGCGTAGGTCTTGAACTTCACGTTGAGCCACATGCGCCGGCCCTCGCCGTACCCGGTGGGCAGCTTGTGGCCCGTCTGGTTCGTGATGCGCGCGACCAGATCGTTGCCGACCCTGCGCAGGGCCAGGTCGCTGGCCGCGCGCAGCATGGCCTGGTTGCGCGCGACGGCGGCCTCGAAGACCGCCAGGGGCTCGCCGTTCACCATGGTCTCGTCGTAGAGCGCGAGCGATTGGTCGAGCTCGTAGATCGCCAGGGGCACCCACGAGTTGGCGCCGTTGAAGTCGTGCTGCGGCAGATCGGTGCGCGTCTCACCCTCGAGGAACGGCTGGCAGGCGGTGCCGGTGGTGGTCGGCATGTGGCAGTCCTGGCAGGTGCTCACGGCCGTCTGGTTGCCGCCGAAGCGGCCGCCCATCTCGATCGGCCCCGCGGCGAAGGAGGACAGGCTCCACTCGGTGAAGGTGCGCTCGATCGGGAACTCGTCGGTCTTGGCGTGCGTCGGGTGGGGCGTGCCGAGCGTCCCGAGCACGTAGGTATCGCTCGCGCTCGGCGTCGCGCCGCCGTTGCGCGTGAAGGCCGGGTTCGAGACCTCGTGGCAAGTCGCGCACAGCAGCGACTCGCGGTGGTACGGCGACTGCCTCCACTGGTGCCAGAAGAAGTTCGGCCCGAGGTCGAAGGGGCCGCGGCGCCGGTCGTCGGGATCGACCACGAACTGCCCACCGTGCGAGGTCGCCGGCGCCTGCGCGAGGGCCATCAGGATGCCCGGGTCCTCGGGCGGATTGGCGATGTCGGCGATCGGGTCGACCAGGCGGTGGCACACGTGGCAGCTCACCCCGTCGAAGTCCTGTCCGACCAGGGCCGAGCCGTCGGCCGGCGTCGCGCGTCCCTCGACGAAGCCGCCCGGCGTGTGGCAGCGCAGACACAGCTCGCCCGCGCCCGTCATGTCCTGGTTGGCGATCGTCATCGCGGCCTGGAACACCGGGTCGCGCATCGAGTTCGCCATCATGCTGCCGGCCCAGCGCTCGAAGGGCTCCTGGGCTTCGTTCCAGCCGGCGTGACAGAAGGTGCAGGCGCTGACCGGGTTGATGGGCGCGTTCAGGTCGCCGGGCTGGGTTCCGGGTTGCTCGAAGTCGGCCGAGGTGGTGGCGACCTGGGCCGCGAGCGGGAGAGCCAGCAACGAAACGGCGCCGAGGGAAGCGAGGAGACGGAGCATGGAGAAGGACCGGAAGTGCGACGCGTGGGGGAGGCCGCGCGCCAGGGGTGGGGGCAGGACCGGACAAGCGATCCTATCTGCGGCATCCGGGCCATGCTGGGACGAACCCCGGCTTTCCCCGGTTCCCTCCACACGCGCGGCGGTCGACAGCCAGCATTGGCGCTCGCCCTCGAATCGACCACGCATTGTCATTTTTTCCGGCCCCGCGCGGTGGAGCGTCGCCGCGCGCTCCCGCCGCGTTTGACGCGCCCTCGCGGGCTGCCCGAGAATGCCCGCATGCAAACCATCGCGCTGCTCGTCCTGTCGGGGCTCTCGTCGCTTTCGTCCTCGGGGAACTCGGACTGGCCGCAGTTCCGCGGCCCGCACGGGACCGGTGCCGTCCCGGCCGCGAAGGTCCCGCTGGACTGGTCGGAGACGGAGCACGTGGCCTGGAAGGTCGAGGTCCCGGGGCAGGGTTGGTCGCAGCCGGTGGTCGTGGGCGGGACGGTGTACCTCACGACCGCGGTAGGCTCGGGGCTCGCGACGCCGATGGGGATGGAGGCGGGCGTCGGCGACCCGCGCACGATGAAGGCCGGAGCCCCGCCCGACACCAGCATCGACTGGCGCGTGCTCGCCTTCGACCTTGCCAGCGGCAAGCAGAAGTGGTCGGCCAGCGCCGCCACGGGCAAGCCGAAGTTCCCGATCCACCCTTCGAACACCTACGCCACCGAGACGCCTGTGGCCGACGCGCAAGGCGTGTACGCCTACTTCGGCGCCACCGGCACGCTCGCGGCCTTCGATCCGGCCGGCAAGACGCGCTGGAAGGCGGAGCTCGGCGCCCATCCCGTGATGCAGGGCTACGGCACGGCCAGTTCGCCCGCGATCCACGAGGGCAAGATCTTCGTGCAGTGCTTCAACGCCGATCAGGCCTTCTTGGTGTGCTTCGAGGCGCAGAGCGGCAAGGAGTCGTGGCGTGTGCAGCGCGAGTCGCCCGCCACCTCGTGGGCCTCGCCGCTCGTGTGGCACAACCAGGAGCGCGTCGAGCTCGTGACCTCGGGCGAGAAGCTCATCACCAGCCACGATCCGTCGACGGGCAAGGAGCTGTGGCGCATCGCGGGCGTGTACGGGCCGGGCTCGTGCTCCTTCGGCGCCGACCCGGAGCGTCTGTACTTCGGTCAGGCCAGCCCGATGGCGAATCCGCCGCTCTACGCGCTCCCGGCCGGTTCGAACGGCGATCTCTCGCCGGTGGCCGGCTCGAGCGAGGTCAAGGGCCAGGCCTGGGCCCAGAAATCGGCCTCGCCGGGCATGCCCTCGCCCGTCGGGGTGGACGGCCTGCTCTACATCGCCAGCGAGACGCTGCTCACCTGCCGCGACGCGAGCACGGGCGAGCAGCTCTACAAGGAGCGCGTGCCCGAGCTGGTCACGATCGCCGCCTCGCCGCTCGTGATCGGCGACAAGCTCCTGCTGCTGGACGAGGAGGGGCGGGCGGTGTTCGTGCAGGTCGGGCCGGAGTTCCAGGTCGTCGGACGGGGGCGACTCGACGATCTCTTCTGGTCCAGCCCGGCGGTCGCGGGCGATGCGCTGCTCCTGCGCGGGAGCCAGCGGCTCTACTGCCTGCGGCGCTGAGCCCGGCCGCCTCAGGGGTCGAGGCGTAGCTCCAGGTCCTGGGAGCCCGCCGGCACGCCTTCTCGGCGCAAGAACACCCTGTGGAAGTCCGCGTGCAGCGGGGCTCCGCGCACTTCGAGCGTCCAGCGTGAATCGCGCGGCACGCTCAGGCTGAAGCGCCCTTCGCCATCGGTCTGGGAGTACTCCTCGGCCCGTCCCTTGGCCACCGCGGCCACGACGTAGCCGAAGAGCGGGGCGCCGCGCGCGTCGAGCACGCGCCCGCGGATGCTGGCGCCGCGGCGGAGCTCGATCCGGATCGGCGGTGCCCCGGTCGCGACGTGCTCGACCGTCGCGGGCAGCCAGGGCTCGCCCGCACCCGGGCTGGCCCCATCGAGCGGGTAGGCCCGGATCGTGTACTCGCCCTCGGGCAGTCCGGCGAGCTCGAACCGGCCGTCCGCGCCCGTGCGCACGTGCACGTGCCCGGCCGGGCGCGCGGCGGGGTCGCGTAGGAGCTCGCCCTGGGCCGACACGTACACGCCTGCGAGCGGGCGTCCGCCCTCGTCCTGGACGTGACCGTGCACCACGCCCCCGGCGTCGAGGCGCAGGACCACGTCCTCGCGCTGCTCGCCCGTGACGAGTTCGAGCTCGAGCGGGGCGCTCTCGGGGCGTCCCACGACGCGCGTCACGAGACGGTATCGCCCGGCCGAGAGGTCGCCGAACCAGAAGCGCCCCACGGAATCGCTGCGCACCGAGCGCCGGTCCACGTAACCCCGGGCGCGCGCGGTGGGGGTCCTCGTGAAGCGGTAGCGATCGTGGTTCCAGCCGCTCAGCTCGAGCTCGACGTCGGCGAGCGCAGCGCCGTGCGGGTCCTCCACGCGCCCGGCCAGCAGCGCGGGCCGCCGCAGCACGATGTCCGCCAGCTCGAGCTCGGGCGCGTCGAACTCGCTCTCCGGGAAGTCGTGGACCTGCGTGCCGTAGCCACGGCGCGTGATCAGCAGCGCGTGTCCGAGCGCGCGCGAGAGTTCGCCCAGGCGATAGCACCCCTGTTCGTCGCTGTGGGTCGAGACCCAGTCGGTGTGCTGCCCGGCCTGGTCGAACTCGGAGGCCACCGCGGCCACGTAGGCCCCGGCCAGCGGTGCGCCGTTCTCGTCCACCACCCGGCCGTGGACCGCTCGCGCGGGCTCGAGCGCGAAGTCGAGACGCACGACGCCCTCCGGATCCGCCTGCGCGGCCGTCTTGTGAGCGGTGGCATGACCACTCGCGCGCGCGGCGACCTCGCGCACTCCGGGCGCGCCGAAGCCGCGCAACTGGTACTCGCCGCGCGCGTCGCACGTGACCGCGCGCCGGAACCACCAGCCCTCGCCCACGACCGCGTCGGGCAGGGCTCGACCCGTGTCCGCCGCCGTCACGCGGCCCGTCAGGAGCATTCCGTCCTGGAGCACGACGTCCTTTCGGCATGCGTCGTCCTTCCGGCCTGCGTCGCCGGGGCCGAGTTCGAGTTCGAGCCAGTCCGTTGCCAGCAGTTCCTCGGGCACGACCTCCAGGCGCGCGTCCTCGCGGAACGGCAGGAACAGCTCGTAGGAGCCGTCGGCGCGACTGGTGGTCTCGCGCTCGAGGCTGGCGGGACCTCCCAGGCGGAAGGCACGCACGCGCGCGCCGGGCACGGGCACGCCGTCGCGTGCGCGCGTGAGCGTGCCGAAGAGACGCACACCGGGCGTGAGCACCAGCTCGAGCTCCTGTCCAGCGTAGGCGTCGGCGCGGACCTCGTCGACGTAACCGAGGAGCATGACCTGGACGTCCACCGGCACCCCGCGCTGCAGCGTGAGATGGAAGCGACCGTCCTGGCCGCTGAGACCCTCGGCCACGGGCAGGGAGGCGAGCGCGGCCCCGGGGTCGAGCACTTCGAACCCGCGGGCCTCGGCGAGGGACAGCACGATCCGCGCGCCAGCCAGCGGCTGTCCGTTCGCGTCCAGGACGCGTCCCGTGAGCCTGCCCGGGGTGGGCTCGGCCGCCGCCGATCGCGCCTCCTCCGTGACGAGCGCCGGGGGGCTGCGCCCTTCGTCGCGGAGGCTCCCCCGACCCGCCGACGCCGTGCGCCGGGTCGCTGCGGTCTGGGCGTCCTCTTCCGTTGGGCTCCCGGCGCGCCAGTCGCGGCGCTCCATGCGATCGAGCCAGTAGGCGATGCCGGTTCCGAGGGCGAGCGCTCCCACCAGCGCGAGCACGAAGACCGGTCCGCGGGTCTGCCCCATGGTGGAAGCGTCTTGCCTTTCACCACGGGCGAAGGCAAGCGGGCAATCGAGCCCTCCGTCCGGCGGTGGCCGCCGACCTACACTGCACACGTATGCCCCCCTCCGGCCGCGATGCGCGCCTCGACGTCGTCGTGGCCGACATCACCACCCTGAGGGTCGATGCGATCGTGAACGCGGCTGACGAGCGAATGCTCGGCGGGGGAGGCGTCGACGGGGCCATCCATCGCGCGGCTGGGCCGGCCCTGCTGGAGGAGTGCCGCGCCTTCGGCGGGTGTCCGGCGGGCCAAGCCCGCCTAACCCGAGGGCACCGCCTGCCGGCCCACTGGGTGATCCATGCTGTCGGGCCGGTGTGGAGTGGAGGCGGTCGGGGCGAGGAGGCCCTGCTCGCCTCGTGCTACCGCGCCAGTCTGACCCTGGCCGAGGAGGTCGGGGCGTTCGGATTGGCCTTCCCGTGCATCTCCACCGGAGCCTACCGCTTCCCGAAGGTCCTGGCGGCGCGCATCGCGCTCGCCACTACCCGGGAGTGGCTCGGGCGGAGCGAGGGCCGCCTGAGGGTAGTCACCTTCTGCTGCTTCAGCGAGGCAGATGCCCGTATCTACCGCGCGGAGGCTGGCTGGATCTGAGCGGGTCGTAGCGGACAAAAAAACGGGAGCGCCGCGCGAGGAGGTGTGCGCAGGCGCTCCCTGTGGGCCGAGCCAGATGAGGAGGGAGAGAGACTCGACCCGTCGAAGATCCTTAGGCCGGCCGAGCTCGTCAGCCACGGGCCCGATCCGGATTATTCCTGGCCACTCACCGAGCACGGGGACGAGCGTGTCGCCGCGTGCTCGGTGAGGACTCGGTCAGGCTCAGGGAACCAGCGTGATGGACTGGCTGTTGCTTCCAGCGAGCGGACCGGGATGCACGACCGCGAAGCTCTTGGCGAACCAGTTGGCGCCGACGACGGTCGGATCCGGGAGCGCAGGGATGTGCACCGAAATCCAGCCCTCGGCCGGGATGCGGTAGCCGCCGGGGCGGGCCAGGGTCGCCCCGCCTCCCGGGAGCGAGCGGACGCCGAGGAAGGCGAGCGAGGTCGGCACGCCGTTCGGCGAGCTGACCACCACGTGCAGGTCTCCGACCTGGCCCGACAGGATCATGTCGAGGCCATTGTCCTTGTCGACCACGTTGCCGGCATCGCCCGTGCCCCACTCGAGCTTGGGCGTCGCCGGCGCGACCACCGTGACGAAGAACTCGCTCGTGGTGGAGGCATCGGCCACGGCCAGGCCATTGAACCCGAGCGGCGCTTGCGGCATGTCCAGCGTGATCGTGCTCGGGTTCACGATGGTCCAGCGCGAGGCCGGGATCGCGTCCCCGTTCAGCTGGACGGAAGTCGTCTGGTCGAGGTTGGCCCCGCTCAGCGTGATGGTCTTGGCCGTACCCGGGATCAGGGCATCGATGTTCGCGGGCGTGACGTTGCTGAGGGTGGGGTGCGGCAACGGAGGCGAGCCGAAGGTGCCCACCAGGTCCGTCGGGAACGCGTTCGAGAGCGTGGCGCCGCCCGAACCCGACTTGTTGACCATCACGTCGCCCGGCGCGGCTCCGGCCGGAATCGTGACCGAGATGACCGTGCCGCCCCCGCTGGAGCCCACGCCGGTCACGCGCACGATCGGGTCGACTCCGGTCGCGGACACGGTGTTGTTGTTGAACCACACCTCGTTGCCCGAGCCGCCGAACTGCGTGCCGTAGATGGTCAGCGTGCCCGCGCTCGCGACCGTGGCCGTGATCGTGGGCTTGGTGGCCGAGGCCACGCCGTAGACGCACTGGATGCCGGAAATGTCGTCGGCGTGGATCGAGCGGATCGTGGTCGAGCCCTGGCTGACCGAGGGCGCCATGGTGGCCGCGCCGGTGGCCGAGTGGCCGAGGCCGAGCGCGTGCCCGTACTCGTGGCACATCACGCCCTGGATGTCGAAGGTGAAGCCGATCGAGGCCGGGCCGTCGTTCCAGGTCCACTCGTCGCAGAAGCGGATGCGCCAGCCGTCCGAGATCGGCGTCTCGGTGAAGGCCAGCGTGCCGCCGCCGCCGCAGGTCGTCAGCGAGGAGACGATGTTGTTGTTGTTGGTGCCGATGCCGCTGGTGTTGCCGGACCAGAAGGCGTCGAAGTTGGCGGCACCGTTGCCGAGCGTGTTGCCACCGACGGGGTCGCCGGTGCCGTCGCCGTGCAGCAGGCTGCCCCACTCGACGATGGCCTTCCAGACCGCCAGCTCGACGCCTAGGGCGCCGGGGAACTGGCTGGCGGGCGTGACGTTGTCGTTGGCGGTCGCGTCCAGG
>CAZWAY010000010.1:0-104140 GCA_964631945.1 uncultured Planctomycetaceae bacterium
CCCAGCGCGTGGTCGCGCAGGCCTACGAAGCGCGCGCGGCCGACCTCGAGGAGCGCGCCAAGCGCGCGATGAGCTCGCTCTACGAGAAGAGCGCCGACGACCTCGAGGAACGCGCCGTGCGCGCCATGCGCCGCGCGCTCGAGGCCGAGGCCGAGCGCATCAAGGAGGCGATCGAGCACTCCATCGCCGTCAAGAAGCGCGAGGTGCGCCTGTCGCTGCTGGTGCTGGTGGTCTCCTCGCTGGTCTACCTCGCGCTCTACTGGTTCACGAGCCGCCCCGGCCCGCCGTGATCGAGCCCTACGTCTTCGTGCGCGGCGTGACCTTCGCGCTGGGCCTGACCTGGACCGTGACGGGCCTCGCGCGCCTGGTGCGCTTCGCCGCCAGCTGGGAGCAGCGCCTCGCGCCGCTCGGCCTCGAGCGTCCCTGGCTGCGGCGCCAGGTGGCCATCGCCTGCCTGCGCGCGACGGTGCTCGACCCGCTGAACCTGGGGCTGATCCTCTTGCTGCTGGCGCTGTGGACGGCGCCGGGCCGGGGCTAGCTGGTCCGGCCGCGCTCGTTCCGGCGTCCCCTGGTCAGTTGGTCAGCCGAGCGGCTTGCGCGGGGCCTCACCCGAGATCTTGCGCCACCACTCGTCGGCCTCGGGCTCGTAGCGCTCCGGGTCCTTGTTCCAGTTCGGGACCGCGTCGGCCCAGAAGGTCTTGTAGAAGAGGAACAGCCGCCCGCGCGTGAGCAGGTAATTGGTCGGGTTGATGATCACCTTGCGCCCGCCGTCCGCCATCGCGTGCGCGCACCAGCCGCCGAAGGCCGGCCGGAAGCGCGCAGGGTCGGCCTGGAACAGCGCGCGGTGCTCGGGCGTCGCGAAGTAGTACACGACCCCGTCGAGCTCGGCCCGCAGCTCGGGCTTCCCCGGCACCGGCTTCGCGCCGCCCTCGGGGAAGTAGCTGACCACGTCGTACCCGAGCACGGCCAGCCGCCCGGGATCGAGCAGGTACTCGCGCGTGGCCGGCGAGAGGGCGCTCGAGGCCACGGCAGGAGCGAATTTCGGGCCGGCGCAGGCGGTGAGGAGGGCAGCGAGGGGAGCGATGAGGGCGAGCTTCATTGGGGAGGTCCTTCCGTCCTTCGGTTCGCCCGTTCGATGCTCGGGCCTGGGCTGCCGTTTCATCGCGAACGGCAGTCGCGAACGCCGCGCCTGGTGGCCCCGCCGCTATTCGGCCAGCTGGATCAGGACCTGCCCGGTCTCGGACGGGGCGAGTTCGAATGCACCGCCGATCTGTGCCCCGGACACGCTCCAGACGTAGCCACCGCGCGGCAGGCCATCGATCCGGATCTCGCCTTGCCTGTCGGAGACGAGCCCAGTCCCGCTGTCGACCCGCTTCTGTGCGAGCCACGACGCCACCGAGTCACCGAACTCCTCCGAGTGAAGCTCGATCGCGACCGCCGAAACCGGCAACCCCTCTCGATTCCGCACGGCGATCCGAACGTTGGCGAGGCGCCGCATCTGGACGTCCCGATGAACCTGCTCGTCGGCCTCGAGGTCAATGTCGAGGACGGTGGGCCAGCAGTCGGCGCGGCGGAAAGCAAAGTGATACCGGCCCTGACCGAGCGGCTCGTAGTGGGCCAGTCCCTGGGCATCCGTCTCCACGGGCACGCTCAATGCGGTTCCACCGGTCGTCTCCAGGAGGGCGGTCACGCCAACGAGGGGCTGCCCACCATCGACGAGACGGAGCTCGAGCCGTCCACGCGCATCGAGGATCACTTCGTGCTCAGGAACCGAGGCGTCGATCGGGATGCCGTGCCTCATCCCCGCGATCCCGTGCCTCACCTCCAGCAACGCCGGCCCCACATCGACCACGAAGAGCTCGGCCCAACCGTCGGCGCCGGTGT
The DNA here is from genome assembly GCA_964631945.1 of uncultured Planctomycetaceae bacterium. Taxonomy (GTDB): domain Bacteria; phylum Planctomycetota; class UBA1135; order UBA1135; genus JABFRZ01. The sequence goes on from CAZWAY010000010.1 coordinate 1,885, forward strand.
CATCCACGGCCAGGACCCTGGCTCCGTCGGCCGAGAAGAGGGTCACCCATGCCCGAGTCACGGCGACGCCCTCGCCATCCACCACCCTCACTCGGAGCGGGTGGTCCCCGATTCGGATGTCGACCTGCCGCTCGCCATGCGGGTCGAGCGCGATGTCTCTGGTTGCGAGGGTCTGGTTGGCGTAGTCGAGGACGAGCGCCTGGACCTGCTCCGATCGGATGCCCTCGAAGTGCGCGAACCCTTCCTCCCCGGTTGGTGCCCAGCGCACGACGAACAAACCCGATGTCTCCTGAGCTGCTATGTACACGCTCGGTGGCGGGGACAAGAGCTCACCCCTCGCATCTAGCACACGAATGGCCAGTCGACGGTCTCCCGCGACCTTGTGCTCGAAGGCCCAGCTCTCGCCCGCGTCGAGCTTCAGATCCAGGCGGGAGAAGGCCCCGTCCGGCATCCCGATCGCGAGCTTGACGAGCCCGGGCGGCACCGCGTCGAATCGGACTGTTCCGGCCGCGTCGAAAGGCGTGGGCGGAAGGATGTACCCTTCCCCGGTGTACGCGTGGATCTGGCCGGGGTGGATCCCGTCGAGCCACTCCATGCCGATCAACGACACCTCCAGGGCCTGAGGTCTTGCGAGGTGAATTTCGCCCCAGTCCAGGAAGTCCGTGGAGCGCGCGAGTGACTTGACCTGCAGACGCGCGAGCCCTTCGGCCTCGATCGTGATCCAGTTGGAGCCCTCCACGAAGGCTTCCAGCTCGAATCTCCCATCCGCGTCGGTGATCGCGGGCGGCCCCCAGGGAAACGTGGGTTCCATGCCGCCCGAGGAATAGGGTTGCACGCGAGCATTGGGGACGCCCTCGCCCTCCGGGTCGACGACCCGGCCTCCGCCCCGGATCGCCGTTGGAAGCTCGAGCAAGATCTCCTCGTCCGCATCCGCGGCTACGCGCACGGACACGGCCTTGCCGTTGGGATGGGACGGGCTCGCCGCGTAGACGGACCAGTCCCCTGTTCCCACTTCGAGTTCGAAGGAGCCGTCCTTTCGCCCGAGAAACGTCTTGCTGTGGCTCAGGCGGACCGTGCCCGAGCTCGAGTAGATCGTCTCGAAATCCTCGACCGGCTCGCCCCGGAACACGCACTTCCCGTGGAGTCGACCGCCGCGCTGGAGGTCGACGACAATCATGTCCGGAGTCGGAACTGAGGTCTGGAGGATCGCTGGCCCGTAGCCTGGCGCCCACACACGGCAGTAGACCGGCCCGGGTGGAATCGAGCCGAGGAAGATGCGTCCGTCGCTCCGCGATGCACCCTCCACTCGCTGCTCGCCAAAGAAGCCCTCCCAGCGTGCCTCTGCCACGGCCGTGGTGATCGGGACCTGCTGTTCGTCCTGGACGAAGAGCCATAGGGCCTCTTGGCGCTCGGCAGAGAATTCGATGTGGCGATGCTCGGAGGCTTTGGGCGGCTCGAAGGTCTGCTCGATCGGGACAATCGGCGCCCCCTCGAGACGTACCCGGAAGGCGCCGTAGCCTCCCAGTGGAACTCGCAGCGGCCCCCATTCGCCCGGCTCGACATCGCGCAAGCGCGCCAGGGGCCACCACAGGTTGCCGTGTTGCCCCGAGACCAGGATCCGCCGTTCTCCCCGGTAGTCTGGGTCCCAGTCTGCCCAGCTCGCCATGGTCAGCGTCCCGCTGAGCAAGAATGCAGCCTCGAGGGTCAGCACGACCTTGTGCGGCTGAAGTCCCTCCCAAGGACGAGAGACGAGGTCGTCCTTCTCGGCCCAAAACGCCTGATCGCCGGGGAACGCAATCATGGCGGCGTGTCCGTCGGGGCCTGTTACGGCATCCTGGGCGAAGAAGCGCTCGTGCTGCGCTCGACCTGGACCAGCAGGACCCCGGAACCCGATCGCGTGATGAACCCTAGCGCCGCTCTGGGGGCGTCCTCCAGCATCGACCACCAGTACGTCGATCGAGGGCGCCGGATCGAGGACGACCCGAGCCGGCGAAGGCCACTCTTCCCTTCGTCGCGCGAGGTCGAGCCCCCCCGGAAGATGCCCGGGTGCATAGGCGACAAGAATCGAGCCGTGTGCGAGCTCCGTCTGCGGAGCCGCTTCGAAGGCAAAGGCACCCTTCGTGTTCGACTCCGTACTGGTTGTTGCACGGACGGGAACTCCCCAGCTTGCATTCGGCCACGCCGGCGTGAGCTCGACATCCTCCGGCTGGAGCGCCATCCACAGGACCTGCGCGCCTTCTATCGGCCGACCGTCCGGATCCGCGATTAGGCCTGCGAGCAGGGCGCTTGCATCTGGGGGCAACTCACTCCTCGACCCCGCTCCCTGCTCGGGAACCTGAACTTCGCGTCCCCGGTCAAGAATTCCCTCGGACATGACTGCGGTGTCGAGGGTAGGCGCATTTTCACCGAGACCACCTCGGACCCACCACAGGACGAAGACGACCCCCAGCCCCGCAAGTAGTCCTGCGATCGAGCGCGACCTGCTCATCGTCGGATCGCGCCTAGGGATTGCGGGGGGGGAAGAGCACGGCTACGGTCCCGGTCGCCTGCCCCACCGTCGGCCGAAACGGAGGGGTATGTCCCTGCGCAAGAATCACTCGTCCGCAGATCAGGGCCATTGCGAGCAGAATCGCAACCCTCACCGCGGATCTCCTCTGATTGTCGCTCATGACGAGTACACCTCGCAAACTGCAACCAGCGGCCGGGGAAGGTCCTTGTGAATATCGTACGCGCATTTCCTGGCCACTGCCTTCAAAGCCGGCTTCTCGGAAAACCATTGACGTAGGATGGCAAGCGCTTCGGAGAGCACGGCTCTCTCATTCCTGCCGTCCATTTTCATGCCGTCCGCTTCTCTCGCCTGTCTACCCGCTTGGTCTCGATCTCCAAGGCAGCAGCTGAGATTGAACACATAGAGGTGTCCAACCCAGACACCTGGATCGACTTGGAGCGCTAGGCGGTACTTCGCCTGGGCGTCGCGCAAGCGACCTACACAACACAGGCGGGCCGCAACATGCCTCGCCGCATCGGAAGCGATGTGCATGCAAGCTCGCGATTCGAGGCGCGTGAGCATCTGCATAGCCGTCCTGGGACGATCCCACGGCACCGTGATCCCAAGGTACAGGCGTGCTTCATCACGCGGTACGACTCCAAGGGAAGCCTTGGCCAGCGAGAACGCGTCGTAGGAGTGAAGCCCCCCCTCCAAGCACCGACGAAGCAGCTCGACGTCTTCGCTCCTGGCCGCATCCCTTGGCTCGCCGCCCCTCCGCCGCCAGCGACTCTCGGCTTCGTCGGGATTGAAGACTCGCCCTTCGGCGTCTCGGGGCCAATGAGCGAATTGCGGGGCCTTCCAATAGGCGATCCTCGCGGCCGCCAAGAGGGAATCCGCCAGCTCCTCCCGATGCACCTCGAGAATGTGCCGCTCGAGCTTCGTCCCAGAGATTTCCCGCGGGCGAATCGTCTCGTCGCTGTCGAACCAGTAGCGCAGCGGTCGGCGCGGGACGAGGCGGATGGACGAACGTGGATCCGCAACGAGCTCCTCGAGCAGGCCGCGGATCTCCGGAGCGATCTCGGGCGCGTTCGTCATGACTTCTTCCTGCGCGGAGGATCGTCCGCCGTCCGGGTTTGGGCGTCAAGGCCGAGCGCGGCAAGTGCCAGCTGGATGGCCCGATACAGGCCGTCTTCGTCCCAGGGGCCGGCCTCGATCACCTCCGGGACCTCACGGCCCTCGATCATGAGCTCGAAGAACGCGCGTCGTGGCAGCTCATCCAGCGCGTTGAACGCGACCGATGCGGCACGCACCAGCTCGGGCTCGATTGCGAGGCACTCGGTCAAGAGCAGGAACTCCTTCTCTTCGTCACTCACGAGCTCCGGATGGGCGCGCTCTGCCTCGAGGTCCGCGCGCACGAGTTGCTCGATCGCCAGGTCGATCTTCGCGAGTGCCCAGTCGCCGAGCTCCGAAGGCGGAGGCTCCTTCGCGGCGGCGTGCGCACACACGGCCAGCGCTCGGTGCTGGAGTCGGTCTGGGTCGAGCAGGAACCAATGCTCACGCAGCCGGCGCGCCGAGCGTGGACCGAGTTCCAGCGGATCTCCCTGGGAGAGCCTGGCGGCGATCTCCTCTGCGCTTCCTCCCTGCAGGAATCGCGGCCATGCGACTCGCGCCAGGGACTCCTCCATGGCCCCCATGCAGGAAGGATAGCGCCAGCTCCCCTCGGGACAAGGCCAGGCGTTCGTCCCGGTTCGTGAGCGCGTCGGTCCGCCCGCTAGACTTGCCCGGCGTCCAGATTCTCTCACTCACATTCCCATGTCCGACACCTTCCACGTCCAGCTCACCCGCCTCGAGTCCTACCGCTTCCGCGCGGACTTCGGCGCCCCGACGATCCCCGAGATCGAGGTCGATGAAGGGCCGCCGCTCGGGAAGGGGGCCGGGCCGAGTCCGACGCGGCTGCTGGCGACGGCGCTGGCGCAGTGCCTGAGCTCGAGCCTGATCTTCTGCCTGGGGCGGAGTCGCGTGGAGGTCGGGACGCTGGCGGCCACGGCCACGGGGACGCTGGTGCGCAACGAGCGCAAGCGGCTGCGCGTCGGGCGCATCGACGTGGTGCTGCGGCCCGAGCTGCCGGGTGCGGAGCCGGAGAGCGTGCGCAAGTGCCTGGAGATGTTCGAGGACTTCTGCGTGGTGACGGCCAGCGTGCGCCAGGGGCTCGCGGTCGGGGTGCGGGTCGAGGGCGCGGACGGGAGCGTGCTCTACGAGCGCGCGGAGTAGGCGCGTGAGGGAGGGGATCGCCTGGATCGCCATCGGCCGGAGCGCCCGCGCGGGACGCATCGCGTGGGTCGCGGGTGCCTCGCTCGCACTCCTTGCGAGCTGCGCGGGAGCGCGCGCAGCACCCCGCGGCGCCTTCTCCGAGCTGCCGCGCGTTCTGCGGCCGATCCCGGCCGATCTGGCCGAGGCCGAGGCGCGCTACCGCGCCGCGCCCGCCGACCTCGACGCGATCGTGTGGTACGGGCGGCGCCTCGCCTACGCCGGACGGCTCGACGAGGCGCTGGCGGTGTTCGGTCGCGGCCTGGCGCAGCACCCGGGCGAGCCCGAGCTCCTGCGCCACCGCGGGCACCGCTACCTCTCGCTGCGGCGCTTCGAGGAGGCGCGCCGCGACCTCGAGCGCGCGGCGGCGGCGCTCGAGGGCACGCCCGACCGCCTCGAACTCGACGGCGCGCCCAACGACTACGGCGTGCCGCGCGGCACGCTGCACGGCAACGTCTGGTACCACCTCGGGCTCGCCTACCACTGCCTGGCACGCGACGAGGAGGCGGCGCGGGCCTTCGCGCGCGCGCTGGCGCTGGCGACGAACGACGACCAGCGCGTGGCGGCGGCCTACTGGCGTGCGCTGGCGTTGATCCACCTCGGGCGCGGCGGCGAGGCGCGCGCGCTGGCGAACCTGTACGCCACGCGCGCGCTGGAGCTGATGGAGTCCTTCGACTATGCCGCGCTGCTCGCGCTCTTCGCCGGCACGAGCACGCGCGCGCGCGAGGAGCTGGCCGCGGCGCCGACGCCGCTGGCCGCGGCCACGCTCGGCTACGGCGTGGCGATGCAGGAGCGCCTGGACGGGAACGACGACGCGGCGCGCGCGCAGCTGATGGCGCTCGTGGCGGGCGGGCCCTCGCACGCCTTCGGGCGCATCGCGGCCGAGGTCGAGCTGGTGCGGCTCGGAGCCCAGCCCTAGTCGTGGTTCGCTAGCCGCGCGATTCGCTCAGGGTCGCGCGGAAGGTGCGCTCTTCCAGCTCGAAGGCGAGCACGAGCCCGGCCCTGTCCGCCAGGGCGCGCGCGAGCGCCAGCCCGAGGCCCGAGTGGTTGCGGTCGCTGCGCGCGCTGTCCTTGCGCCAGAAGGGCTGGCTCAGCGAGCGCAGGTCGGCCGGCTCGAGCTCGTCGGTGCGGTTCTCGACCGCGAGGCTCCAGCCGCCGCTGGAGCGCGCGAAGCGGCAGGAGACCGGGCTTCCGGCCACGGCGTAGCGCAGCGCGTTGTCGAGCAGGTTCGAGAGCACGATGCGCAGCACGTCGCGGTCGCCCTCGACGCGCTCGCCCGGCTCGATGTGGTTGTGCACCTCGACGCCGCGCGCGCGCCCGGCGGGCTCGCCCGCGCGCACCAGCTCGGCCACCAGCGCGCCCAGCTCGAGCGGCACCCGCGCGGGCGCGAGCGCGCCCATCTCGAGCCGCGCGAGCTCGAGCAGCGTCGCCACCGAGTTCCCCATGCGGCGCGAGACGTCGCGGATGGTGGTGAGCGCCTGGCGCGCGTCGCCCAGGGCCTGGGCGTTCCCGAGCGCATGGCCGGCGCGCGCGCCCTCGTCCGAGGCCGAGCCGTTGCGCAGCGCCACCTCCGAGACCGTCAGGAGCTCGCTGATCGGCGTGCGCAGCTCGTGCGCGATGTCGGCCGTCGTGCGGCGCTCACGCTCGAGCGCGCGCCCGACGCGCTGCAGCAGCAGATCGGTCTTGGCCGCCACCGGCGCGAGCTCGATCGGCAGCGCGCCGACGTCGAGGTGCGCGGGCGGCTGCTCGGCCTGCACCAGGTCGAGCTTGGCCGCCAGGCGCCGCGCCGGCTCGAGCCCGCGCTCGACCGCCAGGCGCGCGAGGGCGCCGATCATGGCGATCAGGCCCAGGAAGGCGGCCGTGATGATGAGCAGCACCTTGCGCTCGGCCGACACCAGCTCCTCCGTGCCGCGCGCGACGACCACGCGCACCTGCGCGGCCTGCGGGCGCCCGGGCCCCTCCTCGGGATAGACGTGGTGCACCTCGATCTGCTGGACCACGAAGCGCCCGGGCCGCCCGTCGGGCAGGGACGCGCTCCAGAACTGCGGCTCGCGGCCGGGCTCGACGGCCGGCGTCAGCTCGCCCGTGCCGAGCGAGGGCGAGGCCTCCAGCAGCGGGCCGTCGGCGAAGCGCAGCTCGAAGTAGGCCGGGCGCTCGGCGTCGCCGTACTCGGGCATGAGCTGCTCGGAGAACTCGAACGAGACCTCGTCCTCGGTCTGGAACAGGATCGAGGCGAAGGCGCGCACGCGCTCGGCCAGACCGCGGTCGAAGGCCGAGTCGAGCGCGCGCGTGAGGGCCACGACCAGCGCCAGACCCGCCAGTCCGAGCGCCAGCGCCGCGCCGGCCAGCAGGCGCGAGAGCAGGTAGCCGCGGATCGACTTCACGACCCGTTCTCGGCGTTGCCCGCGGGCGCGGCCTCCAGCACGTAGCCCCGACCGCGCAACGTGCGGATCAGGTCCTTGCCGGTCGGGCCGAGCTTGGCGCGCAGGAGGCAGATCGTGGAGTCGACGGCGTTGCTGGCGGGCAGCTTGTGCACGCCGTAGATGTGGTCCTCGATCTCCTCGCGCGTCACCGTCTGACCGCGGCGCAGCAGGAGGTACTCGAGCAGGGCGTACTCGCGCGTGGTCAGGTCCAGCGTCTGGCCGGCGTGGGTCACGCGCCGCGCCACGAGGTCGAGCTCCAGGCCGCCCGTGCCGACGTGGCGCGAGCGCTCCTCGTAGCGCCGCCGCACCAGCGCCTGGATGCGCGCCAGCAGCTCGTCGAAGGCGAACGGCTTCACCAGGTAATCGTCGGCGCCCTCGTTCAGACCCAGCACGCGATCCTCGACCCGGTCGCGCGCGGTCAGGATCAGCACGTGCGGCCGGTCCGGCTTCGCGCGCAGCCCGGCCAGCACGCCCAGCCCGTCCAGCTTGGGCAGCAGGAGGTCGAGCACCAGCACGTCGTACGGGTTGTTGCGCGCGTAGACCAGCCCGGCCTCGCCGTCGGCCGCGGCATCGACCGCGAAGCCCTCGCGCGTGAGCCCGACCTTCAGGGACTCGCGCAGGGGTTCGGAGTCCTCGACGATCAGGACGCGCATGGTCGGACTAGCGCGTCGTGAAGACGACCTCCGCGACGGTGCGGTTGCCGTTGGGGCCGATCGCCGCGATCTCGAGCTGGGTCTCGGTCCCGCGCATCAGGAACCCGTCGGGGACCTGCATGGAGTCCTGGCCCGGGGGCAGCTGGATCACCAGGCCGTCGTTCTCGCCCTGCTCCAGCTGGATGCGGTATCCGCTGACGCCGCGTTCGGGGACCCAGCGCACGACCAGCCGCGAGGTCGGGACGTTCACCGCGCCCGAGTACGGGTAGACCAGCCGCGGGGCGGCGGGCAGGGCGAGCGAGAGCTCGGCGCTGCCGTGCGCGAGCCGGCCGTGCACGGTCTGGCCGCGGATCTGGTACGCGCCTTCCACGTTGGCCGCCAGGATCGAGTCGAGGCTGCCCTCTTGCAGCTCGATCTTGAAGCTCGAGAGCCCGCGCTGCGAGCTGCTCGAGGTCTGGAGCGCGAACAGCCGCTCGCCACCCGGCTTGATGACCTGGACGTGGTCCAGCACCTCCTCGCTCTCGGCCTCCACGCGCAGGACGGCCTCGTCCAGCGTGGCGTTGTACTCGAGGATCATGCGCTCTTCCTTGAGCGCCTGGTCGCCCTGCTGCGGCACGGCGGGCTGCGGCGGCCGGCTGGGGCCGTCCCACTGCAGGCCGAGGCTGGTCAGCGCGAGCATCGAAGCGGCGACGGTGATCTTCAACATAGGTGGCTCCTGCGATGGAGGGGAAGTTCGAGGGACCCGGCGCCGATCCTAGCGAGGATCGCGCTCGCTGGATTACGGCCGCATTATCGCACGTTCCGTCGCGAGTGGCCGGCCCCGCGGGCGGGCCGGCCGGGACCGGGTCGGTCCCTGACTCGATCAGCGGATTCGGATCCGTACCGGGGGCCGGAGCTAGAAGATCCCGACCAGCTCCAGGCGCTCGCCCGAGCCGAGGCTCACCTCGAGCACGGTCCCGATACCCGGGGCGTAGAACTTGGCCTCCAGGCTCTCGGGATCGAGCGGCGTGAAGTCGCGCGTCTCGAGGCAGCCGGTGAAGGTCCGGAAGTCCAGGTCCACGGTCCGGCCGAGCCCGGTCACGCTGGCCACGTCCTCGGCCTCGCTGGCGAAGTACTCCTGACGGTAGGTGTTGCCCACCTTGGGCGCGGCCTTCATGACGATGCCCGGCTTGGCGCCCTCGACGCCCGCCAGCCACGAGCCGGCCAGATCGGTCAGCTCGCCGTCCACGTAGTTCATGGCCAGCTCGCCGAAGTACCAGACGTTGCCCCAGCGGTCCCCGGCGAAGTAGTCGAGCGTGTCCTCGACCAGTTCGCCCTCCAGGGTCACGGTGTCCTGCACCACGACGCACTCGATGCCGAGGATCGTCTTGGTGTCGAAGGTCACCGTGATCAGCACGCTCTCGCGCCCCTCGTCGGTGTCCTTCTCGAACAGGCGCGTGACCCCGGGCACGAGCGGGAAGAACGGGTTCGCGAGCGGATGCTCGAAGTCGCGCGGGTCGATGCGCGGGTCGTAGCGACCGCCGCCGAGTTGCTCGCACAGCTCCAGGCGGGCGGCGTACTGCGCCCGCAGGAGCTGCCTGGCCTCGCGCAGGGCCTCCTTGTTGGCGCGCTCGCACTCGCGCGCCGCCGAGCGCTCGGCGAAGTTCAGGCAGTTCGAGAGGCCGACCACGTAGTCCTCGCGCGCCGCGAGCTCGGCCGCCTCGCGCAGCAGGCGCGCCGTCGCCTCGCAGGGCGTGCGGGCGTGTTGATCGTCGTCGTCGTCGTCATCGCCGCGGCCCGCGAAGGCGGCGGGCGCGATGAGCAGGCCGCCGGCCAGGGACACGAGCAGCCAGCGGAACGGTTCCTTGATGTGCATGGGTTCACTCCTTGGATTCAGGGGACGGATGGGTGACACCCGAGGCTAGTCCGCCAGTCCCATTGCAGCCTTATCACCGCATTACTGCGGGCACGTGGTCATCGGAGCGTCATCTTCGCGGAGCAGGTCGCGAGGCCGGCGCGGCCGTAATGCGCCGATAACGTGAGGGGCTGGCGCGAACACCGCTCGAGCGGCGATAGTAGGCCCGTCCCGAACCCTGACCGAGACCTCCACGGAGACGAAGATGAAAGCGATCTGGCTGGGCGCGACGACCCTGGGCTTCCTGTCGATGAGCTGCGGCGCGGTGATGGACGTCCACGACGCCCACTCGCACGCGCGGCCGGTGGCGTCCGCCGACGACGAGGACGAGGACGGCGACGAGGGGAACGAGCAACGGATCGCGCTCGATCAGGTGCCCGCCGCCGTCAAGAAGGCGGCCGAGGCGGCCGTCCCCGGTCTGGCGCTGAAGAGCGCCGAGACGGAGACCGAGCAGGGCGTGCTGCACTACTGCCTCGAAGGCACGGCCGCCGGCGAGAAGGTCGAGGTCGAAGTCAGTCCCTCCGGCAAGGTGCTCGAGGTCGAGCGCGGCGACGAGGGCGAAGACGACGACTAGGCCGGACGAAGACGCACGAACGCGAGGGAGCCTGGCTCCCTCGCCTACTCCGGCGCTTCCCTGCGGCGGCTCTGCGGCTCCTTCAGTGGCGCCTTGCCCGGCGCCGCTGCGCCCTCGGCTCCGTCACGCTCGCCCGTCCCGGGCTCGCCCTGCCCGGCGTACTGCCAGCCGAAGCGGCCCTTGATGCACAGGTGGCCCGCGGTGACGCTCGAGTCGAGCGGCGAGGTGACCTTGACGATGCGCTCGTCCTGGGCGTGCAGCGTGAGCGCGCAGCCGACGCCGCAGTAGGGGCAGATCGTGTCGGTCTGGCGCTGGCGACCCTCGTCCCACTGGCCGGCGCGGCGCAGCTCGAACTCGGGCAGGAAGACCAGCGCCCCGGTCGGGCACACGCCGATGCAGTTGCCGCAGAAGACGCAGGCCGAATCGGGCAAGCTCACGTCGAGCTCGGTCGAGATGCGCGCCTCGAAGCCGCGCCCCGCCACGGCGATCGCGAAGGTGTTCTGCGCGTCGGTGCCGCAGGCCTCGACGCACTTGTAGCACAGCACGCACTTGCCGTAGTCGCGCGCGAACAGCTCGTTGTCGAGCTTGGGCGGCTGGGCCACGCTCGCGGCCGTGGCGCCGTCGGGCGTCGCGTGCTGGCCGGGGTGGGCGTGCTCGCGCGTGCCGGCCGGCGCGGGCGCAGCGGCCGGACCGAAGCGCGTGGGATCCGCGCCGTAGAGCGCGTGCCACCTGTCGAGGCACGGCGTGGTCGAGAGATCCACCGACGAGCCCAGGAGCTCGAGCACGAGCTTGCGCGAGAGGCGCACGCGCTCGCTGTCGGTCCGGACCTTCATGCCGGCTTCGCACTTGCGCGAGCAGGCCGGGACCAGCGTGCGCGCGCCCTCGAGCTCGACCACGCACACGCGGCAGGCGTTGACGGGCGTGAGGTTGTCGGCGTAGCACAGCGTCGGCGTGTCGATCGCCAGCGCGCGGCAGGCGTCGAGGATCGTCTGGCCCTCGGGCACGCGCACGCTGCGGCCGTCGATCGCCAGCTCGAGCGTGCGCTCGGTCGCGGGCGGCACGCGCTCGCGCAGGGCCGGCTGGATCGGCTCCAGGCTCACTCGGCGGCCTCCTGGAAGGCGCCGAGCTTGGCCAGCGCGCTCTCGATCGCGCTGGAGGCCGTCTGGCCGAGGCCGCAGATCGAGGCGTCGCGCATGACCTGGCCGAGTTCGCCCAGGAGCGCGCGCTCGTCGGCGCGCGAGCCGTGGCAGCGACCGCGCGCCAGGCGCTGCACCAGCTCCTCCTGGCGCACCGTGCCGACGCGGCAGGGCACGCACTGCCCGCAGCTCTCGTCACGGAAGAAGCGCGCGATGCGCGCCAGGAGCGGCGCGAGCTCGACCGAGCGGTCGAGCACCAGCACGACGCCCGAACCCAGCGTGGCGCCGGCCTTGCGCGTGTCCTCGAACGTCAGCGGCAGCTCGAGCTCGTTCCCCGCCACGAAGGTGCCCGCCGCGCCGCCGAGCAGCACGCACTGCACGTCACGCTTCATGTCGCGCACGCCCGCCAGCGCCAGCAGCTCCGCGAGCCGCGTCCCGAAGGGCAGCTCGTACAGCCCGGGCCGCGCGACGCGCCCGGAGACGCAGAAGAGGCGCGTGCCGGGCGAACCCTGCGTCCCGAGGCGCCGGTACTCGGCCACGCCCTCGTTCAGGATCGGCAGCACGTTGACCAGCGTCTCGACGTTGTTCACCACCGTCGGCCGCCCGAACAGGCCCACCTCGACCGGGAAGGGCGGCTTCGCGCGCGGCTCGCCGCGGAAGCCCTCGAGCGAGGCGAACAGCGCCGTCTCCTCGCCGCAGATGTACGCACCCGCGCCGCGGCGCAGCTCGATGTCGAAGCGCTGGCCCTTGCCGGCCACGTCCTCGCCCAGCCAGCCCCGCGCCCGCGCGGCCGCGAGCGCGCCCTCGAGCCGCGCGCGCGCCAGCGGGTACTCGCCGCGGATGTAGAGGAAGCCCTGCTGGGCCCCGATCGTGAGCCCGGCGATCGTCATCGCCTCGACCACCGCGAACGGATCCTCCTCCATCAGCACGCGGTCCTTGAAGGTCCCGGGTTCGGACTCGTCCGCGTTGCACACCAGGTACTTGGGCCCGAGCGGCGCCTCTGCGACCGCCTGCCACTTGCGTCCGGTCGGGAAGGCCGCCCCGCCGCGTCCGACCAGGCCCGAGTCCGTCACCTCGCGGATCACGTGCGCCGGCCCGCGCTCGAGCGCGATGCGCAGGGCCGCGTAGCCGCCGTGGGCGCGGTAGTCGTCGAGGCGGGTCGGATCGGCGCGCCCCACGCGCGCCAGCAGGCGCAGCGGGAAGCGCGCCTCGTTCTTCGTGAGCTGCGGCAGCGGCGTGCGCTGCAGCGGCGTGGTCGCCGGCAGACGCGAGCCCTGGGCGAGCGTCGCCCGCAGCGCCGGCGCATCGGTCGGGGCCAGCGTCCACGAGCGCGGCGCCTCCCCGGCCGCGTTCACGAGCGCCGCCGGCGCGCGCTCGCACTGCCCGAGACACGGACTGCGGTGCCAGGTGCAGCCGTTCCGGGCGCTGCCCTCGGGCCCGAACGTCCGTTCGAGCCCGTCCACCAGCTCTTCCGCGCCGGCCATGTGGCAGGCGAGGTCGTCGCACACGTGCAGCGCGACCGGGGGCGCCTCGTCGAGCGAGAACAAGGCATAGAAGCTGGCCACGCCGAAGGCCTCGGCCGGCGGCACGTGCAGGCGCTGGCACAGGTACCCGAGCGCCCCGGGCGGGATCCAGCCGAAGCGATCCTGGAGCGCATGCAGCCCGGGCAGGAGCAGATGGCGCAGCCCGCGCGCCTGGCGCAACCCCGTCGGAGCCTCCGCCGCCTCGGGCGGCCCGAGCAGCGCATCGACGGCGGCGCGCTCCGCTGCACTCGACGGGTTCGCGATGGGCCGGAGATCCACGGCCGGCGAGTGTAGCGCGCGCGCGTGCCGGCCGGCAGCTCGACGCGGGGCGCCGAGGCTTCCGGTGACCAGGTGCCGACTAGTCGGACTCGCCGGTCAGCATCCAGCCCGCCCAGTCCCGCGCAGGGTGCCCCTCGTTCCTCAGAGCCATCTTCGCGCTCCACAGCGCGCGCGCCTTGGGCTCCCGCTCGATCCAGACGCGTCGATAGAAATCGAGCATCAGCTCGCGCGTGGCTTCGTCGTCCACCTTCCAGAGGCTGGCGATCACGGTGCGCGCGCCCGCAATGTGCAAGGCCCTCTGCAGGCTGGCCACGCCCTGCCCAGCACTCTGGGCGCCGATGCTCGTGTCGCAGGCCGAGAGCACGGCGAGTTCGCAGTTCGAGAGCCCCTGGCCGGCCAGTTCCTGGGCCGTGACGAGCCCCGCGTTCCGACCCAGCTCGTCGGGGCCGAGGTTCGCGCCGGCCAGGGCGAGCCCACACAGGACCATCGGGGATCCGCCGCTCACCTGCTCCCCCGTGCCGGCCCCCGGACCGAACGCCCGCGGCTGCTCGAGAGGTCCGGCGTCCGTGCCGGCGTCCGCCCCCGGCCGTGCGCGCGACGCCATCGAATCCAGCGCGAACCAGCCGTGCGTGGCCAGGTGCAGCCAGCGGGCCCGAGGGGCGAGATCCTCCAGCGAGGTGCGTGAGGCCTCCGGCCCCGTGAGCACGAAGCGCGTCGCGTCCTCGCCGAACGCGGCGCGGTACAGATCGGCGATCCCGCGCGCCTCGCGTTCGCTGCCGGGCAAGTCCGTGAAGCCGAGCTCCCACGCCGTCCCGCGCAACACGTCCACGCTGCCGGCCGATGCGGGCGCCAACGACCGCGACGGTGACTGCGGCTCACCTGGGCTGGCGGCCTCGATCGCCGCGCCGCGCCCAGCGGATGCGAACGCGGCTCCGCCCATGACGAGCAGGGCTCCATCGGGGTCCAGCCGTTCGCGCGGCCAGAACAGCTCGCGCAACGAGGAGCGGAACTCGAGACGACGTCGCTCTCCGACGAGGCCTTCGCCCTCCGGCAAGGCATCCAGCGGCACGAGGTGCAAGACGTCGTCGAGGGCCACGATCCAGCGCTGGGTTCCCTCGAGGGCGGGCAGCAGCGGATCGAGCAGCAGATGCCGCAGGGCCTCCCCGCTCGCTCGCGGCGATCCGGTCCTGCCGGCTTGGGTGATCCCACGCTGAGCGCGGGAGTCGGTTGACGCACCGAGGTCCGACCGCCAGGCCTCCACCGCATGCGCGATGGCCTTCATCGGGCCGAGCTCGACTCTCGTCAGTCGGCCCTCGGACCTCACCACGAAGGCGAGCAGGCTGCGTGTCCCGATCGTGTCGCCCAGCGAGCCCTGCTCGAGCTGCCAGCGCGAGTACTGCCAGAAGGCGATCAGGGCCTCGTCCGGCGCCAATCCGCGCGACAGGGCCTCGACGGTTGGCTCTGCGAGGATCGCGCTCGCAGCGGGACTGGAATCGAGCTGGGCCGAGATCTCGCGCTCGACCTGATCGAGTGCGAGGCGCGCCTCCTGGAGCCGGTCGCGCCCCTCTCCGGCGCGAGCCCGGCGCACGAGCTCCTCGCTCGCGCTGCGCTGCCGCGCGCGCAGGCGTTCGACGTCGGCCCCGGACCCGAAGCCCTGGAGGAGCCTCGCGTCCACGAGTGCCACCGAGCGGGTGGCCTCGGCCAGCGCGAACGCCCGGCGCTCCAGCTCGGGACCGAGCGAACTCGCCTCGACCTGGGATGAGCTCCACAGCAGCATCGAGATCTCGGCCCCCGCCGCGGCGACGCGCCGTTCGAGCTCGCTCGCCGAGGAGACACCGCGGGTCTCGGCCATCAGCGCCTGGACGCCGCGCTCGATCTCCACGGCCAGGCGCCGCACTCCCTCGTCGTCGTTCGAGACCAGACTGATGGCGAGCAAGGTCCGGCGCACGGCCTGCAGATCCGGGTGATCCTCGGGAAGTCGGCTCGCGAGGAGGCCGTACACGCCTTGGCCGATCTCGCGCGCACGGGCCAGATCGCCGCTCAACAGGAGCAACCCGGCCAGGTTCGCGCGGGCGGCCAGCACCACGGGGTGATCGTCGGGGTGGGCGCGTGCGAGCGCCTCGACCACCTTCTCCTGGAGTTCGAGCGCACCCTCGGTCTCGCCGAGATCCACGAGGATCATGGCCAGGTTCGAGCGTGCGGCCTGGATGTCGGGGTTGTCGTCCGGCAGGGACGACACCGCCAGCAGTTTTTCCAGCAGCGCGCGCGCACCAGCCCGGTCCTCGAGGCGGTACAGGGTCGTGGCCAGGTTGAGGCGGGCCATCTGCAGGTCGTACTGGTCGTCGGGCTGCGTGCGCGCGAAGGCCTCGAGCACGCTCTCCTGGAGCGCGCGCGCGCCGTGCAGGTCGCCGAGTTGCTCCATGGTGAGCGCGAGGTTCTGGCGGGCCTTCAAGAGGCTCGGGTGATCGGGCGGCAGCGTGCGCGTGAAGACCTCCAGGACCTTCTCCTCCAGCGCTCGGGCACCGTGCAGGTCGCCCAGCGCCTTCAGGGTGCCGGCCAGGCCCAGGCGCGCGCCCTGCAGGTCGGCGTGATCCTCGGGCAGGGCTCGCAGCTGCGCCTCCAGCACCTTCTCCCCCATCTCGCGGGCGCGCGTGAGGTCTCCCGCCAGCTGGGCGATCCCGGTCAGGTTGAACTGGGCCAGCACCAGGGACGGATGACCCTCCGGCAGGGTGCGCGACAGGACCTCGACCACCTTCTCCTGGAGCTCGCTCGCTCGTGGCAGGTCGCCGAGGGCGATGAGCGACACCGCCAGCCCTTGCCGCGCGAGCTGCAGGGCCGCGTGGTCGTCGGCCTGCGTCCGCGTGAGCGTGTCGACGACCTCCTCGTAGAGCGCGGCCGCCTCGTGGTACTCGCCGAGGACGTACAGGGTTCCCGCCAGGTTGATGCGCGCCTTCTGCAGATCCAGGTCGTCGGCCGACAGCGTCCGGGACATCACCTCGACCGTGTGCTCGAAGGCGACCCGCGCGGCCGGCAGATCGCCGAGGCCGCGCAGCGTGAGGGCGAAACTCATGCGCGCCCGCACCAGCTCCGGGTCTTCCTCGGGTCGGGTGGCCTCGAGCACCTCCAGGGCTCGGGCCTGGAGCGTCCGCGCCCGCGGGAGGTTCCCGAGCATCCCGCAGGTCGCGCCCAGGTTCAGACGCGCCTTCTGCAGCTCGGGGTCGTCGGGCGGGAGGGTGCGCTCGTAGACCTCCAGCACCTTTTCCTGGAGCACGAGCGCGTCCCGTAGTTCGCCCAGCTGGGCCAGGACGTTGGCGACTCCCATGCGCGCCGCTTGTCGCTCGGGATGGGCATCGGGGAGGACCCGTTCCCACAGCTGGTTCATGGCGCCCCAGGCCGAGCGAGCAGTGCGGAGGTCCTGCAAGGCGTCGCTCTCGAAGCCCAGCGTCCAGAGCGCTCTGCACACTCGCGTGCTGTCGCGCGCCCCGGGAATCGCCAGGGACTCGTCCACCGCCCGCGCCAGCAGCTCGCGCGCCGCCGCGGCGTCGCGCGTCGCCTGCGCCTGCTCGACGGCGTGCAGCAACGCCTCGGCCATGGCGAGCGTCTCGGGAGTCTCCGGTGCGCAGAGCGCGTGGAGCTCGAGCGCTCCCGTCTGCCCGGGGGCCGCCGCGGACACCTGGACCACGAGCTCGACTCCGGGCTCCACCTCGAGCGACACACACGGCACGGTCCCTCCGCCGGAGTCGTCGTCCTCGCCGAGGAGCGCGCCCCCGCCGTCCTGGACACGCAACGCGAGGTCGAGCTCGCTCGCACTCGTCCACAGGTAGAGCACGCCGCGCACCTCCGCGCGCAGGTTGACGCTCCGCGCGGAGCCTCGCCCCGACGCCACGGGATCCCCGGCCCGGATCTCCAGCGCGAGCGCGTCCCCGCAGCGGAGCTCGGGCACCTCGGATTGCGCCGAGGAGCGCGCGGAAGCGGCAAGGCTGGCGCTGACGACCAGTGCGAGCGTGACCCGCTGGAGACGAGCCATGAAGATCCCCCCTTCGACGGCCGACCGGAACGTCGAGATCCTACAGCGAGGGGCGCGGGCGCGGGGGGCGCGACTGCGCTCTCGGCCCCCGAATGCCGAGCCGCACGGAGTGCGCCTCCTCCGGCGCCTTGTATGCTGGGCGCGCGTTGGCTCGGAAGGCGCGGGCCGTCTTGACCACTCTCGTGACTGAACCCTTGCGCCGAGGAGAGCGGGAGCCGGGCCCGGCGCGGCACGCCGAGGTCGCCGCGCTGCCGCTCGCGGCGGCCCTGACGCTGGTCGTGGCGCGCTGGCTGCCGGTGGAGTTCCGCTTCCGGCCCAACGCGCTCGGGATCGTCAGCCGCGCGACGCTGGCGGAGTATCCGCTCCAGCAGGAGATGTTCTGGCTGCTCTATGCGGCCGGCTTCGGCCTGCTGGCGGCGCTCGGGATCGGCGCCCTGCTGCGCCGGCGCGAGTGGAGTCCGGGCCGCGGGATCGCGCTCGAGGCCCTGGCCGTCCTGGTGCTGGCCGTGCTGCTCTTCCTGCCGCGCGGCTTCGCGCCGCTCGCGCTGGTCCTGGTGGCCGCAATCGCCGCGCTGGCGCGCTGGCCGGCGCTCTCGAGCACGCGCCCGATCCCGCCGGGCGAGCGCGCGCAGTCCTCGCCGCGGCGCGGCCCGGCCTGGCGCGCGGCCTGGCTCGCCGTGCTCGTCGTGATCGCGCTCGGCATGAGCGCGACGCTGCCCGTCCAGCTCTGGCACGTCCTGGCGCGGACGCCCGACGCCCTGCTCACGACCGACAACTGGGGCTTCCACGCCGAGATCGGGCAGCACCTGGCTTGCGCCGACGCCTTGCGCGCGGGACGCATGCAGGGGCGCGACTTCTTCTCGCTGTACGGCCCGTACCTCGACCTCGTGCTGGTCGGGCTGTGGCAGCTGTGCGGGCGCTCGATCGCGTCGGCGAACCTGTACGCGGCGGGCGTGTTCGCGGCCGGCTACCTGGGCGCCCTGTGCGCTTGCTGGGTGCTGTGCAAGCGGAAGTGGGTCGCCCTGGCGCTGATCCCGCTCGCTCCACCGATCAACCTGCGCTTCGGCATGGGACTGTTCGCGCTGTCGTCGCTGGTGCCGTGGGTGCGCGGCGGCGCGCGCGCCTGGTGTGGAGCGGCGGGCCTGCTGGGCGGACTCGCGCTGCTCTACAGCCAGGAGTTCGGGCTGGCGTTCCTGCTGACGGCCGCGCTCGCCTTCCTGGTGCGCGGCGACGGACGCGCGCTCGCGTGGTTCGCCGCCGGCCTGGCGGTCGCCGTCGCGCCGCTCGTGGTCTGGTACGCGTCGCAGGACGCGCTCGGGCCGCTGCTCGCCAACATGGCGGCGTATCCGTCGTGGGTGGCGGCGGGCTACGCCAAGCACCCGTTCCCCGCGCTGCTGCCCGCGCTGCCCATCGGGCTCGGGAGCGCGAGCACGGACGACGCGCTGACGCTGCGGATGGCGTACGTGCTGCCGGCGGTGTGCGTGGGGACGCTGGCCCTGTGCGTGGGCGTCGCGCGCCTCGAGCTCGCGCGCCTCTGGCGCCTTCCCCTGGAGCTGCGCAGCGCCTGGCGCGCCGCGCCCGAGGTGCTGCTCTTGGCGTTGCTGGCCTTCTACGGCTTCGTGTCCTTCCGCAGCGCGCTCGGGCGCAGCGACGCGCTGCACATCGCGGGCGTGGCCGGGGCGCCGACCCTGCTGCTGGTCCTCGCGCTCGAGCGGACGCTGCCGTTCCTCGGCACGCCGGGCCTGCGCGCGCTCGGCCTGTGGCGCATCCTGCTGGTCTACTCGCTGGCCTGGTTCGGCGTCCTGCCGCAGTCGGCGCCGTCCTTCGCGACCCTGGGCGCGAACGCGCGCGACGCCTGGCGGGCCGTCACGGGACAGCTCGAGCCGCCGCGCGGCAGCGTGCGCGTCAACGAGGTGGCCGAGTGGATCCGCAGCCACACCACGCCGGAGGACCGGGTCAGCTTCGTCCCGGCCGGCGCCGGCTACCTCTACCTCACCGAGCGGCGCGAGCCGTCGCGCTTCCTGCTCAGCAGCCAGATGGTCACGGACGCGCACCGCGCCGAGGCCCTGGCGGCCCTGCAGCGCACGCCGCCGCGCTACGTCGTGTTCGATCCGAACGCGCTGCGCGTGGACGGCATTCCCGACCTGGTCGTGCTCGGGCCGGCGCTGTCGGACTGGTTGGCGCGCCACTACGAGCGCGAAACGACCATCCGCGGCGTCGAGATCCGGCGCCGGAAGGTGGCGGGAAGCCCGGGGACCGTGCCCGGAACGCGCGCACCGGAACCCGATCCCGCGCCGAAGTAGGATGCGGACTCCGGACCCGCGCCTCGATTGCCGAGGTAGGACGCGCCCCGCCCGTGTCCCCTCGGCCGCGCCCGCGCCGGTCGGCTAGCCCCAGCATGCGTCCCGCCCGCCCGAACAAGCGCTACCGCCAGGCCCTCGCGATCGACCGCCACGTGGGCGGCTTCCTGTGCGGGCTGCTGGTGGCGCTGAAGCCGATCCTGCGCCGCGCGGCGCGCGCGCAGCCGCCGGAGGAGGTGCGCCGCATCCTGCTGCTCAAGATGTGGGGCATGGGCAGCATCGTGCTCGTGTCCTCGATCTTCCGCGAGCTGCGCCGGCGCTACCCGAACGCGAGCATCGACGTCATCACGCTGCACGAGAACCTGGCGCTGCTCGGGCTGTACCCCGAGATCGAGCGCAAGCACTCGCTGGATCTCTCGCGCGGCGTGCTCTCGTTCCTGGGCCAGACGCTGGCGATGCTGGTGCGCCTGCGGCGCGAGCGCTACGACCTCTTGCTCGACCTGGAGTTCTTCACGCGCTTCTCGGCGCTGTTCTCGTTCCTGGCCGGCGCGCGGCTCACGCACGGCTTCAGCGCCAAGTCGCAGGCGCGCGGGCGGCTGCACGACGTCGAGGTGCCGTTCAATTCCTACCAGCACGTGGCCGTCAACTTCCTGAGCCTGGTGCGCGGCGCGGCCATGGAGCCCTCGCCGCGCGACGAGGTCCTCGGCCAGCCGGCGCTGCCGCTGCTGGTGCCGCCGGCCGAGGCCTGGGAGCGCTGCCGGGCCGCGCTGGAGGCCGACCCGGCGCACCAGCGCGGGCGCGCGCTGGTGGTGATCAATCCGAACGCGGGCGACATGGCGCTCGAGCGCCGCTGGCCGGCCGAGCGCGTGGTCGAGCTCCTGCGCGAGCTCGCGCGCGAACCGCTCGACCTGGTGCTGACGGGCTCGCCGGGCGAGCGCGCCCACGTCGAGTCGATCGTGGACGCCAGCGGCCTCGTCGGACGGCTGGTGAACCTGGCCGGGCGCATCTCGATCCCCGAGCTGATCGCGCTGTTCGCGCACGCGCGCGTGGTCGTCAGCAACGACAGCGGTCCGCTGCACCTCGCGGCCGCGGCCGGCGCGGACACCGTGGCGATCTTCGGGCCAGAGACGCCGGTCCTGTACGGCCCGCTCGTGGCGCGCGTCGGCCAGTGCCACTCCGTGCACTACCGCGCGCTGGCCTGCTCGCCGTGCATGTTCGTGCACGACAACAAGGAGCTCGCCTGCTGGTTCGCGCAGGCCGTGTGCCTGACGGGGATCGAGCCGCGCGCGGTGCTGGAGTCGGTGCACGCGCGCCTGGCCGAGCCCCGGGCCAGCGGCGCGGCCCGCGGAGCCACGAGCGGATCGTGAGCGCAGCGCCCGAGCGTTGCCCCGCCTGCGACCTCGCGCCGCGCTCGGCCGGGCTGGTGCGCGGTCCGAGCACCTGGGTCCGGTGCCCGCTCTGCCGCAGCCTGTGGCAGCGGCCCTTCCCGGACGAGGCGCGCCTGGCGGAGATCTACGGCACCGGCTACCTGGAGCGCTGGGGCATCGACGGCCCGGCCCAGCTGGCCGCGGTGCGCGCGATGAAGGCCGCGACCTATCGCTCGTTCCTGGCGCGCGTCGCGCGGCACCGCACGGGCGGCGCGCTGCTGGACGTCGGCTGCGCGCTCGGGTTCCTGCTGGGCGAGGCGCGGGCCGCGGGGTTCGAGCCCTACGGAGTGGATCGCAACGCCAGCGCGATCGAGCGCGCGCGGGCCGAGTTCGGCGAGCGCGTGCAGGCCCTCGATCTGGCCGAGAACCCCTTCCCGGGCGTGGCCTTCGCGGCCGTGACGCTGGTCGACGTGCTCGAGCACGTGCCCGATCCCGCCGCGCTGCTGGCCGCCGTGGCGCCGCGCCTGGAGCCGGAGGGCGTGCTGGCGCTGCTCCTGCCGAACGCCGCCAGCCTGACGGCGCGCCTGTTCGGCGGCGCGTGGCCGCACCTGGCCGAGGAGCACCTGTGGCTGTGGACGCCGCGCGGGCTCGAGGGCTTCCTGCGACGTCAGGGCTGGCGCGTGCTCGAGACGCACACGGGCGTGCGCAAGTCGTTCACCGCGCGCTACCTCGCCTCCTACCGGCGCGCGCTGGGCGCCTGGTCGCCGCCGGGGCTCGCCCTGCTCGGCGGGCTGCGCTTCCCGCTCGCGACCGGCGAGATGATCGTGGTGGCCCGGCCCGAGCGCGCGGCGTGAGCGCGGGCTCGACCATGCCCTTGCCGCCCGTGCCGCCCGCTCCGGAGGTGCCGGACAGCGCGCGCCAGCTGCCGCTGTGGCCCGGGCTCGCGGCCGCCGCGCTGGCCGCGCTCGTGTTCCTCTTGCTGGCCGGCCGCGGCACGCTGCGCTTCGAGCGCTCGGCCTATCCGCACCACCTGCTGATCGCGGATGCGTGGCTGCACGGCCAGCTGCACGTGCGCGAGGAGGTGCTGCGCGAGCTGTCGAGCGACTTCTACGGCGAGCTGCGCGCGCGCGCGGAGGCGCGCCAGGCGGCGCTCGGCGGACGCCTCAGCCCGGGAGACTGGCAACGCATCCGCGCGCGCACCCGCGCACCGGTGCTGCACGACTGGTCGGTCGTGGACGGCCGGCACTACGGCTACTTCGGGCCCATGCCGGCGCTGCTGCTCGTGCCGCTCGTGGCCCTGTGGGGGCTCGCGGCGAGCGACGTGCTGCTCTCGTGCCTGCTGGGCGCGGGCACGGTGTTCTGGAGCTACCTGATGCTGCGCGAGCTGCGCCGGCGCGGGTTCCTCGAGCTCACGAGCGCGGCCGGCGTGGCGCTGGCGCTGCTGCTCGGGTTCGGCACGGTGCACCTCTACCTGACCGTGCTGGCGCACGTCTGGTTCCTGTCGCAGGTCGTGGCGACGTTCTTCCTGACGCTCGCGCTGGTGTGCGTCCTGCGCGCGGACCTGGGGCCGCGCTGGGCCCTGGCGGCCGGCGCGGCGCTGGCGGCCTCGTTCCTGGCGCGCCAGTCGGAACTCGCCACGCTGCCGTTCTTCGCGTGGGCGCTGTACGCGGCCAGTCGCCCGGTGGCGGAACACCCACGGCCGCGCGGCCTGCGGCTCGCGCTCGCCTTCGCGCTGCCGCTCGTGCTGGCCGGGCTCGGCCTGCTGGCCTTCAACCAGGCGCGCTTCGGCGGCGTGCTGGAGGACGGCCTGCGCCAGCAGCTCGCGAGCGGCGCCAATCCGCGCTTCATCGCCGACTACCGCGCGCACGGCGTCTTCAGCCTGCACTGGGTGCCGCGCAACCTGTGGCACTACTTCGTGAACCCGCTGCTGCGGCGGCTCCCGGACGGGACGCTGAGCTTCGATCCGGACGGGAACAGCCTGTTCCTCGTCTCGCCGGCGCTCGTGTACCTGTTCCCGGCGCTGCGCGCGCGCGGCGCGTGGGTCAGGGCCGCCTGGGCGGGCTGCGCCGGCGTGATGGTCGTGCTGCTGACCTTCTTCGGCACCGGCTGGTTCGGCTTCGGCAACCGCTACCTGCTCGACCTCTTGCCGCTGGCGATGCTGCTCGTCGCGGCCGGAATGCGCGGGCGTCTGACGCGCCCGGCGCTGGCGCTGATCGCGGCCAGCGTGGCGATCAACGTCTGGGGCCTGTACCGCTTCACCCTCGAGGCGGGCTAGTCGGGAGCTGGCGGCTGCCGGCCCGCTGGAGCGGATCGGGCCGGGCGGCTACGCTGCGGAGCCCAGGAAGGAAACCGCTTGCTCCTCACGTCTCTCGCCTTCGCAGCGTTCGCGGCCGTCTCGTTCCCGCAGGCCGAGGCCGTCGTGCGTGCGCAGCTCGGGAAGGAACTCGAGGCGCGGGTGGAAGAGACCGTGCCGGACTTCTGGGGCGCGGTGCTGGTCGCGCCGGCCGGTGAGATCGCGCTGGCGCGCGGCTACGGCCTCGAGAAGACCGGCGACCAGCGCAAGGGCGCGGACCACTACTTCGACGTCGGCTCGGTCTCGAAGACCTACACCGCGGTCACGCTGCTCAGGCTCGCACAGGAGCAGCAGCTCACGCTGGACGACCCGCTCGCGAAGTGGATCCCGAAGGCGCCCGCGGACAAGGCCGCGATCACGCTGCGGCAGCTGCTCCAGCACGCCTCCGGTTTCGGACGCAAGGCCGCGGACTACACCGTGCGGGACTACGGTGCGCGCGACGGCGTGCTCGCGGCCATCCTGGCCCAACCCCTGGCGCACGCCCCGGGCGGTGAGTTCGAGTACAGCAACGTCAACTACACCCTGCTGGCCGGGGTGATCGAGCTGGCCGGGAAGAAGCCCTTCGACGAGCAGGTCGCGCGCGTGATCTTCGCGCCCCTGGAGCTCGAGAACACCTCCTTCGCCGGCTGGACGGGCCGCAAGCTCGACCGGCAACGCGGCACGGAACGGGTCGACGGCAAGCTGCGCGGGCACGTGCTCGACTACCCCTGGGGTTGGGGCAAGCGCGGCATCACCAACGTGGTCACCTCGGTCTTCGACCTCCTGCGCTTCGCCCAGGCGCTGCGGACGGACGAGCTGCTGGCTCCGGCCCAGCGCGAGCTCCTGTTCCAGCCGGGTCCGGGTCCGTACACCTGCGGTCTCGAGCTGTTCACGGGGCCGGGCGGCCGGCGATTCTTCGGCCACCGCGGCGCCACCAACGGCTACGGCGCGATCTTCTGGCTCGACCCCGCGGACGGGACCACGATCGTGGTGCTGACGCGCAAGCAGGACACGGCCGAGACGCTGTGCACGGCGCTCGCGACGGCTCTGGCCGAGCCGCAGCCCGTCAACGGCGAGAAGCGCTAGGCGCGGGTCTCGGGTCCCAGGGCCACGGCTCCGCGCGTCAGCGTCTGGCGCGTCCCGGCCGCTCCGTGCAGCTTCTCGATGCGCACCGCGCTGGCCTTGAACTCGGCCGTGCCCGACTGCGGGTCGGTAGCGTCGATCGTGAGCGCGTTGGTGTCGACCTCGTCGGGGAAGTGGAAGGTCATGAACACGAGCCCGGCGCGCAGGCCGGGGTCGATGCGCACGGGCGCGGTCACGGCGCCGCGGCGCGAGCTGACGCGCACGGGCTCGCCCTCGGCCACGCCGTACTTGGCGGCGTCGGAGGGCGAGAGGTCGATCGTCTCGCCGCGCCGCAGCGGCGAGGCGTAGCTCCGCGACTGCACGCCGGTGTTGAAGGACTCGAGCCGCCGGCCGGTGGTCAGGCGCAGCGGGAAGTCGGCGTCGAGCACGTCCACGGGCGGGACCTGCTCGACGGCGTGGAACGGCGCGCGCGGGCCGACCAGCGGTTCCTGCCACAGGCGTGCGTGCAGGAAGGGCGTGCCAGGGTGGGCTTCGTCCGGGCACGGCCACTGCAGGCCGCCCAGTTCGGCCAGACGCGCGTAGCTCATCCCGGCGTGCATGGGTGAGAGCTGACGGAGCTCGTCCCACAGCTCCTCGGGCGTCGGATCGCCGAGGTCGCGGCCCAGGCGGCGCGCGAGCTGGCACAGGATCGCCACGTCGTCGCGCACGCCCGGCGGCGGCGCGACCGCGCGGCGCACGCGCTGCACGCGGCGCTCGCTGTTGGTGACCGTGCCCTCGGACTCGGCGAAGCCGGCCGTGGCCGGGAACACGACGTCGGCCATCTGCGCGGTCTTGGTGAGGAACAGGTCCTGCACGATCAGGGTGTCGAGCCCCTCGAGCAGCTGCAGCGCGTGGCTGGAATCGGCCTCGGACTGGGCCGGGTTCTCGCCGATGACGTAGAGCGCGCGCAGCTCGCCGCGCCCCATGGCCTCGAACATCTCGGTCAGGTGCCAGCCCTTCTCGGGCGGGATCGTCGCGCCCCAGCGGCGCTCGAACTTGGCGCGCAGCGCGTCGTCCTCGACGTCCTGGAAGCCGGTCAGCTTGTGCGGCAGCGCGCCCATGTCGCCGCCGCCCTGCACGTTGTTCTGGCCGCGCAGCGGATTGAGGCCCGAGCCCCACTTGCCGACGTGGCCGCACAGCAGCGCCAGGTTGATCAGGGCCAGCACGTTGTCGACCGCGTTGTGGTGCTCGGTGATGCCCAGCGTCCAGCAGATCATGGCGCGGTCCGCGCGCGCGTAGTCGCGCGCCATGCGCTCGAGGTGGGCCGCGGGGAGGCCGGTGTCGCGCACGACGCGCTCGAGCGGGTAGTCGGCCAGGACCTGCGCGCGGTAGGCCTCGAAGCCGGTCGTGGCGCGCTGGATGAAGGTCCGGTTCTCGAGCCCCTCGCGCAGGATCACGTGGGCCAGGCCGTTCGCCAGCGCGATGTCGCTGCCGACCTCGAGTCCCAGCCACAGGTCGGCCCACTCGGCCGAGCTGGTGCGGCGCGGATCGACCGTGTACATGCGCGCGCCACGCCGCAGGCCCTTCAGGACGTGGTGGAAGAAGATCGGGTGCGTCTCACGCGCGTTCGAGCCCCACAGGCAGAGCACGTCGGTCTCCTCCGCCTCCCTGTAGGAGCTCGTGCCACCGCCCGCCCCGAAGACCGTCGCCAGACCGACGACGCTGGGCGCGTGTCATGTCCGGTTGCAGGAGTCGATGTTGTTGCTGCCGATGACGACGCGCAGGAACTTCTGCGCCAGGTAGTTCACCTCGTTGGTCGCCTTCGAGCAGGAGAACAGGCCGACCGAGCTCGGCCCGTGGCGTTCCTTGCTCGTGCGCAGGCCCGCCGCGGCGCGCTCGAGCGCCTCGTCCCAGCTGGCCGCGCGCTGGGGCCCGCGTTTCCCGGAGGGCAGGCGGTCGCGCACGAGCGGCTGGGTGAGGCGCGGGAGGGGCTGGCGCATGGCGTGGATCCTCGACGGGGACGCGCGCGATCGTAGCACGCTGGTCGGCGGGCATCCGCTCCCCGCGCCAGCCCGGGCTAGGATCGTGGCGCCCGACCCGCGCGGGAGCACACACGATGTCGTCGATCCTCGGACGCTGGCTGAGCGCGTGTGGCGTGTTGCTCGCGCTGGCGCTGGCCTTCGTGCTGGTGCGCGACGAGCGCGGGGACAGGGCGCGCGGGTCGTTCCGCCAGTCGGCCCCGGCACCGGTGGCGGGCGCGTCCGCGGCCGAGCTCAGCGCTCCCGGAGCCGTCGGCGCGCAGCCGGATCCGTCCCGCACCAGCGGCGTCGTGACGCGCGACCCGCTCCCGGCGTTCGAGGCCGACCCCGATGCGGGCGTACCCGGGGCCTACCTGCGCTTGCTCGAGCGCGATGGTCACGGCCCGCTGGCGAAGCGCGTGGTCCAGCTCGTCTTCTCCGAGAGCGAGAACCTGGCGCGCCGGCTGGTCTCGATGGAGAGCACGGCGAGCGGCCTGCTCGACCTGGCGGACCACGTGCGGGACGAATCGGACGAGGCCACGGTCCTGGTGCGCTCGACCGATTGCCGCATGCGCTTCGAGCCGTCCACGCTGCGGCTCGGAGAGCTCGGACGCACCGCGGCCCAGGCGCCCGGGCTGGTGCTCGTCGCGCGTCCTTCCGCGAACCTGCGCGGCCGGGCCCTGGATGCGGCGAGCGGCGAGCCGCTGGCCCAGCTCGCGCTGCGCGTCTCCACCAGCAGCGAACCGTCGCTGCAGCCCGACGCGCCGCCCGCCAGCGTCTGCTCCTTCCGCGAATCCGAGCCCTGGATGGTCACGGACGCGGAAGGCCGCTTCGCCGGCACGGAGGGCTACCCCCTCGGTCTGCTGCGGCTGGAAACGCCCCACGGCGAGGAGGCCGAGGTCGTCCTCGCGGCCGAGGGCGCTCCGGTCGAGGCGCGCTTCCGCGTCGGCCCACGGATCCTGCTCGACTTCCACCCGCCGGGCGGACGCGCCCCGACCGACTTCATCGCGGGCCTGTATCGCGATCCCTCCGAGGCGGGCACGAGCGAGGAGCTGCGCGACCCCGTCTCGCCCTGGACTCCACCCGGCTGGAAGATCGAGTGGAGCAACGCCGCGGCCGTGTTCGCCGGACCTCCGCCGTGGACGCGGCTCGCGGCGGACGAGCTCGCCCACCCGCTGCCGAGCTTCCTGATCCTGCTGTCGCGCGACGGCGCGGCCAAGGGCGTGGCACGCCTCGACGAGTTCGAGCGCTACCGCCGCGAGCCGCTGTTCGTAGACGTGCGCGAGCTCGGCGCGCTGGTCGGCACCGTGCGGCCTGCGGACGAGGACGGCGGCCCGCGCGACTGCGAGCTCGCGCTCTACCGGCCGGAGGACCCCGCGGACGAGCCGAGCGGCTCGCGCTGGCTGTCCGCGCCGGGTTCGTTCCGCTTCCAGGGGCTCCAGCCCGGTCCGTACCGCCTGGAGCTGAAGGCGGATCGCTGTGCGCCGACCACGCTCGACTTGAGCGTGCCACGCGCCACGCCGCTCGAGCTCGTCCTGCCAGCCGTGGAACAGCTCGCCGAGCACGCGCTCGAGGGACGCATCCGGACCGAGTCGGGCCAGGCCCTCGACGGTCAGGCTGGGCGAGCGCAGCTCACGAACGTGTGGGGCTACCTCGTGGGTGGCGACAGGAGCCGTTCGGGGGGGGTGCGCTGGAGTGACGGAGTGGGGAGCTTCCGCCTCGAGGAGCTGCTGCCCGGCGAGTACCGCCTGTTCCCGCAGTTCGCGCGGGGCCAGTTCGTGCTCGAGCCGGAGTCGACGAACGCGGTCGTTCCGGGCGCGGCGCTCGAATGGCTCGTGCGCGACGGGGGCGAGCACCAGCGCTTCGAGCTCTCGATCGTGGCGCCGGCTGCTGGCGCGCAGGTCCAGATCGAGGGCCACTCCGAGCGCTACGCCCGGCTGAGCGTCAGCCACTGGCAGGATGTCGCTCCGCTCGATGCGCGCCCTGGCGGACGACCCGCGCAGCGCATCGAACTGGGCCCCTATCCCGCCGGCGCGTTCACGAGCCTGGTGGTGACGAGCGAGGGCGTGCGCAGCCGGCGCCTCACGGCCGGGGACTTCGAGGTGGTGGGCGAGGTCTGGCGCGCCGAGGTCACGCTGGTCCCGGGCTGGTCGGCGCGGCTCGCGTTGAGCGACGAGCAGGGCGAGGGCCTGCCCGGGATCGTGCTCGCCCTGGACGGCGTGCCGCTGCCCGCGAGTGACGCGTTTGGCCGGGTCGAGCTGGAGCTCGACGCGAAGCCCGCGCGCCTCGCGCTCGTCACGCCGGGCTGGGAGCTGGTCGAGCACCACTCCTGGGACGACTGGGGCACGCTCTTCGCGAACGGCGAGTTCACGCTCGAGAACGGGAGGCTCGACGTGTTCCTGCGGCGCACGCGCTAGGAGTCGCGCGCGCGCCAGGCCCGGGCAACCACCGTCAGTCGTTGCCCTTGAACTTGTCGTGGCCCGCGGACTTCAGCGCGGCGAGCTTGCCGCGCAGGATGCCCTCGGCTTCCTTGAACTTGTCGTTCACGACCGCGATCTCGGCGTCGCACACGAGCTTGAGGGCCTCGAGCAGGGTGGTGCGGAACTCGGCCACGAAGTCGGCGCGCTTCTTCTCGTCCACCTTGGCGGCCGTGTCGGGCGTCTGGGCCTTGGCCGTGAGGATCGCGGCCTGGATCTTGGCGAGCTCCTCGAGCGCGCTGGCCTTGGTCTCGGCGTTGATGCCCTTGCCGAGCGTCTTCATGGACTGCTGCAGCTGCCCCATGGCCTGCTCGAGGGTGTCGTTCACGGGCGCGGACGCGACGGCGGGACGCGCGCTCGACCAGGCCAGGAAGCCGGCGGCGACGAGCAGGACGGGCAGGGAACGCTGGGCGAAGGTACGCACGAGGCTCATGGGAGGGGAGAAGTCGGTGCGCGGCCGGAGCGGGCCCGGGCGGCGCAGGAGGGGGAGGAAGGAGCGCAGAGCATAGCCAGGAACACGAGGTCCGTCGGCCCACGGGGCGAACGCCGGATCGAGGTAGACTCGCACCTCCCCCATGGGCCCGCTGCTCGCCGCCTGTCTGCTCGCCCTTACCGGGCCCGGGTTCCAGGAGCCCCCCGCGAGCGTTGACGCGGCCGCGCGGCCCTTCGACGAGCTCTTGCTGCGCTACGCCGGCAGCGGCTGGTCGGGCGCGGCCCTGGTGGTGAAGGACGGCCAGCCGCTGCTCGCGCGCGGCTACGGCTTCGCCGACTTCGAATCGGATCGATCGAACGACGCGCACACGCTGTTCGAGATCGCCTCGATCACGAAGTCGTTCACGGCCACGGCCGTCGTGCGCCTCGCGCAGCAGGGCAAGCTCGCGCTCGACGACTCGATCGCCGTGCACCTGCCGGCCGTGCCCGAGCACTCGCGCAAGATCACGCTGCGCCAGCTGCTGGCGCACACCTCGGGCGTCCCGGGCGGCAACGCGGACGGCAACGGCGAGGACCTGTCGCTGGCGGTGGTCGAGTACCTCGGCGCCGGGCCGCAGTCCAAGCCCGGCTCGAAGTGGGAGTACTGGAACGGCGGCTACGCCCTGCTGGCGGGCGTGATCGAGCACGCCAGCGGACGCACGTACACCGAGTACCTCGAGCAGGAGCTGTTCACGCCGGCCGGGATGAGCGAGACCGGCTTCACCGGCGACGGCGAGCTCGACGCCGCGCACGCCGCCGTCGGTTTCGCGCGCGAGGGCCAGGCACGCAGCGCGCTCGCGCACCCCTACGGCTCCTACGGCTACCAGTACCGCGGCATGGGCGGCATCGTCACGAGCGTGCTCGACCTGGCGCGCTGGGATCGGGCCCTGGCGAAGCACACGCTGCTCGACGAGGCGCACACGCGCGAGCTGTTCCGACCCGTCGCCAACGACTACGCGCTCGGCTGGCGCGTGGAGCGCGCGCTGAACGGACACGCGCGCCTGACGCACGGTGGCGCGGTGCGCGGCTTCGTCTCGGACTTCCGGCGCTTCCCCGAGGACGACGCGTGCATCGCGGTCCTGTGCAACCGCGACGACGCGCAGCCGCGCGAGATCGCCGAGAACCTCGAGGGCCTCCTGTTCGGGCGCGCCGCGGCCACGCCCCCGCCGAAGGCCGTGGTGCTGGCGCGCGAGGAACTCGAAGCCTGCGCGGGCAGCTACGCCTGTGCCGGAGGACGCCTGGTCGTGCGCGCCGCGAACGGCGTCCTGGTGGTCGGGATCGAGGGCGAAGCCCTGCTCGCCAAGCTGGGCGCGAGCGAGGAGCTCGACTGGAAGGCCGACGCCGAGGAGCTCAGCCGGCGCGCGGTCGAGATCGTCGAGAGCATCGCGCACGGCAACACCGAGCCGCTGCGCAAGCACATGGCCAAGCGCATCCCCGCCAGCTGGCCCGAGACGATGCGGCGCTCGATCTGGCCGGCCCAGCTGGAGCGACACGGCGCCTTCGAGGGCGTCAGGCCGCTGGGCGCCCTGGCGCGCGGCCGGCGGCTCGAGGTGCTGCTCGCGCTCCAGTACGAACAGGGCCCGGCGCGCGCCCTGGTGGCCTTCGGGCCGGCCGGGCTCGAGCTGCTCGACTGGCAGGGCCCGCAGTTCCTCGCCAGCGCGCGCCTCGAGCCGCTGCGAGCGGATGCCTTCCGGCTGCTGCTCGGGGCGAAGCCCCAGAAGCTCGAGTTCGAGCTCGCCAGCGGGCCCGAGGGCCGGGCCAGCGCGGTGCGCGTGGGCGCCTGGAAGCTCGCGCGCCAGTAGCGCGAGGTCGCGAGAGCCCCGCCGAGAACGCCCGTCTTCCGGTCACATCGTTCGGACGCGTTCCGCTCTTGCCGGCGTTCCCCTCCCTACCTGCAAGGAACGCCCATGAACGCCCTGATCCTCGCCCTGCTCCTGTCTCCCACGCCCCAGAACCTGGTCGGCAGCCCCCCCGGGGGCGTGCCGGCGAAGATCCTGAAGGGCAAGCCCGTGCGCCCGTTCGTCACCTGGGTGACGGGCGAGATCCCCGGTTCCGACGTGGTCTTCGAGGTCAGCTTCGACCCGCGCTGGTCGGGCAGCGCCCGGATCGGCGTCGCGGTGGTCGAGCCCCGCCACACCGCGGTGGACGGGATCGACTTCGTGCCGGGCACGACCGAGGTGGTCGTGGGCCTCCCGACCGGGATCATCGCGCACTACGACGTCGCCAGCGGCGCGGTGCTGCCCGACTTCATCCCGGACACGGACATGGTCCCGCCCGCGCCGACGCCGGGCACGCACCCCTCGACCGTGCTCTCGACGCCGTTCCACTTCTACTACATCGAGAACCAGTTCGGCTTCGGCGGCACGCCCAAGCACCGCATCATGCGCAAGACCTTCGGCCCCGGGCCGATCGAGGTCGTGTACGACGGCGCGCCGCACGGCCTGGTGAACTTCGAGGGCCTGGAGTTCATCCCGGTCGGCTCGCGTCTGTACTTCTTCACCAAGGACCCGTTCCTGCCGAGCGCGCGCGCGCTGGCCTCGATCGGACTCGTGCCCGGCGGCCTGTGGAACGGGCTCCCGCCCGCGATCCACATCGGCGGCCTGACCGCGGACCCGGGCGTCGGCGACGGCTCGGACGAGCTCGACTACGACCCGATCTCGGGCCTCCTGTTCGGCACGAACATCGTGAACGGCGAGATGATCGCCTGGGACCCGCTGGCGGGGGTCGAGGTCTCCTCGCCGGGCGCGACGCACTTCATCGACGGCGCCGACATCGCGGCCAGCACCGGTGCGCTCGGCTTCCTCGACGGTGAGATCGACGGCGTGCGCAGCGTCGGCAACGGCTGGCTGATCGTCACCGGCAAGGCCGGCGTCATCGCCTCGATCGACGTGGCCGGGGTGCTGGCCGACGGCGCCGACGACGGCGACGTGCGCGTGCTGGCCTTCGTGCCCGGCACCTCGTTCGACGACCTCACCCCGGTGGTGAGGCGCTAGTGAGGGGAGCCCCTCGGGCGCGCCCGCGCGGAGTAAGATCCTCGCGTGGCGCGACCCGAGGACTTGCGGCCCGACGAATTCCTCGCCCCACCCCCGGAGAGCGCCTCGATGGACCTCGTGCAGCGCATCCGCCAGGGCGATCGCGCGGCCTGGAACGAGCTCTACGAACGCTATCACGACCAGCTCCTGCTCGCGGTGCGCATGCGCCTCGGGTCGGGGCTGCGGCGTTTCCTGTCGAGCGAGGACATCTTCCAGAGCGTCGCGCTGGAGGCCTTCCGCGCGCTCGAGCAGTTCGAGTACCGCGGCGAGGGCAGCCTCGAACGCTACCTGCGCACGCTGGTGGTCAACAAGATCCGCGACCGCGCCGACACCTTCGGGGCCGAGAAGCGCAGCGGAGCCGTGCCGCTGGACGAGGGCCTGGCGGACTCGCTCGCCAGCGCCGGCCCGAGCTACCACGACGCCGAGCGCTACGAGCGCCTCGAGCGCGCGCTGAACGCGCTCCCGGCCGAGCAGCGCGAGCTGATCGTGCTGCGCAAGCTCGAGAACCTGTCGAGCCAGGAGGTCGCCGCGCGCCTGGGGATCGGCGACGAGGCCGCGCGCAAGGCCTTCTCGCGCGCCATGGCGCGCCTGACCACGCTGCTCGCGGCCCCCGGTGAGCCGTGATGGAGCGCGCGCGTCTCGAGGACTGGCTCAGCGAGTTCATCGAGCGCCGCGAGCGCGGCGAGGCACTCGCGCCCGAGGACTTCGCGCGCCTGCACCCCGCCGGCGGGCCGGAGCTGCTCGCGGCCCTGCGCGCGCTGGCCTCGACCGAGGCCCTGTTCCCCTCCGGCTCGCCCGACCTGCCCGCGCGCATCGGCCCCTACCGCATCCGCGGCGAGATCGGGCGCGGCGGCATGGGGCGCGTGTTCGAGGCCGAGCACCCCGCCCAGCCGGGCGCGACCATCGCGCTCAAGCTGCTGCACGTCTCGCTCGAGCACCAGCCGCGCGCGCTGGAGCGCTTCCGGCGCGAGGGCAAGGCGCTCGAGCGCATCGCGCACCCGGGCATCGTGCGCGTGCTCGAGGCCGGCCTGCTCGACAACCGCCCGTTCCTGGCGATGGAGAAGATCGCGGGCGCGAGCCTGGCGGACCTCGTGCGTCAGGCCCAGGCCCGCGGCGTCGCGCCGGGACGCGCGCCGGTCGAGGCGCTGGACCTGCCGGGCGAGGGCAGCGCGCTGGAGCGCGCCGTGCGCCTGGTCGCGCGCCTGGCGCGCGCGCTGGCGGCCGCGCACCGCGAGGGCGTGCTGCACCGCGACGTGAACCCGCGCAACGTGCTGGTGCGCGCGGACGGCGAGCCGGTCGTGATCGACTTCGGCCTGATGCGCGCGAGCGGCGACCCGACCCTGACGGGCAGCGGCGACCTGCTGGGCACGCCGCAGTACATGGCGCCCGAGCAGGCGCGCGGCGAGCGCGTGGACGAACGCTCGGACGTCTTCGGACTGGGCACGGTGCTGTACGAGCTGCTCACGCTCGCGCCCCCGCGCGCGGCCGAGGACACGCTGGCGCTCCTGCGCGCCGCCGGCAGCCGGCCGCTGCCCGACCCGCGTCGTCGCGCCGTGGGCGTGCCGCGCGAGCTCGCGCTGGTGGTCGCGCGCGCCACGGCCTTCTTCCCGCGCTGGCGCACGCCCTCGTGCGCGGCCCTGGCGGCGGACCTGGAGCGCTTCCTGGAGGGCGAGCCGATCCGCGCGCGGCCGCTGGGAGCGCTGGTGCGCGCGCTCGAGTTCGCCCAGGGCCACCGGCGCGCGGTCGCGGGCCTCGCCCTCGCCGGCCTGTCGTGCGCGGTGGTCGCGCTGGCCTGGCGCGCGCGGCGTGACGAGGATCCGCACCAGCGCCTCGCGCGCGGCACGACCACCGTCGTCCTGCCCTGGCTCGAGGGCGACCTGGCCGGCGCACGCGCGGCCCTGGCGCGCTACGTCGACGAGAACGACCCGGCCCCGTTCCGCGAGTTCCTGGAGGCGCTGGCCGGCGACGACCTGACGCACGACGCACGCGACCCGGCCGCGCGCTCGATGCTGGAGGGCGAACGCCTGCGGCGCGCGGGCAAGCCGCGCGAGGCCCTGGCGCGCTTCGCGACGGCCTGGGACCTGGCCCCGAACTATCCCATGGTCGTGCTGCTGCAGGGCCTGGCGGCGCTCGAGGCCGGCGCCCCGGACAAGGCGCGCGGCGCGCTCGAGGCCTCGGCCGCGTCCTTCGGCTCCTCGAAGCGGATGCACCGCGCCCTGGCCGAGACCTACGAGCAGCTCGGGCTGCACGCCGACGCGCTGCGCGCGCTCAACGCCGCGCTGGCGCTCGCACCCGGGGATCCCGAGCTGCTCGCCAGGCTCGCACGCGTGCAGGCGACGCTGGAGGAAGGGTCGGCGGCGCGCTAGGCGTGTACGAGATCCGCAGCCCGGCGGCACCGCGGATGTCCGAGGCTATCTTGGCGGGCCCATGACCCCGACCCTCCTGCTCGCGTTCGCGCTCTCTTCCCTCCCGCAAGCCCCCTTCGCCGACTGGCCGCAGTTCGGCGGGCCGACGCGCGACAACCGCGCGCCCGCGCTGGCCACGAAGTTCGAGTGGGGCGCGGAGGGGCCGAAGGTGCTGTGGCGCGCGCCCACCGGGCCCGGCTTCGGCGGTCCGGCGGTGCAGGGCGGCGAGGTGTTCCTGTTCGACTGCGAGCTGGGCGAGTCGGACGTGCTGCGCGTGTTCGCGCTCGACGGCGGAGCCGAGCTGTGGAGCCAGGCCTACGAGGCCAAGGGGCGCCTGCAGTTCCCCGGCTCGCGCTCGGTGCCGGCCGTGACGGCGGATGCGGTCTTCACCTCGGGCGGCTTCGGGCACGCGGCCTGCTTCGATCGCAAGACGCACGAGGTGCGCTGGATGGAGCACATGGCCGAGACCTATGGCGGCGAGGAACCGATGTTCGGATGGTCCAACTCGCCGCTGCTGGTGGACGACCTGGTCGTCTACGCCGTGCTCGGCGAGGAGGTCGGGCTGGTCGCCTTCGAGCAGAAGACGGGCGAGGAACGCTGGGTGACCGAGAAGGTCGGCTACAGCCACTCCACGCCCGCGCTGGTCGAGCTGAACGGCAAGCGGCAGATCCTGTTCCTCTCGACCGAGTACCTGGGCTCGGGCCAGGACGAGGCCGCGCCGACGACGCTCACGAGCTTCGACCCGGCCAGCGGCAAGCGCCTGTGGAAGCACACCCTCACGCTGACGCGCTTCCCCATCCCGGCGCCGGTGCAGATCGACGACCAGCGCCTGTTCCTGACGGGCGGATACCGCGGCGGGTCGACGCTGCTGCGCGTGGACGCCAAGCAGGAGCCGCTCGCATTCCAGGAGCTGTTCCACTGCGAGCGCGGCGCGCAGGTCCACCTGCCCCTGCGCTCGGGCGAGTACGTGTACATGCTCGTGAACGAGAACGCGAACGAGCCGCGCAACCAGCGCGCCGAGGGCGGCCTGATGTGCATCGGACTCGACGGCAAGGAGGTCTGGCGCACGGGTGACCAGCCCTACTTCGGACGCGGCAACGCGCTGCTCGCGGGCGAGTACCTGCTGATCCAGGACGGCTACGACGGCACGCTGCGCGTCGTGCGCGCCAGCCCCAAGGGCTACGAGCCGGTGGCCGAGGCCAAGCTGTTCGGCGAGCCGAGCACGCGCGACGGCCAGATGTGGGCTCCGATGGCGCTGGCCGGAAACCGTCTGCTGCTGCGCAGCCAGGAGGAGCTCCTGTGCGTGGGCCTGTGAACCCGCCCGCGACCGGCTAGGGCCCGGCTGGCGGCTGCAAGCGCGCGCGCGGACTTCCCAACAAGGGCGTCCCCCGCCATGAAGCTCCTCGCGCGCGCCCTCACCTGGCTGTCCCTGTTGTCGCTGCTCGGCCTGCTCGCCCTGGGGGTGCACGCCTGGTCCGTGTGGTCGCCGGGCGCGCCGAGCTATCTCCTGGCGGCCGAGCGGCCGTTGCCCGAGCGCCTCCGCGATGGGGCCGAGCACGACCGCGTGCGGGCCGAGCACCCCGAGCCCTACGTGCTGGAGCTCGAGCGCGCGCCGGGCGCGCTGCTCTACTACGGCGCGCACCACGCCGACGACCCCGCCGATCCCCAGCTGGCCGACATCGCCGCGCGCTGGAGCGAGTTCCGTCCCACGGTGGCGCTGTGCGAGGGGCGCGCGCGCGGCTACCTGCTCGGACCGCTGTTCCCGCGCTTCGTCGGGCTGCCCGAGGCGGCGCGGGTGCACGAGCTCGCACGCGCGCACGGCGTGCCGCTGTTCTCGCTCGAGCCCGACTACGCGGCCGAGGTGTTCGCGCTGCTCGGACGCTTCGAGCCGGCCGATGTCGCGCTGTTCTTCACGCTGCGCGTGTACTGGTCCGAGTCGGCCGGCCGCGCCGACGAGGGCCTGGCCGAGGAGCTGCGCGCGAAGCGCTGCGACGTCGACGGCCTGCGCAGCGCGCTGCCCGACCTCGCGGCGATGGACGTCGCCTGGCGGCGCAGCGTGCCGGCCGGGGACTGGCGCGCCTGGCCGGCCGGGGGCCCGAGCGGTGGGATGCCGGGCGTGCTGCGCGAGATCGAGCTGGCCTCGATCACCCAGCGCGGCCAGCACATGGCGCGCGTCCTGATCGAGCTGGTCGAGCGCGGCGAGCGCGTCCTGGCCGTGGTCGGAAGCGGCCACGTCATCCGCCAGGAATGGGCCCTGCGCGCCGCGCTCGGTGCCGAGCCGGCCCGCGACCAGCCGGCGCCGAGGCGCTGACCCTGGCCGGCCAGCAGCGCCGCCGCGCGCGTCCGGGATCCCGGCCAGACGCTATAAGTAGGGCGCGTGGACGAGCGGACCGTGGTGGAGCCCGCCGAGGCGGCGCGGTCGGAGCTCGGCACCCCCGGCAGCCTCTGGATCGTGGCGGTGCTCGTGGTGGGTGCCTTCGCCCCGGTGCTCACGGCGGGCTTCCTGATGCTCGACGACGGGCAGAACTTCGCCTTCAACCTGAGCTTCCGCGGGTTCTCGGCCCAGCACCTCGGGTGGATGTTCACGACTCCCCACATGGGGAACTACCAGCCGCTCTCGTGGCTGAGCCACGCGCTCGACTACGAACTGTGGGGCCTGGACGGGGCGCGCTTCCACCAGGCGAGCGTCGTCTGGCACGTCCTGGTCGCGGGGTTCTTCCTGCTCGCCGCTGGCGAGATCTACGCGCGCGCCTCCGGCCTGGGCCGCGCGCCGGACGGCCGCCCCACGCGGCGCGCGCGCCTGGCGGCGCTGTTCGCGACGCTCGTGTTCGCGATCCACCCGTTGCGCGGCGAATCGGTGGCCTGGCTTTCGGGACGGAACGACGTCATCGCGGGGCTGTTCTTCGTGCTGTCGATGCTGGCCTGGTTGCGCTACACGCGCGTGCCGCTCGAAAGCGCGGCCCCGGCGCGCCCACCCCGCGTGCGCGGCCTGGCCCTGGCGGCGCTGCTGGCGGCGCTCGCCACGGTGCTGGGGCGGCTCGCGTTCGATCTGCGGCCCGGCGAGCCGCTGGGGCTCGTGTCGCACTCCGCGTTGCTGCTCGTTCCCGCCGGTGTCGCCCTGATCGCGGCCCTGGCGCTCGTCCCGCGCGCGCTGGGCGCGGACCGCGCGGGCCGGCTGGCCTACGCGCTCGCGGGACTCGCGGCCGGCCTGTCGCTGCTCGGCAAGGCCTACGGCGTCGTGCTGCCCGCGCTGCTGCTGGTGCTCGACGTCTGGCCGTTCGGACGATTGGAGCGCACGCGGGCGGCGCTGGGAGCGCGCGCCGGAACGCGGAAGGCCGCCGCGCTGCTGGTGGCCGAGAAGCTCCCGTTCCTGGCGCTGTCGCTCGTCGTCGCGCCGATCACGCTGTGGTCCAAGGCCGGCGGCGACCTGCGCAGCCTGAGCGAGCACTCCATCCTCGAGCGCATCTGGCAGGCCTTCTACGGGCTCGCCTTCTACGTGCGCAAGACGCTCGTGCCGAGCGGGCTCTCGCCGATGGTCGACCTGCCGGCGGAGATCCGCCTGGGCGAGCCGCGCTTCCTGTTCTCGTTCCTGGCGGTGGTCGCGCTCACGCTGCTGCTGGTGCGCTTCCGCCGGCGCGCGCCGGGCGCGCTGGTCGTGGGGCTGGCCTACGCGATCCTGATCGCGCCCGCGCTCGGGGCGTTGCAGGCGGGAGCGCAGCTGGTCGCGGATCGCTACAGCTACTTCGCCTCGATGGCGCTCGCGCTCGGGATCGGCGGGCTGTGGCTGGGCGCCGGGCGGCGCGGGCCGCTCGTCCAGCAGCTGGCGGGGATCGGCGCGGTGGCCGCGGTGCTCGCCTCCGGCGTCGCCACCTGGAAGAACGCCGCGCTGTGGGCCGACCCGGTGGCGCTGTTCGAGCACGGCATCGCCGCGACCGGCAGCCCACGCCTGATGACCAACCTGGCCATGACCTACAACGAGGCGGCGGCCAGCGACGAGCAGCGGCGCGCCGAGTACCTGGGGCGTGCGCTGGCGTGGTCGCAGCGCGCCGTGGACACGGCCGAGGCGCTGCAGGTCTCGGAGCCGCTCTACCGCCTGCACCGCGGGACGATCCTGCACAACCTCGGGCGCGAGCCCGAGGCCGTGGCCGACCTGGCCTGGTTCGTCGAGCGTGCTCCGACCAGCGTCGAGGGCCACCTGAACCTCGCGTTCGCGCTCGCGCGCAACGGCCAGGCGGCGCCGGCCGTCGCGGCCTTCGAGCGCTGCGTGGAGCTCGCCCCGACCCTCGAATCCGCCTGGCGCGGCCTCGGGGCCGCGCAGGAGGCCGCGGGCGACCCGGAACGCGCCGTCGCGAGCTACCGGCGCGCGCTCGAGCTCGCGCCCGGGAACCGCAGCGTGGAAGCGCGCCTCGGGGTCCTGGAAGCGCGCTAGCGCTTCGCGTTGCGGGCCACGTAGTCGCGCGCCTTGGCCTCGTACTCGGCGGTCTTGAGCCCGATCGTCCTGGCCTCGGCCACGGCCGCGTCGAGCGCGAGGCCGCCGTCGAGCACGCGCCAGGGGATCCACACGGCGCCGACGCGATTGGCCGAGGCGCAGTGCAGAAGGATCGGACGCTCGGCCGTGTTCAGCAGCGTGCGCGAGCGCGCGAAGACCTCGTCGCTCAGCTCCTCGGCGCCGTTCCAGGGCAGGTGCACGTAGGCGAGGCCGAGGGCCGTGACCGCCGCCTGCTCGTCGAAGTCGGGTTGCTCCTTGGCCGTGCGCAGGTTGATCACCGTCTTCACGCCGCCGGCCTTGGCCTGCTCGAAGTCGCTGGCGGAGGGCTGGCTCGCGAGGAACACGCCGTCGAGCGTGTGCAGGCGCGCGATGCTGCCGCACGAGTACGGTTCGAGCGTTTCGGTCGCCTGGACCCGGGCACCGGCGTCCTTGGCCTCGGACGCCCGGTCCGAGGTGCAGGCCGGGAGGAGCGGGAGCAGGGACAGGAGCGCGATTCGGAGCTTCATGCCCCCTTTCTACGCTCTGGAGCGCGGGTCCGCCCTACGCAGGGCGGCGCAGTCCCCCCACCCTCCTGGACGGGCTGCTTGGACGGGGGACTCTAGCCCGCGCGCGCGAGGGAAGGCTCGGGCTCGGCGCGGCTGCGCAGGACGGAGCGCAGGGGCGTCAGCACGCCGCGCCCCTCGCTCGCCGCCGCGAGTTCGCGCCGGTCGGACTCGAGCGTGCGCTCGCGCGCGAGGGCGGCTCGGACGGCCGCGATCACCTCGGCCACGCGCACGCTGCCGGAGAAGCGCGCCACCACCTCGCCGGCGGAGAACACCAGCACGGTCGGGATGACCTCGAGCCCGAAGCGCACCGCCAGCTCGCGGTTCGCGCCGGTCTCGAGCACGGCGCCGTTCACGCGCTCGCCGAACTCGCGCAGGAGCTCCTGCCAGCCCTCGGCCGAGAGCCCGCGCCAGGGCCTGTCCCACCCGGCGAAGTGGCTCTCGACCACGACCGGCTCGCGCGCGCGGTGGAGCAGCGCCGGGAGGTCCCGGTCGCCGAGCGCGCGCGGCGCGAGCTCGGGGGCGAGGGTGGAGGGCGTGGAGAGCATGGCTTGCATCCTTCGCCCCCTTGGATGCTCGGCCGCGGCGGGGGTTTCGCTTTGTGGCACGCCAGTCCAGACTCGCGGCACGATGGACCCCGCCGAGCTCGCGCGGCGCCTGGCGGCGCAGGGAGGGGCATCCGAGCCGGACCCGGCAGCCGCGGCCCGGCGCGCGGCGGTGGCGATCCTGCTCCGGAACCGTGGCGCAGGAGCCGAGGTCCTGCTCCTGCGCCGCGCCGAGCGCGCGGGCGACCGCTGGTCGGGCCAGATCGGGCTCCCGGGCGGCCACGCCGAGGCCGCCGACCCGGACCTGCTCGCGACCGCCGTGCGCGAGGCGCACGAGGAGGTCGGGCTGGACCTCGCGCGCGAGGCCGAGCTCGTGGGCCAGCTGCGCGCGGTCCAGGCCAAGGCGCGGGGCGTGCTGCTGCCGATGTGGATCACGCCCTTCGTGTTCTGCTCGCGCGCCGAGCTCGCCCCGCGCCCCGGTCCGGAAGCGGTCGAGGTCTTCTGGTTCCCGCTCGGCCGCGCCCGCGCCGGCGAGCTCGCCTGGACGCACCGCTACCGGCGCGAGGACGAGGAGCGCGTCCTGCCGGCCTGGCGCTTCGAGGAGCGCGTGGTGTGGGGGCTGACCTACGAGATCCTGTCGGCCTTCGCGCGGATCGGACTCTGAGGCGCGCCGCGAGTAGACTGCCCACGGTGCGCGCAGGATCGAACGCCCCCGGATCGGACGTCTCCGTGGCCGAGTTCACGCTCAAGGCCGTCCTGTGCGGGCTCGTCTTCGGCGTGATCTTCGGGGCCGCGAACGCCTTCATCGGGTTGAAGGCCGGACTCACGGTCTCGACCTCGATCCCGATCGCGGTGCTGTCGGTGGCGCTGTTCCGCGCGCTGGGCGGCGGCGGGACGATCCTCGAGGCCAACCTGGCGCAGACCGTGGGGAGCGCGAGCTCGTCGCTCGCCTCGGGCACGATCTTCACCATCCCGGCACTGTTCATGTGGGGCCTCGAGCCGTCCGTGCCGCAGGTCGCGATCCTGGCGCTGTGCGGCGGACTGCTCGGGATCCTGGCGATGGTGCCGCTGCGGCGGCTCCTGATCGTCGGGGCCGAGGCCGAGCTGCCCTACCCGGAGGGACGCGCCTGCGCCGACGTGCTGCGCGCGACCGAGAAGGGCGGCGTCGGCAGCCGCTGGATCTTCATCGGGCTCGCGCTGGGCTTCGTGGTCGAGCTCGCCCTGAGCCAGTTCCACCTGATCCCCAAGGAGGTCAGCTGGAAGCTGGGCCAGAACGCCTCGCTGGCGCTGCGCATCTCGCCCGCGCTGCTGGCGGTCGGCTTCATCATCGGCTTCCGTGCCGCGGCCGTGATGGTCGTGGGCGGGTTCCTGACCTCGCTGGTGCTCTATCCGCTCGTCACCAAGGCCTGGGCGAGCGGGGCGACGGCCGCGCTCTCCTTGGACGAGGTGCAGCAGGCGCTGCGGGCCTACGTGGACCGCATCCCGGCCGTGCCCGCGCTCGGCGCCAGCGCGGTCAAGAGCCAGTTCCTGCTGTACGTCGGCGCGGGCGCGGTCGCGGCGGCCGGGCTGCTGACGGTCGTGCGCACGGGGCCGACCATGGCGCGCTCGCTCGCGGCGGTGGTGGCCGGAGTCCGGCGCGGGGCGGACGCGGCGCCGCCCACGCGCACCGAGCGTGACCTGCCGGGCTGGATCCTCCTGGTGGGGATCGCGGCGGTGGTGACCCTGCTCGCGTTCATGCCCGGCGTGCTGGCGGGCGAGCTCGGCCTCTCGCGCCGTCTGCTGGCCGCGATCGGGGCCTCGTTCTTCGCGTTCCTGTTCGTGCCGGTGAGTTCGCGCATGGTGGGCGTGATCGGGGTCTCGTCCAACCCGACCAGCGCCATGGCGCTGGTCACGCTGGCCGGCACGGCCGCGGTCTTCGCGCTGCTCGGCTGGAAGGAGCTCGACGCGCGCGCGGCGGTGCTCACGGTCGGCACGGTCGTGTGCGTGGCGGCCTCCAAGGCCGGCGACATCTCGCAGGACCTGAAGACGGGCCAGCTGGTGGGCGCGACGCCGGCGCTGCAACAGTACGGCCAGCTCATCGCGGCCGCGGTCGCGTGCTGGGCGGTGGCGGCGGTGGTGGTGGCGATCGGGAAGAGCGAGGGCTTCGGCGAGGGCACCGCCCCGCAGGCGCGCCTGATGAAGACCATCGTCGAGGCCGTGCTGGGCGAGGCGCTGCCCTGGGACCTGATGGCGATGGGCGGGGCGATGTCGCTGTGCGCCGCGCTGGTCGGCCTGCCGGCGCTGTCGTTCGCGCTGGGCGTCTACCTGCCGCTGGCCACGCTGGCGACGATCTTCGTGGGCGGCCTGGTGCGGCGCCACGCCGAGCGCGGCGCGGATGCCCCCGCCAAGAGCGGCCTGCAGAGCGGGATCCTGTGCGCCTCGGGCTTCGTGGCGGGCGAGGGACTCGCGAGCGTGTGCGTCTTCGCCTACGCCTGGTACACCAGGGCGGGCCGCTACGCGCCGCCGGAGCCGAGCCTGCTCGAGGTCTCGCTCGCGCTGGCGGCGCTCTTGGCGGTGGTGGCGGTGCTGGCTCGGTCGGCGCGGAGCGCCTGAGTCCGGGAAGCGCCAGCTAGCGCACCTCGAGCCACCACACGCGCTCGCTCTCCAGCAGCCCGAGTTCGTCCTTCAGCACCCACGGGAACTTCTCGCCGCGCAGCTCCGTCGTGTCGCGCACGCGGCAGGTGATGCGGTAGAGGCCTGGCGCGTAGTCCTCGCGCGCCATGCGCAGCACGTCGAGGCCGTCCTTGCCCACGCCGCGCCGGCGGGTCGGGCGTTCGCCCATCGACGGCAGCGGGCCGCGCTCGATTCGGTCGGTGCTCACCAGGTGCTGCGCGGACGGGACGTGGGCCTCGCCGGGCGTGAGCGGGTACTTGGCCGCCGCTTCGACCCACCAGCTCACCTCGAGGTCGTGCGTGGCCGGGCGCATGGTGCGCACGCGGATCTCGACCGGCTGGTCGACCAGCCGGATCGGCTCGCGGATCCCGCGCGGCGGCGCCGGGGGCGTGACCTCCTCGATCGGATCGACGATCGAGTAGATGCGCAGCAGCAGCGCCTCGCGGCACACCGGGCAGAAGACCTCGCCGTCGTTCATGATGCAGCCGCTGGCGGTCGGGCGCCACGCGCCCATCACCTGACCGTTGCCGCCCTCGTAGACCCCCACGCTCGGGTGACGGGCCTCGAGCCAGTGGCGCCAGGGCACGGAAGCGCGCTCCTCCGTGGAGGAGATGTTGGGGCGGTCGAAGACCTCGCCGCGCCGGTGGGTGTGATCCGAGTACTCGTCGCCGAGGCCCGCGAAGGCGTGGCCCCATTCGTGCACGGCCGTGCGCGCGTCGCGCCCGCCGATCACGGCCACGCCGCCCCCGCCGGTGCCGAGCACGCCCAGCTTGACGAACACGATCGCCAGACCGTCGCTGCCCGGGATCTGCGCCAGCACCTCGTGCACGCGCACGCCGTCGATGCCGACGTGGCCCGCGTCCGTGCCGAGCGTGCGCCCGCCGAGCAGCGTGTCGTACTCGCGCCCGA
Organism: uncultured Planctomycetaceae bacterium; assembly: GCA_964631945.1. Lineage (GTDB taxonomy): Bacteria > Planctomycetota > UBA1135 > UBA1135 > JABFRZ01. The sequence goes on from CAZWAY010000010.1 coordinate 45,790, forward strand.
AGCCGTCCACGCCGGCCTCGGCGCTCAAGCACACGCCGCGCACGAAGTTGAAGTAGTCCCAGTACTCGCGGAACGGCTCGGCGCGCTCGAACAGCGGCGGCACGTCCTCGGCCAGCTCGTCGAAGGCGCGCTGGTGCTGGAGCTCGTAGCCGTCGCCCAGCACCACGACCTCGACCCGGTTCGAGGCCGGCCCGTGCTCCACCAGCGCGCACGAACCCAGCAAGGCACTCGGAGTCACGCGCTTGGCGGCGAGCTTGCCCTCCGCGGTCGTGGGATGGCGCTCGAGCAAGCGATCGTAGAGCGCGCGCGCCTCCTTGTGACGGCCGGCGCAGGCGAGCTGCTCGGCGCGCGCGAGCAACGCAGCCGGATCGGAGGGATCCTGACGCGCCGCCACGGGCGCCCCCAGGAGCAACAGCGACACCACGAGCAGGGTTCGCATCGTCGCGATGATAAGGGCTCGGCCGAGGCAAGGCTCGGCTCGAGCCCGGTAGCGCCGTCACAGGGACGAAACGCCGCTGATTCGAAGTCCCTAGCCGTTCAGGAAGGCGCGCAGCATCCAGATCGTCTTCTCCTGGCCGTCGGCGTAGCCCTGGGCCAGGTTCTGGGTGGCCGCGTCGCCGGCCTTGGCCGCGGCCTGCTCCAGCGCGCGCAGCGAGGTGTTCAGGGCTTCGAGGTCGCTGGCGACGTTGCGGACCATGTCGTTGGCCGAGGGCTGACCGCCGTCCTCGCGCAGGCGCGCCAGGGCGAGCTGCTCCTTCAGCGTGACCGGCGGACGGACGCCGCGCGCGGCCAGGCGTTCGGCCACGGTGTCGACCTTGAGCGCGGCCTCGTCGTAGAGCTCCTCGAACTTCGCGTGCAGCCCGAAGAACAGCGGGCCGGTCACGGTCCAGTGGTAGCCGCGCAGCTTCATGTAGAGGATCTGGTAGTCGGCGAGCAGCGTGGCGAGTTCCTTGTCGAGCACTTGTTCCTTCACGTTCGGGCTCCTTGTCGTGGGTTCGGGTGGATGGATTGCATGGTCACGATTTCGAGCGAGCACGACCAGTTCGTGTTCATGGATTCTGCGGATCGATCGGGAGCGCGCCTCGGCGAACCGGTGGTCGACGTCCTCCGGGGTCGGTGTCCGGGCTCGTTCGAATGGCTTCCACCGAGGCAAGGATCGGCGCTGCGGCCTGATGTCGCCAATCGTAGTTTCGTCAGAGTCTGATAGCCTGTGCCTATGGAACGCCCGTCCCTGCGCCAGCTCGAGTGCGCCCTGGCCGTGGCCGAGCGCCTGAGCTTCCGGCGCGCGGCCGAGGCCTGCTTCATCAGCCAGCCGGCGCTCTCGCTGCAGGTCCAGCAGCTCGAGCGACTGCTCGGGACGCGCCTGTTCGAGCGCGATCGGCGTCGCGTGCTGCTGACGCCGGCGGGTGAGCAGCTGCTTCCGCACCTGCGGGCCGCCCTGCTCGCGATCGACGGCCTGGTCGAAGCGGCCCACGCCCAGCGCGACCCGCTGGCCGGAACGCTGCGCCTCGGGGTCATCCCGACGGTCGCGCCCTACGTGCTGCCGGGCGTGATCGTGCCCCTGCGCAAGCGCTGCCCCGAGTTGCGCCTCCTGCTGCGCGAGGACACGACCGCGCGGCTGGTCGAGCGCGTGCAGGAGGGCAAGCTCGACCTGTGCCTGCTCGCGCTCGAGGCCGAGCTCGGGGGCCTGGCGACGCTCACGCTCTACTCCGATCCCTTCGTGCTGGTCGTGCCGGCGGACCACGACCTGGCCGCGCGCAAGCTGGCGCGCGTGCCGGACCTGGCCGACGAGGAAGTGCTGCTGCTCGAGGACGAGCACTGCTTCCGGGCCCAGGCGCTGGCCCTGTGCCAGCGCGCCGGCGCGCGCGAGCTCGGCGACTTCCGCGCCACGAGCCTGAACACGCTGGTGCGCATGGTGGCGAGCGGCACGGGCGTCACGCTGCTGCCGGCCATGGCGCTGGCCAGCGAGGTGCGCGGTCAGGACCGGCTGGTGGCGCTGCCGCTCGAGCGCCGCGCCTCGCGCACCATCGGCCTGGCGTGGCGCGCCTCGACGCCGCGTCGCGCGGCCTTCGAGCAGCTGGCCGAGGCCTTCGTCGAGCACGCGCCCAAGGGCACGCTCGCGGTCGCGCGCGGGCGGCGCTAGCTAGCCCGACCTCGAGAATGGAAGACGTCCTCGGTCGGCCCGCTTGCGCCGCCCCAGCGCGCGCACGTAGATCGGGCGCTTGCCCGGCGTCCTCGCCAGGCGCTCGAATCCGCAGCGTTCGAACACCTGCGGCAGCCCGGTCCAGGCGAAGGCGCCCGGCAGCTCGCCGCCGGCCCGCGGCGGCACGGCCGGATAGCCCTCGACGCGCGCCGCGCCGTGCTTGCGCGCCAGGGCAACGGCCTGCGCCAGCAGGCGCTTCCCGAGCCCGCGCTTGCGCCACTCCCTCGCGACGAAGAAGCAGGTCACCGACCAGGTGCGCTCGTCCCAGTCGGTCGCCAGCGATGGCTTCGCGGCGAGCGCCACGAAGTCCGCGCGCGGCCCGACGCTGCACCAGCCGACCGCGCGACCGGCCGCGAGCGCGAGCACGCCCTTGGCCGCGCCGCGCGCGACGAGTCGCTTCAGGGCGCGCCGGTTGCCCTCGCCGCGCCCCTGCTCCCAGTCCTTGCGCGCGAGTCGCCAGGCCATGCACCAGCACCCGCCGCAGGCTCCGCGCGCACCGAACAGCACCTCGAGTCGCGCCCAGTCGGCCCGCGCGAGCGGCCGGATCTCGACGGTCGCGCGCGCCATCGTCCTCAGTCTCCGCTCTCCGGCGCGGCCAGCGCGCCCGCGGACTCGCCCCCGTCCTGGCGCGCGAGCCTGGCCCCCGCCATCGCCAGGCCGAGCCCGGCCAGGCCGACCAGCAACGCGAGCGGGAAGCTGCGCTGCACCTCGACCTTCACCTGGTCGTAGCTGCGCCGCTGCGCGAACGCCTTCGGCCCCGTGCCCGGCCCGTTGGCGAGCTCGAGCACGGTGATCACCGCCACCACGATGGTGAGCAGCCCGAGGACGATCAGGGACAGGCCCAGACGGCGGCGCACGCGAGACGACGGCACGCGCCCATCGTAACGCGTCGCATGGGGCGCGGCCGGTCGACGGCTACCTCGGCGTCGGGTCCGGCGTGCTCGGAGTGGCCTCGATCCCGCGCTGGGGCTTCAGGCTCTTGACGCGCTCGGGCGGCTCGCCGAGGCCCTCCAGCGGCAGGAGCGGCTCGGGCCGGCGCGTCTCGCCCTCGATCGCGCGCAGGGCGGGCAGGTCCTTGGCCGAGCGCGCGTCGCGCTCCTCGAAGCGCCGCAGGGTCGGCACCAGACGCGAGTGGATCGAGCCCACGAAGTCGTTGTAGGACTTGCGCGCGCGTTCGATCGATTCGCCCACGACCGCGGCGTGCTCCAGCACGGTGGCGGCGCGCTGGTGCAGCTCGCGCCCGAGCGCGAACAGCTCCTGGGCGCTGTCGGACAGGTTCTTCTCGCGCCAGCCGACGTGCACCGCGCGCAACAGGCCGATCAGGGTGGCCGGGCTGGCGATCACGACGTTGCGCTCGGCCGCGTACTCGATCAGCTCGGGCCGGCGCTCGAGCGCGGCGTCGACCAGCTGATCGCCGGGGATGAACATGACCACGAACTCCGGCGAGGCGTCGAAGCTGGTCCAGTAGCTCTTGCGCGCCAGCTTCTGGGCCTGGAGCATCACGTTCTCGGCGTAGCGCTCGAGGTGCGCCTCGACCTCCTCGGGCGTCTTCGCGTCGAGCGCGTCGAGGTAGGCGTCGACGTTCATCTTGGCGTCGATCGCCACCACGCGCCCGTTGGGCAGCTTCACGATCAGGTCGGGGCGCGTGAGCTTGCCCTCCTCGTCGCGCAGGCTCGACTGCGCCGTGAAGTCGCAGTAGCTCTTCATGCCGGAGACCTCGACCACGCGCTCGAGCTGCACCTCGCCGTAGCGCCCGCGCACGTTGGGCTTGCGCAGCGCCTGCACGAGCTTGCCGGTCTCGCTGCGCAGCTCCAGGTTGCTCTGGCTCATCTTCAGCACCTGCTCGCGCAGCCCGGCGTGGTCGCGCCCGACCTGTTCGAGCGACTGGTGCGTCTTCTCGAGCGCCTTGGCGACCGGCGCGATCAGCTGGTCGACCGCGAGACGGCGCTTCTCGAGCTCGGCCGTGGCCTCGTTGCGTTGCACGGCGAAGGCCGTCTGCGCCAGGCGCATGAACTCCTCGTTGGAGTGCCGCAGGGCCTCGCCGGCCAGGGCCTGGAAGCTCGTGCGGGCCTGCTCCAGGTCGCTCTGGCGACCCTGGGACAGGCGCGACTCGGCCTGCAGCCGCCAGCGCTCGCGCACGAGCCAGGCGCAGGCGACGAGGACGAGCGCGAGCGCGGTCAGCAGGGCGATTTCCATGGTGCGGCAGCGCGTTCTCCCCCGCCGCGCCGAGTCTAGCGCGACGACCGGGCGGTCTCCATCGCGCCGTGGCTCGCCCTCCGCAAGCCGGAACCCGCGGGGTGCCCCCTGAACTCCGCTTTCTTCGCCAGCCTGGCCGTCGTGGTCGTCGGGCCGCTCGTGTTCGAGCGCACGCCGCGGCCGTGGGCTCTGGCGGCGCTGACTACCTCGCGACGACCACGTCCAGTGCGTCGCTCAGGCGTGAACGCGGTACGCCCGAGCACAGTCCCTGGACCGACACGGCGAGACCGAAGAGCGCCGGATCGTTGGGCAAGTCGATCAAGAAGGCGGCCGGACCTCCCGAATGAGGCAGGACTGCGCGGAAGAGCCGCGGACTGGTGAGGTCCACCAGGAGCTCGCCCAGCGGAGTCGCCAGCGGCGCGCGCGGCGAGCCGTAGCCGAAGACCGTTGCGAGCCCCGGTCCCTGTCCGCTGCAGTCGAGGGCGACTTTCCACGGTAGGCCGAGGAAGGGCTCGCTGCGCTGCGAGAGCGTGAGTGGATTCGAACCCGAGCCATTGCGCACGGCGTCGCCGTCGAGCTTCACGGTCCAGAGCGCACCGAAGTCGTCCCCGGCCGAGCTGTCGTTGGGCGCGCCGAGGGCGAGATCCGGCGTACCGTCCCCGTCGACGTCTCCGAGATTCGCCAGCGACTTGCCGAACAAGGAAACGTCGGGAATGACCCCCTGGAAGCCGCCGTGGCCTTGCGTGAGCAGCACGTGACGAGCGAGCGAGCCGTTCGATCGTAGCGAGGCGATGACCACCGCTCCCCGCCAGGGGGGAGGGGCCGCATCGGGTGTCCACATCGGCACGCCGATGGCGAGCTCGAGCGTCCCGTCCCGGTCGAGGTCGCCGAGGTTCGCGAAGGAGGCGCCGAAGAAGCAATGGAGTCTGTGGCCGTCGCCGTCGCCCACGAATCCGAATTCCTCCTGCGGGATCCGCTTCACGTCGCGCAATTCCTGGTTGCCGTCGAGGAACAGGATCAGGAGTGCGGACGGGGTGTAGGACCGGATGCTCAACGGGGCGTCCCGCACCACGAGGTCGGGGTTGCCGTCGCCGTCCAGATCTCCGAGCGAGCTCATGCGCTCGCCCAGCTGCGCGACGTCGAGCCGGCCCGCGCCGCCGCCCCAACTCTCGCTGATCTTGTGCGCGGACTTCGGACGGCCGTCGTTCTGGAGGCGCACGATCCAGATGGCACCGTTCTGGTTGCCGGGGCCGTCGTCGTCCCCCGGTGCGCCGATGGCAAGCTCGCCGACGCCGTCCCCGTCCACGTCCGGCAGGCTGGTCAAGCCGACCGCGAAGTTGTCGAAGGCCGGGCCGGTGATGGGCGGGAAGAAGACCGGGTCGGTGGGCTCGATGCGCTGGACGCGCTTCACGCTCCCGTCTGCGGCCAGGAACAGGATGTCGACGGAGCCGGTGGTGAAGCGGTAGTTCCCCACGACGAGCTCGCTGATCCCGTCCCCGTCCATGTCGGGCAGGCTCGCGAGCGAGTGGCTGTAGCTCTGATGGGTGCCGGTGATCCTGTTCTGCCCGATCACGCCACCATCGCGCCCCAGGAAGAGGATCCAGACGGCTCCATCGTTCGGCCCGGCCGTGTCGTCGCCGTAGGCCGAAACGGCCAGGTCGGGCGTACCGTCGCCGTTGACGTCGCCGAGGCCCGTCAGGGCCGTGCCGAAGTAGTCCTCCTCGTGCAGACGGCCGGTGAAGCCACCCTCGCCGGTGGTGATCCTCTTCTGGCCGAGCACCGCACCGACCTGAGCAGCGCCGCGGGTCGAGACTCCCGCCAGGGAAACCAGGACACAGACGAGCGAGCCGAGTCTGGAACCCACCATGACCGTTCTCCGTGAGGCCGGACAAAAAAAGATCGAACGACAAGGGGCCTAGCTCTCACGAGTCTACTGCCGTTCGGGTTCCGGCATCAAGCCCACTTCCTCTCGCCCCCCCTCGATCCCCGAACGGCCGGGGGGGCCGTCCCCATGGTGCTCACCCCGATGAGCGACGCGCGCGTGCGGCGCCGCGTGGAGCCACATCCGATTCGCATATTGTTGCAAGAACCTCGAGCGAAAGGTCCATTGCGGCGTGCTCTGCGTCGCGAGGACTGCGGACGCGCGGCGCTACCGCGCTGGAGAATCGATCATGCACAAGACACCCATGCGGATCGGCGGCGAGCTGCGAGCCGGCCGCGAAACCGCCCTGGTGAACAGCCCCTTCGACGGCGAGCGCGTGGGCGAGGTCGCCGTGGGTTCACCCGCGGACATGGACGACGCCATCGCCAGCGCGCACGGAGCCATCGGCGTCATGCGGGCATTGCCCACCCACCGCCGCGCCGCGATCCTCGAGGGCGTCGCGCGCCGTCTGGGAGAACGCAAGGACGAGCTGGCCACCTTGATGGCGCGCGAGAGCGGGAAGCCGATCCGCTATTGCCGCGGCGAGGTCGCGCGGGCCGTGCTCACCTTCACCCTGGCGGCCGGCGAAGCGCGCCGCCTGGGTGGCGAGGTGCTGCCGATCGACCTCGAGCCACGCGCGGAGGGCCGACTGTGCTTGTTCACGCGCGTACCGCGCGGGCCCGTGGCGGCCATCGCGCCCTTCAACTTCCCGCTCAACCTGATCGCGCACAAGCTGGCACCGGCGGTTGCCGTCGGCGCACCGGTGGTGCTCAAGCCGCCCCCCCAGTGCCCGCTCGTCGGCCACGCGCTGGGCGAGATCCTGCAGGAGGCCGGGCTGCCGCCCGGCGGTCTATCGGTGCTGCACTGTGCGCCCGAAACGGCGCAGCGTCTGGTCGAGGACGAGCGCATGAAGGTGCTCTCCTTCACCGGCAGCGACGCCGTGGGCTGGCGCTTGAAGGCCCTCGCCGGCAAGAAGCAGGTCCTGCTCGAGCTGGGCGGCAACGCCCCTTGCGTCGTGGACGCGGGCGTCGACCTGGCAGCCATTCTGCCCGCGATCGTGCAGGGCGCCTGGGCCAATGCCGGCCAGGTTTGCATCAAGGTCCAGCGGCTGTACGTGCACGCGTCCCTGTACGAGGACTTCCTGGAGCGCTTCGTGCACGCCACGCGCGAGCTCGTCTGCGGCGATCCGCTGGACGAAGCGACCGTGGTCGGTCCGTTGATCGAGCCCAAGCACGTCGAGCGCGTGCTGGCCTGGACGCGCGAGGCCGTGGCCGGGGGCGCGCGCAAGCACTGCGGCGGCGAGGCGCGCGGACAGGTCGTGCTGCCCACCGTGCTCACCGGCGTGAAACCGGAGATGAAGGTCTGCCGCGAAGAGGTCTTCGGGCCGGTGACGGTCGTGGAGCCCTTCGAGCACTTCGAAGGCGCGCTCGAAGCCTGCAACCAGGGCCGTTTCGGCCTGCAGGCCGGGATCTTCACGCGCGACATCGGGCATGCGCTGCAAGCCTTCCGCACGCTCGACTACGGCGGGGTCCTGATCAACGACGTGCCGACGTTCCGGGTCGACAACTTCCCCTACGGCGGCACGCGCGATTCCGGGCTCGGCCGCGAGGGTGTGCGCTTCGCGATGGAGGAGATGAGCGAGCCAAAGGTGCTGGTGATGCGCGGGCTCTGAGGCCGCACCACGCCTCGCGCGCGCCGCGCGCGGGCTCGGGCGCCGCTCTGGCTAGTTCGGTTTGCCGAGGTCGATGGCCATGATGCTCTCCAGATCGCGCAGATACACGTGGTTGCCAGCCAGCGACGGAACGGTGAATGCCTGTGCTTCGAGCAGGCTGGCCTTCGAGGCGACCTTCCACGCTTCGGGCCCGGCCGTGGCCAGGGCGAGGACTCCGTCCGCATCGAGCAGCAGTATCTTCCCGCCGGCGGACACCAGGTTGGCCAAGGAGAAACCCCCTTCCTGCCACGCGACTTCGCCCGTCTTGGCATGGATCGCGGTCACGAAGAACGGGTCATGGCCGGTGGAACCGTAGAGGTAGTCCCCGACGCGCACGACCGTGGTCTGGGCGATCTGCTTGTCGTTCTCCCAGGCCCTCACGACCCTGGTCTTGCCGTCGGCCTTGGAGAATCTCAATCCGACGCTTCCGCCCGTCCCTGCGGTGACGCAGAGCAGCTTGTCCGCGCACCAGATCGGCGAGGCGATGTTCTGCTCCCCCTTGATGGGCTCGCTCCGCAGCCCTTCGCCGGTCTGCGGATTCAGTCCGACGATTCGATCCGCCGCAAGCACGGCCACCTGAACCTCGCCTTCCACATCGATCAGGACCGGGGAGGCGTAGACCTCTTCCAGATCCTGCGTGTGCCAGAGAAGCCTGCCATCTGCGAGGGCGAAAGCCGCGACGCCGAAGCCCGCTCCGCCGACGGGCAGGATGAGTGACCCGCCGAAGGCCAGCGGGCTGGTGGCGAAGCCGTACTGCGGCCGCTGCGCCTCGTACTCCTCGACGAGGTCGTGTGACCACGCGAGCTTCCCGCTGCTCTTGTCCAGAGCGCACAGCCTGCCCGCAACGCCGAGCGTGTAGAGCCTGGTGCCGGCGACGATCGGCGTGGAGTTCGGGGCTTCGTTGCCCGAAGTCGTTCGATACCTGTGCTCCCACTGGGTCGCCCCGGTCTGCGCAGCGAGGGCAACGACCACCTCGTCCTCGCCGCTTCGATACATGGTGAAGAGCCGCTCTCCGTCGACGACGATCGCGGAGTATCCCGCGCCCAGTGCGCGCTCCCATGCCTTCCTGGGACCGGCCTCCGGCCACTCCTCGGCCACCGTTGAGGGAGAGTGGAAGTTGCGATCCTGCCCGCCCCATTGGGGCCATTGGGCGGAGGCTGGACCGGCCAGCAGGAGAACCACGAACACACGTGGTGGCAGCAGCCGAGAGAGGATCGGCCGGATGGGGAGCGAGCGTTCGAAGAGGTCGACTTGCATGGCGGAATCCGGGGTGTCCTTCCGAGGCGCGTGGAGGAGCGAGTGGACGACGGTTGGGGACAGGGATCGCCGGAGAGTGGCGCGACGCGCCCCGGAATGAGGATCTACGAGCCCCCGCTCGAGCCGAAGCCTTGGTGGTTCACGACGTTGACCTGGGCTCAGATTGGAAGGTAGCCTTGCGTTGCCGTCGGAAACCGAAAATAACCTGAGGAGGGGTGATCGTTCATGTCCAAGTCCGTGGTCGTGCTTTTTCTTTCTCTGTTCGCTGGTCTCGCACTGTCGAGTTGCGCCAGCATCGTCAGTTCGTCCAGCTGGCCCGTCACGATCTCCAGCAATCCGCCCGGAGCGCTGATCAAGGTCGTCGACGAGGACGGCGATGTCGTCCACACGGGCGTCGCACCCCTTTCGGTGACCCTGTCCGCGAAGGATGGGTTTTTCACGAAGGCCGATTACGACATCGAGGCCACGCTGGCGGGACACTCCACCGCCCACGCCCGCATGTCGGCCAAGATCAACGGTTGGTACTTCGGCAACATCATCTTCGGTGGACTGATCGGGCTCCTCATCGTGGATCCGGCGACAGGCGCAATGTGGAAGCTGACCGACAAGTTCGCCATCAATCTTTCGAATCTGGCCCCCTGATGGGCTGAGCACGCAAAGACCCGCCGAAGGGAGCCGTCAGCCCCAGCTCGGCGGGTTCTCCATCCAGCTCGCGGCGGCGCGCTCGTCCAGGGCGTTGGAGAAGAAGAAGCCCTGGCCGTATTCGCAGCCGAGCTCGCGCAGCATGGCCAGCTGCTCGGCGGTCTCGATGCCCTCGGCCACGACCTCCATCTCGAGCGTGCGCGCCAGGGCCAGGATCGTGCGCACGATCTCGCGCTTCTCGGGGTCGAACTCCATGCGCGACACGAAGGTGCGGTCGATCTTGAGCGAGTCGAGCGGGAAGCTCTGCAGGGAGCTGAGCGAGCTGTAGCCCGTGCCGAAGTCGTCGATCAGCAGGCGGATCCCGAGGTCGCGCAGCGAGTGCAAGCGCTCGGCGTTCTGGTGCGTGCGCGCCATGACCACGCTCTCGGTCATCTCGAGCTCGAGCCGGTTGGGCGCGAGCGCGGTGCGCTCGAGCGCGTCCGCGACCGAGCCCACCAGCGCGCCGTCCTCGAACTGGCGGCCGGAGAGGTTCACGGCCACCGAGACGTGCTTCGAGTCGGGGAAGCGCTGGTGCAGCCCGTGCATCGTGCGGCAGGCCTGCTCGAGCACCCAGCTGCCGAGCGGCACGATCAGCCCGGTCTCCTCGGCGATCGGGATGAACAGGTCGGGCCGCACCAGGCCGCGCTCGGGGTGCTGCCAGCGCACCAGCGCCTCGAAGGCCGACAGCCCGCCGCGCGCGAGCGAGACGATCGGCTGGTAGTGCAGCACGAACTCGCCGCGCCGGATGGCGTGGTGCAGGTCGGCCTCGAGCCGCAGGCGTTCCTTGGCCTGCAGGTTCATGCCCGGGTGGAAGAGCTCGCACCCGTTGGCGCCGCCGCGCTTGGCGCGGTGCATGGCCGTGATCGCGTCGCGCAAGAGGTCCTCGGGCCGATCGGCGGCCGAGTGCGAGAGCGCGATGCCGATCGAACCCTGCGCGAAGACCTCGTGCCCGCCCAGGCGCAGCGGTTGCTTGAGCGTGCGCACGATCTCGCGTGCGTTCAGGAGCGCGTCCTCGGCCGCGCGCACGCCGTCGAGCAGCAGCGCGAACTTGTCGCCGCCCACGCGCGCCAGGGTGTCCCCCAGGCGCAGCGTCTCGGTCAGGCGCCGCGCGATCTCGACCAGGAGCTCGTCCCCCGCCTCGACCCCCAGGCTGTCGTTGACGCTGTGGAAGCGATCCAGGTCGAGGTACAGCACCGCCACCGAGTGCGCCGCCCGACGCGAGCCGCGCACCAGCGCCAGCGCCAGACGGTCCAGGAACAGCGTCTCGTTCGGGAGCCCCGTCAGCCGGTCGTGCGAGGTCTCGAGCAGCAGGCGATTCTCGGCCAGCTTGAGCGCGGTCACGTCGGTCAGCGAGCCGCCCACCAGCTCCGCCCCCACCAGGCGCGCGCCCCGGCACAGGACCCAGCGCCAGCCGCCGCCGCGGTGGATCATGCGGATCTCGAGCTCGATGCGCGCGGTGCGGCCCGCCGCCAGCTCGCCGAGCGCGCGCTTGAACTCCTCCAGGTCGTGGGCGTGGACGCGCCGGAACCACTCCTCCGGCCGGTCGGCGAGCTCGTCCTCGGCGTACCCGAGCAGCTCCTTCCAGCGCGGCGAGAAGTGCACCTCGCCCCGCGCGAGGTCCCAGTCCCACAGCCCGTCGCGGGCCCCGGCCCAGGTGGCGCGCAGGCGCGCTTCGGCCGGATGGGAGGGCCCGGAAGCCGGTTCGGTGGTCTCCATGCAGCCGAGGAGCTATCCAAACGCCGAGCAGCGAGGCAAGGGCCTCGTTCCGGCGCGAGAAACGGCCGATGCATGGGGAGGCGCGGCGCGGCGGCGTTCGCCGCTTTACCGAGGCCGATCGGCCTCCGCGGGAACCCGGGCCGGAAACGAAGGCTAGGATGGATCGGGTACGGTGTGAGAACAGGCGGGAACGGCTAGCAAGGACAAGGACCCCATGACCCTCTTCACGAGCTCCACCTGCGTCGCCGGCCTCCTGGCTTCGCTCCTCGCCGCGACCGGCGCGCGCACCCCGGCCACCCAGGAACAGGAGCAGAAGCCCGTCCTCGAGCTGCCGGAACTGCCCGGCATGAACGACGACCAGCAGGAGATGGTGCGCCTGTTCCACGAGGTCGAGCGCACGCTCGCGGCCATCGACGTGGAACTCTACGACGCCAGCGCCGGGCGCATCCCCGTCCCCGAGGGCTCGGAGAGCGGCATCGACCGACTGCTGCGCTCCCACGGCACCAAGAGCGACGAGGCCGTGGTCGGCATCGAGCGCATCCTCGAGCTGGCCCAGAAGATGGGCGGCCAGAGCTGCAGCCAGTGCATGAAGGGCACGCCCGCGCCCGGCAAGGAGGGCCAGAGCCCGCTCGATCAGGAGCGCCAGCGCGGTCCGACCCAGGGCGAGAAGACCCCCGACGCGCCGAAGCCCGAGCCGAAGGGCGAACAGGGTGAGAACGGCGAGCCCAAGCCGAAGCCCGAGGGTCAGAAGCCCGACGAGCGCGCCCCGAATCCTCCCTCGGGCGAGAACCGCACCTCCACGCCGCGCGTGGACGAGAGCGGCAACCCCATCGGCGTGAGCGACGACGCCGAACGCTGGGGCGCGCTGCCCGAGCGCGTGCGTCGCGTCTTCCAGAACCAGATCACCGACGACTTGCCGCTCCAGTACCGCGACTGGATCGACTCCTACTACCGCCGCCTGAACCGCGCGCGGTAGTCGGCGGCCGGCGCGCCCCTCAGCGCGCCTTCGCGCGGTACTTGTCGAAGGTCAGGGCGGCCTCCAGACGGGCGTCCGGCAAGTCCGCGGGCACCAGCGCGAAGGCCCGCTGCGCGAGGGGGTCCACCGCGGCCTCGCGCACGCCCGCGACGGCGAGCAGCGCGCCGTAGAGCTTGCTGCTGCAGCCCTGGCAGCAGATGCCCTCGACCTCGAAGGTGCGCGCCTCGTAGCCGGGCGGGACCTGGCCCGAGAGCGCGAGCGGGATCGATTGCGGCGCGGGGCGCGCGGGCACGGCGTAGGTGCGCTCGCGCGCGAACACCGCGACCGTGCCGAGCGCGCCGCCGAGCAGGAGCAGCAGCAGGACCGCGAGCCGGTTCTTGGTCATGGGGGTCGGCTCCGCGAGGTCAGCGCGGCGAGCGCGCCAGGCGCAGGCCGGTGAACTGCCAGCGCGCTTCGGGCCCGAAGAAGTTGCGGTAGCTGGCGCGCAGGTGACGCGCCGGGGTGACGCACGAACCGCCGCGCAGCACCCAGCGGTTGCTCATCCACTTGCCGTTGTACTCGCCGAGCGCGCCCTGGAACGGCGCGAAACCCGGGTAGGGCGCGTAGGGGCTGGCGGTCCACTCCCAGACGTCGCCGAAGACCTGGTCGAGCTCCCGGCCCGCTCGCGCGCAGGGCACGGGGTGCAGGTGATCGGCCTCGAGCAGGTTGCCGGCCAGCTCCTCACCCGCGCAGGCGTGCTCCCATTCCTCCTCGAGCGGCAAGCGCGCGCCGCGCCAGCGCGCATAGGCCTCGGCCTCGTAGAAGCTGACGTGCGCCACCGGCTCGTCGAGCTCGAGCGCGCGCGCGCCCGCCAGCGTCAGGATGCGCCAGTCGGCGCCGTCACGTCTGCCGTCACGTCTCGAGCCGTCGCGCTTCCAGTACAGCGGCGCCTCCCAGCCCAGCTTGCCGAGCACGTCCCAGCCGTCGGAGAGCCAGTGCTCCGAGCGGCGATAGCCGCCGGCCTCGACGAACTCGAGGTACTCGCCGCAGGTCACGGGCGCGCGCGCGAGCTCGAAGGGCGCGAGGAAGCGCCGGTGGCGAGGGCGCTCGTTGTCGAAGGCGAAGCCGCTCGCGCCCGCGCCGATCTCGAGCAGACCGCCGTCGAAGCTCGCCCAGCGCTCGCCGCGCCGCGCGGGTGCGGTGCCGGGGGCGCTCGCGCGTTCCCGGTAGGCCGGCTCGAGCGGGTTCTGCGCCAGGAGGTGCTTGAGGTCGGTCAGGAGCAGCTCCTGGTGCTGCTCCTCGTGGTTCAGGCCCAGCTCGACCACGAAGGGCAGCTCGCCCGCCAGCGCGCCGTCCTCCAGCAACTCGCCCATCCAGCGGTCGACGTGGGCGCGGTAGGCGAACACCTCCTCCACCGTGGGGCGCGAGAGCAGCCCGCGCTCGGGCCGCGGATGACGCTCGCCGGCGGCGTGGTAGTAGGAGTTGAAGAGCACCGCGTAGCGCGGGTCGAAGGATCGATAGTGCGCCAGCGCGGGCCCCAGCACGAAGGTCTCGAAGAACCAGCTCGTGTGCGCCAGGTGCCACTTCGTCGGACTCGCGTCGGGCATGCTCTGCACGACGTAGTCCTCGCTGTGCAGCGGCCGGCACAGGGCCTCGGTCGTGCGTCGCACGCGCGTGTACAGCGCGTGCAGCTCCTGGGCGCGCGGGGCTGCGGCGGCGTGGGTCTTCATGGCGGAGCCGGGCAGTCTAGCAGCCGCGGGCGGCCCGGGCTCGGGGCGCTCGATCGACGCGCTCCCTACGATCGATCCTGCTGTTGCACGAGGTCGAGGAACGCGCGCGTCGCCGTCGAGGGCGTCACGGCGCGGTGCCGCACCACGTAGAATGTGCGCCGCACGGGCGTGCCGGGCACCTCCACCACCCGGAACAGTCCGGCCGCGATCTCGGCGCTCACCGCCTGGCGCGACACGAACGACAACCCCAGCCCATGCTGCACGCAACGCTTGGCCGCCTCGGTACTGCCCACGCGCAGCACGTTGGAGCGCTCGCCGAGGTGCGGCAGGAGCCGTGCGATCGCGTCGCGCGTGCCCGAGCCTTGTTCGCGCAGGATCAGCGGGACCTCGCGCAGCTCCTTCAGCGTCAGCTTGCCCTTGGGCGCGAACGGGTCGGGCGACGGGCCGATCAGGACGACCTCGTCGCTGGCGAAGACCTGGGCGACCAGCCGTCGATCGCGCGGCTTGCTGCCGACCAGGGCCAGGTCGACCTCGCGCGTCAGCAGCGCGGAAGTGGCCTTTTCCGAGTCGGAAATGCTCATCTCGACCTGGATGCGCGGATGGAGCTTCTTGAACTCGGCCAGCAGCGCGGGCGCCAGGTACTCGCCCGGGATGGTCGAGGCCGCGATCGAGAGGCGCCCGACCTCGCCGCTCTCCCCCGCGCGCAGGCGCCCGCCGGCCTCGTCCACCAGGGCCACGATGCGCTGGGCATAGGGCAAGAGGATGCGCCCTGCGGCGGTCGCCTGGACGGCGCCGCGCCCGCGCTCGAGCAGCGTCGCACCCACGCGTTGCTCCAGCGCCTTGACGTGGAAGCTGACGGTGGACTGCCCGACGTGCATGGCCTGGCCGGCGCGCACGAAGCTCTTGTGCTCGAGCACCGCCAGGAACGTTCGCAGCTGATCGAATTCCATGGGTCCTTTCCTGCGCCCGGAGAACGTACAAAGGGCGCGGCGACTCCTGAAGTCTCTGCAATCCTCCATTCATGATCCTCACGACCCTCGCACTGACGGCTCTCCTCCCCGCCCAGGTCGCCCCGCACGACTCGCGCCCGCAGCGCTCGTTCCGCTTCGTCTACAGCGCGAGCGTGCCCGAGGTCGCGGCCGGGGCGAAGCAGGTGCGTCTGTGGATCCCCGTCCCGCTCGACACCCCCGACCAGACGATCACGGCGCTCCAGCTCGAGGCCAAGAGCGCGGCCGACGTCGCGCGCGTCGCCGGCGCCAAGGCCGCCGACCTGAAGGACGGCGCCCAGGGCGGCCTGAAGTGGAGCTTCCACGACATCGGCGGCGGTTTCGGACGCTCGCTGTGCGTCGAGACGGCCGGGAAGCCGCTCGAGCTCGAGCTGGCCTTCGACGTGACGCGCTTCGAGACCAAGGGCGGTGGCAAGGCCAGCGCCGACGAGCTGGCGCGCCTGACGAAGCCCGAGCCGATGATCCCGCTGAACGGCAAGGTCGCGGCCATCGCGGCCTCGCTCAAGACGCCCGAGGACCCCGAGCAGGTCGCGCACGCGCTCTACGAGCACACGCTCGAGCGGATGAAGTACGACAAGCCCGAGGGCGGGGCCTGGGGCCGCGGTGACGCCGAATGGGCCTGCGACTCACGCTTCGGCAACTGCACGGACTTCCACAGCTACTTCATGGGGCTCGCGCGCTCGAAGGGCCTGCCGGCGCGCTTCGAGATGGGCTTCTCGATCCCGGGCGGCGACGACAAGGAAGCCAAGGTCGGCGGCTACCACTGCTGGGCCTACGTGTGGATCGAGGGCCACGGCTGGCTGCCGGTCGACATCTCCGAGGCCGACAAGAACCCCGGCAAGAGCGCGTACTTCTTCGGCACGCTCGACGCCGACCGCCTGACCATGACGGGTGGGCGCGACCTCACGCTCACGCCGACGCCCGCGGCCGGCAAGCTCAACTTCTTCGTCTACCCCTACGCGGAGGTGGACGGCACGAAAGCCGAGAACGTGACCAAGGCCTTCAAGCGCATCGCGCGCTGACGGCGGCCGGGCGCCGGCGAGAGACAACGAGAGGGGGCGAGGATCCGAGGATCCGCGCCCCCTCTCTCCTTCCAGGGGTTGTTCCTCGGGCTACGGACCGATCAGGAGCTTCAGCGCGTCCGTCACACCGGTCTTGACGCCGTAGGTGATGCGTGCGTCGATCAGGTAGCCCTGCACGTAGACAGATTGCCCGATCCAGGAGAGCGCGGGCGGGATCGCCAGCGGAACCGGCGCGGGCGAGCCGGGCCTGCTCCACAGGCCACCGACGGTGGTCTTGAGCAGCACCCCGGGCGTGCGGTTCACCAGGATCTGGCCCAGCGCACCGGGGCCAGCCATGCCGAAGTTCACCAGGCCCGTGCCGCACGGATAGGCCGCGTCGGGCTGGGTGGACATCCACAGGTAGGCGCGCGAGTTCGGACCCTGCGTGCCGAGCGGGTTGTCGACGCCCAGCGACAGGTTCGTGCCGACGCGCGGGCTGCCGGCGAGCACCGTCAGGCTGCCGCGCACGAGCGGATCGCAGCCGTAGCGCAGGGCCGTGCCGCGCGCCTGCTCGAGCACCAGGTCGTCGATCAGCGCGTACGAGGGCGCCAGGTCCGCGCCGCGGTTGCCGACCTGCATCGTCAGCGTGAAGCGCGTGTTGCGGGTGGAGTCCGGGAAGAGCGTGCGCAGCTCGGCGCGCACGTGCTGCACGGCCGTGCGCGGCAGTCCGAGCTCGACGGAGGTGTCGGGCGTCGGGTTGGTGCCGTCGGCGAAGTACAGGTTGACCGTGGTCTGCCCGTCGGTGACGTCCACGCTGGCCCAGTCGACGTCCAGCGTGTCGCCGCGCACGAAGGCCGCGTCGAAGGTCAACACGC
This sequence comes from uncultured Planctomycetaceae bacterium, assembly GCA_964631945.1. Classification (GTDB taxonomy): domain Bacteria; phylum Planctomycetota; class UBA1135; order UBA1135; genus JABFRZ01. The sequence continues at coordinate 63,043 of CAZWAY010000010.1, forward strand.
TCAGCGGATCCTCCAGGTAGAAGCGCTGCTCGACGCCCGCGCCGCCGAGGGCCGGCGAGGTCACGCGACCCGGAGTCGTGGGCGGAAGGGCGAGGCTCGTGCCCGCCGAAGAGAGCCGCAGCCATTGCGCACCGTCGGCCGGGAACGGCCCGTCCGGCAAGCCCGCGGCCGGCGCCACGCGGTGCTCGGTGCCGGCGAGCACCGTCCAGGCGCCGCTCGGCAGGGCATTGGGCGTCTGCTCCTCGAAGGAGGGATCGGCCAGGCCGCGCGGGACCGAGATCACCGTCACGAGATCGATCAGCTCGACCTCGTCCGTCCCGCCCGGCCCGGTGGCGACCAGCTTCACCGTGTAGACGCCGGGCGCGATGTAGGTGTGGATCGGGTTCGTGTCGGTGGCGAGCGAGCCGTCACCGAAGGTCCAGGCACGAGCGGTGACGCTGCCGCTGGTGAGGTCGGTGAAGGCGACCGTCAGCGGATCGATGCCGTACAGCACGTCCGCGACGAAGGCCGCGTCCGGCGCGGGCGGGCTCTGCACCGCGATCAGTCCGGGCTTGAGCTCGACGTCGTTGCCGCCGGGACCCGTGACCGTGAGCGCCACGGTGAACGCGCCGGCCTGCAGGTAGGTGTGCTGCGGATTGCGCTCGTTGCTGGTGGCGCCGTCCCCGAAGTTCCACGACCAGGCCGTGACCTCGCCGCTGCTCGCCTCCTGGAACTGCACCGCCAGCGGCGCGAGCCCGCCCAGCACGTCACAGCCGAAGTCGGCGGTCGGCGGCGGGACGTCCGTCACCACCACGTAGTCGGTGCGCGTCAGGGTCGTCGGCCCGCTGGCGTTGGTGAGCGTGAGCGCCACGGTGAAGCGTCCGGCCGTGGTGTAGACGTGGGTCGGGCTCGTCTCGGTGCTGGTCGCGCCGTCACCGAAATCCCAGGTGCGTCCCGAGATCAGGCCGCTGGAGGAGTCGCTGAAGCGCACCTCGAGCGGCGCCATCCCGAACACCTGGTCGGCCACGAAGCCCGCCACCGGCTTGAGCGGCGGGTCGACCTTGATGATGTTCTTGAGCAGACGCTGGCTGCTCCCGGCCGGACCGCGCACGGTCATGGTCACGGTCTTCAGGCCGGTCGTGGTGTACGTGTGGCGCGGGTTGCGCTCGCTGCTGGTGGTGCCGTCGCCGAAGTCCCAGTCCCAGCCCGTGACGCTGCCGGTCGAGAGGTCGGTGAACTGGACCGCGAGCGGCGCCTTGCCGCGGTTGGGCGTGAAGGCGAACTTGCCGACCGGCGGCACGAGGCTGCCGTTGTTCAGCGCCAGGAAGTACTGGCAGCCGGCGCCCGACCCGCCGTCGTCGTCGAAGCGCACGCCCGCGAACAGGTCCGGGAAACCGTCGCCGTTCAGATCGCCCGGGCACGCCAGCGAGGTCCCGAAGCGATCGGCGTTGTCGATGTTGCCGTAGAAGCGCCCGTAGAGCCGGCTGATCTTCTGCCACGACTTGACCGTGGCGTCCGCCTTCAGGAAGAGCACGTACACGGCGCCGCGGTCGTAGGAGCCCGTCGGGCCGTCGTCGTCCTTGCCGGCGCCGACGGCGATGTCCGAGATGCCGTCGCCGTCGAGGTCGCCGAGCGTGTCGATGCAGCAGCCGAACTCGTCGTTGTAGTCCAGCATGTTGCCGATGAACCCGGAGTAGTTCTCGGCGATGCGGAAGTCGGCCTTGGCCGTGCCGTTGCGGTTCAGGTAGACGATGAAGACCGCGCCCTGCTGGTTGCCGTCGGTCTTCTGGTCGGGCGAGCTGATGGCGATGTCCTGGATGCCGTCGCCGTTGCGGTCGCCGATCACGCAGGCGTCGAAGCCGAACTCGCCGTAGTCGGAGAGCGTGCTCTGGAAGTTGCCCGAGGTCTCGCTGAGCTTGGTCCAGCTCTTGACGGTGCAGTCGCGACGCATGAACAGGATCCAGTAGGCCCCGCGGTTGCGCCCGCCATCGTCATCGCGGATGGCGCCCACGCCGATCTCGGGCACGCCGTCGAGGTCGAGGTCGCCCAGCACGCGGATGCCGCGCCCGAACTGGTCGTCGGGGTCCAGGTCACCCGTGAAGCCGCCCGAGATCTCGCTGATCTTCTTCCACGACTTCACCGAACCGTCGCGGTTCAGGAAGAGCATGTAGAAGGCGCCCTTGTCCGTGCCGTTGTCGTCGTCGTAGCAGGTGCCGACCATCACGTCCGGGATGCCGTCGAGGTCCCAGTCGCCGAGCTCGCGCACCGCGCGGCCCCACTCGTCGCCCGGATCGAGCGGCAGACCGGCCGAGGTACGGCTGATCTTGTAGTGGCTCTTGACCGTCCCGTTCCGGTTCATGAACAGGATCCAGCAGGCCCCGTAGTCGAGCACGGCGCCGGGGACGTTGTCGTCGTCCCCCAGGGCCCCGACCGCGAAGTCGCACACGCCGTCGCCGTCCACGTCGCCCAGGGCCGCCGCGGCGCGCCCGAACTGGTCGTCGGACTTGATGCCGCGCGGCCCACCGCCCTTGCTGGCGCTGACCTTCTGGTGCCACAGCACCTCGCCCGGATTCTGAGCCGAGGGCAGCTCGAGCGGGAAGAAAAGGACCAGGGAAGAAGCGAGCAGGGTGCGGGCGAGAGACGACAGTGAATGCATAGGGCGGGGTCGACGAGCCGGCGGCGAGACCTCCTCGGGGCAGCTCATCTCCATTGAGAATGGTTACCCCAACGCGAACCGGACGGACGGCGCCCGGCGCGATTCCCCGGACCGCTCCGTGGAGGGGACCCGCGCGCCAGGAACGAACACTCCACGACGTGCTCGGACCGGCAACTTGTTCGCTCGCGGCGCCGCCCCCACAATCATTGCCCATGAGCCAGCCCGACCCGATCCGCGCGAGCTTCGAGGAGTCCGCGGCCACCCTGCGGGCCTTCCTCGACGACCCGCACTGCCTCGACGGCGTACGCCGCTTCGTGCAGGTCTCCGCCACCGCCCTGCGCGAGGGAAAGAAGCTCATGGCCTGCGGCAACGGCGGCAGCATGTGCGACGCCATGCACTTCGCGGAGGAGTGGACCGGCCGCTTCCGGCGCGACCGCGCCGCGCTGCCCGCGCTGGCCTTCTCGGATCCCTCGCAGCTCACCTGCATCGCCAACGACTTCGGCTTCGAGCAGGTCTTCGCGCGCTCGCTCGAGGCCTACGGGAACGCGGGCGACGTGCTGGTGGTGCTCTCGACCAGCGGCAACTCGCCCAACGTGCTGGCCGCGGTCGAGGCCGCGAAGAAGAAGGGCGTCACCAGCGTGGGCCTCCTGGGCAAGGGCGGCGGCGCGCTGCGCACGCGCGTGGACGTCCCCATCGTCGTGCCGCGCGCCCAGACCTCCGACCGCATCCAGGAGATCCACATCAAGGTGCTGCACATCGCGATCGAGGCCGTCGAGCGCGAGCTCTTCCCGGCGAACTATCCCTGACCCGCCCCGTCTTGGGGCGCGCTGCGGCCCGCTTGCAAGGACGCGCGCCGCGAACCCCTTCCCGGATCGCGCCGAAGGGTCACAATGGGCGCTCGTCCCCGCCAGCGAGGAGCCCATGTCGGAACCCGAGAACTTCCCGAACGCGCCCTACCTGACCGTCGCCGACCCGAAGCGCTCGATCCGCTTCTACCGCCGGCTCGGATTCACGCTCGGCAGCTGCTGGCCCGATGCCAAGCAGCCGCAGTACGCGAGCCTGGTGCTCGCGCGCCAGGTGGTGATGATCGGCTCCTCGCCCAGCGAGAAGGACGGCAAGGCCATGGGCGCCTCCAAGGCCGAGCTGCGCCGGATCAAGAAGGACCGCAAGGCCTTCAAGAAGCACCGCCACGGCGTGGGCGTGCAGCTCTACCTGCGCGTGGCCGACACGGACGCGCACCACCGCCGCGCCCTGCGCAAGGAGATCGAGGTGCTGCGCGGACCCACCACGCACTTCTACGGCATCCGCGACCACGTCGTCGCCGACCCGGACGGCTACCAGCTCGTGTTCTTCAGCACCGTGGCCGGCAAGGACGAGCTCGCGCCCGCACCGCGCCGGAAGGCGCGGCGCAAGGTCGCCCGCAAGGGGCGCGAGCGCGCGGCGACGCTGGAATCCACCCCGCAGTAGCGCGCGACCACCCCGCCGCTCCGAGCCGTCGCTACTCGAAGCTCGTGCCGAACACGAGCGCGAACTGGTCGTAGCTCGTCGCCAGGTCGGTGCCGTCGAGCGTCACCTCGCCACCCTCGAAGTGCCGGAACTCGAGGCCGACGTGCGAGCTGCGCGAGACCTGGAACAGCAGGCCCGCCTTGGCATAGCCGCCCACGGTGGCGTCGTCGTCGTCGAACAGCGCGCCCACGTCGTCGACCCCGCGCAGGTTCAGGAACAGGAGCGAGGCCCCGAAGCCCAGGTACGGTCGCAGGCGCGCGAACAGGAACGAGTAGTTGAGGCCCGCCGAGAGCTCGAGCGTGCTGCCTTTCAGGCGCACGTCCTGGCCGGCCGAGGTCCCGTCGGCCTCGTCGTAGGTGTAGTGCAGCCCGCCCTCGAGCCGCACCGTCTCGAGCCCCATCGGCTCGCAATAGTCGAGCGCCAGCAGGATCGGATCGTCCAGGCGCCCGAAGGCCTGGTCCTCGAAGCTGCGCACGCCCGCGCCGAAGGTGAGCTGGCGCCCGTGCAGGGCGAGCTCGCGCGGGGCGGCGAAGGGGTCGTCCGTGCCGCGCTGCGCGGCCGCGCAGCCCGCGAGCCCGCACAGGGCGGCCGAGGCGAGCGCGGTGCGCAACGTCATCGTTTGGGCAGCCTAGCGCCCGACGCTGCTGGCCGCCAAGCTCCCTGGCCCGGTCCCGTTACGGGTCGCGGCCGCCGTAGCCGAGGCCGTGCATGGCGTCCAGGAGCTCCGCGTCGGCCTCGACCGAGACGTCCTCCTCGATGCCGAGCTCGGCGCGCAGGGTGGCGCAGCGTTCCTGCCACGCCTCGAGCAGCGCCAGGCCGCGCGCGGTCGTCTCCGGAGACGCGCCGGAGAGCGAGTGCAGCTCGTGCGGGTCGCGCGCCAGCGCGTAGAGCTCGTTGCGTCCGGTGTCGAGCTCGTGCACGAGCTTGTGGCCGTCGAACACGACCCCGCGCTTCTCGCCGAAGTAGTAGGTCCCGGCCGCGAACAGCGGCTCGACCTGGGCACTGGCGGGCGCGCGCCACCAGGGCGTGAGCGAGCGCGAACTCAGGCGCTCCGGTTGGTAGGCGAGGCCGAGCACGTCCAGCACGGTCGGCACCAGGGCCTGGGTCGAGACCGGCGCGTCCACCTGCGCGCGCGCGTCCGCGCCCGGCAGCTTGAAGAACAGCGGCACGCGCAGGACCTCGTCGTACAGCGTGTGACCGTGCTCGTAGCGGCCGTGCTCCCAGAACTCCTCGCCGTGGTCGGAGGCGAACACGATCAGGGCGCGGTCGTAGAGCCCGAGCTCGCGCAGCGTGGCCAGCACGTGCGCGAGTTCGGCGTCGACGTAGCGGATCTCGCCCGCGTACAGCTCGGCCACGCGCTCGCGCTCGGCCTGACCGGGCTTGGTGTTGCCGGCTTGCACGTCGGTGACCAGCGCCGGCTCGCCCCAGCGCTGCGGCGCGCGCTCGGGGTGGGCCAGCCATTGCGCGGGCGGCTCGTAGGGCCAGTGCGGATCGAGCACGTGCACCCACAGGAAGAAGGGCGCGCTCGCATGCGCACGGATCCAGTCGTCGGCCACCTCGGCGATGGCCGTGGTCGAGGGGTAGACCTCGGGGAAACGCGCCGGCGCCAGGCGCGCGAGCACGCGTGCCCCCAGCGCGATGCCGTAGTCGGGCCGCGCCGGAAAGGCGTAGTCGTCGAAGCCCTGGTCGAAGCGGAAGGCGCGCTCGAGGTGCACGTTGAGCCCGACCCCGCCCGTGCGGTAGCCGGCCGCGTGCAGGCGCTCGGCCAGCGTCTCGAGCCCCTCCGGCAGGCGCGCGCGCCGGTTGGTCATGCCGTGCACGAGCGGGGCGACCCCGGTGAGCAGCGTCGCGAGCGACGGCTTGGTCCAGGGCGCGGCCGAGCGCGCCTGCGTGAACACCACGCTGTCGGCCGCGAGCGCGTCGATGGCCGGCGTCGGCACGCGCGCCGCACCCGCGCCGAGCACGCGGTCGGCGCGCAGCGTGTCCACGGTGAGCAACACGACCGGCGGCCGGTCGCTGGAGGCCGTACGTGCGCCGCCGGACGGCTGCGGCTCGCGCAGGGCATCGAGGGTCCCGTGCGCGAGCACCAGGCCCGCGAGACCCGCGAGCACCGGACCCGGCGCGAGCCGACGCGCGGCGAGCAGGCTCGCGCCCACGCAGAGCGCGCCGGCGAACACCGCGCCCGCACGCCCGAGCGCCCCCTCGGCGCGATACTCCACGAACCACAGGGTCACCAGCGCCGCCGCGGACGCGAGCGGCAGGAACACGAGCGCGGCCCGCGCCGCGCCCGGTCGCCCAGCGCGCCGCTGGACGACGAGGTCGGCGCACCATCCGGCGCACAGCACGAAGCCGGCCGCGCACACCAGCACGACGGCGGCGCGCTCGCTCGAGGCCGCGCGCAAGCCGACCTCCACCAGCGGAGCCAGGGCGCTCGCCAGGACGAAGCCGACGAACAGCGCTGCCCGCAGCGGACCGGCCGCGAGTCCGAGGACCCGCCCCAGCGCTGCGCCGAGGCCGAAGACGAGACCCGCGGCCACGAACAGCACCAGCCAGCCCGCCGCCAGCGGCAGACCGAGGCCCGCGAAGGGCGCCAGGGCGCGCGGGTGCGCGAGCGCGCTGGCCGCCAGGTTCAGGCAGGCCGCGACCAGGGACGAAGAGAGGATCGTCCAGAGGAAGGCGACGGGCCTGGGCGCGGACTCGGGGCGGCTCTCCATGCGAGGTGGACGGACCCGGGGCGCCGCCCCGGTCGGGCCTCCATCGACCGGAGCGGAGAAGCGCTTGAGACGCGCCTCGCGCCTGGCCGAACTCGTGGAGCCCCAGCCCGCCCCCATGCCCCCCACGCCCCCGGCTCCCAACCCGCGCTCCGGCCCGGGCATCCTGATCACGCACGGCTGGGGCCTCGGCACGCCGAGCGGCGTCGCGCGTCACGTACAGGAGCTCGCGCGCCACCTCGCGCTCGCCGGCGCCCGCGTGACGGTGCTGTCGGTCTCGACCGCCGGCTACAGCCGCTTCCCGCGCCCGCGGCTCGCGCCCGAGCTGCACGGCGCCGAGCTCGAGCGCGAGCTCGGCACGCTCGGCGTGCGCTGCGTGCGCGTCGAGCCGCACCCACTGCACTGGACGCTCGACGGACGCGCGCTGCGGCGCGCGGTCGAACCGCTCCTCGACGAGAGCGGAGCCGAGGGCGGGATCGACGCCGCGCTGGGCTTCTTCAACGAGGCCGCCTACCTGCCCGAGCTCCTGGCGCGCCGCGGCGTGCGCTTCGGCTACATCGCGACCTGGCTCTCCTACCGCATGGCGCTCTCGCGTGAGCGCACCGGCACCGGGCTGCGCGGCGCCCTGATGCGCGCCGCCAACCGGCGCTTCGTGGTCGAGCCCTACCGCAAGGCCGAGATCCTGTTCGCGAACTCCGAGTTCACGCGCGGCGAGCTGGTGGACGTGCTCGGCTGCGACCCCGCGCGCATCCGCGTGACCCATCTGGGCGTGCGCGAGCTGTTCCACGCCGTGCCGCGCGCGCGGCCCGAGCGCGTCGAGCGGGTGCTCTACTTCGGCCGCCTCGCGCGCGAGAAGGGCATCGGCGACGCGCTGGCCGCCCTCGGCCAGGTCGCGCGCGCCGGACGCGCCTTCGAGCTGCGCGTGCTGGGCTCGGGCAACGTCGCGCACGCGCGCGCGCTGGCCGAACGCCACGGGATCGTCGAGCGCGTGACCTTCCTCCCCCACCAGGGCGACCTGAACCTGTGCGCCGAGCTCGCGCGTGCCCAGCTCGCACTCTTGCCCTCGCACTCCGAGTCCTTCGGGCTCTCGATCGCCGAGGCCCAGGCCGCGGGCCTGCCGGTCGTGGCCTACGCCGCGGGTTCCGTGCCCGAAGTCGTCGAGGACGGAAAAAGCGCCTGGCTCGCGCCGCTGCACGACGTGGACGCCCTCGCCGGCGCGCTCACGAGCGCCCTGGCCGACCCCGACGAGTGCTTCCGCCGCGGGCTCGCGGGCCGCGAGCGCGTGGCGCGCCTCTTCCGCTGGGACCGGACCGCGCAGTGCGTGCTCGACGGCCTGCGCGAACTCGGCCCGGATCGAGCCCGCCGGGACGCCGCGGCGGCCTGACGCCGCGCGACGCTATCCTCCGCGCCGATGAAGCTCCTCTGGATCGGCGCCGGCGGCGCCCTCGGCAGCGTCGCGCGCTACCTGCTCGACGGCTGGGTGCAGCGCTGGAGCGCGAGCGGCTTCCCGCTCGGGATCCTGGTGGTCAACGCGCTGGGCTCGTTCGCGATCGGCCTGGTCATGACCCTGCTCGAGGCGCGCGGCGCGCTGGACTCGGGCCTGCGGCTCACGCTCACGGCCGGCCTCCTCGGCGGCTTCACGACGTACTCGAGCTTCAACTACCAGACGCTCGAGCTCCTGCGCGCCCGCGATTGGACCAGCGCCAGCCTCAATCTGGTCGGCACGATCGTGCTGTGCCTGGTCGCCGGCCTGCTCGGCCTGGCCGCCGGTCGGGGGCTGGCCGGGGCGCCCTGACGGCGCGCGCGGCATGCTACGGGCGCGCGATCCGGTCGCGCTCGGCTACCATGCGCCTCATGGTGGCCACGGATGGCTGCCTGGACCGGAAGAAGCGGAGGGACGCGCATGCGCCGTTGGATTCTCGTGCTGCTCGCGCTCGTTGGCGCGGTGACTTCGTTCCATGCCCAGGTCGTGCCCCAGCTCAGCGAGGAGCAAGCGCGCGCCTACCAGAAGGCCTTCGAGGGCGCGCTGACCGCGCACCAGGCCGGCAAGTACGACGAGGCCATCGCGGGCTTCAAGAGCTGCCTGGCCCTGGTACCGGCCGACGGAGGCTGTGCCTACAACATCGCCTGCGGGTACGCGCTGAAGAAGGAACCCGACGCGGCCTTCGAGTGGCTCGACAGGGCGGTCGCGTTCGGCTTCGGCCGACTCAACATCGAAACCGACGAGCTGGGGCTGGCCGGGCGCGACCCGGACTTCGTGGGCCTGCGCGCCGACGCGCGCTTCGCCCAGGTGCTGGAGCGCATGAAGGCCGGCGCCAAGGCGGTCGACGACTACGTGAACCAGCCCGCCGTGTACGTGCCGGCGGCGCTGGCCGGAGTCTCGGGCGTGCCCGTCCTGATCGTGCTGCACGACCAGGGTGCCACCAAGGACGCGCCGCTGCAGTCGTTCTGGAAGGCCGTCGCGGACGAGCTGGGACTCGTCCTGATCGCGCCCTCCGCGCGCATCCCGGTGAGCGACGAGCCGGCCAAGGGCATGAGCTGGATGAGCGATCCGCAGACCTACGAGAAGGGCTACTGGAAGTACGAGAAGCCGATCAACGCGGCCTTCGACGCCTTCAACAAGCAGCAGAAGGTCGACAAGACGCGCGTGTTCCTCGCGGGCGAGGGCCAGGGCGGGCTGGTGGCCTTCGATGCCGCCCTCGGCGCGCCCGGCCTCTACAAGGGCGTGGTCGTGCTGGATGCGCCCGTGCTGATGAGCCTCGTCAGCTCGAAGGCCGCCAACGCAGCGAAGATGGGCTTCCGCGGCAAGCTCTTCCTCGGCCAGCGCATCTTCGGTGCCCCGCCCGACACGGACGTGAAGGCCCTGGTCGAAGGCCTGGGCAAGGCCTTGAAGGGTGCCGGACTCGCCAACGTCTCGGTCGCGAGCTACGCCAGCGACCCGGCGATTCCGGAGGCGCGCAAGCAACTCGCGCTGGACGCCCTGCGCGAGTTCCTGGCCGCGACCCAGCCGACCGAAGCGGCGGCGCCGAAGTAGGCAACGCTCCTGATCGCAGCCCTCAGTCCGGATCGCCAGTGAGCACCCAGCCGGCCCAGTCGCGCAGCGCGTGCCCCTCTGCACGCAGTGCCATCTTCGCTTGCCAGAGCGCTTCGGCCTTCCCGAGCCTCTCCTTCCACAGCTTGGTGTAGAAGAGTTCGAACAGACGTCGCGTTGCCGCGTCGTCGACCTTCCACAGCGACGTGATCGCCGAGCGCGCGCCCGCGGCGTGCAGCGCGCTCTGCAACGACTGGATACCCTGGCCCGCGCGGCGGATCCCGACGTTCGTCTCGCACGCGGAGAGCACGGCGAGTTCGCACTTGCGCAGGTCGAAGGTCGCGAGCTCCTCGGCCGTCAAGATGCCGGGCACGCGACCGAGGGCGTCGCGGCCACGGTTCGCACCGGCGAGGGCGAGACCGCACAGGGTCTCCGGCGCGAAGCCAACCAACGCTTCATTTGGAAGGCGTAGTTCAGCGCGCCCGTCAACTCCGGTAGGAGTGTCGAGGTGCGAGCGCACCTCATCCCTGGCGAACCAGCCATGGGTCGCGATGTGCAACCATTGGGCATCCCGGGCCGCGGCGAGGAGTGCCCTCTTCGTTCCTTCGGCCCGCTGCAGGGACAAGGCCGGCGGTGAGGAGACGTCGTCATGGAGTCGCGCGATCGCCTCCACCTCACCACTCGTACCTGGAAGGGATTGGAACCTCACCAACGCCGCCTCCGAAGGCCCCGACGAGCGGAATATCGGCGGTGTTGCGGCATCGGTCGCAGTCACGACTCCCTCGCCAGGCTCCGCGTCGTAGTCCAGCCCGCCCACGAGAACCAGAAGCCGATCCCCCTGGAAAGGTCGATGTTCTTCGAGCAAGCGCGCGAGCGTGACCTCGTTGCGAATCGCAAGGCTGTCGCCCACGAATCCGTTGCCGAATGGCAGCGCATCGAGGGGCAAGAGGTAGAGCACGTCGTCCAGGACCACGTGGAGGGCTTGCACTCCCCCCGCGCGGGCGAGCACCGGATCCAGGATGCGCCGACGAAGACGGGTCCCCAGCGCCTCGAGTTCGGCGCGATCTTCCGTCGCCGAGCTCGTGACGATCCCGCGTGTCTCCAGTGGTCGACCGAGGAGAGAACGCCAGGCTTCCACGCTCTCCTCGAGCTCTGCGGCGGGGCCCAACTCGATGCGCGTCACGCTTCCGTCGGGCTTCAGGAGGAAGGCAAGGAGCGAGTCGATGCTTGCGGGAATCACCCCCGTCAACGGGTCCGCTTCGAAGTGTCGCGAATAGCGGAAGAACGACACGGCCGCTGCCCCAGCTTCCAGTCGAGCGCCGACCTCACCAACGTCGATCTCGTCCAGCGCGGCTCCAGACTCCGCAAGCTTGCGACGCAGGCGACTCTCACCGCGATCGCGCTCCTCGGCCAGCGCAAGCAGCTCCCTGTGCCATTCGCCGACCCGGTCTGTCGCAGGTCCCGCGGTGACTAGGTCGCCGAGCTGCGAACGGACCCCGCGGACTTGGCTGGCCTCTTCCTCCAGCTCCGGGTGCGCGGCCAGGAGCTGCGCGATCTCGCTGCTCGAGACGGAAGCGAATCGTAGGTTCTCGATCGCGGCGAGCACTCGAGGCTCGAGCTCGTGCTCGCGTTCCACTGCAGAGCAGAGGAAGAGGATGGCGGAGAGGCGCTGGAGTTCCGCTCGAGAGCCTTCTCTCGCCGGTCGCGGAGCGGACAGTCGCAGCCCTCTAGCGCGGGCGCGGATTCCGTCGAGCAGATCCGACAGGAGTTGGCTCGCACGATCGAAATCTCCGAGCTCCTTGGAGGTCACTGCCAGGTTCTGCCTCGCGGACAGGAGATCCTCGTCCTGCGATGGCAGGATCCGGCTCCAGCTCGCCAGTACCTCGCCGAAGAGCTCGTGCGCTCTGGTCAAGTCCTTGCCTTGCCTGCATGTCACCGCAAGGTTCTGTTTCACCGTGATCAGGTCGGGGTTGTCTGCGGTCCAGAGCCGTGAGCCGGCTGCAAGCAGCTCTTCGAACAGCTCGCGCGCACCCTGGAGATCGCCTAGCGCGGCGCGAGTCACCGCGAGGTTCTGCTTCGCATTGATGAGGCCGCGGAGATCGTCGGCCAGGAATTGTTCGCGGATCACGACGACTTCCTCCTCGAGCCTGCGCGAGCCCTTCAGATCGCCGAGGGCGCTCAGCGTGTTGGCCAGATTGCTCTTTGCCCAAAGGAGATCGGGGTGATCTGGAGGCAGCTGTCGCTCGCGCGCGATCAACACCTCTTCTTCCAGTTCGCGAGCCCCCATGAAGTCGCCAAGCTTCTTGCGCGTCACGGCAAGGTTTCCCTTCGCCCGCAAGACATCGACATGGTCGCCCGGGAGGAGCCGCGTCCGGATCGAGAGTACTTCCTCCTCCAATTCCTGGGCACCGACAAGATCGCCGAGGTTCTTCCGGGACACGGCGAGGTTCTGCTTGCTCGTGAGCAGGTCAGGATGATCTGGAGGCAGCATGTGCGTCCTGGTCGCCAGCACCTCCTCCTCGAGCGCGATAGCCCTCGTGAGCTCACCGAGCTCCCTGAGGGTGATCGCGATGTTCTGCTTGGCCGCCAGAAGATCGGGATGATCCGGCGGTAGCCGACGCCCTTGGGCCTCCAACACTTCTTCCTCGAGCCCGAGTGCCCCTTCGAGGTCGCCGAACTCCCTGCGCGTCACTGCAAGGTAGGCCTTTGCCCTGAGGAGATCGGGATGGTCCGCGGGAAGAAGCCGTACCTGGGCCGCCAGCGTCTCTTCCTCGAGCTGGCGAGCTCCCGCGGCGTCGCCGAGCGCCTTGCGGATCACGGCGAGGTTCTGCTTGGCCGTCAGGAGATCTGGGTGGTCTGCGGGCAAGGCATGCGACCGTACGGTGAGCACTTCTTCGCAGAGGAGTCGTGCGCCCTCGATGTCGCCCATGTCGTACTTCGTCGATGCCAGATTCTGCTTGGCCATGATCAGATCCGGATGATCGGACGGCGCAATGGAGACCCAGGCAGCGAGTGATTTCTCGAAGAGGTCACGGGCTCCGGCGAGGTCCCCCATCGCCTTGCACGCAACAGCCAGGTTGCCTTGCGCGCGGAGGCGGTCGGGATCATTCGCGGGCAGAACCCGCGTCCAGGTCTCCAGCACCTGCTCGAAGATCTCCCGGGCCCCGGCTAGATCGCCGAGCCTGAAGCGCGTCGCCGCGAGCTTTTGCTTCGCCTTGAGGAGGTTGAGGTGCTCGGGTGGCAGCGTGCGTGCCAGCAAGGCCACGACCGACTCGAGCAACTCTCGAGACAATTCCAGGCTTCCGAGGGTCTTGGCGAGTCCATCGAGCTCCAACAAGAACGCGACGTGTGCCTCCTCAGTGCCTGCGCGTGGCTCACGGATCGTGGCAACTTCTTGTGTGAGAAGTTCGCGCGCGATGTCGCGGTCCCCCTCCTGGATTGCCGCGGCGATGAGTTCGATTGTCTCTCGTTCTTCCGTGGGGAGGGCCGGCTGCCCTGGTGGCTGCGTCCTGTCCGGACCGGCAGTCTTCGAATCAGCGGAGATCTGCGCCCTGGCCACCGCCGGAAATGGCTGTTGTGGCGTCGTCGGAACGGCTTGCCTCTGCACGATGCACGCGGTGGCGGAGCCCATGACCCAAACGAACGGCGCAAGGCGGATCATCGACACGAGCCCTCCCGGCTCCGATCCAAACTAGCAGGAGCCGGCCGTCCGAGCTCCATGTGGATCGTCCCTGGTCAGCCTAGCCGCACTCGTGGTGCCATGGGCACACAGTCTGGCCCTTCCGTTGTTCTCAGATCGAGTCCAAACCGAAGGCGAAGGGCTCGAGCGGGAGCGTCGCGTGCTCGAGGCCGAGACGCGTGAGCAGCGCACGGGCTTCGTCGTGGACCTCGGGGCCGCCGAAGAGCAGGGCCTGGAGCGTGTCCAGGTCGAGCTGGACGCCGGCGCGCGGGCCGCGCGGTTCGAGGGTGTGCGCGCCGGGCGTGGCCTGGGCCGAGGGGCCGAGCGCCGCTCCGAGCAGCGCGCCGGCGCGTTCGAGGTCGAGCAGCTTGCCGAGGCCGAGGATCCCGCGCTTCGAGGGCGCGCCCAGCTTCACCAGGCGCTGGACGAGCTCGCTCGCCTCGGGCGGGGCCATCAGGAACAGCGCGCCGCTCTCGCCGGCGGGGAAGCGGCGCTCGAGGTGCGCGCGCAGCAGCGCGAGCACGTCCTCGGGCTCGCCACCCCACTCGTGCACGACGTCGGTCAGGTCGCGGCCGCGGCCGAGGCAGGCGTAGGCCACGGGCTGGACGGGGTGCGCCGGCCCGGCGGCGCGCTCGCGCACCAGCGTGAGCATGCCGGGCACGCCCAGCAGCGCTCGGGTTTCCTCGAGCGTGCGCTCGACGCGCGCGCCGTGGCGCAGGTAGAGACGCTGCACGAAGGGCGGGTCGCCCACACGGAGCACGCGCACGCCGCTCGGCTCGGGCAGGACGCGCGCGAGCTCGGAGGCCAGCTGCACGTCACACTCGACGCCGAAGGGCGCGTAACCGCGCTTCAGGTAGAAGCCCGGGTCGTTGGCCCACAGGAGCGCGAACACGCAGCCGCGCGCGCGCAGCGAGCGTTCGGCCTGTGCGAGCAGGCGCGAGCCCAGCCCGCGTCCGCGCCAGGCCGGGTCGGTGGCGACCGAACCGATCAGACCGGCGCGGATGCGGAGCTCGTGCCCGTCCGCGCGCGGCAGGCGGAACTCGCGCACGAGCGTCGTGCACGCGGAACGCACCTCGCCCTGCTCGGCGAGCTCGATCGTCTCGCCTCCGGAGCACGGCTCGAACGCCAGCGGGAACTCGGCGGCGAGGTCCGCGCTTTCGAACACGCGCTGCTGGAGCTCGCGTGCACCGGCCCGGGTCGCGGCGGGGCTCACGCCTGCTCCGGCGCGCGGTGCTGCGCGACGCGGTAGGCCTCCAGCAGCTCCTCGCCCAGCGTGAGCGCGTCCTCCAGGCTCGAGCGCGCCGCATCCAGCGCGCCGGGCAACTGCTCGGGCGCGCTCAGGGTCTTGGTCTTCTGCTCCAGCTCGGCCGCGCGCGTCGTCAGACGCTCGAGCAGGGCCTCGAAGGCCGGCGCGGCGGGCTGCGTCGTGCCGGCGCGCGGCGTGGAGCGGAGCGCGCCGACACCTCCGGCGAGACTGCCGGCCAGGGCCTCGGAGGCGGCGGAAGGGAGGTTCGGGATCTCGCCCATGTTCGCTAGCGCAGGAAGTTGAGGAAGGAGGTCTGGATCACGCGCGCGCCGGAGGCCTGCGCGAGCTCGAGCATCATCTGCGAGCGCGAGAAGTCGAGCGCGACCTCGGCCAGGTCGGCGTCCTCGACCTGCGAGAGACGCCCGCTGAGCTCGAGCTGGATCTCGCCCTGACGCGAACCCGCGGCCGCGAGACGGGCGGAACGGGCCCCGATCGAACCCAGGCCGACCAGCATCTGGTCGTGCACGCTGTCGAGGTTCGCGAGCCGGTCCGAGAGCCGAGTGACGATCTCGTCCGAGCGCAGGCCCTGCTGGTTGCGCAGGTCGTCGATCACGCCCTGCAAGAGATCGAAGGGGTTGGCGGTGGAGCCGAAGCTCACCAGCTCGCGGCCGGCGCGCAGCACCGTGCGCGTGTCGACGTGCAGGACCTGGCCCAGGCTGCCCTCGGACAGCTCGAGGTCGGTCTCGTTGAACGAGAGCGCCGTGAAGGTGTCGCCGTCGAGCGAGATCGAGCCCCGGCCCGTGACGGTCTGGATGAAGTCCGCACCGGTCCAGGCGCTCATGTCGAGGTGCAGCTCGCCGCCCTGCTCGTTGCGCACGACCACGTCGCTGCGCTCGCCCGGCCCGGGGATCTTCACGACCGTGCCGTTGCCGAGCTGGATCGTGCCGGCCACGCCGTCGAGCGTGAGCGCGTTGGCGCCGAGCAGCGTGTCGCGGTCGCCGCCGGCCACCAGCGCCAGCCCGACGTCGGCCAGCCCGAGCACCTCGGTCGCGTCGTGGCGCAGCGAGAGGTAGGCGAAGCCCGTGCCCTGGTCGGCGGTGACGCCCGAGCGCACGCCCGTCAGGCCGTCGAAGCGGACCGGCCCGGGCAGCGAGTTCCCGAACAGGCGGTCGCCGGCGGCGGTGATGGAGACCAGCGCGTCCTCGCCGGCCTGGATCGATTGTTCGTTGTGGTTGCCGAGGTACACGGTGTGGCGCGTGCCGCCGCTCACGACCTCGACCCAGGGCTTGTCGCCCGTGCGCGTGCCGCCGAACACGTAGTTGCCGTCGAAGTGCAGGTTGGCGTCGTCCAGCAGCTGCTTGCGGATCTCCTCGAGCTCGCTCGCGATGGTGGCGCGGTCCTGGTCGTTCAGCGCGCCGCTCATGCCCTGCAGCAGCAGCTCGCGCGAGCGCGTCAGGAGCTCGGAGGAGTGCTGCAGCGTCGCGCCGGCCGATTCGAGCTGGGTCTCGCCGGCGGCGACGGTGTTGCGGATGCGGTCCGAGCGCGAGAGCGAGCTGCGCAGGGTCAGCGCGCGCGCCGCGCCGGTGGGATCGTCGGACGGGCGCAGGATGCGCCGGCCGGAGGAGAGCTGCTCCTGGGCGCGCAGCGTGGCCAGCTGGCCGGAGCGCAGGCCGAGCAGGACGCGGCTGTAGGCGGAGAGGGTGCTGGTGCGCATGGTGCTCGTCTCCGGGGCCTCGAGGTCAGATCAGCGAGAGCAGCTCTTCGCCGAGCTGGTTGACGACGGTGAGGTACTGGGCCGCGGCCGCGAAGGACTGCTCGTAGGCCAGGAGGTCGACCAGCTCCTCGTCCACGTTCACGCCCGAGATCGCGGCCTGGCGCTGCTCCAGGCTCTCGAGCACCGACGTGCCGGAGGCCAGGGCGCTGTCGGCCAGGGCGGCCTCGAAGCCCACGTCGCTGGCGAGCTCGCCCCAGAAGCGCCCGACGGTCGCGCCCTCCAGCTTGCTCGAGCCCTTGCGCTCCACGCCCAGGAGGTCCAGCAAGAGGCCGCCGTCGCCGGCCTCGCCCGTGAGCGAGACCGCCAGCCGGCTGGGATCGTCGGCGATGTCGGCGCGCACGGCGATGTCGGCCGCGCCGGAGCCGGTGAACAGCGTGTTCAGTCCGAGCGCCACGAGCACGTCGCTCGAGTCCGAGTCGGCCACCGCGTCGGCCGCGAACAGGTCGCCGTGGGTGGCCGAGAGCTCGCCCAGCCCGAAGCTGACGCGCACCCCGTCGGCGACCTCGAGCTCGGTGCCGGGCAGGTAGCCGGCGCCGACGTCGAGCGTGGTCACGCGGTTGCCGGCGCGGTCGAAGACCTCGACCTTCAACCCGTCCGTGGTCCCGATCGTGCCGTCCTGGGTCGGGCGGAAGACGAAGCGCTCGTCGTTCGCGCCCGTGTAGAGCCCGGAGAGGTGCGCATTCACGCCGTTGGCCTGGCCCTGGACGTTCGCGCCGACCAGGCCGGTCCAGCCGAGCGCGCCCACGGCCGTGCCGCCGTCGAGCCGCAGCGAGGAGGACGTGCCGCTCGAGAGCGTCTGCACGAACAGCCGGCCCTCGAGCGCGCTGGCGTGCAAGCCGCGCGCCTGGGCCTGGGGATCGGCGTTGAGCGCGGCCGCCAGCTCCTCGGCCGTGGCGGCCGAGATCTCGGAGAAGTCCGCGGCGTCGAGCGCGATCGAGAACGACACCGGCGTGCCGCTCGTGTCCACGGTGAAGTCGAGCGTCTGGCCGTCGGCCAGCGCGAAGGGCCCGCCCGCGCTCGTCCCCAGCGTCGCGCGCGTGCCGCCGAACAGCCCGTCGCGGTCGGGGTTCGCGTCCATGCGCCGGCTGAAGTCGAAGCCGAAGCCGGCGTCGGCGCTGATGCGCAGGTGCCCGGTGGCATCCAGCCCGGCCGAGAGGTGCTCGATCGAGTTGAGCTGGTCCAGGAAGTCCTGCACGGTCGTGTGCGTGGCCGAGATGTCGAGCTTGTGCTTCTCGAGCGCGCCGCTCGCGTCGTCGCTGACGTTGACGTACAGCGAGCCCGAGACCACCTCGAACGGCAGTCCGGCGTTCGAGAGCAGCTCGTCCAGCACGCGCCCGTCCTGGTCGAAGTCCTGCAACTTCGAGGCGCCCGTGAGCGAGTCGAAGGCGCCGCTGGCCGGCATCCCGGTGGTGTGCACGCGGTTCGTCTCCAGGATCAGTCCGCGCGCCAGCTGGTCGAGACGCGTGCGGTAGCCCTGCGCCAGCTCGCCGCCGAGCCGCAACAGGCCGCCGATCTCGCCGCCGTTCACCGGCACGGCGCCGTCCGCGCCCTGGATGCGCAGGGTGCTCGTGCCGTTCGCGCCGGTGACGACGCTGAGCTTGTTCGCGCGCGCCGAGCCGACCAGGGTGTTGCCCGCCACCAGCACGCGCACCGCGCCGTTGGGCCCGGCCACCGTGGTCGTGTCGACCAGCTGCGACAAGCGTTGCAGCGCCTGGTCACGCCGGTCGCGCAGGTCGTTGGCGGTGAGGCTGACCGATTCGGTCTCGCCGATCTGCTGGTTGAGGCGCACGACCTCGTCCGCCAGCGTGTTCACCTCGGACACGCGCGCCGAGACGTCGGCCATGGCGTCGCTGCTGGAAGCATCCAGGGCGCTGGCCAGGTCGCGGAAGCGCGCGCTGAGCGAGCTGCTGGCCTGGACCGTGCCCGCGCGCAGGATCGAGTCGGTGGGCGCGGTCGAGAGCTGTGAGACGCTCGCGAAGAAGCCATCCAGCAGGCTCGAGAGCCCGGTCGCGCCCGGCTCGGCGAAGAGCGACTCGAACGTGCCGAGCCCGCCGCGCTGCGCGTTCAGGGAACCGAGCAGCGTGCGCTGGCCCTGGATGCGGCGTCCGAGCAGCTCGTCCACGCTGCGCTCCACCCGCCCGGCGTCGACGCCGCCGCCGATCAGCAGCGAGCCGAGCTGGATCGGCAGCGAGCTCCCGAGCTGCACGCGCTGGCGCGAGTAGCCCGGCGTGTTCGCGTTGGCGATGTTGTGCCCGATCGTGTCGAGCATGTAGCGCGCGGACAGCAGCGCCTTGAGGCCGGTCTGGATGCCGATGTTGGACATGGGCTAGGCGCGCGCGTCGATCAGGTGGCGCTCGCCCGCGGGCGCCTCGGCCAGGAAGAGTTGACACAGGTCCTCGAGCAGGCCGCGGTGGTACTTGGCGACCGCGGCCAGGCGCCGAGCGACCCGCAGCACGCTGGCCACGACCTCGCGCAGGTCGGCGCGCAGGCTGGTGATGCGGCGAGTCTCGAGCTGGGCGATGTCGAGCTGCTCGGTCAGCTTCGAGAGCGTGAGCTGTTGCGCCGGGAGCCCGAGCTCGCCCGACAGGCGCCCGAGCAGGGCCCGCCGGCGCGCATCGCGTGCTCCGGCCAGGGCCAGGAGGCCCGCCAGCGCGCGCGCGCCGCCCTCGACCTCGCTGCTCGAACCGGCGCGCGCGGCCGCGTCGAGCTGTTCGAGCGCGGCCAGCACGGCGCGCTGCGCGCCCAGCTCTTCCTGCAGCCAGGCCTCGGTGTGGATCGCGAGCGTGGCGAGCGTCATGTGCCCTCGTTTCCGGCCGCCTGGGCCAGCATGGCTTCGCGCGCGGCTTGCGCGCGCTGGATGGTGGTCTTGACCATGCCCGCCAGGCCGAGCGTGTCGCGCTCGGCCAGCGAACGGCCCAGGTGCTCGTCGAACCAGCCCTCGTACACGTCGGCGCCCGCGCCGTCGCCGAACATGCCCTTGGGCATCGAACGGCGCAGCTCGCGCACCAGCATGGTCCCGAACAGCGTCTCGAACTGGCGCGCGGTCTCGCCCGCGTCGCCGCGCTCGGAGGCGCGCCTGGCATCCGCCAGGCGCACATCGGTGTCGGGCGCGAGCAGCTGGGGTTTCTGGAGGTCGCCGATCTGCATCACATCACCAGGATCTCGGCGTGGAGCATGCCCGACTGCGACATGAGCTGGAGGATCTGGATCATGTCGCGCGGCGTCACGCCCAGCACGTTGAGCACCTCGACCACCTCCTGCAGCGTCACCGCGCCGTTCACGATGGTGAGCGGGCGATCCTCTTCTTCGACCAGCACCGAGGTGCGCGGCAGGACCTCGGTCTTGCCCTGCGACAGCGGCCCGGGCTGGCTGGCCTCGGGCGTCTCGGCGATGGTCACCGTCAGATTGCCCTTGGTGATCGCGCCGCGGCTGATGCGCACGCCCTCGCCCATCACGATCACGCCGGTGCGCTCGTTGACGACCACGCGCGCGAAGGCCGCGGGTTCGATCTCGCGCTCGAGGATCGAGTTGAGGAACGAGACCGTCGATTCGGGCGGCAGGTCGCCGGGCACGCGTACCGCCACCGTCATGGCGTCCTGCGCGACCGCCGTGCTCGGGTAGAGCCCGTTGATCGACTGCGTGACGCGCGTGGCGTTCGCGAACGAGCCCTTGAGCGCGCGCAGGTCGAGGTAGACGTAGCCGTGCTCGCTGACGATCTGGCTCGCCACCTCGCGCTCGACCTTGCCGCCCAGCGGGATCGTGCCGACCGTCAGGTGGTTGCGCGTGGCCTTGGCGCCCTGGCCATCGGCCGAGAAGGCGCCGGTCGTGATCGGTCCGGCCGCGGTGACGTAGACCGCGCTGCCGGTCATGTCGGTGAGCTCGGCGTGCAGCAGCGTCCCGCCCACCAGGCTCTCGCAGTCGTACAGCGACGACACGCGCACGTCCATCTGGCGTCCGGGCTTGATGCCGGGCTCGAGCGTGGCCTGCACCAGGACCACCGCCGCGTTCGAGGAGGACACGGCCTGCAGGTCGAGCACGATGTTCTGCGTCTTGAGCAGGTTGATGATCGCCTGGCGCGCCGCGATGGTGGAATCGCCGGTGCCGGAGAGACCCGTGACCAGACCGATGCCCTGCACCTGGTTCTGCTCCTGCCCGCGCACCGCGACCAGGTCGGCGATGCGTACCGTCACGGCGTGGCTCGTGCCGGGCGTGGGCGTGGGCTCGAAGCGCGGACCGCGCAGCACGGTGGCATTGGAGGCGCCCTGGGGCTGACGCGGCGCCTCGACCGCGCTCGGATAGAGCGCGACCCCGGCGTCGCCGGGCCTGGGGACGGGCAGCGGTTCCGGGCGGACGGGCGCGGCCTGCGGCAGGAACGCGAGGACCAGGGCGTGGAGCATGTCGGTTCCGAGCTCAGAACGGCCAGAGCCAGATGATGGCGCGGTGGATCAGGCCGCCGATCCCGCGCCGCGTGGTGGTGTCGGTGATGTGGCCCTCGCCGCTGTAGGAGACGCGCGCGTCGGCCACCAGCTCGGACAGGACCGTGTTGTCGGCGCGCACGTCGAAGCGCCGCACCACCCCGGCGAACTCGATCACCTTGGTCTCGGAGTCGACGCGGATCTCGCGCCGGCCCTTGATGACCATGTTCCCGTTGGGGAGCACGTCCATCACGATGGCCGTGATGCGCGCGGTGAACTCGCCGTTCTTCTCGACGTTGGCGGTGCCGCTGAAGTCGTCCTTGGAGCTCGCCGCCAGGCGCGGCAGCGGGTTGAAGGCTTCCGGCCGGATGTCGAAGGAGTCGAGCTTGTAGTCGAGCGTGGTCGCGCGCCGCAGCTGCGAGGTCTCCTCGTTCTTGATCTCCTGGTTCTCGACGATCAGGACCGTGATCAGGTCGCCGGGCCGGCGCGCGGTCTTGTCCGCGATCATGTTGATCGGACCGTGGGCGGGGTCGTAGATCGAACCGGGGCGGCCCTGGGCGGTGAGGGGCGCGGACGGGAGGAGGCAGGAGAGGAGCAGGGAGAGGAAGAAGGAGAAGGCGCACCGCGGAGCCGCGGGGAGCACGGAGAAGGAGGAGAAGGACGAGGGCAGCATCAGAGGGAGATCTCGCACAGGTCGCGGCCGATGACGGTCGCGACGAGTTCCTGGCCGGCCTCGACGGTCTTGATGCGGATGCGGTCGCCGACCGAGCCGGTCTCGAGCGCCAGGGCGGAGACGCGCGCTTCGATCGGGCCCTTCTTGACGCGCAGGAACAGGGTCGCGCCCAGGACCACGGCCGCGGGGCGGTGTACGTCGTGTTCGGTCACGCGCTCGCCCGGCGCGAGGTCGCGGCGTGCCACCGAGCCGGCCACCTGGCTCGGGTCGAGGGCCTGGATCTCGGACTCGCGGCCGACCTGCACGCGCGCGCGCGAGAAGAGCTCGGGCCGCAGCTGTTCGCCGGCGCGCACGGGGCGCGCGAGCACCGCGCGCGTCTCCCACACGTCCACGCGCCAAGAGGTCCAGACCGTGCGATAGCGCAGGCCGTCCACCAGCACATCGACCGGCACGCCGAGGATGCCGCTCTTCAGCTCGCCGGCCACGACGCGGGCCTGGATCGTGCTGCCGCGCTCGCCCTGCGGGACCTTGACCACTCCCAGCGGATCGGCCAGCGTGAAGGTGGCCTCCTTGCCGGTGAAGCTGCGCAGCAGTTCCTTGCGCGCCGCGTCCTCGATGAGGAGCGGCGAGAGCTCCTCGATCTCGGGCCACACGCGACAGGCACGCTCGCCCGTGACGCGGATCTCGACTCCCGGCAGGGCCTTGGCGAGCTCGGCCCGGATGCGATCGGCCGTCAGCAGTCGGCTGAAGCCCGGAGCGGGCGCGTAGCCGAGCTCGAGCGCGCGCACGCGCTCGACCAGCTCGCCGTCGAGCCCCGCCACCTGGCACAGCTCGCCGAGTTCGATCTCGGTGCCCCTGACCTTGGCCTCGACCGGCAGCGTGACGGTGGCGCCCGCCAGCAGCGTCTTGAGCAGGATTGCGGAGAGCATGGGGTGGGACCTAGATGAGGTTCGAGACCTGCTGGAGCATCTCGTCGGAGACCTGGATCGTGCGGCTGTTGACCTCGTAGTTGCGCTGCGCCTGGATCAGCGCGATGAGCTCGTCGACCACCGAGACGTTCGAGCGCTCGAGGAACGCCTGGCGCAGGAAGCCCGCACCGGCGTCGCCCGGCGTCTGCTCGGTGGGCGCGCCGGAACTGGCCGTCTCGCGGAACAGGTTCGCGCCCTCGGCCCGCATGCCGGCCGGGTTCGGGAAGCGCGTCAGGCGGATCTGGTTGCGCGCCTGCAGCTGGTCCGAGCCGCCGCTGCGCACCTGCACCGTGCCGTCCTGGCCCACCACGATCTCCTGCGCGTCGGGCGGGATGTTGATGCCGGGCTCGAGCTTGAAGCCGTCGACCGTGACGACGTCGCCGCTGCCGTCGATGCGGAAGGCGCCGTCACGCGTGTAGCGGAACTCGCCGTTGCCCATGGCGATCTTGAAGAAGCCATCGCCCTGGATCGCGAGGTCGATCGGATTGCCGGTCTGCTCCAGGTCGCCCTGCAGGAAGAGCTTGATCGAGCTCGAGACCTCGGTGCCGGTTCCGATCTGCAGGCCGGTGGGCACCTGCTGGTTGGCGATCGAGGTCGCGCCCGGCTCGCGCAGCGTCGTGTACAGCAGCGAGCGGAAGTTGACGCGGTTCTTCTTGAAGGACGCCGTGTTCACGTTCGCGATGTTGTTCGCGATCGTGTCCACCTGGGTCTGCTGGGCCATCATGCCCGAGGCAGCCGTTCGCATGGCGCGGATCATGTGCGGGTTCCTTTCGACACTTTCTGGCGGGAGCTAGAACGAGCGCTCGTGGGGCCCCGGGAGGGCTAGAAGGGCCTCGTCAGGCGCTCGTAGGTCTTGTCGATCGACTCGAAGGTGCGTGCGACGACCTCGAACGAGCGCTGCACGTTGATCATGTCGACCATCTCCTCGACGCTGTTGGCGTTGGAGTCCTCGAGCGAGTACTGCTGCACGCGCGCCTCCGAGGGGCCGGGCAGGACGTCGCGTGGTGCGGTCCAGAACCCGTTGCGGTCGACGGTGAGCACGCTCTTGTCGGGGAAGTCCACGACGCGCAGGCGCCCGACGTTCTGGATGCCCTGGCGCACGTTGCCGCCCTCGTCGATCACCAGCGGCAAGCCGACCGGATCGATGGCACCCGAGAGCTCCTCCCACGCGACCGGGAAGCCGTCCTCGCTCACGAGCACGCCGGCCTCGGTCTTGTGGAAGCTGCCGTCGCGCGTGTAGACCTCGCCGTCGGGCCCATCCACCGCGAAGAATCCGTCGCCGTAGAGCCCGACGTCCTCCTCGCGCCCGGTGCGGTGCAGGTTGCCCTGCGCGAAGTCCACCTCGGCCAGGGTCTCGACCCCGCGCACCTTGCCGCGCGGCTGATCGATCTCGACCTCGTGCGAGGCCGTGACGCCGCGCTTGAAGCCGATCGTGCCGACGTTGGCGAGGTTGGCGGAGATCGAATCGAGGCGGCGCTGCTGCGCCGACATGGCCACTGCGCTGCGATAGAGTCCGACGTTCACGGCGTACCCCATGGCAAGCGCGGTGCCAGCCCCGGAAGCGCGCTCTCGCTCCCGTACGGGCCCCTCGCCGAGCCTCGGCCGCGCGCCGCGCGAAGTCTTTTCTTCGGGGGCCGGAAGCGCGTTCTGCCGCCGCCACACCGATTCGAACGCGGCGCCGAATCCGATCCGCGCTCGGCGGCAAGGGACACAATGGAGCCATGACCCCGCCGCCCTGGAGCCCCACCCCGGAAGCGCTGCTGACCGAGCACGCCTGGGCGCGTCGCCTGGCGCGCCGGCTGGTGCGGGACGCCGCGCTGGCCGAGGACCTGGCCCAGGAGGCGACGATCCGCGCGCTCGAGCGCGCGCCGCGCGAGGGCCTGCGCGCCTGGCTCGGCGCCGTGCTGCGCAACCTCGCGCGTCAGGGCCGGCGCGAACGCGGCCGGCGCGAGCGCCGCGAGCGGCTGGTGGCGCGCCCCGAGGGCCTGCCGTCCGCGGCCGACGCGCTCGAACGCCTCGGCGTGCAGCAGGGCGTCGTGCGCGCGGTGCTGGCGCTGCCCGAGCCCTACCGCTCGACCGTCGTGCTGCGCTTCTACGAGGAGCTGCCGCCGCGCGCGATCGCCGCGCGCCAGGGCGTGCCCGTGGCCACGGTCAAGACGCGCCTCGCGCGCGGGCTGGCGCTGCTGCGAGCCGCACTCGACGAGGAGCACGGCGGCGACGGACGCGCATGGGCGCTGTTCCTGGCACCGCTCACCACACGCCCCACCCCGATCCCCCCTCTCCTCGCCGGAGCCCTGGCCGTGAACGCGATCCCCAAGCTCTTCGCCGCCGCTGCCGTGACCGTCGGGATCGTCTTCTGGGTCGCCAGCCGCGAGAACCTGCCGCGCGCGACGCCGGCGGAGGTCGCACACGCGGGCTCGAGCGTGGAGCTGCAGGCGCCACGCTCGCTGCCGGAGGAGCCGCGTCCACCCGAACCGCAGCGCGAGGCCGCGCCCGCCGCTCGGCAGCCGAACGCGAAGGACTCCGCGCCGCCCGCCGAGCCGACCACGATCAGGGGGCGCGTGCTGGATGCCGATGGAATGCCCGTCGCGGGCGTCGAGCTCGCCTTCCGCGGCTCGAGCGGCGTGCGCATGGACGCCGAGCTCGCCTCCTGCATCCTGTGGAACGAGGAGCTCCCGTCCGGACGCGCACCGATCGCCATCAGCGGCGCGGACGGACGCTTCTCGGTGGCACGGCCGGAGAAGCTCAGCGGCTACGTCGTCGCGCAGGATGCCCGCTGGGAGACGGTGCTCGGCGCGGGCACGCACGGGGCCGAGGACTCCGAGCGCATCCTCGTGGTGGCGCCGCGCTTCCGTCTGCGCGGACGCGTCGTGGACGGCGGGCGAGCGCCGCTCGCGGGAGTCGAGCTGGGCTTCGTCGTCCCGCGTGAGCGCCTGCGGCTCGCGGGGCTCGATCTCGAGGACTCGCGCAACGCCGGCTGGAGCACCAGCAGCGACGCCGACGGTCGCTTCGTCTTCGAGCGGCTGCCCAGCGTGAGCTCGGCCAGCCTGCACGCGCGGCTCGAGCCGTTCGAGCGCGTGGCGCTCGAGCGCGAGGCCTGGCACGACGACGAGCTCGAGATCGTGCTGCTCGAGCCCGCCGGCGACTGGCTGGCGGGTCGGGTCGAGTCCGCGGGCAGGCCGCTGGCCGACGCGACCGTCACGCTCGGCTATCGCGCCACGCAGAGCGCGGCCGACGGCTCCTTCCGGCTCTCGCTCGCCGGCCTGGAAACGGAACGCGAGCTGTGCGCCCTGGCGCCCGGCCTCCTGCCGGCGCGAACGAGCGGCGACGTGAACGAGGACGGCAGTGTGCGCTGGCCCTCGTTCGTGCGCCTGGTCCTGGCGGGCGAGACGCTCGCGCTCGCGGGCCAGGTCGTGGACGAGCACGGCGCGCCGCTCGCCGGCCAGGAGATCTGGCTCGAGGATCCGGGCATCGCCTACGTGCAGGGGCAGGGCTTCGCGCTCGTGCTCGAGACGATTCTCGCGGGCAAGCCCGAGATGCGCCACGGGACGAAGACCGACGCGCAGGGGCGCTTCGAGCTCGGCGGCCTGGAGGAGCGCGACTACCGGATCCGTGTCATCGATCCCGCGACCGCGCTGGTGGACGTGCACGGTCCCTTCGCCGCCGGGACGCGCGATCTCTCCATCGCGCGGCCCGCGGGCGCCCTCTGGCCGCGCCTGCGCGGCAGGCTCCGCTCGCGCAACGGCACGCCGCTGGCGGGCCTGCGCGTGAGCATCGACGCCGACGCGGGCAAGGTCGGGGTCCGCAACCAGTACTTCGGCTTCATCGCCTACGGTTCGAAGACGCTCAGCGCCGCGGACGGATCGTTCGAACTCGCCAACGTGCCGCGCGGCGGGGTCACGCTGCACGCCGACGGCTCGGGCTACGCGGATCCGGAGCTCGAGCTCGGACCGGACATCGACCCGGAGTCGCTCGAGCTCACGCTGGCCGCCTCGGTGCAGATCCTCGTGCGCCTCGGCGCGAGCCATCCGACGGCGGCCGGTTTCGCCGTGCTCGATGCGGCGGGTACGTACCTCGAGCTCGAGATCCCGACCGATGGCGGCAGCCTGACCAGCACTTCGGTCGCCCTGCGCGCCGGAGAATCTCCCGTGGCGCGCCTGAGCGACGAGGGCGTGACGCTGCTCTTGCTCGACCGCGAGGGCCAGGAACTCGCGCGCGCAGCGCTCGCGCTCCAGCCCGGCCGGATCAACACGATCGAGCTCTAGCCCGACGAGCCGCGAAGTCGCGGCGCGCTACGTAGTTCCCATCGCGCTCGAGGCCGCTACCCTGCGGGTTGGACCCCAGCCCCGGAGGAACGATGTATCGGACATTCGCGCACGCGCTCACGCACTTCACGCTCGTCGCCGCCTTCCTGTTCGCCCAGGGCTCGGCCTGGGCGGGCTCCGCGCCGAATGGCGACCCGCTGGAGAGCGAGCGAGCCGCCGCGAGCGTGGTCCCGCAGGGCGAGGACGACCCCGGCGCCTCGCCGCGCGCGGCGATGCGCGCCTACCTGGAGGCCTGTCGGGCGAGCGACTACGAGCGCGCGGCGCGCTTCCTCGACCTGTCGTCGATCCCGTCCGCGCAGCGTGCCGAGGAGGGCCCGACGCTGGCCCGCCACCTCAAGGTCGTGCTCGATCAGGTCGTGTGGATCGACCTCGAGCTGCTGAGCGAGGAAGCGGACGGCCAGATCGACGACAGCCAGCCGAATCGCGACCGGGTGGCCGAGGTCAAGAGCAAGAAGGGCTCGGTGTACCTGTACCTGCAGCGCACGCCCGGGGGCGCGGGCGTGCCCTCCTGGCGCTTCTCCACCTCGACCGTGGCACACATCCCGGCCCTGTACGACGAGTTCGGCTTCGGGGTCCTGGCCGAGATCCTGCCGCGCAACCTGATCGAGGTGCGCTTCCTCGAGGTCAGCCTGTGGCAGTGGATCGGGATCCTGATCCTGGTCCTGCTGGCGACCTTCGGCTCCTGGATCGCCGTGCGCGCCCTGTACGCGGCGCTGAAGCCGGTGGTCGCACGCACGGACTCCAGCCTCGACGACCGCATGCTCGACCTGACGGTCGGGCCCGTGCGCTTCCTGATCGGACTCCTGCTGTTCTCGCTGGGGCTGCTGGTGCTGCGCCTGGCCTTGCCGGTGCACGAGTTCCTGCAGGGGCTGCAGAAGGGCCTGGGGGTGGTCGCCTTCGCCTGGCTCTTCATGCGTCTGGTGGACGTGCTCGCCGGGGTCCTGCGCGCGCGCCTGCAGAACGTCGGCAAGCAGTCGGCCTTGACGGTCCTGCCGCTGGGCGAGAAGGCCATCAAGGTGGCGGTGGTCGGTCTGGCGGCGCTGATGATGCTGCAGAACCTGGGCTTCAACATCACCGGCGTCCTGGCCGGGCTCGGCGTCGGCGGTCTGGCGGTCGCCCTGGCCGCGCAGAAGACGGTCGAGAACCTGTTCGGCGGCGTGAGCCTGATCATGGACCAGCCGGTGCGCGTGGGCGACTTCTGTCGCTACGGCGACAAGGTCGGCACGGTCGAGGACGTGGGCCTGCGCTCCACCAAGATCCGCTCGCTCGACCGCACGGTCGTCACCATCCCGAACGCCGACTTCGCCTACCTGCCGCTCGAGAACTTCGCGCGCCGCGACAAGATCCGCTTCGCCACCAAGCTCGGGCTGCGCTACGAGACCAGCCCGGACCAGCTGCGCCTGGTGCTGGCCGAGATCCGCAAGCTGTTCCTGTCGCACCCGCGCGTCGATCCCCAGCCGGCCCGCGTGCGCTTCGTCGGCTACGGCGACTTCTCGCTCGACATCGAGCTCTTCGCCTTCGTCACCTCGACCGACATCAACGAGTACCTGGGCATCCAGGAGGACCTGTTGCTCGGCATCATGGACATCGTCAACGCCTCCGGCACGGGCTTCGCCTTCCCCTCGAGCACGACCTACCTGGCGCGCGACTCGGGCCTGGACAAGGAGTTGACCCGCGCGGCCGAGGCGCGCGTGCGCGGCTGGCGCGAGAAGCACGAGCTGCCGTTCCCCGACTACGCGGACGAGGCCAAGCAAGCCATGGACGACTCGCTGCCCTGGCCGCCGCAGGGTTCGGCGCTCGCAGGGCAGGCGTGAGGTCCGACCCCGTGGCGGGACAGCGCGCGCGGCGCAGGCGTGCATCGACCGTGGGTCTCGCTATCTTCGGCGCATGACGACGAAGACGCTGGCGCTGTCCGAGCCGCGCCTGATCGAGCTCGCGCGGGAGCACGGCACGCCGCTCTTCGTCTACGACGCCGCGACGCTGCGCGCGCGCGTGGCCGAGCTGCGCGGGAGCTACGACGTCGTGCGCTACGCGCAGAAGGCCAACGCCAACCTGGCGCTGCTCGCGCTGCTGCGCGCCGAGGGCTGCGCGATCGACGCGGTCAGCGCGGGCGAGGTCGAGCGCGCGCTCGCGGCGGGCCATGCGGCCGAGGAGATCGTGTTCACCTCCGACGTGTTCGACCACGCCGGGCTGGCGTGCGTCGCGCGGCGCCGCGTGCGCGTCAACCTCGGCTCGCTGGACATGCTCGAGCAGTACGCGGCGCTCGGCGTCGGGCGCGCGGTGACGCTGCGCGTGAACCCGGGTTTCGGCGCGGGGCATTCCGCGGGCGTCACCACCGGCGGCGAGCAGTCGAAGCACGGCATCTGGCACGCCGAGCTGCCCGCGGCCCTGGCGCGGGCGCGCGCGGCGGGGCTCGAGGTCACCGGCCTGCACGTGCACATCGGCTCGGGCGCGCGCCTGGCGGGCCTGGTCGCCGCGGCGCGGGCCGCGCGCGAGCTGGCGGCGCGCATCGGACGCTCGCTGACCACGCTCTCGGCCGGCGGCGGCCTGCCGATCCCCTACCGGCCGGGCGAGGCGCGCCTCGATCTCGCGGCGCTCGCCAGCGCGTGGCGAGCGGTCAAGGTCGAGCTCGAGCACGAGTTCGACCATCCGCTCACGCTCGAGATCGAGCCCGGCCGCTACCTGGTGGCCGAGGCGGGCGTGCTCGTCAGCGAGGTGCGCGCCACCAAGCGCCAGGGCGCGCTCGACTACGTCCTGGTCGACGCCGGCTTCCACAACCTGCCGCGCCCGCTCCTGTACGGCGCCTACCACGAGATCAGCGCGCTCGGACGCGCCGCGGGCGAGGCGCGCTTCCCGCAGGTCGTGGCCGGACCGCTGTGCGAGTCGGCCGACGTCTTCACGCAGGATGCGCGCGGCCGGCTCGAGCCGCGCGCGCTGCCGCGCCTCGCGCCCGGCGACCTGCTGTGCCTGCACGACGCCGGCGCCTACGCGGCCAGCATGGCCTCCAACTACAACGGCCAGCCGTTCGCGGCCGAGGTGCTGGTCGACGGCGAGCGTGCGCGCGTGGTCCGCCGCCGGCAGGCCTGGGCGGACCTGTGGCGCGACGAGCCCCTCTGAGGCGCGCGCGCGTTCAGTTGCCGCGCACGGGCTGGGTCCAGGCGCGCTCGTGATCGCCGTCCGTGGCCGGGTTCGGCTGCGGGCGCGAGGCGGTGACGGTGGCGCGCACGTAGCCTTCGTGCCCGCCGAAGGTGTAGCTGGCCGGGTCGGCGTCCGTCTCGAGGAACAGGACTCCGCCGTGGACCTCGCCGTCGCGCAGCTCGGCCCCGATGAAGCGCGTCTGGTAGCTCACGCCCGCCTCGCGCGCGATGTCGATCGTCAGGGTCTTGCCGTCGAAGCGCACGTCGTCGAGCGCGACGCCGGTCGAGGCGTAGAACTCGCCCGCACGCAGGGCCTCGATCAGCGCCCCGGCCGAGAGCTCGCGCGCGCGGACCGCGACCCAGCCACGGCCGCAATTGCTGCTGGTGGGTCCCTCGGAGTGGTGGTCGTGCGCGTCGTCCGTGGCCAGCGCGTAGAGCAGCGGCAGGTCGAGCTCGTACAGTCGCCGCGCGTTGGCGCGGTCCCACAGCTCCTCGTTGCCGGGGTGGGTCGCGTCGCCGTGCCCGTTCGTGCCGGGATGCCCGTTGTAGACCTCGAGGAAGCGCTCGCTCCGGAGCTCGGCCACGTCGTCGCTCGTCAGCGCCCAGCGGAAGTTCGGGTGGTTCAGGTGCCCGAGCACCGGGCGCTGCAGGCGCTCGCCCTGCGCCACGATCGCCGCCAGGTCACGCTCGGCCATCTCGCGCGCGCTCGCTCCGCCCTGGGGCGGGATCACTTCGGCCAGGTTGAGCCCGTTGACGTGGACCGGACGCGTCGGTGGGCCGTCGCTGATCTCCTCGCCGGGGATCAGCAGGAACTCCTCCGGCTTCTCGAAGCGCGCGCGCAGCTCGTCGAGCGTGAGCAGCCTCATCTCCCGGCGCCCGTCGTGCTCGCGTACCTCGACCTGCTCGGCGCCGAAGCGCGCGCGCAGCTCGTCCACCCGCGCGCTCGTCAGGCGCCCATCGGCCGGATCGTCGATCGCGAACCAGCTCTCGCCCGCCTGCATCACGTTGTGGTCCGAGAGCACCAGGAACTGGTAGGCGTGCTCGCGATACCAGCCCGTGACGAGCTCCGGCGCGCCGTCGGCGTCGCTCCACAGCGTGTGCACGTGCGTGCAGCCCTTGTACCAGCGGGCCTGCGTGCCGCGCGGGGAAGCGGCGCCGGCCGCGAGCAACAGGGCAAAGACGAGGACGAGGCCCGCGCGCATGGATGGCCCTCGTTATAAGGAACGCGCGGGCCCGCCCGACAGGAAAGAAGCGACCCGGGGGGGGCCCGGGTCGCTCCATCAGCTCTGGGCTGATCGCTGAGGCCGTTCGGTCTCGGCCCTGGTGGGCGGTGTGCAGCCGCCTACCGTCTAGGGATTTCGAGTCACTGTCATGGAGACTCGGATCCTCGCAGGGGAACCGTGCATGGCTATCGGGTGATCAGGGGAATCGCTGGAGGGGCTGGACCACGACCTAGACCACGTTGACGATGTCGGACAGGAGCTCGTCCTGCACCGTGATCACGCGTGCGTTGGCCTGGAAGCCGCGCTGGGCCTGGATCAGGTGCACGAATTCCTCGGCCGTGTCGACGTTCGAGGCCTCGAGCGCGCCGCCGATCACCTTGCCCGCGCCCGCGACCTGGGCCGCACCCAGGATGCGCGCGCCCGAGTTGGCGGTGGTGCGGAAGTAGCTGTCGCCGACCTCCTCGAGGCCCGAATCGTTGGCGAAGGTGGCCACGCCGAAGCTGCCGACCGTCTGCGTCTGACCGTTGGTGTAGAAGCCCTGGATCGTGCCGTCGGGATCGACCTGGAGGCTGGCGAGCTCGCCCGCGCCGTAGCCGTCCTGCTCGTCGGACACGACGCTGGCCGGGTTGCCGAACTGCGTCAGGCCGTCGAACTGGCCCGAGGTGCCGAGCTCGAGCTGGATCGTCTGCGTGGCGAGCGTGCCGAACTGCACCTGGATCGAGGCGCTGGTCGGGGTCTCGATCGAGCCGTCGTCGTTGAAGGTGATGCCGTTGACCGTGCCGGCGAGGACCGTGCCCTCCGCGGCCGGCAGGCTGACCGTGAGGTTCCACGAGCCGTCCTGCTGGCGCTCGTAGACGTGCGTCAGGACGTGCGCCGTGCCGGTGCTGTCGAAGGCCTCGACCGAGGTCGTGACCTTGTCGGGGCCGGTGCCGTTGGTGGTGACCGCGAAGAAGCTCGACGACCAGGCCGAGCGTCCGGCCTGATTGGTGCCGTCGGACAGCGCCAGCGAGAGCTGGGCCTCGCCGGTCGTGTCGGCCTTGACCGTGATCTGGCCGGTGGCCGCGTCGAAGGCCACCGTGGACTGTCCGAAGCGCGCCTCGAGGAAGCTCACCAGGTCGCCGACGGTCGTGCCATCCGTGCCGTACACGAACGAGGCCACCACCGGCGTGCCGTCCACGTCGGTGCCGGCCACCTGCACGATGTCACCGTTCTGGTAGTCGGAGCGGTTGACGGTCAGGTCGTTCAGGTCGGTGGCGGTGGTCGCGACCGCCTCGCTGCCCTGGATGAAGTCGGACAGGCCCAGCAGACCCTTCAGGTCGCGGCCGCTCGAGCCGGGCGTGACCTTGACGGTCGAGGCGGTGCCCGAGCGCTCGCTGGTGAGCACGATCTCGCCCCCGCTGCCGACGCTCGCGAGCACGTCCTCGGTCTGGTCGTTGATCTCGTCGACCACGTCCTGGGCCGTGAGCGGCGCGCCGGTGCCGGCGATCGCGACCTCCTGGGGCGCGCCGCCGTTCAGCACCAGCTCCATGCGCCAGGTCTCGCCGGCGGGGATCGTGAACGGTCCCGTGGCCGTGCCGGTCATCGCGGCGGAGTTGCCCTGGTGGAAGGCCGACGAGCTGGTGAGCTGCTCGGCCAGCGGGCCGGTCACGGTGCGCGGCAGGTTGCCGCTGAAGCCCATGCGACTCGTGGGGCTCGGCGGGAAGACGCCGCGCGTGTCGATGGTGAAGGGCTGCCCGGCCTGGTCGAGCACCTGGAAGCCCGAGCGCAGGTCGACCATGCTGCCGTTCGCGTCCAGCCCGAAGGCGCCCACGCGACTGTAGAGCGTCTGCGTGCCGTCGCTCAGCGCGAACAGCCCGCGCCCCTGCAGCGCCAGGTCGAAGGTCCGGCCGGTGCTGTTGAGCGCGCCCTGGTTCAGGCGCCGGTCCACGGCCGCGAGCTGCACGCCCAGGCCCTGTTGCACCGGGTTGGTGCCGCCCAGGGCACCGGTGGGCGGCGTGCCGGGCCGCTGCGTGATCGAGAACAGGTCCGCGAACAGCGCGCGCGAGCCCTTGAAGCCCGGCGTGTTCGAATTGGCGAGGTTGTTGCCGATCACGTCGATCCAGCTCTGGTGCGCGCGCAGCGCGCCCAGGGCGGCGATGAAGGAAGTGGTCATGGGGCGGAGCTCCGGGTGTGGATGGATGGGTCAGGACGCGGCGGGCGTCTCGACCTGGCCGAGGACCTCGGTCACGGAGGCGAGCGGCACGTCCTGGCCGTCGATGCGCAGCACCGCCAGGCCGTCGACGATCTTGACCGACTCGACCGTGCCGGAGTGCGTGGCCTGGGTGTCGAAGTCCTGCCACGAGACCTCCTTGCCGATCAGCGCGCTCGACTGCGTGAGCTGCGAGAGCAACGCATTCGACTGGTTGAGCGCGATCATGGCGACCACGTTCTGGTTCAGGCCCTCGAGCTGCTCGAGCGACGAGAACGTGGCCAGCTGCGCGACGAAGTCCTCGTTCGCGACCGGGGACATCGGATCCTGGTTCTGGAGCTGCGAGACGAGCAGCTTCATGAACGCGTCCTTGTCCATGTTCTTGTTGGCCGCCTGGGTGAGGCCGGAGTACGGATCGGACGTGGTGATGCCGGGGATGGCCATGGGAGTCTAGGCGTAGGTGTCGAGCCACGCGGCGCGGGCTCGGGGCGGGGTCGCGGAAGGGATGTGCGGGGCTGCGGGCGGCGCAGCGCTGTGTGCGAGGGCGCCTTCGTCGGCCGCGGCGCGCGCGCGCTCGTGGCCGCGCGAGCGCGAACCGAAGCCGAGCTCGAAGCGCACCGCGTCGGCCGTGATGCCGCGCCGGGACAGCACGTCACACAGCTCGCCCTCGCGCGCGCGCAGGGCCTCCAGCGTGCTGGCGCTCTCGGCGCGCACGATGGCCGTGACGCGACGCGCGCGCAGCGCGAGCTGGATGCTGAGGCGTCCGAGCTCGGCCGGCTCGAGCTCGAGCGTCAAGCGCTTCACGTCGGCGCTCGCGTGCAGCTCGATCTGGCGCAGGATCTCGGCCGCGCGCTCGAGCACGGCCGCAGCGGGCCCCTGGGCGGCCAGCGTGGAGGGCAGCACGGCGGGCTTGGCGTCCTTGCTCGAGCCCGCGCGCAGGATCTGCGCCAGCTCGACCGGCTCGGACGAGGCCGTGTTCGCGCTCGGGAGCGCGGCCGGCTCGGTCGCCACGCCGCGCGGGCCCGGCACGGCGGGCGCGCCGGGGGCGAGCGGCGCATTCGAGAGCGCGGGCCCGGCCTCCGCGCTCGCGGTCGGTGCCGTCGAAGGCGTGCCCGCGCTCGTGGCGAGGCTCGGCGCTTCGGGCTCGGCGCTCGCCAGGGGCTCGGCGCTGGCCGGCTCGGGCGCCTTGACCGCCGGCTGGGCCACGACGGGCGCGTGTTCGGGTCGATAGGTCGCTTCCGCGGGGCGCGCGTCGCTCGCATTCGGACGCTCGCGCTCGAAGCCGGCGCGCCGCGTGGCGCGACGCTCGCCGTCGAGCTCGTCCAGGCGTCGCTCTTCCGTGCCCGTGCCGCGGTTGCGCTCGTGGGCTTGCGCCACCTCGCGGGCGAAGAGCTCGCCCGATGCGTGCGGCAGGGTGGCGGGAGACCGCTCTGTGCCGAGCGGCCTCCCACCGGTTCCCGCTGCGAGACTCGCAGGTATCTCCATGACGCCGCCCCATTGGCAAGCCGGGTGCCAAGGGTCGGATCGGCGCTCTCGCCACCGTCCGGCGCGATCCGTGCCCGAGGGCGACGCGCACGTCTTTCGCCCGCAGGGAGAAAGTTCCGCCCGTTCCTTCGCCGTCCGCCGGGCTGGCTAGAGCGTCTCGAGGAAGGTCGTGCGCGCGCGGCGGGCGCGCACCTGGGCGCGGATCTGTTCCTTGAGCGCGAGTGGGTGCTCGATGCCCTCGATGCAGAGCTCGGGGTTGGTGGTGTCGGTCGAGAGCACCGTGACCGTGCCCACGTCGAACAGGCGCTGCAGCAGGTTCTGACGCACCGAGACGTCGTCCACGCGGATCAGCTCGAGCTCGTCGTGCTGGCGGCTGAGCAGGCCGCGCTCCATGAACAGGCGGTGGTTCGTGAGGCGGTAGCGCAGCGTCAGCTTGCGCACCAGGGCCTGGGCCAGCGACCACAGCGCCGGGCCGGCCGCGAGCGCGAAGACGAGCCCGTTCTTCGTGGCCGTGGTGGTCGCGACGAAGCGCAGGTACAGGCCCAGCACGAGCACGATCCACAGCGCCCACAGGATCCACAGGTGCAGCGCGGCCTTGAGCGAGTACCGCCCCGCCCACAGCGCCTCCTCGGGCGGCAGCGCGCCGCCCGTGGCCGCGAACGGTCGCGCCGGCCGCTCCCCGTCCTGACCGGCGCCGCAGCGGTTGCAGAAGGCGCTCGCCTCGGGCAGCTCGGCCCCGCACGCGCGGCAGCTGGCGCTCGGCCGGTTCGGCGGGGTCTCCACGGCTCCAAGATGTCGTCCGCCGCCGCCGGCGTCGAGGACGGTCCGCGCTCCAGCGGAGCGTGCACCGGCGCGCGCGCTTCGCTCGACAGAACTCGGCGGTGGTCCGTTCTCCGCTCCGCCGTGGCGCGTATCCTCGCCAGGCCGGGGCGGGGAGTCGTGCTCGCCCGCTCACCATCCTGGCCGGGCGATCCCCGTGCCTTGCCCTCGATCTCATGCAGACGCACTGGACAACTCGGACTCTTCGCGGCGGGCTCCTACCGCTCCTGTGCCTGGGCGCCTCGGCCTGCCAGACCTTCGAGGAAGGACGCGGGATCCCGGCCACGCCGCAGCGGCCGACGTTCTCGACCGACACCTCGACCACGGCCGCCGGCACGCTCGAGCTCGAGAGCGGCATCGCGTTCGATCCGGGCGACCGCCTGGGCACGCCCTCGGCCCTGAAGTTCGGACTCGATGAGCGCTCCGAGGTCTTCGTGGGCTTCGAGCCGTGGATCGTGCTGGACGCGCCGGGTGGCGACGAGGGCGGCATTGGCGACCTCCAGCTCGGCTACCGGCAACGCTTCCTCGAGGGGCACGAGGGGCGCCCGGCGCTGGCCTACCTGGCGCTCGTGAAGCTGCCCACGGCCGACGACGACCAGGGCCTGGGCTCCGGCGAGACCGACCTGCTCGCGGCCCTGGCTGCGACCTGGGCGGGCTCGAGCTGGAGCCAGACCGCCTACCTGCAGCTCGGGCTGCTGGGCGATCCCGACGGTGGAAGCCTGCTGCAGAGCGTGGGTTCGTACACGCTCGGGCATCCGCTGGCGGACGACCTCTCGGCCTTCGGCGAGCTGGCCCTGCTGCTCACGCCGGAGGTGGACGACGAGCAACTCCTGGCCACGCTCGGACTCGCCAAGGCCTGGGCTCCCGGTCGCGTCGTCGATGTCGGCGTCGTGCTAGGCGCCAGCGAGGATGCCCCCGAGCTGCAGTTCGTGATCGGCACGACCATGAACCTCGGACGTGTCGCCTCGCGCTGAGTACCCCGGCTGGCCGTCGGCCATCGAGGCCCCGCCATGGAACGGCCCGGCCATGGAACAGGGCGCTCGCCCGGGCTAGGGTCGCGTCGATGCGCGTCGTGCTGGCTCTCTTGCTGCTCGCGCCGCTGCGCGCCCAGGAGCCACCGGCCTGGAAGACGATCGAGCTCGGGCTCGAGCTGCGCTTCCCGCGCGATCACGGCTCGCACCCCGAGTACCGCACCGAGTGGTGGTACCTGACGGGACTGCTCGAGGACGAGGCCGGCGCGCGCTTCGGCTTCCAGTTCACCGTCTTCCGGCGCGGGCTGCAGCCGGGCGCGCCACGCGCCGAGGAGTCGCCGCTGCGCGCGCGGCAGGTCTTCGCGGGCCATCTCGCGCTCAGCGAGGTCGCGCGCGGCCAGACGCGCTTCGCCGAGCGCCTGCAGCGCAATTCGCCGCTCGCCACGGCCGCCGAGGGCGATCTCGCGCTCGCGCTGGGCGACTGGTCGCTGCGGCGCGCGGCGGACGACGAGCTCGCGCTGGTGGCCGCCGATCCGGAGCAGGCCTTCGGCTTCGACTTCCGCCTGCGGCCGGAGAAGCCGCTGGTGCTGCACGGCGAGCGCGGCTACTCGCGCAAGGGGCCGGAGCCGGGCAACGCCTCGGCCTACGTCTCCTGGCCGCGTCTCGCGCTGACGGGACGCCTCACGCTCGATGGCCGCGCGCTGCGCGTGCACGGCGGCGCCTGGTACGACCACGAGTTCGGCTCGGGGGTGCTGCCGGAGGGCACGCGCGGCTGGGACTGGTTCGGGCTGCGCCTCGACGACTCCGGCGATCCGCCCGGCGCAGGCGGGCGCGAGCTGATGCTGTTCGTGCTGCGCGGTCCGGACGGCGTCCCGCGCGAGGCTTCGGCCGCCACCCTGGTCGAGCGCGACGGCACGACGCGCGGCTTCGCCCAGGCACAATTCACGCTCACCTCGCACGCGCTCTGGCAGAGCCCGACCAGCGGCGCGAGCTACCCGGCGCGCTGGACGATCGCGCTCCCCGCGGCCGGGTTGCGGCTCGAGATCGCCCCGCTCGTGCCGGACTGCGAGCTCGAGAGCCACGCCACCGGCATCTCGTACTGGGAAGGGCCGGTCACGGTCTCGGGCGTCGAGCGTCGGATCGACGGCACCGAGTCCGGCCTGGCGGGCCGCGGCTATGCCGAGCTCACCGGCTACGCCGGCTCGCTGGCCGGGCGCTTCTAGCGGCTACACTCGCGCGCGTGAGCGACGCCACCCCCGAACGCATCTTCGAGCTCCTGAGCGGCTACCAGGCCAGCGCCGCGCTGGCGGCCGCGATCCAGCTCGAGCTCTTCACGCACGTCGCCAGCGGCACGGACACGCTCGCCGACCTGGCGCGCGCCAGCCAGGCCTCGGAGCGCGGCCTGCGCGCGTTGTGCAACCACATGGTCGCGCTGGGCTTCCTCGAGAAGCACGGGCCGCGCTACCGCTGCAGCGCCGAGGCCGCGGCGTTCCTCGATCGGCGCTCGCCGGCCTACATGGGCTCGATGGCGGGCTTCCTGAACAGCGCCGCGCTGGTGCGCTGTTTCGACGACGTGCTCGGCGCCGTACGGCGCGGCGGCACGGTCGCGGCCGCGGGCGGCACGACGGCCGCCGAGCACCCGGTGTGGGTCGACTTCGCGCGCGCGATGGAGCCGATGGCGCGCGTGCTCGCGCCGGGGCTGGCCGACATCGTGTGCCGCGGCGGCGCGCCCGCGCGCGTGCTGGACGTCGCGGCCGGGCACGGACTGTACGGGATCGAGCTGGCGCGGCGCTCGCCCCGCACCGAGGTCGTGTTCCAGGACTGGTCCAACGTGCTCACCGTCGCGCGCGAGAACGCCG
Organism: uncultured Planctomycetaceae bacterium; assembly: GCA_964631945.1. Classification (GTDB taxonomy): domain Bacteria; phylum Planctomycetota; class UBA1135; order UBA1135; genus JABFRZ01. The sequence continues at coordinate 101,688 of CAZWAY010000010.1, forward strand.
AGCGCGCCGGCCTCGGCGCGCGCGCGCACTCGCTGGCCGGCAGCGCCTTCGAGGTCGACTTCGACAGCGTGCCCGGCCAGGCCTTCGACCTCGTGCTGGTGACCAACTTCCTGCACCACTTCGAGCGCGAGCGCTGCGTGGCCTTCCTGGCGCGTTGCCGCGCGGGCCTGAGCGCGCGCGGGCGCGTGGCCGTGCTCGAGTTCCTGCTCGAGGACGATCGCGTGACGCCGCTGCAGTCGGCCGGCTTCGACCTGGTGATGCTCGCCACCACCCCGCGCGGCGAGGCCTACACCGTGAGCGAGTACGGAAAGATGTTCGTCGAGGCCGGCCTGGCGCCGCCGGAGCGCCACGACCTGCCGCAGAGCGCGCACACCGTGCTCGTCGCGGGCGCGCGCTGATCCGGGCCGGTTTCGGCGCACCGCGCTCCAGTGTGCCCCCGTACCAGGACGAGGGTACGCGCCATGGACTGGGTCGTGGATCCCGACGCCGACGTGCCGCCCGCGCGCCAGCTGCTCGAGCTCGTGCTGGACGCCATCGCGACCGGCGCGATCGAACCCGGGGCCCAGCTCCCGAGCGTGCGCGCGATGGCCACCGAGGCGATGGTGAACCACAACACCGTCGCACGCGCCTACCAGGAGCTCGAACGCTTGGGCGCGAGCGAGGCGATCCGCGGCGTGGGCGTGTTCGTGACGCTGCGCGGACCCGAGGTCGCCGCCAGCGAGCGCCGCGCCCGCACCCGGGTCCTGCTGCGCCGTGCGATCGCGGCCGCGCTGCGCGCCGGCCACACCTACGACGACGTGCAACGCCTCCTCACGGAGGAGGCCTGGTCGCGGAGAACGGCATGAACGCGATCTCGGGGACCCGGGTCTTCCCGCGTTGACGCCTGCCCGCGCCGGGCGCATGCTCGGCCTCGTGGGTACGAAGAGTTCCGGTCGCTTGAAGAAGCTCGAGCCCGACGACCTCGCGCGGCTGACGTTCCTGGGCGCGGCGGGCGAGGTCACGGGCTCGATGTACCTGCTCGAGACCGACTCGGCGCGCGTGCTGTTCGAGTGCGGGATGTGCCAGGGCGAGGGCCACGCACGCGCGCAGAACGCGCGCACGTTCGCCTTCCCGCCGCGCGAAATCGATGCGCTGGTGCTGACCCATGCGCACATCGACCACTCGGGACTGGTGCCACGCCTCGTGCGCGAGGGCTTCCGCGGGAAGATCCACGCCACCACGGCGAGCGCTGGGCTGCTGGGCGTCCTGCTGCGGGATTCGGCCCACATCCACGAGATGGACACGAAGGCCGAGAACCGCCGGAGGCAGCGCCACGGCAAGAAAATGCTCGAGCCGCTGTACGAGGTGGCGGACGCCGAGCGCGCGCTGTCGAAGCTGGAGCTGCACCCGTTCGGCGCGGAGTTCGAGCCCGGCCCCGGCGTGCGCCTCTGCTTCGTGCGCGCCGGACACATCCTCGGCGCGGGCTCGGTCGAATGCTGGGTGACGAGCGAGACCTTCGCGCGCAAGCTCGTCTTCTCCGGCGACCTGGGGCGCCGACGCGAACCGCTGCTGCTGCCGCCCGAACCGCCGCGCGAGGCCGACCTCGTGCTGATGGAGTCGACCTACGGCGACCGCGACCACAAGGACCTGGACGCGACGGTCGAGGAGCTCGCCCGGACCCTGCGTCGGGCCATCCAGGACGGCGGCAACGTGATCGTGCCGGTCTTCGCCGTCGGCCGGGCGCAGGAGATCCTGCACTACATCGGGCTGCTCGAGCGCGAGCAGCGCATCCCCGAGCTGCCGGTGTTCCTCGACAGCCCGATGGCCATCCGCGCGACCGAGCTGTACCGCAAGTTCGGTGACTGCGTGCAGAAGACCAGCGCGGGCCACCCGTGCGAGGCGCTCGAACCGGCCCGGCTGGCCTTCTGCCGCACGCCCGAGGAGTCGATGGCGCTCAACGAACGGCGCGGGATCGTGATCCTCTCCGCCAGCGGCATGTGCGAGGGTGGGCGCGTCCTGCACCACCTGCGCCACAACCTGGGGCGCGAGTCGACCGACGTCGTGATCGTCGGCTTCCAGGCGCGCGGCACGCTCGGACGCGCGCTGGTCGAGGGCGCGCGCAACGTGCGCATCTTCGGCGAACCGGTGGCGGTCAAGGCGCGCGTGACGACCCTGGGTGGCTTCTCGGCCCACGCCGGCCAGAGCGAGCTGGTCGAGTGGGTCACACCGATGGCCAAGGGCGGCGCGCGCGTGGCGCTGGTGCACGGCGAGAGCGAGAAGCGCGCCACGCTGGCGGCCGAGCTGGGCGAGCGCCTGGGGATCGAGGCCTGGCAGCCGCTGATGGGCGATCGGGTGCGCCTGCGCAAACGCGGCGAGGCGCTCGTCTTCGAGTCCGCGCAGCCCCAGGTCCGGGCCCGGCGCTAACTACCCGGCCATCGATTCGGCCGCGTCCTGGGCGACTTGCGCCCAGATCG